>NZ_JBZEFC010000001.1:0-766769 GCF_058310295.1 Clostridium sp. TJA020
GATCCATTCTTAGGAAAAGGAACAGTTACAGTATCACAAATATTCTATAACTCACCATCACGTTGTGCAGTAGCAGATATGTGTGCAATTTCATTAGACCGTCGTTTAACAGATGGAGAAACATACGAAAGTGCATTAGAAGAAGTTAGAAGCTTACCATTCGTTAAAAAATATGGAGCAGAAGTAACAATGTACAAATATGAAAGACCAAGTTGGACAAACTTAGTTTACCCAACAGATTGTTATTTCCCAACATGGGTAATTCCAGAAGATGCACCAGCAACAAAAGCTATGGTTGAAGCATATGAAGGAATGTATGGAACACCAAAAGTTGATAAATGGACATTCTCAACAAATGGAGTTTCAATAATGGGAAGATACGGAATACCATGTATAGGATTTGGACCAGGAAAAGAAGAAGAAGCACATGCTCCAAATGAAAAAACATGGAAAGCTGATTTAGTAAGATGTGCAGCAGTTTATGCAGCAGTACCAACAATTTATTGTAGAGATAATAAATAATTTTTATAAAATAATTTATAGATTAAATTTTAAAATAGCTAAGTTAAAAATTTAAAATAATTATTATAATAAAAATTTACTTTTGAAGGGAGGGACTTATTTCTAAAAGGGTTAACCTTTAAAGTAAAGGTTTTAGAAATAAGGGAGCTATGAGCGGTTTAATCAAATTTGGAACAGTTATGAATATAATAGGAGGTATATTAATTATATATTCATTCCTACCACAAATTTATACTCTTTTAAAAACTAAAAGCCCAGGTAATAACAGTATACAATATTGGGTAATTATGACTTTTGGAATAACATGTATATGTTTAAATCAATTTATATGTAATGTTCCAAAAGTACAATTAATAACTCAAAGTGTAAACGTTATATTTGCTGTTTTTAGCACTGTATTGATTGTTCATTTTAGTATAAAAGAAAAAAGAGAAAAAAATAAAAAGTAGATTATGTGGATAGGAGATGTTAAATATGCCTGATTTACAATTAGTAGGAAATATTGCTCAATTATTAGGAAGTATAACTTTAATATATTCATTTTTACCACAAATATATAAATTAATAAAATTAAAAAATGCTGATGGTATAAGTATTCAATATTGGACAATACTTACTATTGCAGTAGCTTGTATAGCTATAAATTTGACAATAAGCAAAGTAAATATATTTATTCAACTTACTCAATGGCTTAATGTTGTATTAGCTTGTATAGTATTATTTCTAGCAAGTAAGTATAAAAAACAAGTCGAATAAATTTAAAAATTAATAAAGCTTTGTATTTATAAATTAATTAAAGCATGAGCACATATAAAAAATAAATTAATTAATTTATTTTAAACTTAGATACACATTTAATTAACATATTGCTCGCAAAGTGTAGACATAATAAAAAATTAGAACCACATCTATTTATATATCTTAAAGAAATAAAATTTTAAGAAACATAATAAAAATATTATGAGGTGGAGGAATTTAAAATATGAATAGTACACTTGTTGAATGGATTGGTTATATAGCATCAGCTATGATAGTTGTATCATTAATTATGACATCTATAGTGAAACTTAGAATAATCAATACTATTGGATGCGTTTTATTTGTAATATATGGGATTATAGTAGGAGCTTATCCTATATCAGTATCAAATGGGCTTATAGCATTAATTAATTTATACAATTTATATAAATTGAAACATAAACCATTAGATGAGGGGAAATTAGCTTAAATTAAAAGTTAAATTAAAATATCTAATGTTTAAAAGGTAAATACAAAGATGAATCATTGGCCCCTTAATTAAATATTAAGGGGAATAATGATTTGTATAATACAAGGAATTTAAAGCAATTAATTAAATATAATGAGTATTATGAATAAATAAACTAATTATTTTAGTTACAGAAGGGATTGTAGAAAAATGGGTAAAGCTTATGATTTAATAGGTAAAAGTATAAATAGAGTTGATGCAGTAGCTAAAGTTACAGGAAAAGCTAAGTATTGTTCAGATTATTTTGAGAGGGATGCACTTGTTGGGATGGTTTTAAGAAGTCCTTATGCACATGCAAAGGTAAAAGATATTGATACTACTGAAGCTGAAAACTTAGAAGGCGTTGAAGCAGTATTAACATATAAAAATGTACCAAATACTAAATTTCCAACAGCAGGACATCCATATTCATTAGATCCAAGTCATAGAGATATAGAAGATTATCAATTACTTACAGATAAAGCACGTTTTGTTGGAGATTCTATTGCAGCTGTAATAGCTGTAGATGAGCTTACAGCAAAGAAAGCTTTGAAATTAATAAAAGTAGATTACGAAGTATTACCTTTTTTAGTAGATCAAGAGGAAGCTATAAAACCTGGAGCTCCAGTTATTCATGATGAAAGACCTAATAATATAGTTAGTGATTTTGGTATAACAGTCGGAGATCCGGATGAAGTTTTTAAAAATGCTGATAAAGTATATGGTGGACAATATGAAACTCAAATAGTTCAACATTGTCAAATGGAAATTCATAATGCAATGGCAAAGATTGATGAAAAAGGAAGAATGTTAGTTATTTCTTCAACACAGATACCACATATTGCAAGAAGAATAGTTGCAAAAGCTTGTAATTTACCTATTGGTAGAGTAAGAGTAATAAAGCCATATGTAGGTGGTGGCTTTGGTGGAAAGCAAGATGTTATAATTGAACCTTTAACAGCAGCAATGTCATTAGCTGTAGGAGGAAGACCAGTTAGATTTCAACTAGGTAGAGAAGAAGCAATTGTTGCAACTAGAACAAGACATTCAATGAGAGTTAATATAAAAGCAGCTATATCAAAAGATAATAAAATTGAAGGTTATGATATAGAGAATTTTGTAAATAATGGGGCTTATGCATCACATGGACATTCAATTGCAATGAGTGCAGGAAGTAAAATAAGACCTCTTTATAATATAAAAGCTGAAAAATATCGTCCAAAAACAATATATACAAATTTACCAGTAGCTGGTGCCATGAGAGCATATGGTATACCACAAATGTGTTTTGTTATTGAATCACTTGTAGATGATATATGTAAGGATTTAAATTTAGATCCTGTTGAATTTAGATTAAACAACTTTATAAAAGAAGGACATGTAGATCCAGATAATGGACTTGTTGTTCGTACATTTGGTTTACCTGAATGTGTAAAAAGAGGTAGAGAATTAATTGATTGGGATAGAAAGAGAGAGTTATATAAAAATCAAGATGGTCCTATAAGAAGAGGAGTTGGAATGGCAGTATTTAGTTATTTCTCAGGTACATGGCCAGTATCTCTTGAGGCTGCAGGAACAAGAATAGTAATGAATCAAGATGGTTCAGTTCAAGTTCAAGTTGGAGCTACAGAAATAGGACAAGGTAGTGATACAGTATTTAGTCAAATGGTTGCTGAAACAATAGGAATACCATTTGAAATGGTAACTTTAGTTTCAGAACAAGATACAGATGTTACTCCTTTTGATACAGGATCATATGCATCAAGACAGTCATTTATAGCAGGTCAAGCTGTTAAAAAAGCTGCATTAGAAGTTAAGAAAAAAGTTTTAGAAATTGCAAGCGATAAATGTGGTTTAGATGCAAGTCTTTTAGATATAGCTGATGCAAAAGTAATAGAAAAAGGAACAAAAAGAGAACTATATCCATTAGAAGAAATTGCACTTGAAGCATATTATAACAAAGTTAAATATGCACCTATAACAAGTGATTTAACTGTTAAGGTTCAAAATAATGCAATAGCTTATGGTGCAACTTTTGTTGAAGTTGAAGTTGATATAAGAACTGGAAAAATAAAAGTTTTAGATTTATATAATTTACATGATTCAGGAAAAATTTTAAATAAAAAGTTAGCAGAAGGACAAGTTCATGGTGGCGTAAGTATGGCTTTAGGATTTGCTTTATCTGAAAAATTCATAATAGATAAAGAAACTGGAGCAGTAATAAATAATAACTTGTTACATTATAAATTACCAACAATAATGGATACTCCAGAAATAAAATGTGAATTTGTAGATACTTATGATCCAACATCAAGTTTTGGTCAAAAATCACTAGGAGAAAATACAACAATTTCTCCAGCACCTGCAATTCGTAATGCAGTATTAAATGCAACTGGTGTAGCATTTAATAAATTACCAATGGATTCACAATCAGTATTTGAAAAATTTAAAGAAGTTGGACTTATATAGGAGGCGAAATAGTATGTATGATATAAATGAAATATTAGAACCTAAAACATTAGAAGAGGCATTAAATTTATTAGATGAAAAAGATAATTTAACAATAATAGCAGGAGGAACTGATGTACTTGTAAAGCTTCATGAAGAAAGATTCAAATCTTTAAATTTAATAAGTATAAGAGATATTGAAGGATTAAATGAAATAAAAATACTTGAAGATGAATCAATTGAAGTTGGAGCTATGGCAACTTTCTCAGACATATTTAGAAGTGAGATAATAAATAAACACATTCCAATTTTAGCAGAGGCTGCTGTATCAATGGGAGGTCCACAAATTAGAAATATGGCTACAATTGGTGGAAATATATGTAATGGAGCAGTATCAGGAGATAGTGCACCAACTGTTTTTGCTTTAAATAGCAAAGTTAAACTTAAATCAAAATCAGGTGAGAGAATACTGAGCGTAAAGGATTTCTATAAAGGACCTGGAATGACTAATATAAGAAAAGATGAAATATTAGTTAGTATAATTATAGAGAAGAAAGATTATGAAAATAAATATGGTAATTATATTAAATTTGCTAGTAGAAACGCTATGGATATAGCTCTTATGGGTGTTGCAGCACTTGTAGAAGTTAAAGATGGTAAGTTTGTTGATGTTAGAGTAGCATTAGGAGTGTCAGGGCCTGTTCCAATAAGATGTGAAATAGCTGAATGTGAAGCAAAAGGAATGGAAGTTAATGATGAAAACATGAAGTTGCTTGGAAAGTTAGCTTTAAAATCATCAAGAGCTATAGATTTCTGGAATGCATCTAAAGAATATAAAGAGCATTTAATAGATGAATTAACATATAGAGCAATAAAAGAATCAGTAGAAAGAGCAGCGAGAGGATAGGTGAATAATCATGGGTTTAAAAAGAAAAATATCATTTACAGTAAATGAAAGAAAATATGAATTAGAAATAGATGTTAGGGAATCTTTATCAGAAGTATTGAGAAGTAGATTACATTTAACAGGAGTAAAACAAGGATGTCTTGTTGGTGAATGTGGAGCATGTACTGTTTTAGTAAATGGTGTTCCAACAGATTCATGTATTTATTTAGCTGCTTGGGCAGACGGAAAAACAATAAAAACAGTTGAGGGACTTGAGAAAAATGGTAAGCTTTCAGATGTGCAAGAAGCATTCATTGAAGAAGGGGCTGTTCAATGTGGTTTCTGTACACCAGGTTTAGTTCTAACAACAACTGCTTTAGTTGATAGTGGAAAAGATTATACAGATGAAGAAATAAGAAGAGAAATATCAGGACATTTATGTAGATGTACAGGATATAATAAAATATTTAATGCAACTAAAAAAGCCATTTTAAGAAGAAAAAGACTAGAAAAATAAAATATAAGTTTATGTGATGGAGGGATTTGTTTGTTTACTATAAAAGAGTATGTAAGACCAAGCTCATTAGAAGAGGCTTATGAAATATTAAGCAAAAACAAGACAAACACTATTCTAGGAGGCCTTTTATGGCTTAAAATGGGAAAAAAGAATATAAATACAGCTATAGATTTATCAAGCTTAAATTTAAATAAAATAGAAGAAAAAGATGATGAATTTCATATTGGGTCTATGGTTACACTTAGAGATTTAGAATTAAACAAGGCTTTAAACGATGAATTTCAAGATATTTTTAAAGAATCTGTTAAACATATTGTTGGAGTTCAATTTAGAAATTTAGCAACAGTTGGAGGAAGTATATATTCAAGATTTGGTTTTTCAGATGTTTTAGCTGCATTTTTAACATTAGATAGTTATGTAGTTTCACATAAAAGAGGAATTATATCTTTAGAAGAATTTTCAAAGTTACCTTATGAAAAAGATATAATAGAAAAAATAATAGTTAAAAAGAATAAAAGTAAAAATATATATTTTACTCATAGGCTTTCAGAAACTGATTTACCAGTTTTAATAGTTTCATTAAGTAAAATAGGTGATAATTGGAAAATTGTAGTTGGTGGAAGACCTAATAGAGCTGAAATAGCTAAAGAAGCATCAAAAGTGTTATCAAATAATCCAACAAAAGAAGAAATAGAAATTGCTTGCGATAAAGTAGTTTCAGAGCTAGTATTTGGAAGTAATATGAGAGGATCTAAAGAGTATAGAGAAATTCTAGCTAAAGTATTCGTAAAAAGAGGTATACAAGAATTAATTGGAGGTAATTATGTATGATTACTAAAATTTGGATTAATAATAAACTTTATACTGATGACATAGAAGCCGATAAATTACTTATAGATTTTATTAGAGAAAAAGGATATTTAAGTGTAAAAAGAGGTTGTAATACATCAAATTGTGGATTATGTACTGTTTGGGCTGATGAAAAACCAATTTTATCATGTTCAACATTAGCTGTTAAAATGAATGGAAAACATATTTTTACATTAGAAGGCTTAAATGATCAAGTAAGTGAGTTTGCAAAATTCATGGCAGCTGAAGGTGCAGAACAGTGTGGATATTGTAGTCCAGGATTTATTATGAATGTATTAGCCATGAAAAAAGAATTAGTAAACCCTACAGAAGAAGAAATAAAAGAATATTTATCTGGAAATCTTTGTAGGTGTACAGGATACATGGGACAACTTAGAGCTATTAAGAAGTATTTAAATAGCAAGGAGGTTAAGTAAATGAAAATAGTAAATAAGAGCTATGCAAAAGTAGATTCTATGTCATTACTTACTGGAAAACCTGTTTATACTGAGGATATAGCACCAAGTAATCCTTTAATAGTTAAAGTTTTAAGGAGCCCACATGCACATGCTGAAATATTAGAAATAAAAAAAGATATTGCAATGAAGGTTCCAGGTATAGAGTGTATACTAACTTATGAAGATGTACCAAATAAAAGGTTTCAAATTGCAGGGCAGTCATATCCAGAGCCAGCTCCATATGATAGATTAATTTTGGAAAATAGAGTTAGGCATGTTGGAGATGCTGTTGCTATAGTAGCTGGAATTGATGAAAAATCAGTTGATAAAGCAATGAAATTAATTAAAGTAAAATATAAAAAGTTGAAAGCTATATTTGACCCAATAGAAGCTATAGATAATGATATAGTAATACATGATGAGGATGACTATTTTGTTCATTTTGATTTTGGAACAGACCAAAAGAGAAATATATGTGCATCAGGTAATATGAAAAAAGGTAACGTTGATGAGGTACTAAAAGAATGTGATATAGTTTTAGAGGAAACTTATAATACAAAAGCTAATGCACAAGCTATGATGGAAACAATGAGAGCTTTTACTCATTATGATTGTTACGGAAGATTAGTAGTTGTTAGTTCAACACAAATCCCTTTTCACTTAAGAAGAATTTTAGGAAGAGCATTAGATATACCAAAATCACAAATAAGAGTAATTAAACCACGTATTGGTGGAGGTTTTGGAGCTAAGCAAACATTATGTTGCGAAATATATCCTGCCATAGTTACATTAAAAACAGGGAAACCTGCAATGATAATTTATGATAGACAAGAAACATTTACTGCGTCATCTAGTAGACATGCGATGCAATTAAAAGTTAAGTTAGGAGCAAATAAAGATGGGGTAATAAAAGCACTTGATATTTCAGTTATTTCAAATACAGGTGCTTACGGAGAACAAGGACCTACAGTTGTAGAGTTAGTTGGAGTTAAGCCTTTAACAGTATACAATAGAGTAGAGGCATATAATTTTGATTATAAAGTTGTATATACTAATACAATGGCAGCTGGTGCATTTAGAGGTTATGGTGCAACTCAAGGATTCTTTGCTGTTGAATCTATAATAAATGAATTAGCAGCAAAGCTTAATATGGATCCTACTATAATAAGAGAAATAAATATGGTTAAAGAAGGAGAATATCTTCCTGCATATCATGGTGAAACTCTTAATAGTTGTGCTCTTGATAGGTGTTTAAAGAGGGCTAAAGAAATATTTAAGTGGGATGAAAAATATCCATATAAAGATATTGGAAATAATAAAGTAAGATCTGTAGGTGTAGCAATAACTATGCAAGGTTCAGGTATAGAAAATATAGATAAAGCTTCTGTTGAAATAAAATTAGGTGATGGAGGTTTTTATCAATTAATGCTCGCATCATCTGATATGGGTACAGGTTCTGATACTATATTTACTCAAATGGCAGCAGAATGTCTTGATTGCCCTATAGAAAATGTTACAGTAAGTGGTGTTGATACTGATATGTCACCATATGATGTTGGTTCTTACGCATCAAGTACAACTTATGTAACAGGAATGGCTGTAGTAAAAACTTGTGAGGAAATGAGAAAAAGAATTTGCATTGAGGGAGCAAAAGAATTAAATTTAACTCCAGAAGAAGTTGAGTTTGATGGAAAAACAATAAAAGCTTTAGATGGAAGCAAAGAAATTTCTTTAGAAGAACTTTCTGAAAGATTAATTGTAGGGGATAGACAATTTATTGTTGTTTCTGTATCACATTCAAGTCCAGTTTCACCACCACCATTTATGGTTGGATTGGTTGAAGTTGAAATTGATAAAGAAACAGGAAAAACATCAGTAGTTGATTATGTTTCAGTAGTTGATTGTGGAACAGTAATAAATCCAGCACTTGCAAGAATACAAGCAGAAGGTGGAATAGTGCAAGGTATTGGTATGGCATTACTTGAAGATATAAACTATGACAAGAATGGTAGAATGATTAATGATACTTTTATGCAATATAAGTTACCAACTAGATTAGATGTTGGTAATGTAAGAGTAGAATTTGAAAGTAGTTATGAACCAACGGGTCCATTTGGAGCTAAATCAATAGGTGAAATTGTTATTAATACACCAGCTCCAGCAATAGCAAATGCTATATATAATGGAATGGGAGTTAATATTAGAGACTTACCTATGACAGCTGAGAAAATATTAATGGCTAGCTTAAAGAAAGATGCATAAAATTATTAGCCATATTTTAAAAATAAATTATTATAAGTATAATATTAATATGTAAATAATTTAATAATTAATATAATAATTAAGATAAAGAGGGTATGAATATGGAAAAAGATAAGATAATGAATTTATGTGTTGAAAGTTGCATGGATGGAATGAAGCATCACGAAGGAGGTCCATTTGGTGCAGCAATAGTTAAGGATGGAAAAATTATAGCTGTGGCTCATAATACTGTAATTAAAGATAATGATCCTACTGCTCATGGTGAAGTAAACGTTATAAGAAAAGCTTGTAAAGAACTTAATACTTTTGACTTAAGTGGATGTGAATTATATACAACATCAGAACCTTGTCCTATGTGTATGTCAGCTATTATTTGGGCTAATATATCAAAAGTGTATTATGGATGCACAGTTCAAGATGCTAGAGATATTGGCTTTAGAGATGAGCATATATTAAAGTTTTTAAAAGAAGATTGTAATGATAAAAAAATAATAGATTTGGAAGCTTTAGATAAAAGTGAATGTTTAAAAGCTTTTGAATATTGGACAAAGGATAATTTAAGAACAGATTATTAGTAAAAGTTTTAATTAAATACCTAATAAGTAATTTTTAAAAATTACTTATTAGGTTATTTTTTATTGATATTATATTAAAATGTGTATCATGGAAAACTAAAAAGGTTTTAGTTAATTGTTATTTTTATTAATACTATATAATATTATTTTAAAATATTTTTATATAACATTAAATAATATTTTTTAATGTTATGTTAAGTTCTAACCAACTCTTGTTCCATTAGGAACTGGTTTTTCAGGTTGTGCTAAAACGGGGGTAATTCCATCAGCATATCCAATATCAAAAAGCATACCTTCTGAAATTTCACCTGCCATTTTCTTTGGAGGTAAATTAACTATAAATAGTGCTTGTTGACCTTCGATTTCCTTAGGATTTTCTCTTTCGCCTTTCATTCCTACTAATATAGTTCTTTCAAATTCACCAAAATTAACAGTTAGTTTAACTAATTTTTTTGATTTTTCAATATCCTCAACTAATTTTATTGTTCCAACTCTAATATCAATTTTATCAATTATGTCCATATTAATATTTTCTTTAACAGAAGCTGTCATAATATCTCCTCCTTTTTAAATAATTAATAATTATAAAATAATAAAAAATTATGCTACAAGTTTATATTAAATTATTCCTTGTTTTAGGATTATTATAACATTAATTACAAAATATTCAAATATTTAAAAAGAATTTATATTTAAAAAAGTGCAATAAATAATTTTGTTGTAGAATTTTAAAATATCTGTATTTAGTAAAATTTTTTGTTATTAAGAAAAGTATAATGATAATTAAAAATTTTGTATTAATTGTTATTTAGTTTATAATGAAATAATAAGAATTAAATATTAAGTTATCATGTTAAATAGTGTAGAAAATAACTTTTTAATATAGATTGAAAGGAATTTATATGAGTAAAATATTAGTTTTAGCAGAAAAACCTTCAGTAGGAAGAGAACTTGGAAGAGTTTTAAAATGTAATAAAAAGGGGAATGGATATTTAGAAGGAGAAAAGTATATAGTAACATGGGCATTAGGACATCTAGTAACTTTAGATGCACCAGAAGGATATAATCCAGCATGGAAAGCATGGAATATGGAAACATTGCCAATGCTTCCAAAGCATATGAAGCTTACGGTTATAAAAGGTAGTGGAAAGCAATTTAAAATTGTTAAAGAGCAAATGTATAGAAAAGATGTAGGAGAAATTGTAATAGCGACAGATGCAGGACGTGAAGGAGAGCTTGTTGCAAGATGGATAATTGAAAAAGCTCATGTTAAAAAGCCTCTCAAGAGACTTTGGATATCATCTCAGACAGATAAGGCTATAAAAGATGGATTTAAAAATTTAAAAGATGGAAAAGAATATGATAATCTTTTTCATGCTGCAGAATGTAGGGCAGAAGCTGATTGGCTTGTTGGACTTAATGTAACAAGAGCTTTAACTTGCAAGCATAATGCTCAGCTTTCAGCAGGTAGAGTACAATCACCAACTTTAGCTATGATAGTACAAAGAGAAGAGGAAATTAAAAATTTTAAACCAAAGGAATATTACACAATAGATATAAAAACAAATAAATGTAATTTTACTTGGGTAAATAAAGATAATAATTCAAGAATATTTAATGCTGATTTTAAAGATAAAGTATCATTAAAAATAAAAAATGGTGAAATAAAAATAGTTGATATTAAAGAAGCTAATAAAAAGACTTATTCACCAAAGCTTTATGATTTAACAGAGCTTCAAAGAGATTGTAATAAAATTTATGGATATTCTGCAAAGCAAACATTAAATATAATGCAAAGACTTTATGAAAATCATAAACTTTTAACTTATCCACGAACAGATTCAAGATATATATCAGGAGATATAGTATCTACTATTCCAGATAGACTTAAAGGAATAGCATTTGGAGAATATAGAGCTATAGCAACAGAGCTTTTAAAGGGTAAAATAAAAGCAAATAAAAGTTTTGTTGATGATAGTAAGGTATCAGACCACCATGCTATAATTCCAACAGAGGAAAAGAGTAATTTAGCAAATTTAAGTTCAGATGAAAGACATGTATATGATTTAGTTGTTAAAAGATTTTTATCAGTATTATTACCTCCATTTGAATATATTCAAACAACTCTTGAAGGAGAGATAAATGGAGAAAAAGTTATAGCAAAAGGAAAAGTAATTAAATCAAAAGGGTGGAAAAAGGTATTTGATAGAGAAGATGAGGATGATAAAGAGGATATAAAAGAACAAGAGCTTCCAAAAATAAATAAAGGTGATAGCTTAAAAATTTTAGATGTTAAAGTTAAAGTTTCTGAAACTAAGGCACCAGCAAGATTTAATGAGGGAACTCTTTTATCAGCAATGGAAAATCCACAAAAATATATACAAGTTGATAAAGCTTCTTCTAAAACTTTAGGAGAAACAGGTGGACTTGGTACTGTTGCAACAAGAGCAGATATAATTGAAAAATTATTTAATTCATTTGTTATAGAGAAGAAGGGGAAAGAAATTTACCCAACATCAAAAGGAAAACAGCTTATAGAACTTGTACCAAGTGAACTTAAATCACCACTTCTTACAGCAAAGTGGGAGGCTGCTTTAGATAGAATTTCAAAAGGAAAAGAAGATCCAAAGAAGTTTACAAAGGAAATGAGAAATTATTCAATAGCTCTTGTGGAAGCAGTAAAACAAGAAAATTCAAAATTTCATCATGATAATTTAACTGGTAAAAAGTGTCCAGAATGCGGTAAGTATATGCTTGAAGTTAAAGGAAAGCAAGGAAAGATGTATGTATGTCAAGATAGAGAATGTGGTCATAGAGAAAATATAGCAAGACTTACAAATGCAAGATGTCCTGAGTGTAAAAAGAGATTAGAACTTAGAGGGGCTGGTGAAGGGAAAATATATGTTTGCCCAGGAGAAAATTGTAATTTTAGAGAAAAAGAATCAGTATTTAAGAAAAGATTTAATAAAAATGATAAAGTGAATAAAAGAGAAGTAAATAAAATAATGAAGAAGATGCAAAAGGAAGCACAAGAGGATATAAACAATCCATTTGCAGCACTTTTAAAAGACTTTAAATAAAATAAAGCCTACTATTTTTATAGATAGTGGGCTTTTTTATTTTATAAATACATTTTTATATTATATTTTATTATTTAAATATATAAAGAAAATAACTATTTATATATATGATAAATGTTAGAAAATCTTTTTATACAATATATAAATTTAATAATTAACTTAATATATATAATGTTACATTTTATTAAATGAATGGTTGAATTATAAAAAAATATATTTATAATTTCTAAATAATAAATATATTTTTGGAGTGATAAAGTATGCAAAAAGTTTTGAAGAATGAATACTTTTTAAAAACTATAATATTTATTCTTGGAGTTATAGTTTTTCTTTCTTACTGGTTCTTTCTTGGAAATATAAATGCATTTGTAGGTGTTGCAGTAGTTAAAGGAGCATTAACTTTATTGAATAAAGATTTAACTGCTAATCCAATAAAAAATTCATTAATATTTTTAGTGGCTTTTTTATATATAGGTATATTTTCTTATATTGCTACTTTTAATATATTTTTAGGGTTATTTATAAACTTTTTTGCATTATTTTTTATTACATATAATTTTGTTTCAGACTTAATAATGTCTATTTGGATTCCTTTTGTTCTTGGATATTTATATCTTTTAGTTAAACCAGTTAATTACTTTTATGAATTTAAAGAAAGATTGATTGCATTAGCTGTTGGTTCATTATTTATAATAGTTAGCCAATTAATTTTAAATAAAGATAAGTCAAAAGACAAAATAAAGTCTAATTTTATATTGCTATTAGATAGTATTTTAAATGAAATAAGCACTTTAAAAAATGAAGATATTTTAGAAACTAAAAGATTAAAAGCAAATAAGGAAGATAGATTAGAAAATAAAAATTTAAAGGTAACTACATATTTAGATAGTATAGTAGCTACTATTTATAATAGAAGAACTTCCTTTTTTTATATTGATGATAATGACAGTATTCTTTTGAATTTATCAGTTTGCTTAGAACGATTAAGTAATTCTATAAATAAAATTAAATTAACTAATTGTAGTAAAGAAGAAGAATTTTTAAGTGATTTAGTAAATCTAATAAATGAAATGAAAATTTATATAAAAAAAGATAATTATTATTCAAAATTTACTATTGATATAGAAAGTTTTTCAAATAAGTATTCTAAATATTTTAAAGATAATTATTCGTTTTATGATATATTACAAAATATTGAAATGCTTAAATTTTCCCTAACAAATTTAATTGATTTAAAGAACAAAAAGAGGGTTAAAATAAAAAATGTATTTTCATCATTTAATAAATTTAAAATAAAAAATATTTTTAAATATAATTTTAGAAAATCAATTAAATTTACATATGCTTTTAGATTATCTTTCCTTTTATCTGTATCTTATTTTATTGTAGAATTATTTAAAATTCCAGAAGGTAAATGGATTACTTTTACTATATTTACAGTAGTACAACCTTATATAGAAGATAGTCAAAAGAGATTCACTAAAAGATTTAAAGGAACTATTGTTGGTATAATAATATTTAGCTTAATAGATATATTTGTAGGAAGTTTTTATTTGGAAGTATTTATATTTGCTATATTTTATTATATTTATTCTATACAATTAGATTTTACTATAAAAACTATATGTACAACTACAGTTAGTTTAGGAGTATTTTCTATTATAACTAATGCACCAGTAAGCGGGGATTTTTATAGATTTATTTTTATGGTTATTGGTATACTTGTAGGGTATATTGGAAGCAAATATATATTTCCTTACAGCTTAAAAGATTCTATAGATATGTTAAGTAAGCAATACTATAAAATTAGTTTAAATATGGTATATAAATGGTGCAAAGAGAAAATAAATGCTAAATTGACAACTTATATAGATGAACAGGTTTTGCTTTCTAAACTATTTGAAAGTAAAATAATAATTAATAATAGTACATATAAATTAAAATGTGTTAATGAATTTGTATATAATCAAAGATTTTTAAATAATGATATGTATTATCTTTATTTTTATATTTTTAAAAATAAAATAAAAAGTAATATTATTGAAGACTTTAAGTTTAATTTAAGTAAGGCTTATAGCTTTAATAATAATGAGTTAATTTTAGATTTAGATGAAGTTATGAATTTAGAAAAGTATATAAAAGGTAAATTTAGCTCTGTTGTAGATGAGAAAGATAAGTTAGTATTTATTACTATATATAGAATATTATCTAGGTTAGAAAAATCTAAAAAGTTAATTGATGAAATAGATAATACAATAATTATATAAAATGGGGGCGATTTTATGAATAATCTTATAAAAAATAGATTAGAAAAATTTAGAGCAATAATGAAGAAAAAGGGGATAGATTATTATATTATTCCAAGTTCAGATTCACATGGTAGTGAATATGTAAGTGATTATTTTAAAGGAAGACAGTTTATGTCAGGATTTACAGGGTCAGCAGGAACTTTACTTATTGGATTAAAGGAATCTATACTTTGGACTGATGGCAGATATTTTATTCAAGCAGAAAAAGAACTAAAGGATTCTAATATAAAATTATTCAAAATGAGAATAGAAGGATATCCAACTTTAAATGAATGGATTAAAGAAAATATTAAAAAGGGTGAGGTTTTAGCTTTTGATGGAAAAGTATTTTCAGTAAATGACTACAAGTCCTTTAAAGAAATTGAAAAAAGTAATTTATTTAAAATAAAAATAGATGAAGATTTACTTCAATATGTTTGGGAAGATAGACCAAGCCTACCAAATGAAAATATATTTATTCATGATGTAAAATATGCAGGAAAAAGTAGAGAAGAAAAGTTACAAGAAGTAAGAGAAAAGATGACTTCTTTAAATGTTGATTATTATATAATATCATCATTAGATGATATTGCTTGGCTTTATAACCTTAGAGGAAATGATATTTTATATAATCCTGTATTTTTAAGTTATTCAATTATTGAAAAGAATAAAGCTTATATTTATATAGATGAAGAGAAGGTTTCAGAGAAAATTAAATATGAATTAGAAAAGGATAATATATATATTAAAAATTACAATAAAATAATTGAAGATACTAAATTATTAGAAGGAAATATACTTATTGATCCTAAAAAAATTAATTCACTTATATATGAAAATATAAATTCTAATTGTAAGGTTATAGAAAGTTTAAATATAACAACAAAATTAAAGGCTATAAAAAATAAAATAGAATTAGAAAATCTAAACAGATGCCAAATAAAAGATGGAGTAGCTATGGTTAAGTTTAGAATGTGGTTAGAAAATAATGTTGGAAAAGAAAAGATTACAGAAATATCAGCTTCAGAAAAGCTAAAGGAGTTTAGAAGTTTTGGTGAATTTTTTAAAGGGGAAAGTTTCAATACAATTGCAGGTTATAAAGAACACGCTGCTATGATGCATTATAGTGCGACCAAGGTAAGTGATTATGAGCTTAAAAAAGAAGGCCTTTTTTTAGTTGATTCAGGTGGACAATATTTAGATGGGACTACTGATATTACAAGAACATTTGTACTTGGAAAGCTTACACAAGAGGAGAAGGATGATTTTACATTAGTTTTAAAGGGACATATAAATTTACTAACTACAAAGTTTTTAGATGGAACAACAGGTTCAAATATTGATATAAAGGCTAGAGAACCATTATGGAATAAAGGAATAGATTATAAATGTGGAACAGGTCATGGTGTTGGATTTTTCTTAAATGTTCATGAAGGGCCTCAGAGTATAAGCCAAGTTCCAAATAATGTAGTATTAAAACCAGGAATGATTATAACAAATGAACCTGGAATATATAAAGAAGGTAAGCATGGAATAAGAACAGAAAATACTATGCTTGTTGTAGAAGATAAAGAATCAGAATTTGGAAAGTTTTATAAGTTTGATGTTATATCATATTGTCCAATAGATACAAAGGGTATAAATAAAGAGCTTTTAAGTGAAGAAGAAATAAATTGGATAAATAATTATCATGAAATAGTGAGAGAAAAGTTATCAAAATATTTAAACAGTGACGAAATTAAGTTTTTAAATAAAATAACAGAAAAAATATAAAAATATATGATTAAATAATTATAGTAATAGAAGTTTTAATAATTTATTTATAAGATAAATAAAATTTATTGTATAAAATAATTTAAAGATATAGAATTAGAAAGAATGACTAATTCTATATCTTTTTTTGCTTTATTTTAAATTCATTACGTTTAATCCAGATACTTCATCTAAATATCTAGGAATTTGTCCATCTAATTCAGTTAAAATAATTTCACAAACAGCAGTAACTGTTCCTTCAACAAAATGGCCACCATAAGTTACACAGTCTTCACCACTAAAATTTATATGTAGATGAAGATAAGGTTCATTATCTTTAGTTGTTAAATTTCCAAGTAAACTTGTTATTTCATATTTTCCATCAAATACAGTCTCATTATATACTTTTGTATTTAAATCAAAGTATCCTATTTTTATATTTGTTGCTGCACCTATAGCAGAAATTGAACCAAGTTTTATATTATTATCCTTACAAAAGTTTTTAATAGAACTTACTATGTTTTCACCTTTATCTATTTTTAAAATCCAAGTATTATTTATTTTTTTAAAATCCATCTTCAATACCTCCAATAAAATATAGTTTAATTTAATTATAACCTTAAAATTAATGTAAAGGTAAATATAAATTATGTAGATTAAAAATTTTTTAAGGTATATAACGTATATAAAATACTCTTAAATGAAAATAAATAAAACATATAAATAAATTGTATTGTATGATAATATAGAGTGAGATAAAAGTAAAATTTAATAGGAATTTATTAATAAATTTATAAATAAATTAGCTTGGAGGATTATATGGCTATAAATAAAAAAATAAATGAAAGATTCCATTACAATAATGGGAAAAAAACAAATAAAAACTTTATGTATAATGATTTTAGAAGAGCTAACTGTTATAACAGTGAATTTTCAGGGTCAAATTTTAATTTTGCAAGCTTTAGAGGGGCACATTTTAAATCATGTGATTTCTTTGGTTGTACATTTAAATGGACTGAATTTATAGGTAGTAATTTAAAGAAAAGTAAATTTAAAAAAGCTGAGTTTAAAAATGCAATATTTGAAGGTGTTAATTTAGAAGGTGTAGATTTTGATGGTGCTAAATTTAAAAATGTTATATTTTTAAATACTGATATAAGTAAGGCAGTAAATTTAAAATTTAAAGACGAAGAAGTTAAAATATTAGATGATTTTCCAAAGCTAGACCTTAGCTTAGAATTAATGACTTCATTAAATAAAGCAATGGATAATGAGTATATTAAGAAATCAAGAGTTCTAGATACAAAAGAAGGTAAAATAAATACTGTAAGTATAATGAGATTAATGGAAAACTTTAATGAAAAATCATTAATTCAAGGACTTAAAATTGCATCAGAAAGAATAGATAGAGATTTTTCTACATTAAGTTATTTAATTAAAGCTATGGAAAGATATAGAGAAGAGGGGCTTCTATAAGGGGGTAAGTAAATGATAAATCCAAAGAGAGAATGGATAGAATTTAAATCAGAAGAAGAAAAAGTTGAAAAATTAAAAGAATTAAAAATAATATCATCAAAAGCAAAAGAAGTTAAGGAATTATATTATAAAGGTGCATATAGTGATGGATCCACACTTTGTGATGTAGTAGGATATGTAGATGAAAATGAAATAATTTTAAAAATAAATGAAAAATTACATAGTGTACATCCAGAATATTTTTTAGATATGCAAAAAAAAGAAAGATTTATAATAGTTGATATAGAAACACCTATGAGCTTTAAAAAAGAAGATGGAATAAGAGAAATAGCTGCTGTTGTAGTTGAAGATTATAGAGTTATAGATACTCTTCATTTAAAGAAAGTTATAGATGAACAAGAGTATAAAAAAGGTTATGGAAATGGATTAGAAGCAATAGAAGAAGATGAAGAAATTAAAGAAAAATTTAAAGCTTTAGTTAAAAAGTATAAATGCCCATTATTAGCTCACAATGCAAGTTTTGATAGGAAATTTTTAAAGCATTGGGGATTTGTTGATGATAAGCAAAAGTTCTATTGTAGCTTAAATACAATTAGAGCAATGGTTAAGCTTGATAGTTATAAACTTGTTGACTTATTAAAGTATTATGGAATTAAAGATGGACAAGAACATAATGCTATTCAAGATGTTCTTGATTTATTAGAACTTTTAAAAAAATTAAAGCCAGAAAAATGGCAAACTATAGATAGTCGTGTTAAGTATAGTTTAGATAAAAAGAGTGAAAAAAAGTTAGAAGATAAACTTGATAAGTCAAGGGAGAAAAAAGCGTCACCTAAGTTTGTAAGAAAAAGCAAAGAGGAAAAAGAAGCAGAAAAATTAAGACTTGAAAAGGCTAAAGAAAATATTATAGAAAATTTATTTGATGGAAAGAAAATAGTTTTTACAGGAGATACTAAGAAGGATAGAATTGAGCTTCAAGAACTTGCAATCATGTATGGCGGAGCTGTTACACAAAGTATAAGTGGTAAAACATATATGGTAGTTGTTGGAGAGAATCCTGGAGTTAGCAAAATATCAAAAGCTAAAGAACTTGGAATAAAAATTATAAGTGAAGATGAATTTTTAAATAATGTAAATTTAGAATCAGTTCAAATGAAGCTTTTTTAAAAATAATTTTTAGCAAGAATTTAATTATAAAAATAGATGCTATGAATTAGTACATCAATATATGAGATAAATTTATATTTATACAAAGCAGGTAGTTAAGTAAAAAACTACCTGTTTTGTAATTTAATATAGAAAAAATCACTGATTATAATTAAATTTAAATAAAAAATTCAGAAAATTTTAAAAAAAGACTTGTAAACGATTTTAAAATGTATTATGATTTACTTAACCGATTTAGTTTAACGGTTAAGTAAAGAAAGGATGGGGAAGATGAATAAAGTTTGTGTAATTGGAAGCATAAATATGGACTTAGTTATAAAGGTTAAGAACATGCCAAAGGAAGGAGAAACCATACTTTCAAAATCCTTTGAAAAAATAGCTGGAGGAAAAGGAGCTAATCAAGGGGTTGCTGCAAAAAGATGTGGCAATAAAGTTACAATGATAAGTAAAATTGGACAAGATGATAATGGAAAAATATTAAAAGGTCTTTTAGATAAAGAAGGAATAAATACAGAATATATATTTGTTGATGAAAAAGAACCAACAGGAATGGCTATGATAACAGTAAATGATAATGGTAATAATTCAATTGTTGTTATATCAGGTTCAAACATGACATTAAATAACGATGAAATAAAAAAATGTGAGAATGTTATAAAGGAAAGTGATATTGTAATATCTCAATTTGAAACACCAGAAGATATTACAATTGAAGGATTTAAAATGGCTAAGGAAAATAATAAATTAACTATTTTAAATCCAGCACCAGCAAAAAAAATAAAAGATGAATTATTAAAATATACAGATATAATAATTCCAAATGAAACAGAAGCAGAACTTTTAACAGGAATAGAAGTTAACGATTTAGAAACAGCAAAAATTGCAGCTTCAGAATTTTTCAAAAAAGGAGTTAAGTTTGTAATTATAACTTTAGGTTCAAAAGGAGCAGCTGTTATAAGTAAAGAAAAGGCTGAAATAGTTAAAGCATTTAAAGTAAATGCAATAGATACAACAGCAGCAGGTGATAGCTTTATTGGAGGATTAAGTACGAAGTTAAATATAAATGAAATGACTTTTGAAAATCTTTTAAAGGCAGTAAGGTTTGGAAATAAAGTTTCATCTATAACAGTACAAAGAAAAGGAGCACAACCTTCAATAGCAAGTATAGAGGAAGTAGTTGAAGTTTATGGAGAGGAAGATTAATATATGAGAAAAACAAAGTTATTAAATAGCCAAATAAGTTCAGTAATATCAGAAATGGGACATACAGATTCTTTGGCAATAGGAGATTGTGGATTACCTATACCAAAGGATGTAAAAAGAATAGACCTTGCAATAATTAAGAATTTACCTACATTTATAGATACATTAAAAGCAGTTTTATTAGAATTAGAAATTGAAGAAGTAGTACTTGCAACAGAAACAGAAAAAATAAGCAATGATCTTTATAAGGAAATAAAGAAAGAAATTGGTGATGTAAAAGTAACATTCGTAAGTCATGAAAAGTTAAAAGAAAACTTAAAGGAATGCAAGGCTGTAATAAGAACAGGTGAGCAAACTCCTTATGCAAATATTATTTTAAAGTCAGGAGTTGTATTTTAAGAGGAGGCGTTTAGAATGAATGCAAAAAAACCAATGCTTAAAATGGAGGGAGTGAGTAAGTCATTCCCTGGTGTTAAAGCACTAGACAATGTAAATATTACTGCTTATGGAGGTGAGGTTACTGCTTTAATGGGTGAAAATGGAGCAGGAAAATCAACTCTTATGAAAATATTAAGTGGAGTTTATACAAAGGATGAAGGTAAAATATATCTTCAAGGTGAAGAAGCTAATATTCAAGGTATAAAATCAGCAGAGGAACTTGGAGTTACAATAATTCACCAAGAACTTAGTATAATAAATAACTTAACAGTTGCTGAAAATATATTTTTAGGTAATGAAAAAACAAATAATTTTGGAAAAATAAATAAAAAACTTATGGTTGAAAGAAGTAAAATGTTTTTAGAGCAAATTGGATGTACAGTTGATCCAAATGAGCTTGCTGGCAATTTAAATGTTGGTGAAAAACAAATGGTTGAAATAGCAAAAGCATTAACAAAAAATGCAGCAATAATAATAATGGATGAACCAACAACAGCACTTACTGAAGTTGAAACAAAAAATCTTTTTAAAGTAATAGAAAATTTAAAAAGCAAGGGTCTTGCTATAATTTACATATCACACAGAATGGAAGAAATATTTGCAATATGCGATAGAGTTGAAGTTTTAAGAGACGGTAAATATGCAGGAAATGCATTAATTAAAGATATAGATAATGATGACCTTATAACAATGATGGTTGGAAGAAAAATTGAAGATCAGTTTCCATATAGAGAAGTTAAAAAAGGAAATGTTATATTAGATGTTAAAAATTTAAGCTCAAATGCTGGAGTAGAAAATGCAAGCTTTGAAGTTAGAGAAGGAGAAATACTTGGAATTGCAGGACTTATGGGTTCAGGAAGAACAGAACTTGCAAAAACAATATTTGGTGCATATAAAAAGACAAATGGAACAGTAAAAATAAATGGACAAGAACTTCATGGAAATAGTATAACAGAAGCTATAAAAAATGGTATATGTTATCTTTCAGAAGATAGAAAGAAAGAAGGGTGTGTCCTTGGACTAT
This sequence comes from Clostridium sp. TJA020, assembly GCF_058310295.1. Classification (NCBI taxonomy): domain Bacteria; kingdom Bacillati; phylum Bacillota; class Clostridia; order Eubacteriales; family Clostridiaceae; genus Clostridium; species Clostridium sp. TJA020. The sequence goes on from NZ_JBZEFC010000001.1 coordinate 22,192, forward strand.
CTGTTTCAGATAATATGACTATATCAAATCTTGACAGTTATGAAAATAAATTATTTGTATTAGATAAGAAAAAAGAGGCATCTGATGTAATCGATTATATAAAGAAAATTAGAATAAAAACACCAAATCCAGAACAACTTATTAAAAATTTAAGTGGTGGTAATCAGCAAAAAGTTATTTTAGCTAAATGGCTTTTAACAAAACCAGAAGTTTTAATTATTGATGAACCAACAAGAGGAATAGATGTTGGAGCTAAGAAAGAAATTTATGAATTATTAAATGAGCTTAAAGAAAGTGGAAAAGCTATTATAATGATTTCTTCTGATATGCCAGAAGTACTTGGTATAAGTGATAGAATTCTTGTTATGAGTGAAGGAAAAATAACAGGAGAAGTAAGTAGAGAAGAAGCAACACAAGAAAAAATAATGAAATTAGCCGTTGGGATAAAGTAAAAATAAAAGTATAAAAGGAAATATAAATTTTTATTTTGAGAGGAGTTTTTAAAATGAAAGAAAACTACAAAGTATACTTAGATAAATATAAATCTTTAATAGGATTAGTATTATTATGTGTAATTATATCATGTGTAACACCAAAGTTTTTAAGTATAGCAAATATAACAAACGTGTTTACACAAGTTTCAGTTAATGCAATTATAGCTGTTGGTATGACTTTTGTTATATTAACAGGAGGAATAGATTTATCAGTTGGTTCAACACTTGCAATTAGTGGAGCTCTTTCAGCATCAATAGTAAAATCAACTGGAAGTATTACTTTAGCAATTTTAGGTGCAGCAGTATGCGGTATTATCATTGGATTTATAAACGGTATTTTAATAGCAAAAGGAAAATTACAAGCATTTATAGCAACACTTGCAACTATGACAATATTTAGAGGGGTTACATTAGTATATACAGATGGAACACCAATATCAAAATTATCAGAAAGTTTTGCAAAAATAGGTAATGCAAAGATTGGTTTTATACCAGTACCAGTTATTATTACAATTATTATAGCAATTATAGCAATATTTATATTATCACAAACTAAATTTGGTAGATATCTTTACGCTTTAGGTGGAAATGAAGAGTCAGCAAAACTTTCAGGAATAAATACTGATAGAATTAAGATGATGACTTATGTTGTTTCAGGATTTGTTTCAGCAATAGCTGGGGTAATTATTACAAGTAGAATAGGATCTGCTTCACCAAATGCAGGAACAGGATTTGAACTTGATGCAATCGCAGCAGTTGTTATTGGAGGAACTTCACTTGCAGGTGGAGAAGGTAAAATTTCAGGAACAATAATTGGTGCATTAATAATTGGAGTATTAAATAATGGATTAAACTTAATGAATGTATCACCATTTTACCAATCAATTGTAAAAGGATTAGTTATATTAATAGCAGTATTATTAGATAAAAAAAGCAGAAAAAAATAATTTAAGGAGGGTAATATAATGAAAAGAAAAAAAAGATTAATCGCATTTATGCTAATTAGTATTTTCTTTGTAGGCTCCTTAACAGGCTGTATGAGAAAGAATAATGAGAAAAAAATAGGAATGGTAATATCAACACTTAATAACCCATTTTTTATTTCTATGAAAGAGGGTGCTGAAAAAGAAGCTAAAAAATTAGGGTTTGATCTTATTGTTCTTGATTCAACAAATGATCCTGCAAAAGAAAGATCAAATGTAGAGGATTTAATACAACTTGGTGTAGTTGCTCTTTTAATTAACCCAACAGATAGTGATGCAGTAATTAAAACAGTTGAAGTTGCAAATAAAGCTAATGTTCCTGTAATAACATTGGATAGACAAGCAAATGGTGGAGTTGTTACAAGTCATATTGCATCAGATAACGTAGTTGGTGGAGAAATGGCTGGAAAATATGTTCTTGATAAGTTTAAAGATAAAGACAAAATAAATATAGTTGAACTTCAAGGTATTCCAGGAGCTTCAGCTACAAGAGATAGAGGAAAAGGATTCCATAATGTATTAGATAAAGATAAGAAAGCTAATTTTATATCAATACAAGCAGCTGATTTTGATAGACAAAAAGGACTTCAAGTAATGGAAAATATTATACAAAGAAATTCTGATATTCAAGTAGTATTTGCACATAATGATGAAATGGCACTTGGTGCTTCAAAGGCAATACAAGCAGCTGGACTTAACACTATTGTAATTGGATTTGATGGAAACGATGATGCAAAAAATGCAATAGAAGCTGGAACAATGGATGCAACTATAGCTCAACAACCAGATGAAATCGGAGCACTTGGTGTTGAACTTGCAGCAAAAATATACAATGGAGAAAAAGTTGATAAAAATATAGCAGCTGATCTTAAAATTTATACAAATGAAAATAGAAATTAGTTTTTTAAAAATTAAATATTTATTTTTAATATGATATTAAATTGATACATTAAAGATAAAAATTAGTTAAAATATAAGAAAGATTTTAAGCACCAAGCCTTATAAATAATAAATAGATTTTAAGGCGGTGCTTTTTATTTATAATTAAAATAACTTTTTATGGTATAATTTTAATATATATGCATATTACGAGGTGGAAAATGAGGAAGACAACTTTAGCAGACATAGCAAAAGCAGTTGAAGTTTCAAAAACAACAGTATCTATGGTGCTTAATAATAAAGATGGAAATATATCTAAAGAAACAAGAGAAAAAATATTAAATAAAGCAAAAGAACTTAATTATGTTCCAAATTTTTTGGCAAAAAGTTTAACTACTAATAAATCTTATAGTATAGGAGTTATAGTACCTGATATACAAAATCCTTTTTTTAGCGAAATTGCAAAGGCAATAGAAAATATTGCTGAAAAGAGTGGGTATAGTATGGTTCTTTGTAATACTTTTAATAGCAAAGAAAAAGAAGAAAAATACATAAATCTTTTAATGAGTAAATCAATAGATGGAATAATAATAGCTCCTGTTTCAGAAAAAATTGATGGACTTAAAAAGCTTGAAGCAAATGGGATTCCTTTTGTATTAGTAGATAGATTAATAAAGAATTATGAAAATGTAAATGGAGTATTTTGTAATAATAAAGAAGGTATAAAACTTGGTGTTCATTTTCTTTATAAAAATAATAAAAGAAATATAGCATTTATAATTGGAAATAGTAATCTTGAAACATCAAAAGAGAGACTTATAGGTTTTAATGAAAAAATGGAAGAACTTAATATATTAAATAAAGAACTTATAATACATGAAGAATATTCTATGGAAGGTGGTTTTTCTGCAACAGAAAAATTAATGAGTAAAGAAAAAAACATAGATGCTATATTTTATAGTAGTGATGTTATGGCAATTGGAGGAATGAAATATTTACTTAGAAATGGATATAAAATTCCTGAGGATATAAGTATATTAGGTTTTGATAATATAAATATATCATCATTTATAGAACCTGAACTTACAACAGTTGCACAACCTATATGGGAAATGGGAGAAGAGTCTATAAAGCTTTTATTTAAACTTATAAATAAAGAAGAAGTTTTAAATAAAACAGTTGAATTAGAAGCATATTTAATAGAAAGAGGAACTATTAAGTAAGTATTATATAAAGTATTAAATTAATATTTTATAATAATTACTTAAAGGGATAACTGTTAATGAAATTTTAATTTAATTTGTTAAGTCTATACAATTAACAATAAGGCTTGTATTATTATAATTAGGGTATTTAGAATTGCAAGATATAATATATTTAATTGAAAAATTGATTTAATATGAATTTATTATATTAAAGATTTTTTATGATAATTTTTATGTATTAGGATTAATTATTTCAATGTTAATTTATATTCTTGTACTTAAGATAAGTATTAAAAAGATGGAGAGGTGTTTAATATGAGTTTGCTAGTTAAAAATGGGACTATAGCAACAGCTAGTGATTTATATAAGGGAGATATATATATTGAGAATGGAATCATAAAAGAAATTGGATTAAATCTCAATAAAAATGCAGATGAAATTATAGATGCAAATGGTAAATATGTAATTCCAGGTGGTGTAGATGTTCATACACATTTTAATTTAGATGTTGGTATTGCAGTTTCAAATGATGATTTTTATACAGGAACTGTTGCAGCAGCTTGTGGTGGGACAACTACTATAGTAGACCACATGGGATTTGGACCAAAGGGATGTAATTTAAAACATCAAGTTGATGTTTATCATGGATATGCTGATGGCAAAGCTGTAATCGACTACAGTTTTCATGGGGTAATTCAAAGTATAGATGAAAATATATTAGAAGAAATGGAAAGTATAGTTAAGGATGAAGGAATTTCAAGTTTTAAAATTTATTTAACTTATGATTATATGATTGATGATGAAGGAGCATTAAAGGTTCTTAAAAGATTAAAAGAATTAAATGGAATGATGACAGTTCATTGTGAAAATCATGGAAGTATAAAATATTTAAGAGAAAAATTTGTAGAAGAAGGATTAAAAACTCCTAAGTATCATCCATTAAGCAGACCATCTGAATGTGAAGGAGAAGCTGTTAATAGAATGATAAACATTGCAGAAATTGCAGGAGAAGGGCCACTTTATGTAGTTCATTTATCATCAGAATTAGGACTTAGTTATATAAAACTTGCAAGAGAAAGAGGTCAAAAGGTTTATGCTGAGACATGCCCTCAGTATTTAGTATTAGATGACAGTCTTTATGATTTGCCAAATAATGAAGGATTAAAATATATAATGAGCCCTCCACTTAGAAAAAAAGAAGATAATAATGCTTTATGGAAGGGTATTAAAGATGGATATATTCAAACAATAGCAACTGATCATTGTCCTTTTGCATTTAATAAAGACAAGCAAATGGGTAAAGATGATTTTACAAAGTGTCCAAATGGAGCACCAGGTGTTGAAGAAAGAATACCTTTAATATTCTCAGAAGGCGTTATGAAAAAGAGAATAAGTATAAATAAATTTGTTGATGTTTGTTCAACAAAACCTGCAAAAATATTTGGACTTTATCCTAAAAAAGGAACAATTGAAGTTGGATCAGATGGAGATTTAGTAATAATTGATCCAGATAAAGAAGTTACATTAAGTAGTAAAAATCTTCATTCAAATGTAGATTATTCAGCATATGAAGGACTAAAAGTTAAAGGATATCCTATATATACAATATCAAGAGGAAAGATAATAGTTAAAGATAATAAGTTTATTGGAAATATGGGAGATGGAAAGTTTTTAAAACGTGGAAAGTCAGATTGGAATGATTAATAAAAAAAGTGCTATATACATTTTGTATATAGCACTTTTTTTGAATTTAATGGTAGTCCTTAGGGGAATTGAACCCCTGATTCCACCGTGAGAGGGTGGCGTCTTAACCTCTTGACCAAAGGACCAAAGAATAATTAAATTATATCACTTTGAAAATGAATAGTTAAATTTAATATAATTTCAAATTTCAGTAAATTGTAAGGTTTAAGTTTATTTTTAATAAGTATTTAAATATAGATATAAAAATACTTTTAAATAATCTTTAATACTAAATAATTTTAAAAGAATTTTAATTTAATAATATAAATACTTTAATGAGATTTAATTTATTATAATTTATTAAATGGAAAACTTATTAATGAATTATTAAATATGTAATCATTTTACATTATATTTATATAAAGTTTTATTTTTATTAAAAAAATTGAAACAATATTAATGGTATAATTTAATAGTAAAAACAAATATTTCTAGGGGGAGAAGTTTTATGAAAATCAAAAAGATGTTATCAGTAATGATAGCTATTTGTTTAGTTGCTTTTGGTATTGTAGGATGCTCAAATAAACAAGATGCATCAACTGATAGTAAGCAAACAAATACAAAAAGCGAAAAGACACTATTAGTTTATAGTGGAGCAGGACTTAAAAAGCCTATGGGACAAATTGCAAAGGATTTCGAAAAAGAAAAAGGAGTAAAAGTAGAGTACATATTTGCAGGTTCAATGCAATTACTTAGTCAATTAGAAACATCAGGAAAAGGTGATGTATTTATTGTAGGATCTCAAAAAGCTTATGATGCAGCTAAAAAGAAAGGTCTTGTTGGAGATAGTAAAAAAGTTGCTTATCATACACCAGTTATTGTAACTAAAAAAGGAAATCCTAAACATATAAAAACATTAAAGGATCTTGAAAAGCCTGGTGTAAAGGTTATATTAGGGGATGAAAAATCTAATGCAATTGGACAAACAACTCAAAAGATTATAGAAAAAAATAAATTACAAGGAATAAATAAAAATGTTGTAGCTAAAGTTGCAACTGTAAATGAAATCGTAACACAAATTGTTGATGGTAAGGCAGATGCTGCAATAGCAACAAGAGATAGTGTATATAATAATGATAAAGTTTCTATTGTGGAAATACCAAAAGATCAAAATGTTGATCAAATATTACCTATAGGTGTAGTTGAAGCATCTAAAGAAAAGAATTTAGCTACTGAATTTGTAAATTATGTTTCTTCAGATAAAGGTAAAAGTGTATTTGAAAAATACGGATTTAAACCAGTAAAATAAAATGATAAATAAGATATTTAAATTAGGGTTAATAACTTTATTAGTTTTAACCCTAATCTTTACATTAACCCCTATATTATTTTTGATAATAAGGGGAGCTTATACTATAAAGGAATGTATTTTATCAGAAGAAATAAGATTTGCATTTAAGCTTAGTTTTCAAACATCAATAATATCAACATTAATATGTATGGTTGTTTCACTTCCAGTAGCTTATACTCTTTCTAGATTAGAATTTAAATTCAAAAAATTTTTATGTACAGTTTTATATATTCCTATGTCTCTTCCACATTTAATACTTGGAATTGCATTGCTTTTAGTTTGTGGTAATTCTTTTATAGGAAGGTTTTTAGAAAGTATTGGTTTAGACTTTGTTTTTACTGTTAGAGGTATAATACTTGCTCAAGTTTTTGTTAATATATCTTTTTCTATAAAAATGTTAAAGACTGCAATAGAAGGTTTAGACTTTAAATTAGAATTTGTTGCAAGAACACTTGGATGTACAAAGGTTAAGTGTTTTTATAAGATAATATTACCTTCAATAAAAAGGGATATACTTTCAACTCTTATGATAACATTTTCAAGAGCTATTGGTGAATTTGGAGCTGTAATGCTTTTAGTTGGAACTACAAGAATGAAAACAGAACTTCTTCCAACATCTATATATTTAAATGTTGCAACAGGAGATATGGATATAGCAATTGGTGTTGCAACAATACTTATAATAGTATCAATTTTAACTATACTACCTTTTGAAATTTTAGAGGGGAAAAGTAATGCTAGAGATTAAAAACATAAATTTAAAATTAAATAAGTTTTCCTTAAAAAATATAAATTTAAATATAAATGAAGGAGAATACTTTGTTATATTAGGTCAAAGTGGAAATGGAAAAACAGTTTTTTTGGAAACTTTAGCAGGTTTATATGAAAATTTTTCAGGTGAAATTATTTATAAAGGAAAGGTTATTTCAAATATAGATATAGAAAAAAGAAAAATTGGATTTGTATATCAAAAACATGAACTTTTTCCATTTTTGAGTGTAGAAGATAACATAGCATTCGGACTAAGAGTAAATAGATATAAAAATAAATTAATAAAAGAAAAGGTAAATGAGTATTTAAAGATATTTAAAATAGAACACTTAAAGAAAAGATATCCTAAAAATTTAAGTGGTGGAGAAAGTCAAAGGGTAGCTTTAGCTAGAGCTTTAATAATAGAGCCAGATATTTTGCTTTTAGATGAACCGTTAAGTGCTTTAGATAAGGTTACTAAAGATATTTTAATAGAAGAAATAAAGGAGATAAAAAAATCTTTTAAAACAACAATTATTCATGTTACTCATGATATTAATGAAGCTTTGGTTTTAGCTGATAATATAGGAATTATGAAAAATGGAGAGTTAAAGCATATTATGAGTATAGAAAGTTTTAAAGAAAAATATGAAGAAGGATTTTATGAAAATCTCTTAAAGTAAGGTGATAATATGAAGTTTTATGATGAAATAAAAGAAAAATTTATTAATATAATAAAAGAGAATAATTTGGATATAAATGAAGAAGTTATTTTAACAAAAAAGCTTACTCCAAAGGAAGCTATAGGTAATCCAGATAGAGATGATTATCCAATACTTAAAGGAAAAGAAGTTTTGTTAAATTCTAATTATAAAGGATTTATAGGACAAGCATATACTGATAATCCAAAGGATTTTAAGGGAACTCTTAAAGATATTTTGGATTTGGATTTATCTTTAGAGGATAACTTACCAGTATTTATTGCTACATTAAATGCAGTGCTTAGAAGTTTAAATCTTATTAGTGGAACTATTCATTGTAAAGATGATGAACCAAAGGAATGTGCAAAAAAGATTTTTAATGAAATGAAAAAAAGTTATAAGGGTAAAAATATTGCACTTATTGGTCTTCAACCAGGGATATTAAATGCATTAAGTAAAGAATTTAATGTTAGGGTCCTTGATTTAAATGATAAAAATATAGGTGAAAAGAAGTGTAATGTTGTTGTAGAGCATGGAATTTATGACTTTGATGATGTTGTAAATTGGGCTGATGTTTTATTAGCTACAGGAAGTACTAGTTGTAATGGTACTATAACTAATATTTTAAATGTTAATAAGCCTATTTATTTTTATGGTACATCAATATCTGGTATAGCATATATTATGGGATTAAAAAGATTGTGTTTTTGTTCTAAATAATTAGGGAAATTGGTATAATTTATATAGAATATATAAGAAGGGATGTTTAATTTGAAAAAAATATTTATAACAATGTTAATTATTTTAATTCCTTTTACAATTATATCATGTAATAAAACAGATAATAATTCTGAACAAACTAAAAGTGAAGTAACAGAAAACAAAGAAGAAGTAAATTTAGATAAATTAAAAGAAGAAATCAAAGAAGAAGTTAGAAAAGAAATTGAAGAGGAAAATAAAAATAAAGACACTTCTAATAAATCTAATAATGCAGATAAAGCTAACAATAAAGATGAAAAAGAAAACTCTAATAAAGTTAATAATAATCAAAATGAAAAAGAACATAATAATGAGCAAAAGTTAAATGAAGCTTTTAAGAAACAACATTTTTTAGAGAAGGATAATGAGGGAAGAAGAAATTTTCAAAAGGATCAAAATCTTGATAATCTTTTAGCTCTTAATTTAAATATGGATTATAATTATCAACCATACTTAGATGAAAAAGGTAATAAGGGCATATCTGTTAAAATATGTTTTAAAGACTTAGGAGGTTCTAAGGAATATTATAGAGAGGCTAAACGTTTTGTTGCTTTAATGAATGAATTTAGAATAAAGAGTGGTGCAGATATACAAAATTTATATATTTATAATTTAGATAATTCAGCAAATATGACTTATAAATGGAATGAAAATACTGAAGTATTTGAAAAGGTTAAATAAAGTATTAAAAAAGTAGGTAATTTAATTATCTACTTTTTTTGTTTTTTTAAGTAAGTGCATATTTATTAAGTAGAATAAATTTTTTTAAGGTGGGGTTTATATATGAAAAAAATAATTTGTGGATATTCACAGCAGGCTGCAATAGACTTTGGATTAGATCTTAAGGATTTACAAATCTTAAGACAAATTCATGATTTTATAAAATTAGGATATATTTATAGCAAAGAAATTGATGGAGAAAGATTTTATTGGATTAAATCATCATTTTTACTTAGTGAAATTCCTCTTCTTGAAATAAAAAGTTCAGATGTATTAAGAAGAAGACTTAAAAGATTAACTGAACTTAAAATATTAGATTATAGATTAGTTAAAGATAAAGGTTTATTTACATTTTATAGATTTGGAGAAAACTATAAGTTATTATTTGTTCATGAAAATAAGGATACAAAAAGAGAAAAAGAAAATAAGGAACTTAAAAAAATAGTAGATATAATATCAAAATCAAAAAAATCAGAAGAAAAAAGAGAAGAGAAAATATTAAATAATATTGAAAAGGAAAAAGAAACTAAAGAAGTATTAGAAGAAAAAATTATAGAAGATGAAAGAATAGAAAACAGATCTTTAGAAGACAATTTTGAATCTAATGTACAAATTATTGATGACTGTTATGAAAAAGGTGCTAGTAATAATTATGCTTTTGGAAAGAAGAATAAAAAATTTTACCCAAAAACAACATACTTAAATACTGATGGGGATATTGATTTTGGAACGGTTAATGGCATCTCAAAAGACGGAACAAATAATAAACAGTCTAATATAAACAAAGAAAAAGATAATAAAAAAATATATATAAAAAAGATTTGTGAAGAGGTTATTGAATTTTTAAATAGTGAACTTGATACAAGTTATAAAGCAAATAGTAAACAAATTTTAAAGCTTATAAAAAAACTTGTTGAAAATGGATATACTGTTTCAGATTTTAAGAAAGTTATATTGAATAAGAAGAATAGGTGGAAGGGGACAGAGTATGAAATTTATTTAAGACCATCAACTCTTTTTAGTGAAAGTAGGTTTGAAGAGTATTTAAACGAAAAGCCTATAAATAAGCAAAAAAGTGAAGTGAAAAAGCTTCATGATGTTTATAAGCCTTTTTTTGATGATAATTATTAGGTGTGAATTTATAATTATTAATATAAAGAAAAAATACAATTATCTAAAATTATAGAGCTTTTTATTCTAAAAATAAAATAGTTAAAAAATTGATTTCTAAAAATCTATAAATATCCAGTAAAGGTTTATTTTTGTATATGTTAATTATATAATATAGCTTAGATGTATAAATTAAAAATAATATTATTTTTAAAATATTATTTATAAAACGGGGGATAAAAATGAAGGCTAATGAAAAATGGTTATTGAGATTTTTAGATAGTTCAGATACAAACTTTGTAATACCAGTATATCAAAGAAATTATGACTGGAAAAAAGAACAATGTAAACAATTATATGATGATTTAGTAAATGTAGTTAAATATGATTACAAATCACACTTTTTTGGTACTATTGTTTCTATTTATAACGATTCATCAAGAGATAGAGAATATTTAATAATAGATGGACAACAAAGAATAACAACAGTATCTTTAATGCTTTTAGCTATTTATAACATATTAGATAAAGGAAGACTTGAAAGCAATAAAATAAGAAAAGAGAAGATATATAATCAATATTTAGTTAATCCTTATATGGATGATGATAGTAAATTAAAATTAAAGCCTATTAAAGATGATAGAAAAGCTTTTGAAAATATATTTAATGATGAAGAGCTAAGTGAGGAATCAAACATATCAGCAAATTATAAATATTTTTATGAGAGAATTATTGATGGAGAAATATCATTAGATGATTTATATTCAGCTATAGAAAAATTAATGATTGTTGAAATTGAACTTAAAAATGGAGAAGACGATCCACAATTAATATTTGAGAGTTTAAATTCAACGGGGCTTGATTTAACAGATGCAGATAAAGTTAGAAATTTTATACTTATGGATAAAACATCAAAAGAGCAAGAAGATCTTTATAATAATTATTGGAATAAGGTTGAAAAAAATACACTTTATAATGTTACAAGTTTTTTAAGAGATTACATGACTGTTAAAGAGAGAAGAATTTCTAATATAAATAAAGTATATATAAACTTTAAATCATATATAAAAGATAATGATATAGATATAAAAGATTGCCTAAAAGATATTCTTAATTATTCAGAGTCTTATAATAAAATATTGACAAGCAATACGGGAATAAAGGAAGCAGATGACCATTTACAGAAAATAAATAAACTTGAAGTAAGGGTTTCATATCCTTTTTTACTTGAAGTACTTGATGATTATAATAATGAAATCATAACATCTAAAGATTTAACTGAAATATTTAAAATAATAGAAAGTTATATTTTTAGAAGAATAATGTGTGGGGTTGCAACTAATGCTTTAAACAAAGTATTTATGAATTTATGTAAAGAAATAAAATCTCATAAAAATTATGAAGATAATTATGTTGAAGTATTAAAATATGTATTAACAAATAAAAATTTATCTCAACGTATTCCAGATGATATTGAGTTTAAAAGAAATTTCTTTGAAAACAATATTTATAATTGGAAAAGTAAAAATAAGCTTTATTTATTAGAAAGGTTAGAAAATTATAATAATACAGAAAAAGTTGCTATAGAAAAATTAGTTGAGCAAAATGAATTAAGTATAGAACATATTATGCCACAAAATTTAACTCCAAGTTGGATAGAAATGCTTGGCGAAAATTATGAAGAGGTTAAAGAAAAGTATCTTCATACAATAGGAAATTTAACTCTTACAGGATATAATTCTCAAATGAGCAATAGACCATTTCACGAAAAGAAAACTATAGAGGCTGGTTTTAATAATAGTAGATTAAAACTTAATAAATATATAGCTTCAGTAGATAAGTGGGATGAGGAAGAAATAAAGAAAAGAAGTGAAATTTTATTTAATTTGGCTAAAGAAATATGGCAATACCCATATACTGATTATAAGATAGAAAAGGAGAAAGAAAATTTATTTTACCTTTCAGAAGAAGAAGATTTAACAAATTCAAAAGTTAAAGGATTTTCCTTTATGGGAATAGAAAGAACTTGCAAAACATGGACTGAATTATTTGAAGAAGTATGTAAAATGCTATATGATTTAGATCCTTTTATATTTAGAAAAATAACTAAGAAAGATTTTGGGGATGAGTATTTAAATAAAAGATTTAGTTCAACTAATAAAGATTTAAGAATAGAAGTAAAACTTGCAGAAGATGTTTATGTAGAGAAAAATTTAAATACTAATGCAAAAATATATACTTTAAGAATTATATTTGATGAATACGGAATTGATTATAATGAATTAAGCTATTATATAGAATAAAAGTTAAATTAAAGAGTACCATTAAAGGTGCTCTTTTTTAAATTTATAATGTAATTCAGTGAAATAATAATAATTATATTAAACTTTAGTAAACTATAAACTTAATATGAAAATTATAACATTAATTTATATATAATGGAAATGGATAGAGTAAGGGGGAATAATAATGACATATCTAATTATTTTATTTATTGTACTACTGATAGTGTTTAAAATATTAAATACAAAAAAAGTTTCAACAAAAATAAAAGGAGATTTAGGAGAAAAAAGAACGAGAAAAGTTTTACTTTCATTAAAAGAATATAAGGTATTAGATGATGTTCTTTTAGAATCAAAAAATGGAACAACTCAAATAGATCACATTTGTATTGGACCTAAAGGAGTATTTGTAATTGAAGATAAAAACTATAGTGGATGGATATTTGGAGATGAAAATTCAAAGTATTGGACACAAACTATTTACAAAGAAAAAAATAGATTTTTTAATCCAATTAGACAAAATTATGGACATATAAAAGCTACAGAAGATGTAATAAAATCTATATCAGATATAAAAGCACAATCTATAATTGTTTTTTCAGATAGATGCGAATTTAAAAAAGTAAATACAATTACACCAGTTTTACATAGACAAGATTTGAAAAGATTTTTAAATACATATAATTCAGAATATAACTTTGATGAAGAAATGATAAAAAGAATTTATTACAAGCTACTTAAAGCTAATATCTTAGATAAAGAAAAAAGAAGAGAGCATTTAGATAGAGTAAAGAGTATTAAAGCTTCATAGAATAAATTATAAAAAGTGCTAATTAAATAAGTTATTAGCACTTTTTTGTATATCTAAATTTATAATTTATTATAATATATGCTAAAATATGTATATACAAAAAAGAGGAGAAAAGTATGGATTGTTTATTTTGTAATTACAAAAAAGAAGACTACATAGCAGAAAATAGTTTATGTTTTGCTATATATGATAAATTTCCAGTAAATGAAGGTCATGTTCTTATAATACCAAAAAGACATTTTAAGAATTACTTTGATGCAACAGAAGAAGAAATAAAGTCAATGTACAAGCTATCTCATAAAGTAAAAAGCATATTAGATAAAAAATACAAGCCAGATGGATACAATATTGGTGTAAATGTTGGATATTATGGAGGTCAAACAATAATGCATCTTCATATGCACATAATACCAAGATACAAAGATGATATAGAAGATCCAAGAGGTGGAGTAAGAAGAATAAAAAAGCAATTAGTTTTTTATAATGGTTAGGAGTATTTATGGTAAAGGTAATAGCTGAAAAAGAAATTAGCATAACGAGTATAAAAGAAAAAGAGATAAAAGAAAATGGCAACTGTATAACTGGGGGAAACTCTAACTTTTTAATACATAAGCTAAAAGATGCATTTAAGAAGGCAAAGAAAGTTGATATAATAGTTGCATTTTTAAGAGAAACGGGAGTTAAAATTTTAAAAGAAGATTTAAGCCTTGCGGTAGAAAATGGATGCAAAATAAGAATACTTACAGGTAACTATTTAGGAATAACAGAACCATCAGCTTTATATTTAATGAAAAATATATTAGGGGATAAGACGGATATGAGATTTTATAAAGATTCAAAAAGGTCTTTTCATCCTAAAGCATATATTTTTCACTACGAAGATGGAGATGGAGATATATTTATAGGTTCTTCAAATATTTCAAAATCAGCTTTAACATCAGGATTAGAGTGGAATTATAGACTTAAAAAAGATCAAAATGAAGAAGATTTTAATTATTTTTGCAGGGAATTTGAAAATTTATTTTTAAATGAATCAATAATATTAAATGATCAAGAACTTAAAAGGTATTCTAAATCATGGAGAAAGCCTAAAATATATAAAATAAGTAACTTAGATGATGAAAATAAAGAAGAAAAAAATAATGTAATTCAAATATTTTCACCAAGGGGAGCACAAATAGAGGCATTAAGTGAACTTAAAAAACTTAGAGAAGATGGAATGGATAAGGGGATAGTAGTTGCTTCTACTGGTATAGGTAAAACTTATCTTGCAGCTTTTGACTCATTAGATTTTAATAAGGTATTATTTATAGCACATAGAGAAGAAATATTAAAGCAAGCTGAAGAAAGTTTTAAAAATGTAAGGAAAAATTTAAAGACAGGCTTTTTTAAAGGTGAAAATAAAGACAGAGATGTAGAAGCTCTTTTTGCATCTGTACAAAGTTTGGGTAAAGAGGAATATTTAAATGAAAATTGGTTCAAGAAAGATTATTTTGATTATATTGTAATTGATGAATTTCACCATTCAGTTACTAAAAATTATCAAAACATAATAAATTATTTTAATCCAAAGTTTTTGCTTGGTATAACAGCAACTCCTGAAAGAATGGATAATATAGATGTATTTTCTATATGTGATTATAATATTGCATATGAAATAAGGCTTCCAGAAGCAATAAATAAAGGATATTTATGTCCATTTAGATATTATGGAATTTATGATGAAACAGTAAAATATGAAGATATACAATTTAAAAATGGAAAGTATAATGCTTTAGAACTTGAAAAAGCATTAATGATTGATAAGAGAGCAAATTTAATATTTAAGCATTACAAAAAGTTCAATTCAAAGCAAGCTTTAGGTTTTTGCTCATCAAAAGCTCATGCATATTATATGGCAAGATATTTTGTAGAAAATGGAGTTAAAGCTTGTGCTGTATATAGTGATGCAAAAGGAAAATATTCAGTAAGTAGAGAAGATGCTCTTAAAAAGCTTAAAAATGGAAAAATTAATATAATATTTTCAGTTGATATGTTTAATGAGGGTGTTGATATAAAATCATTAGATATGGTTATGTTTTTAAGACCAACAGAATCACAAACTATATTTATGCAGCAACTTGGAAGAGGTTTAAGATTAGATAAAAATAAAGAGTATGTAAATGTACTTGATTTTATAGGCAATTATAAAAAGGCTGATATGATTCCAAAGCTTATTGGAGGAATTAAGCCAAAAGATAAAAGTGTATCAAATAATCCAAATTATTTTATTTATCCAGAAGATTGTTATATAGATTTTGATTTTGAACTTGTTGATTTATACAAAAAACTTTTAAGTAAAGAAAAAAAGTTTGAAGAAAAATTAAAAGAAGAATTTTATAGAGTAAAAGAAGAAATTAATAAAATTCCAAATAGAGAAGAATTTATAAGTTTAATAGATGGTGAAGTTTACGGAGAAGCTAGAAAAAAGGGTAAGAAGAATCCTTTTAGAAATTATTTAGAATTCTTAAATAGTTTAGGTGAAATAAGAAAGGAAGAATTAAGTTTAAGAGGAACTTTAGCAGAAGAATTTATTAACTATATAGAATCAACTGGTATGAGTAAAACATATAAGATGCCAATACTTTTAGCTTTTTATAATAATGGGAATATGAATCTTTCAATTGATGAAGATGATATATATAATTTTATGAAAGAATTTTATAGTAAGCCATCTAATAAGAAAGATATTATAGGTAAAAATAATAAAGATAGTATAGAAAATTGGGGAAAGAAAGAATATATAAAAAAGGCTAAAGAAATGCCACTTAAATTTTTAGTTAAGTCTGGTGGTGAATTTTTCTCTTTTAAAGATGATAAATTTATGTTAACAGGAGAACTTAAAGATTTCTTAGATAATGATACTTTTAAAGAAAATGTAATTGATGCAATTAATATGAGAGTAATTGAGTATTACAAAAATAGAGGAATAGAAAATGTGGGAGCTGATGATTAAGTATGAAAAAGTATAATAAATTAGTTAGAGATGATATACCAAAGATAATAGAAGATGCAGGTAAAACTTGCAATATAGAAATAGTAACAGGAAAAGAAAAAACAGAGTATTTAGAAAAAAAGTTAAATGAAGAAGTAAATGAATATTTAGAAGATAAAAATTTAGAAGAACTTGCAGATGTTATGGAAGTATTATTTGCTCTTGCAGACAATTTAGGATACAAAGAAGAAGATCTTTTAAATAAAAGAGAAGAAAAAAGATTAAAAAGAGGAGGCTTTAAAAAAGGTATAATTCTTAAAGAAGTTAAATAGAAACATAATATAAATTATAAAAGTATTATATATGATTTCAAGTTATATTTTATTTAAATAATATACAATAATTAAAAGGTATCTACATATAAAGTAGATACTTTTTTTATTAAATTTAGTTTTTTAAGATAAATTAATCTAAAAAACATTAATAACATAAAACACACATATTAAATAATTAATTAAAAGATTTATATAAAACCATTAATTATACAAAATAAAAATTAAATATTTTATCTCTACAAAATTCATATTATATTTTCTAAAGTTTCACATTATTCTTGAAAACTTTTACAAAAATTATATTATTTTATATTATAATTTATTAAGGTAGTGGATTTAAATTGTTATTTGTTAGAAACATTATAGTAGTAAGAAAGGAGTAAATAAATGAGCAAACATTTATCTACAAATATCCGTGTAGCTATTGAACCAGATAATCCTTCAATTTGTAGACATGAAGAAAAATGTATAAAGTGTGGTATGTGCAAAAATGTTTGTACTGATTATATAGGTGTAAATGGACATTATGATTTAAAAAATACTAATGATATTGCTGTATGTATTAATTGTGGTCAATGTGCTAATGTATGTCCAACTTGTAGTATTACTGAAGTATATGATTATAAAAAGGTTAAATCAATAATAAAAAGCAATGAAAAAATAGTTATATTTTCTACATCACCAGGAGTTAGAGTATCATTAGGTGAAGAGTTTAATATGCCAGATGGTAGTTTTGTAGAAGGGAAAATGATAGCTTTACTTAGAGAGTTAGGTGCTAATTATGTTCTTGATACAAATTTTGGGGCAGATTTAACAATAGTTGAGGAAGCAAGTGAATTGTTAGAACGTATAAAAACTAACAATAAACCACTTCCTCAATTTACAAGCTGTTGTCCTGCATGGGTAAAATATGCAGAAACATTTCATCCAGATATATTAGACCATATTTCAACTTCTAAAAGTCCAATTGGAATGCAAGGACCTACAATAAAAACATATTTTGCAAAGAAAATTGGAATTGATCCATCTAAAATTGTAAATGTAGCTTTAACACCTTGTACTGCAAAAAAGTTTGAAATTAAAAGAGATGAAATGAACGCATCAGGAAAATATTATAATATAGATAATATGCGTGATATGGATTATGTTATTACAACAAGAGAATTAGCTATTTGGGCAAGGGAGAGAAATATTGAATTTAATAATTTAAAAGATAGTAGTTATGATAAGTTAATGGGTGAAGCTTCAGGAGCAGGAGTTATATTTGCAAATACAGGAGGCGTTATGGAAGCTGCACTTAGAACGGCATATTCATATATTACTAATAAAAAACCACCAAAGCAGTTTTATGATTTAGAGCCAGTAAGAGGATTAGAAGGAATTCGTGAGGCAACAGTAAAAATTGATAATATGAATATAAATGTGGCTGTTATTTATGGTACTAAAAATGTATCTGAATTTATTAATAGAATGAAAAATGGAGACAAGCAGTATCATTTTATTGAAGTTATGACTTGTCCAGGAGGTTGTATTGGCGGTGGTGGTCAACCAAAAGATATTAATTTTAAAGGAGATTATATTAGGGAAAAACGTATTGAAAGTCTTTATAAAAGAGATTCTAATATGAAAATTCGATTAAGTTATGAAAATGAAGAAATAAAAGCACTTTATAAAGAGTTTTATGGAAAACCTTTAAGTAAACTTGCAGAAAAAATGTTACATACAATATATTTTGATAGAAGCAAAGATTTGGGAGGTAAAAAAATGAGTGAATCAGTTAAATATCGTTGTTCAGTATGTGGATATATACATGAAGGAGAATTACCAGAAGGCTTTACATGTCCAATTTGTAAAAATCCTGCTTCAGTATTTGTAAAAGTAGAAGATAAGGAATCTTCAAATAGTAATGAAGAAAAATCAGAAAATGAATCAGTAAAGTATCGTTGTTCAGTATGTGGATATGTACACGAAGGAGAATTAACAGAAGGCTTTGTATGTCCAGTTTGCAAAAGCCCTGCTTCAGTATTTGTTAAAGTAGAGACACAAAGTGAGTCAACTAATAAATATAAAGGAACTAAGACAGAAAAAAATTTAATGGAAGCATTATCAGGTGAATCAATAGCTAGAAATAAATATACTTTTTTTGCTGATGTTGCAAAAAGTGAAGGCTATGAACAAATTTATGAATTATTTTTAAAAACAGCTGGCAATGAAAGAGAACATGCTAAATTATGGTTTAAAGAACTTGGGAATTTAAATGATACAATGAAAAATCTTCTTCATGCTGCTGAAGGTGAACATTACGAATGGTCAGATATGTATGCTAGATTTGCAAAGGATGCAAGTGAAGAAGGCTTCTTTGATTTGGCAGAAAAGTTTATAGAAGTATCAAAAATAGAAAAATCACATGAAGATAGATATCGTAAACTTTTAAATAATATAGAAAATAAAAATGTATTTAAAAAAGAGGAAAAAACAATATGGGAATGTTTAAATTGTGGATTCCTTATAGAAAGTATAGAAGCTCCAGAAGTTTGTCCAGTATGTAATTATTCACAAGGTTTCTTTGAAGTTAGAGCAGAAAATTATTAGTATAAATTAAATTATATATAAATTAAATTTAAATAGTCATTAAATTCAAAGAGAAATTAAATTAGTATTATCTTTTAAAAATATAGAAAATACTAATTTAATTCCTTTTTGTTTTAAATAAATATATAAATAACAATTAAAGCTATTATTAGTATAATGAAAATAAAGTAAAGTAAATAATTCGATATAGTATTTTTATTAGAAACATTATTCATTTCTTTATTATTTAAAATTTTAAGTTTGTGAATTTTTTTAAGTAAACTTAAGTAATTACCCGAACGCGGTTCATATTGAATTTTAGGATGTCCATAAATTTTAAGTTCTAGTAATGGTTCATTATAATCTTTTAAATATAAATTTAAATACTCAATCTCATCAAAAGATATTTCATTAAGAGAAATTTTATCATAATTTTCTTTTGTATTTATTAGATATAATTTTTTATTACTTAAAACAAATATAGTATTCCATATAGATTTGTCATTAAGTAAAGATTTGGAAGAATTTTTTTCTTCATTTTTAGCGCTATAATTTAGTGTTTCAAAATAGCCCTCAAATTTTTCTTCATTTCTCAAAATATTTTTTACTTCCAATAAATTTTTTTGAAGATTATACTCCTTTAATTCTAATAAGGTACCTTCTTTTAAACTAGTCATAAAAATATATCCCCTCTATTTGTGTAAAGTTAGTTATTGAGTTAAAAAATAAACAATATTAAGTAACATATTAATTATACGAAAATAAAAGGAAAAATGAAACAAATTTTACCATTAATAAAGAGGAAAATATTTAAATAAAAATTTAATTGAATTAAATAAAAAGTTACAAAAGTTGAATTTTTTTAAAATTATAATTGATAATTATTTACAACTATATACAAAATATATAAAATTTATATATAAAATAATATAATTTATATAAATTTTATATAAGGGGGAAGGGAGTATGATTAGAGGAACTGTTGGAAATGTTATTACATTAGAAGTTGGAGAAGATTATAAAAGAGAAACTTTAATAAATAATATTAAGATGAATAATAATGATGATTATTTTGAAGAAATAGATTTTGAACAAGATTTACCAAAAGAAAAGGTGAGAGATAGTTTTATAGTAATAGGAAGGGAAGAAAACGAAGAGTATGAAGCTATAGTTGCATATGAATATGAATTAGAAGCTTATAGAGCTTATAAAAATATTTCTTGCAAAAATAAAAAGATAATAAAAGGAACAGCTATTTACGGGGACCTTTTTGGAATGAGAGTATTATTAGGATATGAATAAATATAAAAAAGAAAGACTTTAGTTTAAACTAAAGTCTTTTTTCGTTTACATAAAATTAACATAGAAAAAATTTATAGTTTAAAAAGTTATGATATCATTTAAATGTATACGTTAACAAATAAAGCGTTATAAATTGGCATAATAAGGGGAGTTTAGAATTTATGGATTTACAAAAAGAATTACCAGAAGTATTTAATGAATTTGGAGAAGTAAGAAGAAATGGCTTTATTAAAGCAAAAGAGTTAAAGGATAAGGATATACCTTTAATAGGAGTATTTTGTACTTATTTTCCACAAGAACTTGCTTTAGCTATGGGAGCTGCAACAGTTTCACTTTGTGCAAGCTCTGATGAAACAATACCAGATGCTGAAAAAGATTTACCACGTAATCTTTGTCCTTTAATTAAATCAAGTTATGGTTTTGGAAAAACTGATAAGTGTCCTTATTTTTATTTTTCAGATTTAGTAGTTGGAGAAACAACATGTGATGGAAAGAAAAAAATGTATGAATATTTAAGTGAATTTAAACCTGTACATGTTATGCAACTGCCAAATTCACAAACAGAAGATGGATTAAGCTTATGGAAAAATGAAATAATAAAACTTAAAGAAAAACTTGAAGAAATGTTTGATGTTAAAATTACAGAAGAAGATATTAAGAGAGCTATAAAAATAAAAAATGAAGAAAGAAAAGCTTTAAAGAGATTTTATGAATTAGGTAAAAAAGACCCAGTTCCATTACTTGGACAAGATATATTTAAAGTATTAAATGGAACTACTTTTAGTTTTGAAAGAGAAAAAATACCAGCACAAATGGATGAATTAATAGAAAAAATTAATTCTGAATATGAAAAAGAGAAGAAGTATGATAAAAAGCCACGTATTTTAATTACAGGATGTCCAATTGGAGGAGCTACTGAAAAAGTAATTAAAGCTATTGAAGATAATGGAGGATATGTTGTTGCACTTGAAAATTGTAGTGGAGCAAAAGCAGTTGAAGATTTAGTAGATGAAGAAAATCCAGATGTTTATGATGCATTAGCTCGTAAATATTTATCTATTGGATGTTCATGTATGACTCCTAATCCAAATAGAATTAAGCTTTTAGATAAAATGATAGATGAATATAAAGTTGATGCTGTTGTTGATGTAATATTAACAGCTTGTCATACATACAATGTTGAAACTCTATCAATTAAGAGATTTGTAAATGATGAAAAGAAAAAGCCTTATATGAGTGTGGAAACTGATTTCTCATCATCAGATATTGGACAATTAAATACTAGAATGGCTGCATTTATTGAAATGCTTTAGGAGTTTTATGGAAAGATATACTTTAGGAATAGATTCAGGCTCCACAACAACAAAGGGAGTTTTATTTGATGGAAATGAAATAGTTGAAACTTTAATAATAAAAACTGCAGCTAAGCCAAAAGAAAGTATTTATAAAGTATTTAATAAGCTTTATAGTGACAAAGTTAAATATGTAGTTACAACTGGATATGGAAGAAAGCTTTTAAAAGAAGCAAATAAACAAGTTACTGAAATAACTTGTCATGCAAGGGGAGCTGCTTTTTTAAATCCTAACATAAGAGCTGTAATAGATATTGGTGGACAAGATTCAAAGGCTATTTTACTTGATAAATCATTAAATGTTGTAGATTTTTTAATGAATGATAAATGTGCAGCTGGAACAGGAAGATTTATAGATGTTATGATGAGAATACTAGAAGAAGATATTAATAATATTGATGAATTTATAACGAATAAGACACCTGTAAATATATCAAGTATGTGCACTGTATTTGCAGAAAGTGAAATAATAAGTCTTCTAGCAAATGATGTTGATAGAGGAGATATTGCTCTTGGAGTTGTTCATTCAATTAGTAAAAGAACAGCTAATTTTGCAAATAGATTAAATTTAGAAGGTGATATATTTTTTAGCGGTGGACTTGCTAACTCAAAAATATTTAAAGATACAATAGAAAGTTACTTAAATAAAAATGTATACACTCATAAATTAAGTCAATTTGTAGGTGCAATTGGAGCTGCTGTAATTGGATGGCAAAAAATAAACTAATAAAAATGTTGAATAAAATTTTATATAGTGCTAAAATTAACCTGTAAAAATTAAATAATTTAAGACACAGGGGGGCTGGGATTTGGCCAGCTGAGATTGAAAACCTTAAAATTTTCTGACCCTATGAACCTGAGATGGATAATACCAGCGTAGGAAGATGTTTGAATATATTTTAAGTATTTTTGTATATTGAGGTACAAGCGTTTTCTGCTTGTACCTTTTTTATTTTAAATATATTTAAAAAATCTTCTATAAAATTAGTAGAAGGATAGGTGTTAAATGTGAAAAATGTTTTAACTATTGCAGGATCAGATAGCTGTGGAGGAGCAGGAATACAAGCTGATTTAAAAACCTTTAGTGCAAATGGAGTTTATGGAATGAGCGTAATAACTGCTATAACTGCTCAAAATACTATGGGAGTATTTAAAGTACAAGATATTGATGAAGAAATTATTGGAGCTCAAATCGATGCAATTTTTGAGGATATTAATGTTGATGCGGTAAAAATTGGTATGGTATCGAAAATTTCTACAATTAACATAATAAGTGAGAAATTAAAAAAATATAAACCTAAAAATTTAGTTTTAGACCCAGTAATGATATCAAAGAGTGGTTATTCTTTATTAAAGCCAGAATCAAAAAGTGCATTAATTAAAGAGCTTATTCCTCTAGCTTATGTAATTACTCCAAATGTACCAGAAGCTTTAGAAATAATAAGTGAAGTAAATTCAGAAAAGGTAGAAATAGAAACAGTTGAAGATATGGAGCTTGCTGCTAAAGAAATTTATAAACTTGGTTGTAAAAATGTATTTTTAAAGGGTGGACATATGGAAGGAGATAAAGCTGTTGATATTTTATATGATGGAGAAAACATATATAAGTTTTATGCAGAAAAAATAAATACAAAAAACACTCATGGAACAGGCTGTACTATATCATCTGCAATAGCCTCAAATTTAGCTTTAGGCTTTAGTATTGAAGAAGCTATTAAAAGGTCAAAGGATTATATAACAATAGCTATTATTCATTCCCTAGATATAGGACATGGTGTTGGACCAACAAATCATTTTTATGAATTATATAAAAAGGCAGGGTTAATAAATGAATAACAAGAAATTTGGATTTTTTACATTATCTTTTTTATGGTTTGGAGCAGCTATTTCAATAGCTGAAATATTAACAGGAGGTTTACTTGCCCCTCTTGGATTTACAAAAGGATTAGAAGTGATAATTGTTGGACATTTAATTGGAACTATAATATTAGTTCTTGGTGGGTTTATAGGATTTAAAGAAGGTGTACCTGCTATAACATCAACAAGAATATCCTTTGGAAAATATGGAACTTATTTATTTTCTATATTAAATGTACTTCAGCTTATTGGATGGACAGCCGTTATGATAAGAGCCGCTGCTACATCAGTTCAATTAATAACAAAAAGTATTTGGGGATTTGATAATTTATTTATTTGTATTATTTTAATTTCTATTTTAACTGGTATATGGATATGGTTTGGTAGAGATGGTATGAAAAATTTAAATGTTATAGCTGTAAGTTTATTATTTATTTTAACTTTAGTGCTTGGTTTTATAATATTTAAAGATGGAGCAGTATTTTCAAAAACTTTTGATGGTGAAATATCTATAGGACAAGCTTTGGAATTAAATATAGTTATGCCTCTTTCATGGCTTCCTCTTATTGCAGATTATACAAGATTTGCAAAGAACGGAAAAAGTGCTGTATATGGAAGTTTTATAGGTTATTTTTTAGGCAGTTCATGGATGTTTATAATAGGTCTTGGAGCTTCAATAGTTTCAAATAGCTCAGACCCATCTTACATAATGCTAGTTTCTAATTTAGGAATTATAGCACTTAGCATTATAGTGTTATCAACGGTAACAACTACATTTTTAGATATATATTCAGCAGGTATATCATTTTTAAATATAATGCCAAAACTAAATGAAAGAAAAATTGGACTTATTATGACTATTATAGGAACTATAGTAGCACTATTAGTTCAAATGGAAAACTATGAAGGTTTCTTGTATGCAATAGGTTCAGTTTTTGCACCTTTATTTGCAATTTTAATTTCTGATTATTTTTTACTTAAGAGGAGACTTGAAAAAAATGTTCTTATAAATATTAAATCAATTATTGTATGGATAATTGGAATAATTATTTATTACATATTTATAAAATTAGATTTTATTATTGGATCAACTTTACCAGCTATGATTATAACAGCATTTATAAATATTATATTTTCAGGGAGGGTATTTAAATGGAGAATTTTAGAGAAATAAATGGAGTATTAAAAAATTTAAGAGAGGGTAGTCCTCTTGTTCATCATATAACAAATTATGTTACAGTAAATGATTGTGCAAATGTAACTTTAGCAATAGGTGCATCTCCTGTTATGGCTGATGATATTAATGAAGTATATGATATGGTATCAATAGCATCTTCATTAGTAATTAATATAGGAACATTAAATAGCAGAACTATAGAATCTATGTTAATTGCTTGTAAGAGAGCAAATGAATTAAATATTCCTATAGTATTAGACCCAGTTGGAGCTGGAGCTACACCTTATAGAACAGGGTTTGCAAAGAAATTATTAAAAGAAGTTAAGTTTTCTGTTATAAGAGGGAATTTATCAGAAATAAAAACTTTATATGGAATTAATTCAAAAACTAAAGGAGTTGATTCTGTAGAAGAAATTTCAGATAAAACAAGTGATTTTAAAATAACAAAAGATATAGTTAAAAGTTTTTCAAAAGAAATAGGTTCTGTTGTTGCAGTAACTGGAGCTATTGATGTTATTTCTGATGGAAATAAAGTATATACAATAAAAAATGGAAATAAAGCTATGTCAAAAATTACAGGAACAGGTTGTATGTGTACATCATTAATTGGTTCATATTTAGGAGTTACAAAAAATAATTTAATTGGAACAATACTTGGAATTTTAACTATGGGAATTGCAGGAGATATAGCATTTAAAAACCTTAAAGATTTAGAAGGTTCAGGTAGCCTTAAAGTTAAAATAATTGATGCAATATATAATATGAATGAAGAAATGATAAAGGAAATGGGGATTTTAAATGAAGAGTAATATAGATTATAAGCTTTATCTTGTAACAGATAGAAATATACTTAAAAACACAAATATATGTAAAGCTGTTGAAGAAGCAATAAAAGGTGGAGTTACAGTTGTACAAATTAGAGAAAAAAATATAAAAACATTAGAATTTTATGATATAGCAAAAAAAATTAAAAAAGTTACAGATAAATATAATATACCATTAATAATAAATGATAGAATTGATATAGCATTAGCTATAAATAGTCATGGAGTTCATCTAGGGCAAGATGATATGCCATGTAGTGTTGCAAGAAAAACTTTAGGCAGTGATAAAATAATTGGTATTTCAGCAAGTACATTAGAAGAAGCTTTAAAGGCAGAAAAAGATGGAGCAGACTATATTGGAGTTGGAGCTATATTTAAAACAAATACGAAAAAAGATGCAGATGATGTTTCAATAGAACAATTAAAAGAAATAAAAAATAAAGTTTCTATACCAGTAGTTGCAATTGGAGGAATAAAAAGTGATAATTTAACTTTATTAAAAGGAACTAATATTGATGGAGTTGCTGTTATTTCAGATATATTAGGAAAGGATGACATTTATAATTCAGCAAAAAATTTATTTAATAAATTATAATATAAAAGAAGGAAAGGTTTAAGTCTTTCCTTCTTTTTATAAAAATATATTTTAAAATGATTATTTCTAATTATAATTTAAAAATTATTTTAAAAAAGTGATATGATTTTTGAAATTATAAGTGTTATAAGAGAAAAGAAAATTCCTATTGATAAAAAGCTTATTAAAAATACATTAAATACTATTAATCTATTTAATATAATAGTTTCAGGAATTTTAAATACTACTAAAACTATACTAATAACAACACTTATTATAAAAATAAATATTATACCATCAAGTGAGTTTTTAAGGTCAGCTTTACTAAGAGACATATGAGTACTAATTGATATAGCAATAAATAAAAAAATCCAAAAACTAATTGATGATAAGTTATTAATAGTAAAAGTTGATTTTAAAAATAATATAAATTGATTAAGTAAAAGACTAAAAAAATCAATTAAATTAAAGTTGTTACCTAAATATAAGTAACTATTAACATTTATATTTTCTAAAATTGTATTAAAGCTATTGTCTAGAAATATTTTATAAAATAAAGTTAGTAATATAGATCCAATTAATATTGGAGCTACTCCAATAAAAAAATTACCTACTCTTTGATAAATACTATTTTTATTAAAGGTATGATTTACATGTCCAAGTTCCCTATCTTCGATATTTAAGGAAAACCATTTAATATCAGTAATTTTATGTAAAAATATTTTGCATAAAAGAGCATGACTAAATTCATGTATTGTAGTTCCTATAATTCCAGTTCCTATAATCCCGTATTTCCCAAGTTTACTATAAATAAGTTCATTACTTTTACTTTCTATTTTACCTATTAAAAATCCAAATATTATTAAAGCTCCGATTATAGATAATGATAATAGGAGACTAAGTTTAAATATTTCAATCATTTTAAAACCCCCTAAATATATCTTTTGTTTTAAATTATTATATTAAATTTAAAAATTTTAGTCTAATAAAAATCTATATAAAAAAGTTAATTTTTTATAATTTTTTTTAATTATTATATTTAATATAAAAAGTAATAATTAAAAATATTTAGTTTCTTTAATATTGTTTTTAAATTTATATATAATTATTTACCTATTAAATATATTAAATAATAATATTTAACTTATTCAGAAAAAAGGTGTATTATAAAGGTAAAGAAAGGTAAGTGCAGAAAGAAGGATTTTGACATGACAATTAAATTAATTTGTATAGATATGGATGGAACACTTTTAAAGGATCAACAAGTTGTTTCAGAGGAAAATAAAAAAGCTATAAAAGAAGCCATAGAAAAAGGTGTAAAGGTAGCTATAACAACAGGTAGAATGTATGATTGTGCTAAGCTTTACTCAAAAGAAATTGGATTAGATACTCCAATAATAGCATCAAATGGAGCATTTATAGGATATAAAGATAAAGTTATATATAACAATCCTCTTAGTATTTCAAATATAAAGGCATTTTTAAATGTAACAAAAAAATATAATTTAAAAGCTTATGTTACAACAAACTTTGGAATAATTTCAAATTATGAGCTTCCAGAAAATCATGTTTATAAGGTTTTAAATAAAACTTTAAATGAGGATGAAAAAATCAAATTATTAGTAGTTAGTGATATGAATAAGGCAATAGAAGAATATAATGGACAAATTCTTAAAGGAGTTTGTGTAGATGCAAATCATATTGAAGAATTAATAAAGGCAAGAAAAGAATTAGAAAATTTAAATATGGATATTGAAATTGTATCATCTTGGTCTGATAATTTTGAAATTATGAAAAAAGGAAGCAGTAAAGGAGAAGCTGTAGAAGCACTTACAAAATATTTAGGGTTAAAAGAAGATGAAGTTATGTGTATTGGAGATAGTGAAAATGATTTATCTATGATTAAATATGCAGGTGTTGGTGTTGCTATGGGAAATGCAATAGAAAAAATTAAAGAATCAGCAGATTATATTACAGATACAAATGTAAATGATGGTGTAGCTAAAGCTATTAAAAAATTTGTGTTATAACATATAGGATAAGGAGTTGTTAAAATGAAGGATGTAGTTATTATAGGTGGAGGAGTTGTAGGCTCAGCAATAGCAAGAGAACTTTCAAAATATGAATTAGATATAACATTAGTTGAAAAAAATAGTGATGTAGCAGAAGGTGTATCAAAAGCAAATAGTGGTATTATTCATGCTGGCTTTAATGAAACTACAGACACATTAAAGGGAAAATTAAATGTTTTAGGAAATGAAATGTTTGATAAATTATCATTAGATTTAGATTTTCCTTTTAAGAGAAATGGAGCATTCGTTTTAGCATTTAGTGAAAATGATATAGATAAATTAAAAGAACTTAAAAATAAAGGGGAGGCTTTAGGGGTTAAAGGACTTGAAATACTTAATAAAGAACAAGTATTAGAAATGGAAAAAAATATATCAGATAAAGTATTGGGTGCTTTATATGCTAAAACTTCAGGAATAGTAAGTCCTTATGAAATGGTAATTGCATTAGCTGAAAATGCAAATGTTAATGGAGTTGAATTTAAGTTAAATTCAAAGGTTATTGATATTAAAAAAATAGATGATATTTTTGAAGTTTTACTTGAAGACGGAGAAAAAATTAAAAGTAAAATCATTATAAATGCAGCTGGACTTTATGGAGATGTAATAAATAATATGATAAGCTCTAAAAAATATAAAATAAATGGAGCTAAGGGTGAATATGGATTATTTGATAAAGGTATAGGCAATATGATTAATATGACTTTATTTAGGCTGCCTAATCATTTTACTAAAGGAGTTTTAGTTACAAAAACTGTTGATGGAAATATTTTAGTTGGACCAAATTCAGAAAAAGTTAGTGATAAAGAAGCATTAGATACTTCAATAAGAGGATTAGATGAAATTTTAAATAAAGGAAAAGAAGTAATTAAAGAATTACCTCTCAAAAAAGTTATAAAAACATTTGCTGGAATAAGACCACATATAGAAGATGATTTTATAATAGGTGAAGCAAAGGATGTTAAAAATTTTATAAATGTTATAGGAATTGATTCACCAGGACTTACTGCAGCACCAGCTATAGGTGTTTTTGTAAAAGATATAGTTAAAAAATTAATTACTTTAAAAGAAAAAGAAAATTTTATTAGTAAGAGAAAAGGAATAATAAAGTTTAATGAACTTTCATTAGAAGAAAAAAATAAATTAATAAAGGAAAATCCAAGTTACGGAAAGATAATTTGTAAATGTGAGCTTATTACAGAAGGTGAAGTTAGGGATGCAATAAATAGACCTCTTGGAGCTACTACAGTTGATGGAGTTAAAAGAAGGACAAGAGTAACTATGGGAGGATGTCAAGGCACTGGTTGTTTAATACCAATAGTGAAATTAATAAAAGAAGAACTTGATTTAAATATTGATAAAGTTTTCAAAGATAAAGAAGGATCAGTAGTTCTAGGATATAAGGAGGTACAATAGATGAAGCATTATGATTTAGTAATTATAGGTGGCGGAGCTAGTGGACTTAACTCAGCAATATTTGCAAAAGAGATGGGAATAGAAAATATATTATTAATAGAAAAAGATGATATTTTAGGTGGAGCATTAACTTTTGGTGATTATAATTTAAGTGAAAGAAGTTATTTTACAGGAGAAGAATATAGGCAAAAATTAATTCAAGAATTTGATTCTTTAAATATAAATACTTACTTAGGAACTATGGTTTTGAAAATTGAAGATAATAAAATTATAGTTTGTACAAGTAAAGAAAGAGGAATTGAAAAAATAAAAGCTAATTCTATAGTAATAGCAACTGGTGGAAAAGAAACATCTTTAAACAATTTACAAGTAACAGGAGATAGAGTAGCTGGTATTTTAACTGTTGGAATGACAGAAAAAATATTAAATATGGGATTAATTCCAGGTAAAGAAGTTGTTATATATGGAAATAACAATTTATATAAAATATACAATAAGCTAAAGAAGAGTAATGTTAATATTAAGGCTGTTATATGTGATAAAGTAAGTGATGAAAGTTTATCTTTAAGTAAAAATTTATATTTAGGATATGATTTAAAAGAAGTTAAAGGTAATGGAAGATTACAAAAAATAAAAGTAAGTAATGGAAGAGGAGATAAGTATATAAATTGTGACACATTAATAGTTGCAAATCCTATGATATGTGACCCTGTTTTATGTATGAGAAGTGGAATAAAATTAAATTTAGAAACAATGGGTGCAGAAGTTTCTTCAACAAATATGACATCAAGTGATGGAATATTTGCATTAGGTTACTCAGTTAAAATTTATAATTCAATTGAAGAGATTTTAGAAGATGTAACAAAAACTATTAATTCAGTTTTAAAGTATTTAAAAAATAAATAAAAGTTATAATATAAATTAAGGTATGCAGATTAATTTGCATACCTTTTTTAGAGCATTGATGTTATAAATTTTGCAAGTTCATTATTTGGATTTTCAGAAAGTATTTCTTCAGAATAAGTTAATGCATAATAAGGTTTTAAAAGATTTTTTTCGTTAGTTGCAAATAGAAGAATCCATTCTTTATATTTTAAACATGGATTAAGTTTAATTGCCTTTACTCCATGCTTAAAGGAGATTTCTTCAAAAAATAAAGGATTAAAAATTATATAAACATAATAAGAAATTAAAAAGTTTACATGAGCTAAAGAAATAAGGTCATCTGTTTCTTCAAGTTCATTAAGTTTATTTATAAGATAAAAGTAAAAGTTACTTTGTGTGTAATAATCATGATTTTTAAGTTTTATAAGAATTTCTTCATCTATATCTAATATAGAAATTGTATTTAAATCTATTCCTAAAATATCTTTTAAATTATTCATTTTATAGTTCCTTTCAATATTTTATTTTTAGTATATAACATTTTAAGTTAAACAGCAAAAGTTATACTTTATGTCGTATATACTTGACTAAAAGAATGATATATATTACTATAAGTATAGGAGGAGTAATATGGAAAATAAGAAAAATAAAAGAATGAAAATTGCAAGAATAGAGAAAGATTTATCACAAGAAGATTTAGCAAACTTAGTTGGTGTAACACGTCAAACTATAAGCATGATAGAATCTGGAAAATATAATCCAACTATAAAATTATGTATTTCTATATGTAAGGAGCTTAATAAAACTTTAGATGAGTTATTTTGGGAGGAATAGGGGATATGAGATTTAATTATTCAAATGATGAAAGAATAGAAAAAAAGAGTGAATTGATTAATGTAAGACCATATATATTAATGCAATTATTTGCTATTATAATTGTAGAATTAAGTTTATTTAATAAAAATATAAGATTTTCAGGGCTTGGAATAGCATTAATTATTTTATTTGTATGTAATAGCTATATAATTTTAAGATTTTTATTTTTAGGAATAAATTTAAAATATTTATTTAAAAAATGTAATGATGAAGCAATTATACAATTTAAAAATAAATTTATATCACAAGCTTTTAATATAGGAATATTTTTAACTATTTTTTTACAATTTATATTAGTTTTTGTATTTGAAGATTTTAGTAATGTAATTTATAGTAGTTTGATATGGTTTATTCCAAGTCTTTATGCTACTTATAATTATGTTAAAAAGGGAACACTTATCAAGAGTAAAAAAGATATAAAAAATCAAAAAATAAATTATGTAACAGGTGCTCTCGTTTTTGGTATATTAATGAATTTAAATAAAATAGAAAGATTTCAATTTAATTTTAAATTAATTATATCTATTTTATTGTATGCATTAGTATGGGGGATTCCATTCTATTTTATAATGAATTTAATAATAAAGAAATCTACTAAGAATGCAGATAAAGAAGTGCAATAAAGAGGAGGTAATATGTTAGTAATTTTATCACCAGCTAAAAAGATAGAAAGTAAAAAATTAGATTATAATATAAATTTAACAGATATTCGTTTTAAAAATGAATCAATAGAATTAAATAATAGACTTAAAGAATTTAATCCTGATGAGCTTTCATCACTTATGAAAATATCAGAGAAGCTTACAGATGATACATTTTTAAAAATACATAAATTTGATATAAACAATGAAGAAGAATTATTTCCATGTATTTTAGGATTTGATGGAGAAGCATTTAGAGGGCTTAATATTGAAAGTTATTCAAAAGAAGATTTAGAATATGCAAATAATCATTTAAGAGTTTTATCAGGACTTTATGGAGTTTTAAGACCTTTAGATAAAATATATACTTACAGATTAGAAATGGGAACTAAGCTTAATATTTGTAAGCATAAGTCTTTATATTCCTATTGGGGAGATAAAATAAAGGACATGCTAATAAATGATATAAAAAATACAGAAAGTGATATATTAGTTAATTTAGCATCAAATGAATATTCAAAATCAGCTAAAATTAATAAAATGGACAAAATAAAAATTATAACTCCTATATTTAAAGAATTTAAAAATGGTAAATATAAAGTTGTAACTGTACATGCTAAAAGAGCAAGGGGGTTAATGACAACTTATATAATGAAAAACAAAATAGAAGATATAGAAGGTTTAAAAAAGTTTAATGAAGAAGGTTATATTTACAGAGAAGATTTAAGTAATGACTCAGAATTAGTTTTTACTATTGGATAAAATAAAAAGGACTTTAAATGATTAATAAATGTGTTAAAATAGAAATATCTTTTTAAAAACAAAGGAGGATTTTTTTGTGCAGTATTTAATTGTAGTTAACATAATTACTATAATAGTAATGTTATTATTGTTTTTTAAAGCTTCAAGTATATTTAAAAAAGCAGTTGAAAATGATGGTGATTTAGAAACTGAAGGAAAAAAAGCAAAGAAATATATGATGATATCAATAGCATTAGTTCCAGTAAGTTTAATTTTAACTGGAATAATGATATTTAGAGCCTTTTAAATTAATATATTAAAAATAAGAGCTAAATAATAAACTGTAAATTAGAGTCTATTATTTAGCTTTTATAATATACTTATGTAAATTTATTTATTAAAATTATTTTTTTTGTTATTTAATGCTTCATCTCTAGATTTTTTTATTCTTTTTATATTATATACTAATAATATAATTACAAATATTAGTGGAATTGCAATTATAAAATAAAATACTGGATTCATATTAAACCTCCTAAAAATTTAAAAAGATATTTTCATAGTATATATTTTACAACAACAAAAAACAATTAACTATATATTTAAGAAATTATATATAAAATAAGGATTAAAAATATGATACTATTTATATAGTAGCACTTTATATAGAGTAAAAAGGAAGTGATATAAAATGTTAATTTCAATGTTAGGATTTGGAGTGTTAGATGCAATTTTAATTATTGCAATGATAATATTTTTTATTAAAGCTATTAAAACCTTTAGTATTTCAAAGAAAGAAACTAATGATGAAAAGATTAGAGAAATTAATAAAAAGGGAAGTAGGTACATGCTTATATCTGTAATTTTAGTCCCTTTTGTAATATTTATAAGTTTTATAATATCAATAAGATTTATAATTGGAATATAACATAATTTTAAAAAGGTAGCACTATTTTATTTATTAATAATATTTCTTATAAATATAATTAATTGAATAATAGTGCTATTTGTATATATTTCAAAATTTGATAATATATACAAATGTGTTATCATATAATTATATAAGATAATTATTGTTATATTAAGTATGAAAGGATAATTTTTATGGGGAGAATATTAGTTTTTGGTGGGACAAAATTTTTAGGCAAGGAACTTGTAAAAGAACTTATAATTAATGGACACGATATAACAATAGCAACTAGGGGAAAAAATAGTGACGACTTTGGTGATAAAGTTAAAAGATTAATTGTTGATAAGGAAAATGTAAAGGATTTAAATAAAGCTTTGGAAGGAAAGTTTTATGATGTTGTATATGATACTATATCATATAGCTCAAATGATGCTTCAAGAATTTGTAATGCTTTAGATGGAAAAACTAATAAATATATAGTTATATCTTCAGTAGCAGTTTATGGAAAAGGTTATATGCTAAAAGAAAGAGATTTTAATCCTAAAAGTTATAAGGTAATAATGGGAGAAAAAGATGATTTTTCATATGCTGAAGGAAAAAGACAAATGGAAGCTTATATGTATCAAAATGCAAACTTTCCAGTAATATCAGTTAGATTTCCTGTAGTTATAGGTAAAGACGATTACACAAAAAGACTACTTAAATATTTTTTAGAAGTAAAAAATAAAGAAAAAATATATTCAACAAAAATAAATAAAAAAATGAACTTAATAACTCAAAGTGAAGCAGGAATATTTTTAGCATGGCTTTATGATAAAGATATACATGGATCAATAAATGCGGCATGCAGTGGAGAGGTAAATTTAAGAGAAATTATTGAATGTATTGAAGAAGAAGTTGAAACTAAAGCTTTAATAAACAGTAAAGAAGATGTTTTAGATACATCACCTTATAATAAATATTTAGGACTTACAGTTAATATTAAAAATATTATGGAACTTGGTGGATACAGATTTAAAAATATTCATTCTGAAATAAAAGATATTATAAAAGAATATAATCATTTATATAATTAAAGGGCTAATAAAATATTAGCTCTTTTAATTTTAATATATTTTTCACCAAAAATAATAGTAATCATATATTATATTAAGCCGTATTATATATTTGCTTAAGGGGGGAACTTAATGGAAGTATATGTACTATTGTTTATTGGTATTTTATTAGCGATTATAGCTATTATTATTTTTATGTTTAAGTATAACGTTTACAAAAATGGAGACAGGATTGTAGGAAAAATAATAGATATAAAAAAAATAGATGAGGCAATTATAGATGAATTTAATCAAGTAAATTTTATAACTTTATATAAGCCTATTATAAGATTTACAGCAAAAGATGGGGAAGAAATAGTGTTTGTTCATAATAATCCAGGAAGTACAAGAGATTATATTTTAGGAGAAGATATTATTATAGTTTGTAATAAAAAAAATAAAAATGATTTTTATGTTGATGAAAAAATGGAGTTTTTTAAAATACCATTAATAGTTGCTATTTTATCTATACTATTTCTTT
Source organism: Clostridium sp. TJA020 (assembly GCF_058310295.1). Classification (NCBI taxonomy): domain Bacteria; kingdom Bacillati; phylum Bacillota; class Clostridia; order Eubacteriales; family Clostridiaceae; genus Clostridium; species Clostridium sp. TJA020. Next base: position 57,999 of record NZ_JBZEFC010000001.1, read on the forward strand.
CATTTGCTTTTACATTATATATTGTTTAGAAAATATTAACATTGATTAGTAGATAAAATTTATGTATAATTAGAAAAAAATATGAAAACTCATATAAATCTGATAATAGGGTTCAGAAGTTTCTACGAAAAGACCAGTAATCTTTTCACTATGAGTAAATCTTAATGAAGTTTATCTTAACTAGCATTGGTTTATCTCTTTAAGCCTAGCTAGTTTTTTTATTGTCAAAAAAAGATAAACTAAAAGGAGGAACCTAAATGAAGAAATTTTTAGAAAATGTCTTTAAGCTGAAAGAAAACAAGACAAATGTAAAGAGAGAAGTTATTGGTGGTCTAACTACTTTTGTAACTTTTGCTTATGCATTACTTGTAATTCCAAACATACTAAAGGTTGGAGGAATGAATTCTTTAGGGCTTAAAGGAGACGCAGCAATGAATCTTACTATGGCTCAAGATCCAATTATTTCATCAGCGTTTGCATCTGTTTGTATAGCAGCAGCTGTTGGAACATTAATTATGGCATTTCATGCAAATTTACCTTTTGTACTGGCGCCAGGTCTAGGATTGGTATCATTTTTTGCATATAATATTTGTTTAAAGCTAGGTTTTACTTGGCAACAAGGATTAGCAGCAGTATTTATTTCAGGAATTTTATTTATAATTATTACGTTAACTTCAATAAGAGAGAAGATTGTGCAGGCTATTCCTAAAAATTTAAAATTTGCTATTACAGCAGGTATAGGACTTTTTATATCTTTAATAGGATTAAAAAGTGGTGGAATTATAGTTGCAAATCCAGGAACTTTAGTAGCCTTTGGTGATTTTACTAATAAAGCTGTTATTTTAACAATAATAGGATTAGTTATAAGTGTTATATTAATGGCAAGAAAAGTTACAGGAGCACTTTTAATATCAATAATAATAACAACTTTAATAGGAATACCTATGGGAGTTACTAATCTTACAGGAATTCACATATTCTCAATGCCTGTAATTGGAGATACATTTTTTGCAATGGATTTAAAAGGTTTATTAACAAGTAACGGTGGTGGTGTACTTGGAGCATTACTTACAGTTTTTATGGTTGTAATAACTTTAAGTTTAGTAGATCTTTTTGATACAATAGGAACTTTACTTGGAACTGCTCAAAGTTCTGGTATGGTTGAAGCTGATGGAGAAGTTAAAAATTTAAGAAAAGCATTAGCTTCAGATGCTCTTGGAACAACTTGTGGAGCAGTACTTGGAACAACAACTCTTGCAACAGTTGTTGAATCAGCATCAGGAATTGCAGCAGGAGCTAGAACAGGTTTATCAAATGTAATTGTAAGTATTATGCTTATATTATCATTATTCTTTAGTGGATTTGTTGGAATAGTTCCACAAAGTGCTACAGCACCAGCTTTAGTTATAGTTGGTATATTAATGATGAGTGCAGTTAAAGAAATAGATTTTTCAGATTTTACAGAAGCAGTACCATCTTTCTTTACAATAGCTATGATGCCTTTTACATATTCAATAGCTAACGGTATTGCAATTGGAATGATTTTCTATCCAATAGTTAAAATTGCAACAGGAAAAGGAAAAGAAGTTCATAAAATTTTGTACATATTTGCTATATTATTTATATTAAGATTTATCTTAATGCCAGATTAGCTTAATAAAAAGTGTTCCTGTATAATTTATACATGGACACTTTTTTATTTAGGGGTGATTAAAAATGAAGATAACTACAATAATAGAAAATAATTTAGGAGAAAATAAAGAATTAGAAAGTGAACATGGCTTATGTTATTTTGTAGAAGTTGATAATTTAAAAATATTATTTGATACAGGACAATCATCTAAGGCTTTATATAATTTCAAAAAGCTAGGCTTTAACACAAAAGAATTAGATTATATAATTTTAAGTCATGGACATTATGACCATGCTGGTGGATTAAGTTATTTTTTAAATGATGGATTTAATGGGAAAATAATAGTTGGAAATAATTTTTTTGAAAGAAGTAATAAGTGGCATACTATAAAAAATAAAAGTAAATACATAGGTATTGATTTTTGTTATGAAGATATAATAAATAAAGGAATAGAGGTTATAGAAGTTAAAGATAGCCTTAAAATAGGGGAAAAGTTATATTTATTATCAAATCTTTCAGAGGAGAAGGAAAAGAACAATTACAATGAAAAAAATTCTTTAGTTAGGGTGTTTAATAATAAATATGTTTTAGATAATTTTGCTGATGAGTTAGTTTTAATTGTAAATGAAGAAAAGATAAGTTTAATAACAGGTTGTTCACATACAGGAATATTAAACATAGTAAATAAGTCAGAAAAGTTTTTAAACAAAAATATTGATAATTTAATGGGTGGAATCCATCTTTCAAATAAATCTTATGATGAAAGTCTAAAAGTAGCTGAAAGTTTAAAAAAGTTTAATATAAGAAATTTTTCTTTTTGTCATTGTAGTGGGAAAGAGATAAGTTTAGCTTTAAATTCTTTAGGATACAAGGTGATAGAAGGAGTTACAGGAACAGTATATTTTTATTAATATACTGTTTTTTATTTTTTAAAGATAAATTTTATATAATAAAATATGGATTTTTTATACAAAAAGAAAAAATTTTATTGACAAATTAATTTGATTATATTATATTTTGATTATCAAAACATTTGATATAAAAAATATTTGACTCCATTGAAATAATAAAAGAAAATAATTATAGTATTATTTATATGATACATAAATGGAGGGTTAAAAATGGATAAAAGAAAAAAAATATTAAATGAATTATTAGTACAAATTTTTAATGACATACTTCAAATTGAAGAACAATCTTTAAAGCAAGGAGTAATTAATGATTTGTCAGTTACAGAAATACATACTATAGATGCTATAGGAATGTACACTGAAAGAACAATGTCAGAAGTTGCTCAAGACTTAAAAATAACAGTTGGTACATTAACAACAGCCATAAATAAATTAATCAAAAAAGGTTATGTTGAAAGAAAAAGAATAGAAGAAGATAGAAGAGTAGTTTTAATAAAGCTTACTAAAAAAGGAAAGTTAGCTTTTAGATTACATGAAAAGTTTCATAACGATATGATTAATAAAACAATAGAAGGTTTATCTGATTCAGAAGAAGAAGTTTTGATTTCTTCATTAGAAAGATTAAATGAGTTCTTTAAGAGGGAGTATAACTGTAATTAAGGAGACTATAATGAATAAAGTAAAAATTAAAGGAGTAGGTTCATATGTTCCATCTAGAGTAGTTACTAATGATGATTTAAGTAATTTAGTTGATACTAGTAATGAATGGATAGTTGAGAGAACAGGAATATATGAAAGAAGAATTTCTGAAGGGGAAGAGACTACAGATATTGCATATAAGGCAGCAAAAATTGCACTTGAAGATTCAGGTATTAAAGGAGAAGAATTAGATTTAATAATAGTTGCAACTATAACACCTGATTATTTTACTCCATCAGTAGCTTGTATGATACAAAAAAAACTTAACGCAAGAAATGCAACAGCTTTTGATATAAATGCAGCATGTACAGGTTTTATATATGCATTAGAAGTTGGAGAAAGTTTATTAAAAACAGGAAGGTATAAAAAGGCTCTTATAATAGGGGCAGAAACTCTTTCAAAAATAGTGGACTGGAATGATAGAAGCACATGTGTATTATTTGGAGATGGTGCTGGTTGTTGCATTATAGAAAATTTAAATGATTCAAAAAGTGGAATTATAAATACTTATTCAATATCAGAAGGAGAAAATGGTGATTCATTAATTTGCGGGGCAAATGATCTTATAAACCCTTTTGTATTAGAAAAAAAGGTAAAGAGTAAATATGTTTCTATGAATGGAAGAGAAGTATTTAAATTTGCAACAAGAGCTATGGTTGAAGCTGTAAAAAATGTGCTTGAAGGAACAGATTATACTTTAGAGGATATTGATTATGTAATTCCTCATCAAGCTAATTTAAGAATAATAGATTATGCAGCTAAAAAGCTCAAATTACCACTTGAAAAATTTTATACTAATCTTTCAAGTGTAGGAAATACATCATCAGCATCTGTGCCTATAGCTTTAGCACAGTTAAATAGTGAAAATAAAATAAATACTGGTGATTTAATAGTATTAGTAGGCTTTGGTGGTGGCTTAACTTGTGGAGCTACATTAATAAAGTGGTAGAAGAAAAGTTATAATAACAAAATTTTAGATAAATAAATTCGTAAATTATGGAGGTATTATATTATGATATTTGAAGAAATTAGAGAAGTAGTTTGTGATCAATTAGGAGTAGATGAAAGTGAAGTAACAATGGAAACAACTTTTGAGGATTTAGGAGCTGATTCATTAGATTTATTCCAAGTTGTTATAGAAATAGAAGAAAAGTTTGGAATTCAATTAGAAGATGCTGAAAGTATTAAGAGCATAAAAGATGCAGTAGAATATGTGGAAAAAATGAAAAATAATTAATTCTTAGTCATCTTAATCTGTTGCTCAATATAGTTTGAATTAGAGTTAACAGAATAGCTATAATAACCAAAAATCGGGATCTTTAATATAGAACCCGATTTTACTTATATAGAAGAGAAGTTAAATTATATAAGTAAATTTAGGAGGAAACTTAATGAGTAATAGAGTTTGTAAAATTTTAAATATAAAATATCCAGTATTACAAGGGGGAATGGCTTGGATAGCTGATGCATCCTTAGCAACAGCTGTTAGTGAAGCTGGAGGACTTGGAATTATAACAGGTACAGCACCAGTTGAATGGATAAGAGAAGAAATAAGAAAAGTTAAGAAAGCAACTAATAAACCATTTGGTGTAAATATAATGCTTATGTCTCCTCATGCTGAAGAAGTAGCAAAACTTGTATGTGAAGAAAAAGTTCCTGTTGTAACAACAGGTGCTGGTAGTCCAGGAAAGTATATGGAAATGTGGAAGGAAAATGGAATAAAAGTTATTCCAGTAGTTGCATCAGTTGCTCTTGCAAAGAGAATGGAAAAAATGGGTGCAGATATGATTGTCGCTGAAGGAACTGAATCAGGTGGTCATGTTGGTCAATTAACAACAATGACTTTAATACCACAAATTGTTGATGCAGTAAAAATACCTGTAATAGCAGCTGGAGGAATTGGTGATGGAAGAGGTGTTGCAGCATCCTTTATGCTTGGAGCTTCTGGAGTTCAAGTAGGAACTAGATTTTTAGTAGCTAAAGAGTGTACTGTCCATAAAAATTATAAGGAAAAAGTATTAAAAGCAAAAGATATTGATACAGAAGTAACTGGAAGACCAACTGGGCATCCAGTTAGAGTAATAAAAAATAAATTATCAAGAGAATTTCAAAAGCTTGAAAAAAGTGGTGCTCCTATTGAAGCTTTAGAAGAACTTGGTAGAGGATCTCTTCCAAAAGCCGCAAAGGATGGGGATGTTGTTAATGGTTCAGTAATGGCAGGACAAATTTCTGGATTAGTAAATAAGGAAGAAACTTGTAAAGAGATAATAGGAGATTTAATAAATGGAGCAAGTTGTACAATAAATAATTTTGGAGGCTTATATGAGTAGTAAAAATATTGCTATATTATTTGCTGGGCAAGGTTCTCAGTATATAGGAATGGGAAAAGATTTATACGAAAATATTGAAGAATGTAGAGAAATTTTTGAAAATGGCGAAAAAATTTTAAATATGAACATTAAACAATTAATATTTAATGGTTCAGAAGAAGAATTAAAATTAACAGAAAATTCTCAACCTGCAATACTTTTAACATGTTTAGCAACTGTTAAGGCTTTAGATATTAATGGAATTTACGGAGATTATACAACAGGCCTTTCTCTTGGTGAATATGGAGCTTTAATATATGGAGGAGCTTTAGAATTTGAAGATGGTTTAAGGCTTGTTCGCGAAAGAGGAAAAATAATGGGTAGTTCACTTCCAAAAGGTCTAGGAAGTATGGCTGCAATACTTAAATTAAATTCAGAAAAAGTAAATGAATTGTTAGATAGAGCCTCAAAATTTGGAATAATTGAAGGAGCTAATTATAATTGTCCAGGTCAGGTTGTTGTATCTGGAGAAGATAAAGCGATAGATGAATCTTTAAAAATAGCAAAAGAACTTGGTGGTATGGGAGTTAAATTAAATGTAAGTGGACCATTTCATAGTTCATTACTTGAAGATGCAAGTAAAAGATTTTTAGAAGAATTAAATAAAGTTAAATTTAAAAAATTTAATAAAGTAATTTATTCAAATACATTAGGAGTTCCTTTTAAAGAAGGAGATAATTTAAAAGAAATATTAAGTACACATATAAAAAGTGCAGTATTATTTGAAAATACAATTAGACATATGTTAGACAGTGGAGTTAATACTTTTATAGAAGTTGGACCTGGGAAAACTTTAAGTGGATTTGTAAAAAAAATAAATAGAAAAGTTAATATATATAACGTTTGTGATATGAAATCACTAAATGAAACAATAAATAAGATAAAGGGAATGTAGGAGGTTTTTATGTTATTAAAAGATAAATGTGCCGTAGTTACAGGTGCTTCAAGAGGAATAGGAAAGGCAATAGCTAAAAAGCTTGCATCACTTGGAGCTAATATAGTTTTAAATTATAGAAGTAATGATGAAGAGGCGTTAAAGGTACAAAAAGAAATATTAAATATGGGAGTTAATGCGATTTTATATAAATGCGATATAAGTGATAGTGAATCAGTTTTAGAGATGGTTAAAGAAGCTAAAGAAAAATTTGGGAAAATAGATATTATGATAAATAATGCAGGAATAACTAGGGATACTCTTATTCTTAGAATGAAAGAAGAAGATTTTGATAAAGTTATTGATGTTAATTTAAAGGGTGTATTTAATTGTTTAAAAGCTATAACACCAATAATGGTAAAACAAAAAGAAGGAAAAATAATTAATCTTTCTTCTGTTGTTGGATTAGTTGGAAATGTAGGTCAAGTAAACTATGCAGCATCAAAAGCTGGAGTTATAGGAATGACTAAATCATTAGCTAAAGAGGTTGGAAGTCGTGGTATAACAGTAAATGCTGTTGCACCTGGATTTATAGATACTGATATGACAGATGTTTTAGGTGAAAAATTTAAAGAGGAAACTAAGAAAAATATACCACTTAAAAGATTAGGAAAACCTGAGGATGTTGCAAATGTTGTTGCTTTCTTAGCATCAGATGAAGCCTCATATGTAACTGGTCAAGTTATGAATGTTGATGGCGGAATGGTAATGTAAAGGAGAAATACTTATGGAAAGAAGAGTTGTAGTTACAGGAATGGGAGCAATCACTCCTATTGGAAATAATGTAAATGATTTTTGGAGTAATGCAAAGATAGGTAAACTAGGAATAGATTTTGTAACTTTAGTAGATAAAGGTGAAGTAAGTGTAAAAGTTGCAGGAGAAGTTAAAAATTTTAACGCAGAAGAATTAATTGGTAAAAAAGAAAGTAAGAGATTAGACAGATTTTCACAATTTGCATTAGTTGCTGCTGATGAAGCAATAAAATCTGCTGGATTAGATTTAGATAACATGGATAGAAATAGAATAGGAGTAATTGTTGGTTCTGGTATTGGAGGATTCCAAACTATAGAAAGTGAAATAACTAAAATGGCAAGAGATTCAAAAAGAGTTTCACCATTTTTTATACCAATGGCAATTATAAATATGGCATCTGGAAATATATCTATAAAATATGGATTAAAGGGACCTTCAACATCAGTTGTAACAGCTTGTGCTACAGGAACAAATAGTATTGGAGAAGCTTTTAGACAAATAAAACATGGATATGCTGATTGTATGTTAGCAGGTGGAGTTGAAGCACCTATAACTAAAATAGGAATAGAAGGATTTGCAAGTCTTAAAGCTCTTAATTCTTCAAATAATCCAAGTAAATCATCAATACCATTTGATAAAAATAGAAGTGGATTTGTAATGGGAGAAGGAGCTGGAATATTAGTTTTAGAAAGCTTAGAATCAGCTAAAAAAAGAGGAGCTAAAATATTAGCAGAAGTTGTAGGTTATGGTAGTACATGTGATGCTTATCATATAACATCACCAGATCCAGAGGGAGAAGGGGCTTCACGTGCAATGCTTCAAGCTATAAATGAAGCTAATATAGATCCAAGTGAAGTATCCTATATAAATGCTCATGGTACATCAACACCTTTTAATGATAAGTTTGAAACAATTGCAATAAAAAGAACATTTAAAGATAATGCATACAAAATTCCAGTATCATCAACTAAGTCAATGACAGGTCATCTTTTAGGTGCTGCTGGAGGTATTGAAGCTATAATTTGTATAGAAGCAATAATTGATAATTTTGTGCCACCAACAATAGGATATGAAAATAAAGATGAAGAATGTGATTTAGATTATGTTCCAAATGAAGGAAGAAGCCATGAAGTTAATTATGCCTTAACAAACTCATTAGGTTTTGGCGGTCATAATGCAACATTATTATTTAAGAAATGGCAAGAAAAATAGGAGGATTTTTTATGAATATTAATGAGGTAAAGGAACTCATAGAACTTATAAATAATTCTGAACTTTCTTATTTTGAATTTAAAACAGAAGATTGTTTGTTAAAAATGGATAAATCCTTAACAAGAAACGTTGTAGAAGAAGTAAGAGAAGAAATAAAACATAATATAAAAGGCAAAGATTTAAATAAAGCTAACGAGATAAAAGATGATATAAAAACTGAAGAAAATAAAATAAAAAGCGAAGAAAAAATAGATATTATAGAAAAAGAAGATGTAGAAGGAATTATAGTAAAAGCTCCTATGGTTGGGACTTTTTATTCAGCTCCATCACCTGATAGCAATAATTTTGTAAGCTTAGGGGATAAGGTAAATAAAGGTGATACTTTATGTATAATAGAAGCTATGAAGCTTATGAATGAAATAGAAAGTGATTTTAATGGTAAAGTAGTTGAAATTTTAGCTGAAGATGGAGATATGGTTGAATATGGCACACCTTTATTTAAAATAAAGGAGGAATTATAAAATGTTAGGAATAAAAGAGATAAAGGAAATATTACCTCACAGATATCCTTTTCTATTAGTAGATAGAATAACTGAATTAGAAGAAGGTTTAAGGGTAAGTGGTTATAAAAATGTAACAGCTAATGAGCAATTTTTTCAAGGACATTTTCCAGAAGAACCTGTAATGCCTGGAGTTTTAATACTTGAAGCTATAGCTCAAGTTGGAGCAGTTGCTATTTTAAAAAAGGAAGAATTTAAAGGGAAAATTCCACTATTTGCTGGTGCAGATAAAGTTAGGTTTAGACAAAAGGTAGTTCCTGGAGATAAGTTAGAATTAACTTGTGAAATAATAAAACTTAGAGGTCCAGTGGGAATTGGAAAAGGAATTGCTACTGTAGATGGAAAGAAAGTATGTGAAGCAGAAATAATGTTTGCTATAGGATAGGTGAAATTTATGTTTAAGAAAGTATTAATTGCAAATAGAGGCGAAATAGCAGTTAGAATAATAAGAGCTTGTAAAGAGCTTGGAATTTCAACTGTAGCTGTATATTCAGAAGTTGATAAAGAGGCACTTCACACACAACTTGCAGATGAAGCTATATGTATTGGACCATATGCTGCAAAAGACAGTTATTTAAATATAAAAAATATACTAAGTGCATGTGTGCTTACAGAAGCAGATGCTATTCATCCTGGATTTGGATTTCTTTCTGAAAACTCAAAGTTTGCAAAGATGTGCAAAGAATGTAATATAAAATTTATTGGACCAGATTATACATCTATTGAGCTTATGGGTAACAAAGCTAAAGCAAGAGAAATTATGAAGTCAGCTAATGTACCTGTAGTACCAGGTTTTGAAGGTATTATAAAAGATGAAAAACATGCATTAAATATTGCAAAAAATATAGGATATCCAGTTATGATAAAAGCAGCAGCTGGTGGTGGAGGAAAAGGTATAAGAATAGCCTTTAATGATGAAGAATTTAAAAAAGGATATAATACTGCAAAATCAGAAGCATTAGCCTGTTTTGGTGATGATACATTATATATTGAAAAATTTATTGAAAAGCCAAGGCATATAGAATTTCAAATATTAGCCGATGAATATGGAAATATAGTTCATTTAGGAGAGAGAGAATGTTCTCTACAAAGAAAAAATCAAAAAGTTTTAGAAGAGGCACCATCATCAGTTTTAACAGATAAACTTAGAAGTGAAATGGGTGAAGTTGCTAAAAGGGCAGCAAAGGCTTGTAATTATAAAAATGCTGGAACTATTGAATTTTTAGTTGATAAAAATAATAATTATTATTTCATGGAAATGAATACAAGAATACAAGTTGAACATCCAGTAACGGAAATGGTTACAGGAATAGATATTTTGAAAGAACAAATAAAAATAGCTAGTGGTGAAAAATTATCATTTAAGCAAGATGATATAAAAATAAAAGGCCATGCGATTGAATGTAGAATAAATGCTGAAGATCCTGAAAATGATTTTAGACCTTGCCCAGGATTTATAGATGAACTTTATATACCTGGAGGTATTGGCATAAGACTTGATTCAGCAATATATTGTGGATACAAAATACCACACTGTTATGACTCAATGCTTGCAAAACTTATTGCTTATGGAAAAACAAGAGAAGAGGCAATAATTAGAATGAAAAGAGCTTTAAGTGAATTTGGAATTGGAGGAGTTAAAACTAATATTGAATTTCAATATTCGCTTTTAGAAATGGAAGAAGTAATAAAAGGTGAATATGATACTGGATTTTTAGGAAATAAGATGGTGAAGAAAGATGCTTAAGGATTTATTTAGCAAGAAAAAAAATTATGGAACTATAAAAAAAGCAAATGTTGAAGAAAGTTTAAAGCCTAATATTCCTTCAGGAATGTGGACTAAGTGTGAAGCTTGTCATTCAATAATATATTATGAAGACCTTGTAAGTAATAAACATATTTGTCCAAAGTGTAATTATCATTTTAGACTTAAAGCTAATGAAAGAATAAAAATGTTTTTTGATAAAAATTCTTTTAAAGAATTTGACAAAGATTTAAAAACAAAAAATCCGTTAGAATTTGAAGGGTATTACAAGAAGTTAGCTAGTGCTAAAGTAAAAACAGATAGTACAGAAGCTGTAGTTACAGGTGTTGGACTTGTAAATGGAATAAAAATTTGTGCTGGTATTATGGATAGTTTCTTTATGATGGGGAGTATGGGAACTGTTGTTGGAGAAAAGTTAACAAGAATGATTGAATATGCAATAAATAATAGTTTACCAGTTATAATTTTTACAGCATCAGGTGGGGCAAGAATGCAAGAAGGTATTTTTTCTCTTATGCAAATGGCTAAAGTAAGTGCAGCTTTAGCAAAATTAAGTGATGCAGGACTTTTATATATAACAGTAATTACAGATCCAACAACAGGAGGCGTTACTGCAAGTTTTGCTATGGAAGGGGATATAATATTAAGTGAGCCTAATGCATTAATTGGCTTTGCAGGGAGAAGAGTTATAGAAAATACTATAAAAGAAACTTTGCCTGATAATTTTCAAAAATCAGAGTTTTTATTAGAAAAAGGATTTATAGATAAAATAATAGATAGAACAGAGTTAAGAACATATGTATATAAAATATTAAAGTTACATGGGGTGGAAGGCTATGAATAGAAGAATGGCAAAAAATATGAAAGCATGGAGCAAAGTTTCTATTGCAAGACATAAAGATAGACCTACAGGTAAGTTTTATATAGATAACATATTTAATGATTTTATAGAGTTTCATGGAGATAGAAATTTTGGTGATGATAAAGCTATAATAGGAGGAATTGCAGAAATTGAAGGAATTCCAGTTACTGTTATAGCTATAACTAAAGGTGAAAATACAAAAGAGAATATAGAAAGAAATTTTGGAATGCCAAAACCTGAAGGTTATAGAAAAGCACTTAGACTTATGAAACAAGCAGAAAAATTTAACAGACCTATAATATGTTTTATTGATACCCCAGGAGCATTTTGTGGAGTTGATGCTGAGGAGAGAGGTCAAGGTTCTGCTATTGCTATAAATCTTTTTGAAATGAGTAAGCTAAAAACTCCTATAATTTCTATAATTACAGGAGAAGGTGGAAGTGGAGGTGCTATAGCACTTGCAGTTTCAGATTCAGTTGGAATGCTTGAACATTCAATTTATTCTATTTTATCACCAGAAGGATTTGCATCAATATTATGGAAAGATTCAAATAGAGCAGAAGAAGCTGCAGAAGTTATGAAAATAACTGCTCAAGATTTAAAAGATTTTAAAATTATAGATTTTATAATAAAAGAACCAAATGGGGGAGCTCATAAAAACCCACAAAGAATTTTAAAAAGTTTTAAAAAAGCTATAATTTTAGAACTTGAAAAATTCAAAGATTTTGATAAGGAAGAACTTATAAAAAAAAGATATGCTAAATTTAGATCATATGGCGCCAATTTATAAAAATAATAAAAAGAATTAGAATAAGCATTTTATTCTAATTCTTTTTAAATTTTAATCATATTATTGACATTGAGATTATATTAGAAATAATATATAATTATATAAATAATTTTATGAGGATGATGAAATGGATATTGAGCTGAAAGAGAAAGTAAGAATTTTTATTGACCTTACTAATGAATTAAAGAAAAATTTTAAGTGGGATAAGAAAGAAATAAATTTCTTAGGAGCTTTGATAGGAAATGAAGCAGGTTTCGAACTAAATGAACAAAATATTAGAACTATAAGAAAACATATCAGGAAAAATACTAAGTTTAATTCTAAATTCAGAGGTGAGTTTAAGAATGTTTTCTCTATTCTTATGAGCAATAGAAAAGACTATGATAAAGTTTTTAAAAATGTAAAATATATAAATGAGTTATTAGTAGACAGAGGATTTTTAGATAATAAAAATACTTTATATACGTCTCTTTTATTAGCAAAGAAATTTGATGAAGAAGAACTTGAAGAAGTCTTAAATAAATTGCTTACAGTAAAAGAAAGATTAAGTGAGACAAATTATAAATTTTTTGAAAAAGATAATTATTTGTCCTATGCTTATTTAAGTATTGAATATGATAATTTTGATAAATTAATAAAAGGAATTGAATATATAGATTCAAAGCTAAAAAATATAACTTTAAAAGAAGTTAAAAGTTTAAATTTATTTTATTTAGCATTGCTTGCAACAAATACAGAACTTGAAAACAAAATAGAAAAAGCTTTGAAAATAAGATGTAATTTAATAGATAATTACAATTGTGTAGATGATAACATATACCCGTTTTTAGGACTAGCATCAAGTTTTGTAAAAAATGATGATGTGTTTTCACAAGGTGTATGTGATATATATAATATGTTGCTTGAAGAAGAAAATTTTAAAAGTACTGGATTATCTGATAATACTATCTTAACAATTTCATTAAGCATTACACTTATGAGATACTTAGAATACATTAAAGGTGATATAATAGATGTAGATACTATGGAAGAAGATGATCTTATATATTTAATTGAAGAATATATAGTTTTTTCTATAATTTTATAGATTAATTCCTTTAGAGGACGGAGATGAGATGGTAATTATGAAAAATACTAGTACTGATGTTGCTAGAATTGCTACTAGAATGGCAATTTCAAGTAGAGAAGAAGAGGACGAATTAAAATTAAAATATCAAGATGATGGATTCTTGGTTACTGCTGTAAATGTTGGTGGAAATATAAATGATTCTATTCATAAAATATTAGAAAGGGCTCTTGTAGCATCTAAAAGAAATGGACTTATAAGAGATGAGCATCTTCATGAAGGTGCAATAATTGGAGCTGCTAGAGATGCTTTGATGCAAGTTCAAATGAGAGCAAGTGGTCAAAATGTTGGAGGTAAAATTGGTATAGCAAGAAAAGGAGAGCATATATCAATTTGTATATTTTTAAGCATTGGACTATTGCATTTAGATGAAGTTGTAATTGGTATTGGTCATAGAGCTATCTCAAAATAGTTTATATATAACTACAAGAAAAGAGGAAAATTTATGTATATTGTTTTTGGAACTAAAATATTAGACACTAAAGATATAGCTAAAAATATAGAAGATAATACGGAATTTAAAGTTCTTAAGGATATGAGCAAAGGAACAAAAAGAGAAGATGTTGCTGCTTATAATTTAAGTATCCCTGTAGAAGTATTAAATGAAGAAATAGAAAATGATTATAACATAGAAGAACTTGATGAAGATACTCTTTTTGAAGAGTATGTTGCAATAGCAGAAGAAATTGCTATGGAAGTTGAAGAATATCTTCCAGATGAAAGTCAAGTTAGATTTGTTACTTATAAATGGGATTTATCAGACAATGACATTAGAGGAATATTAGTTGTTGGAAATGATGAAATAAAAGAAAATAAATTATTTGATGTATTAAAAAGATTATTAACACAAGTAGAATAGTTTAATAAAAAATCGGGGTAAAAGCCTCGATTTTTTTGTTTTAAATTATATTATTGTGAAGAAAGAGTATAGTATCTATCTATATCTTTTAATAATTTTTCAACACTAAAATATTTAGCTTCTCTTATATACTCTTTTCCATCTATATATAAAAGAACAGCTGGAAATGTAAAAATACTAAAGTTTGCTAATATTTCTTCTGTATTAAATGGTGGGATTTCATAAACTTTTAAATTAGGAAACTTTTTAAGGGCGATTTCTAATTTTGATTTTATTGCAGTACAAGCACTACAAGTATTTGATGAAAAATATAAAAGAGTCATACCCTTTTCTTTTAAAATACTTTCTATTTGCAATTTACTATTTAATATAACCATAAGACCATCTCCTTTAATTTAATTTTAGCATTATTGTCAAATATATTTCCTGGAAAATAATTGAATAAAATAGGTTAATTATATAAATATATTTCAATAAAAAGAATATAAATTAAAAGAGTAGTAATGTTTTGGATAAAATATATGATAATAAAAGCTATAACAGTACCAACACCTAGAAGAATAAAAAATAAATTAAAAAGATATTGTACAAAAGAAAGGATAGCTATATATTCATTAATTAGTGGTGGAATAGTTATTGTTTCTCTTACTGACACAAATTTTAAATATATTCCAACAGCAGGACTTTTATATTGTGGATTTGTATATGAAATTATAGAAAGAACAGATAAAGAAATATTAAATCTTATATGCAAAAATGAAACATTTCTTAGAGATATACATTTTTAAATAATAAATTTATTTTAAAGTTCTAAATAAAAGACTTATTTAGAGCTTTATTTTTATATGATATAATCTATATATTAAAATATGAAAGAGTGGTGGAAGTATGAAACCATTAGCTGAGGTTATGAGACCAAGCACTTTAGAAGACTTTGTTGGGCAAAAGCAAATACTAGGAAAGGGAAAGCCTTTATATAATTTAATAAACAAAAAGGTTATTCCAAATTGCATATTATATGGTCCACCAGGAACTGGAAAAACTACATTAGCTAACATAATGGCAAACTATGTAGATAAAAAGTTTTATAAATTAAATGCTACAACAGCATCAGTTAAAGATATACAAGAAATAACTTCTAATTTAGATAATCTTCTTAATTATAATGGAATTGTTATTTATATAGATGAGCTTCAACATTTTAGTAAGAAGCAACAACAAGCATTACTTGAATTTATTGAAAATGGAAAGGTAACATTAATAGCTAGCACTACTGAAAATCCATATTTTGCAATACATAAGGCTATTATAAGTAGATGTAACATATTTAAATTTGAACCTTTAAATTCTGAAGATATAATTATAGGACTTGAAAAGGCTTTAAATAAATTAGTAAAAGAAGGAGTAGAAATAGAATATTCAGTAGATGCATTAAATTATATATCAGAAATTTCTCAAGGTGATTATAGAAAGGCATATAATATATTAGAACTTGCTATTAATTCTCAACTAAAAATAAAAAAAGATATTTCAATAGAATATATAGAAAATTTAGGTCAATCACATATGAGAGCTGACTCAAGTGGAGATGAATTTTATAATCTTTTAAGTGCTTTACAAAAGAGCATAAGAGGAAGTGATGCAGATGCAGCTGTTCATTATTTAGCTAGACTTATAGAAAGTGGTAATATTATAGCTATAACTAGAAGAATTTCTGTAATAGTAGCAGAAGATATAGGCCTTGCACACCCAAATGCTCTTACTGTAGTTAATTCAGGTCTTGAATTAGCACTTAAAGTAGGTTTTCCTGAAGCAAGAATAATTTTATCAGAGCTTGTAATATATTTAGCTACTCTTCCAAAATCTAATAGCGCATATTTAGCTATAAATAAAGCTATGGAAGATTTAAAGAAAAATAATATTGGGGATATACCAAACCATTTAAAAGATTCTCATTATAGTGGTTCTTGTAAATTAGGGGTTAATGGATATAAATATCCTCATGATTATGATAATAATTATGTTAATCAAGAATATTTACCTAGTGAATTAAAAGATAGAGAGTATTATTTGCCACAAAAAAATAAGTATGAGGAAAATATAAAAAAATATTGGAGTTTAATAAAAAAGAAATAACAAAGAGTTAGTACTTAATACTAGCTCATTTTTTTATAATTAGTTTTTTAGTTAAAATTAATTATAAAAAATTACAATTATTCATTTAATTAATTTAAATAAAATAAATTTAAATAGTAAAATATAAACATAGAATTTACATTTAATGAAGCTAAAATTTAATATTAATTTTATTATTTTTAAAATAAGCATTTTAAATAAGCATTTTAAAAGTTATAATCTTCATAATTAATTTACATAAGATTATTGACAATAGCCGAGTGGTTTGGTATGATATATTCATAAATCGTAGTAAGTTACTCTACTTTAAGGGGGGAGAAAATGAAACTTTCAACAAAAGGAAGATATGGTGTTAAAGCTATGGTTGATTTAGCTGTCAATTATGGAGGTTCACCTGTGTCCATTAAAACAATATCAAAGAGACAAAATATATCAGAATATTACTTAGAGCAATTATTTAGTCCCCTTAGAAAGGCAAAGCTTATTAAAAGTATAAGAGGAGCCCAAGGTGGATACATACTTAATAAAGAACCTAAAGATATTAAAGTTTCAGATATTATGTATGTATTAGAAGGACCTATAGAGATAGCTGATTGTATAGAAGGCGCTGTATGTAACAATATAGATTGCTGTGCAACTAGAATTCTTTGGAAAAAAATAAAAGATAGTATAGATAGTGTTATGGAATCTATAACACTTCAAGATATAGTTAATGATTATGAAGAAATAAAACAAAACAACGAAAAGTTAAATCTTTTAGATAGAGGTGAATAGAAATGAAACCAGTATATATGGATTATGCTGCAACAACATATGTTAAACCAGAAGTATTAGAAGAAATGCTTCCTTACTTTACTAATAAATTCGGAAACCCATCATCATTTTATGCAATATCAAGAGAAACTAAAATGGCTGTAGATAAGGCAAGAGGTCAAGTGGCTGATGCTTTAAATGCAGATCTTAATGAGATATATTTTACAGGTGGTGGATCAGAAGCTGATAACTGGGCAATTAAAGGTATTGCATCAGCTTACAAGAATAAAGGAAATCATATAATTACAACAAAAATAGAACACCATGCGGTATTACATACATGCGAATATTTAGAAAAACAAGGATTTGAAGTTACTTATCTAGATGTTGATGAAGAAGGATTCATTGATTTAGAAGAACTTAAAAATGCAATTACTGATAAAACTATATTAGTTTCAATAATGTTCGCAAATAATGAAATTGGAACAATAGAACCAATAAAAGAAATAGGTAAAATATGTAGAGAAAGAAAAGTTTTATTCCATACAGATGCTGTTCAAGCTATTGGTAATGTTGCAATTGATGTAAAAGATATGAATATTGATTTATTATCTATTGCTGGACATAAAATTTATGGACCGAAAGGAATTGGAGTTCTTTATATAAGAAAAGGTGTTAGAATACACAACCTAATTCATGGTGGTGGTCAAGAAAGAAACAGAAGAGCAGGAACAGAAAATATTGCTGCAATAGTTGGTCTTGGAAAAGCTATTGAAATGGCTACTCAAAATTTAGAAGAACATTCTAAAAATTTAACTGTATTAAGAGATAAATTAATAGATGGATTATTAAAAATTCCTTATACTAGATTAAATGGACCAAGAGGCGATAAGAGATTACCAGGAAATGTTAATGTATCATTTGAATTTATAGAAGGAGAATCAATACTTCTTTCATTAGATTTTGAAGGGGTATGTGCATCAAGTGGTAGTGCTTGTACATCAGGATCATTAGATCCATCGCATGTTTTACTTGCAATTGGTTTACCACATGAAAAAGCACATGGATCATTAAGATTAACTTTAGGTGATGGTTCAACAGAAGAAGATGTTGATTATGTTTTAGAAGTTGTACCACCAATAATTGAAAGATTAAGAAAAATGTCACCATTATGGACTGACTTTATTAAGAGAGGAGAAAGATAGTTATGATATATAGTGAAAAAGTTATGGATCATTTTAGAAATCCAAGAAATGTAGGAGTTATAGAAGATGCAAATGGTATAGGAGAAGTTGGAAACGCTAAATGCGGAGACATCATGAGAGTATACCTAAAAATAGAAGACAATATAATAAAAGATGCTAAATTTGAAACATTCGGATGTGGATCAGCAATAGCATCATCATCAATGGCAACAGACCTAATAAAAGGAAAAACTGTTGAAGAAGCTTGGGAACTTACAAATAAAGCTGTTGCAGAAGCTTTAGATGGACTTCCACCAGTTAAAATGCATTGCTCAGTATTAGCAGAAGAAGCAATCCACAAAGCTATAAATGATTATAGAAAAAAAGAAGGTTTAGAAGCTTGGGATTTTGAAGAGCATGGAGATGACTTACACGACCACGTTCACGGAGATGAATAGTAATATGGAAAAGAAAAAGGTTGTAGTAGGTATGAGCGGCGGAGTTGATAGCTCCGTCGCTGCTTACCTTTTAAAGAAACAAGGATATGATGTTATAGGTATAACTATGCAAATTTGGCAAGAAGATAAAGAATATGAAGAAAAAGAAGGTGGATGTTGTTCTTTATCAGCTGTTGATGATGCAAGAAGAGTTTGTGAAAAATTAGATATACCTTTTTATGTTTTAAACTTTAGAGATTCTTTCAAAGAAAAAGTAATCAAATATTTTGTTCAAGAATATATAGATGGTAAAACTCCAAATCCATGTATAGCTTGTAATAAACATTTAAAGTTTGATGAACTTTTAAGAAAAGCTAGAGGAATAGGTGCTGATTATGTAGCTACTGGACATTATGCAAAAATAGAAGAAAGAGATGGAAGATATCTTTTAATAAGATCAGATGATGATAGAAAAGATCAAACATATGCTCTTTATAATTTTACACAAGATCAATTAGCTCATACATTAATGCCATGTGGAGAATATACTAAAGATAAAATAAGAGAAATAGCAAAGGAAATAGGTCTTGCTGTTCATAATAAAAAAGATAGTGAAGAAATATGTTTTATACCAGATGATGATCATGGTAGATTTATAAAAGAAGCTCGTCCAGGTGAAGTTAAACCAGGTAATTTTGTAGATGTTAAGGGTAATATACTAGGAAGACATAAAGGTATAGTATACTATACTATAGGTCAAAGAAAAGGACTTGGACTTGCACTTGGAAAACCTGTTTTTGTAATTGATATAAAGCCAGAAACAAATGAAATTATTGTAGGTTCAGAAGAAAATATATTTAAAACTGACTTAATTGCAAAAGATGTTAATTTTATTCCTTTTGATGAATTAAAGGGTGAAATGAAAGTTGAAGCAAAAGTTAGATATGCTGCAAAACCAGCAGAAGCAATAATATCACCTTTATCTGATGGAAGAGTTAAAGTTTCATTTGCTGAAAAGCAAAGAGCAATAACTAAAGGTCAATCAGTTGTGTTTTATGATGGAGAAATCGTTGTTGGTGGCGGTATAATTGAAGGATTAGTATAAGATTAAAGGCTACGGCATTAAATTTGTCGTAGTCTTTTTGAATTAATAAAATATTATTTGAGAGGAGATTATATATGTCAATAATTTCAACTGTATATGTACCAGAGGGTATAGCTATGGCTGCAGATAGTAGAATGAGTGGAACTACTACATTAAATGATGGAACAAAATATAAACATACTTTAAGTGATAATTCTCAAAAATTATTTTTAATTAAAAATAATACTATAGGAATAGCTTGTTGTGGTGATGCAATAATTGGTGGAAAGTTTGTTGGGGACTTTATTAGAGAATTTGAAATAAAAGAAATAAAAGAAGATAATACTGTAGAGGATATAGCTTATGAATTAAATGAATACACTAAAAAGCTTCATGGTAACGGGGTAATATATCATGTATCTGGATATATTGATGATGTTCCTTATGTATATAAAATAGTAAATGGAGAAGTTATTAGAAATAACATTGATGCTAATGGAAATGTAAGGAATGGGTTTACATGGAATGGTGATCCAGAAGCTCTACGAAAACTTGTTTTAGGAGATCCACCAATGCAATTTAATTTTAATTTTATGCAATTAAAAGATGGAATAGATTTAGCAGAATTTTTAATAGATTTAACTATAAAATATCAAAGATTTGATATGAGACTTGCAACATGTGGTGGACCTATTGATATACTTGTAATAACAAAAGATTATGCTAAATTTATAAAACATAAAATATTAAATCCTTAAGGCCTTATTAAAAGGCTTTTTTTTATCCTATTATTTATCCTTATATTAGTTTAAAAAGCAATTTTTTTGGGAAAGCTATTTTATAAGTGAGTATATAGGAGGTGCAGCATGATTAGAAGCAAGGAGTTTTTACTTAAAAATGTTTATGATATTAGAGGGAAAAAATTAGGAGTAGTAGAGGATTTATATATAGATTTTTTTAAAGGCATTATAATAGGGCTTAAAATATCAACTCATGCTTTTTTTTCTAAGAAAAATTGCGTGTTTATTGATGATATAATATCAATTGATAAAGAGATATTAGTTAAAGAATTAAAAGAAGGAACTGGCCTTAGATTACAAGAAGTTAAGGGAATGGATATAATAGATTTAAATGGTAACCTTAAAGGTGTAGTAGAAGACTGTATAATAGATGAAGTAGGTTTAACTATAAAGGGATTAGTTGTTAGTACAGGGCTTATAGAAAGATTGTTAAAAGGTAAAGAAGTTATATTAATAAACGAATGTATCCTTGGTGAAGATTATGTTTTGTATGTTGGTAATAAAAATGTTACTTTAAAATCAATGCCAAGAAAAGAAGAGAAAAATGAAGTTTCAAATTAAAAATAGATTACTTTTAATAAAGATATTAATATCTATAATTGTAGTTGCATTTATAATATTATATTTTAAGTGGGGAATTTTTAGAGAAGTTATAAATATTATAATTATAGCTTCTATATTAGCATATGTACTAAGGCCTTTACGAAATTTACTTATGAGTAAATGGATGCTTTCAAAAAAGAAATCAACATTAATAGTAATGCTTGGTATAATACTTTTAATTTCTTTATTGATGGCTATATTACTTCCAAACATAATAAATGAATTTTCTAATTCTTCTTATATGATAGATGAATTTTCTAGATATATAAAAAATTTTGGAGATAAAATGAAAATAGGAAATTCTTCTTTGTCTGGAGTTATATACAGTGAATTAGAAACTAAAGTATGGGGATATATTATGGAACTATCTCGTTCTATAATAAATTGGATTATTGAATTTACTAGTGATATATTTTCTATTGCTCTTATACCTATAGTTTCATATTATTTTTTAGCAGATGGGGAAAGTATAGCTAATAAATGTTATTTATTAGTACCATTAGAAAAAAGACGTATTACTAAAAATATTATAAATGATGTAAATATGTTATTGGAAAGATACATAATAAGTCAAGTTATTTTATCATTAGGAATTGGACTAATGTGTTTAATATTATTTATATTAGTAGATATAAAATTTGCATTTTTATTAGCTATAATAAATGCAGTTTTTAATATAGTTCCTTATTTTGGGGCAGTTTTTGGTGGAATACCAGCTGTGATTGTAGCTTTAATAGATTCACCAGCAAAAGGTCTTTGGATTGGTTTGGGTATACTTTTAATACAACAAATAGAAGGTAATATATTAGCACCTAAAATTACTGCTGATAGTACAAACATACATCCAATTGTAATAATAATAATACTTCTAATAGGAGAAAAAATTGGCGGAGTTTGTGGAATGATACTTGCAGTTCCTATAGGAGTTATATTAAAGGTTATATATGATGACTTAAATTATTATTTATTTTAGTACAAATTAAATAATAGTTTTTATAAGAATATAAAAATGTTATAAAGTTTAATAAATAATCTAAAAATATTGACATATTTAAGCATATAAAATATAATTTCATTAGTTATAATTTAATATTTAGCATTGATTAGGATGAGTAAATTTGAATTTTATTTTTCAGAGAGGAAGTGGTTGGTGTAAACTTCTAAATAAATCATTTTGAAGCTACCTATGAGCTATAGCCATTAAAAGAGATGTAAATTTATTTTACATAATTAGGGTGGTACCGCGGAAGAATTTGTAGCTTTCGTCCCTTACTATTTTATAGGGATGAGAGCTTTTTTATATTGAATTGGAGGGAATAATATATGAAGTATATGGGAACTAATGACTTAAGAGAAGCTTATTTAAAATTTTTCGAAAGCAAAGATCATTTAAGATTAAAAAGTTTTTCTTTAGTTCCAAAAAATGATAAAAGTTTATTATTAATTAATGCTGGAATGGCTCCACTTAAGCCTTATTTTACAGGAATGCAAGAGCCACCAAGAAAAAGAATAACAACATGTCAAAAGTGTATAAGAACAGGTGACATAGAAAATGTTGGTAAAACATCAAGACATGGTACTTTCTTTGAAATGCTTGGAAACTTTTCATTTGGAGATTATTTTAAAGAAGAAGTAATTCCATGGGCTTGGGAGTTTATAACAGAAGTTTTAAAAATGCCAAAGGACAAATTATATGTAACTATATATTTAGACGATGATGAAGCGTTTAATATTTGGACTACAAAAACAGATATAGACCCTAATAGAATATTCAGACTTGGAAAAGAAGATAACTTCTGGGAACATGGAGCAGGTCCATGTGGTCCATGTACAGAAATTCATTTTGATAGAGCAGAAGAAGGGGTAGAACCTGTAAAAACTGCAGAAGAATTTGTAAAAGCTAGTGATGAAGATAGAGTAATAGAGTTTTGGAACTTAGTATTTACTCAATTTGATGGAGATGGAAAAGGAAATTATGAAAGACTTCAAAATCCTAACATAGATACAGGTATGGGACTTGAAAGACTTGCAACTTTAATGCAAGGTGTAGATAATATATTTGAAATTGATACAGTTAAAAATATATTAGGTAAAGTTTCAGAGCTTTCAGGAGTAAAATATGGTGAAGACAAGGTTAAAGATGTTTCACTTAGAATAATTACAGACCATATTAAATCAGTTACTATGATGATTTCAGATGGAGTTCAACCAAGTAACGAAGGAAGAGGATATGTTTTAAGAAGACTTTTAAGAAGAGCTGCAAGACATGGTAGAGTTTTAGGTATTAAAGGATTATTCTTAAAAGATGTTGTAGAATCAGTAGTTGAAAATTATGCTTCAGAATATGATGAACTTTTAACTAAAAAAGACTATATTGAAAAAATTGTTACATTAGAAGAAGAAAGATTTAATGAAACAATAGATTCAGGAATGGGAATACTTTTAGGATATATTGAAGAATTAGAAAATAAAAATGAAACTGTATTAAGTGGAGAAAATGCATTTAAGCTTTATGACACTTATGGATTCCCATATGAGTTAACAGAAGAAATATTAGAAGAAAAAAATATGACAATAGATAGAGAAGCATTTGATAAAGAAATGCAAGATCAAAGACAAAGAGCAAGAAGTGCAAGAGGGGAATTCACTTATATGGGTAGTGAAGAATCACCAATCAATTCAATTGATAACAATATAGAATGTGAATTTGTTGGATATGATAATGATGAAGCTATTGGTAAAATTCTTTTCTTAGCAAATGATGAAGAAGTTTTAGAAGAGTTAAAAGAGGGTCAAAAAGGATATATTGTAACTGATAAAACTCCATTCTATTCAGAAATGGGAGGTCAAGTTGGTGACAAAGGTATAATAAAAGGACATAGCTTTGAAGCTTATGTTTATGATACAAAAAATAATGTTGCTGGAAAAATTATTCATTATGTAAAAGTTAATACTGGTATAGTAAAATTAAATGATGAAGTTGAATTAAAAATAGATGTTAATAGAAGAAATAATATACGTAAAAATCATACAGCAACTCATATGCTACATTCAGCTTTAAAAATAGTTGTTGGAGAACATGTAAATCAAGCAGGCTCTTATGTTGATGATGAAAGATTAAGATTTGACTTTACTCATTTCCAAGGATTAACTTCAGAAGAACTTCAAAAGGTTGAAGATTTAGTAAATGCTAAAATAATGGATGTATTTACTGTAGAAACTAATCTTATGTCATTAGATGAAGCAAAAGAAAGAGGAGTTACAGCCTTATTTGATGATAAATATGGTTCAGAAGTTAGAGTTGTAGAAGTATCAGATTATTCAAAAGAATTATGTGGTGGAACACATGTTAAAAATTCAGGACAAATTGGGTTATTTAAAATAGTTAATGAATCAGGAGTAGCAGCTGGAATAAGAAGAATAGAAGCAGTAACTGGATTTAGTGCTATTAAATACATGGAAGAAAAGCAAAGTGTACTTAAAGATGCTTGTGCAGCATTAAAGTGTAATGAAAAAGATATAATAAATAAAATATCAGCACAAGCTTTAGATATTAAAGAAAAAGAAAAAGAAATATTAGAACTAAAATCAAAACTTACAAGTGGAGCAGAAGATGATATATTAAAAGCAGCTAAAGACATAAAAGGTATTACTGTTATATCATACGCATTAGAAGATGTAGATGGAAATGCTTTAAGAGACTTAGGTGATAAGATAAGAAATAAAGCACAAAAATCAGTAGTAGTTTTAGTTAGCAATGTAAATGGAAAAGTAAATTTAGTAGCTATGGCAACTAAAGATGCTGTATCAGAAGGAGTACATTGTGGAAAAATAATAAAAGAAGTAGCTTCAGTAGTTGGAGGCGGCGGTGGTGGAAGACCGGACATGGCTCAAGCTGGAGGAAAAAGCCCTGAAAAGATAAATGAGGCTGTACAAAAAACATATTCTGTAGTGGAAAGTTTATTAAAATAGTGTACTTTTAAATTTAGATAGGTTATAATTAACTTATAGAAGTTGAATATAAAATGAAATGCATGGATAATACTATTGAATATATAGATTTCCTTTAACAATTAGGTAAGGGGGTGAGCTGCTAAAAGCAGCGAGGAGTATGAGCAATAATTTAGAACATACAATGCAATTTGATGTATCAAAGAATAAAGAAGTGCTAACAAAGGCCATTTTAACAGAGGTTTATAATTCACTTCAAGAAAAAGGGTATAATCCAATTAATCAACTTGTGGGTTATTTAATATCAGGAGACCCTACTTACATTACAAATTACAACGGAGCAAGAGCTTTAGTAAGAAAACTTGAAAGAGATGAAATTCTTGAAGAAGTTATAAAATCTTATTTAGAGATAAAATAAACAAGGTGCCCTGTTGAAGGGCATCTTTTGTTTTAGAGGAGATAATATGAGAATATTAGGATTAGATGTTGGACAGAAAACTATAGGAGTTGCAATTTCAGATCCACTTGGTTTTACAGCCCAAGGTATAACAACTATAAGAAGAACAAAAAAAACTGATGATGTAAAAGAAGTTGTGAGAATATGTAATGAGTATTCTGTAGAAACTATAGTTGTAGGACTTCCAAAAAATATGGATGGTTCCATTGGCTTTGCAGGAGAAAAAATACAAGAGTTTAGTAATTTACTTAAAGAAGCAATTGATTTAGAAATAGTATTTTGGGATGAAAGACTTACAACAGTAGCTGCTCATAGAGCTATGCTTGAGGCAGATTTATCAAGGGGAAAAAGAAAGAAAATAGTTGATAAAGTTGCTGCAACGTATATATTACAAGGATATTTAGATAGAATATCAAGAAAATAAATGATTATTAAATGAAAATAATTATTGACAAAATAAAACAAATATAATTAAAATATAAAAAAAGGAGATGCGGAAAATGGAAAAAGATATAGAATACATTGATTTATTAGATGAAGAAGGAAATGAATTAAAATTTAAAGTAGTTAGCTTTTTTAAGATAGATGATTTAAATAGCGAATATGTTGTTTTAACTCCAGCTGATGAAGAGGGAGAAGAAGCAGTAGTACTTAAAGTTGTTTCTGACGAAGAAGGAGAAGATACTCTTATAAATATAGAGGATGAAGCAGAATTTGCAATGGTGGAAGAAGCTTATAACTTATTAATGCAAGAAGAATAATAGACATGAAAAGAGGTGTTGTAAATGGGAAGCACAGTTTCCGTGGATATGCAAGAACTTAAGGAAAACTTAAAAGAAAAAGGATATAAATTAACTCCTCAAAGAAGAGCAATAGTAGATACTATTATAAAAAACGAAGGAAGACATCTTACTGCTGAAGAAATATATGATGAAGTAAAAAAAGATTGTCCGGAAATAGGCTTAGCAACTGTATATAGAACTGTTGCGTTACTTGAGGAAGTTAAATTGTTATCAAGGTTAGATTTAAGCGACGGATGTAGTAGATATGAAATTATTCACCAAGATGAAGAACATAGACATCACCATTTAATTTGCAACCAATGTAACAAAGTTTTTGAAGTTGAAGAAGATTTATTAGAAGAATTAGAACATAGAATAGAAACAAAATATAAATTTAAAATACAAGATCACAGCGTAAAATTTTATGGTATATGTGATGAGTGTAATAAGGGAGAGAAAAATTAAAGGATGTCTCTTTAAATATTAAGAGAAGAATTCTTTTGTTTATATATATTCTTAAATAAGGAGGGGAAATATGAAGAATGAAAAAGCTAAGGTTAAAATAATTCCTCTTGGCGGAATAGATGAAATTGGAAAAAATCTTACAGTCATTGAATACAAAGATGATATAGTAGTAATAGATTGTGGATTAAAATTTCCAGAAGCTGATATGTACGGAATAGATATCGTAATACCAGATATATCTTATTTATTAAAAAATAAGGAAAAAGTTAGAGGAATATTTTTAACTCACGGACATGAAGACCATATAGGTGCACTGCCATATGTATTAAAGCAATTAGATGTACCTGTATATGGAACTAAGCTTACTTTAGGTATTGTAGAAACTAAATTAAGAGAACACGGAATTTTAGATACTACACAACTTGTTAGAGTAAAGCCAAAAGATAAAATAAAGTTACAAAATGTAACTGTTGAATTCATCAAAACAAACCACTCAATAGCAGATTCAGTAGCTATTGCTATTCACACGCCACTTGGTGTTGTTTTACACACAGGAGATTTTAAAATAGATCATACTCCTATAGATGGTGGAAGAACAGATTTTGCAAGACTTGCTGAATTAGGAAGAAAAGGAGTACTTGTAATGATGGCTGATTCTACAAATGTAGAACGTCCAGGATATACTAAGTCTGAAAGTGTTGTTGGTGAAAATTTAAAAAGGTTATTTGGAAAAGCAAAAGGTAGAATTATAGTTGCTACATTTGCTTCAAATGTTCATAGAATTCAACAAATAATAACTGCTGCGGAAATGTATGGAAAGAAAGTTGCTGTATCAGGAAGAAGTATGGAAAATATAGTACAAGTGGCAATTGAACTTGGATACTTAAAAATACAAAAAGATACTTTAGTAACTATTGATGGTAGTGCAAAATACAAAAACGAAGAAATGGTTATTATAACAACAGGAAGTCAAGGAGAACCAATGTCAGCTCTTGCTAGAATGGCTGCTGCTGAACATAGAAAGATAACTATAGTTGAAGGGGATACTGTAATAATATCAGCAACTCCTATTCCAGGTAATGAAAAGTTAGTATCAAAGGTAATAAATAGATTATTCAAAAAAGGTGCAGAAGTTATATATGGTTCAGATGAGAATGTCCATGTTTCAGGTCATGCTTGTCAAGAAGAATTAAAACTTATGCAAACTATAGTAAGACCGAGATTTTTTGTTCCAGTTCATGGAGAATTTAGACACTTAAAACAACATGCTGAACTTGCTGTAAGTGTAGGATTAAATCATAGAAATTATGTTTTACCTGAAACAGGAGATTTAATTGAAATCACTCGTAATTCAATTAAGAAAAATGGTACTGTATCATCAGGGCAAATCCTTGTAGATGGATTAGGTGTTGGTGATGTAGGTCACATAGTTTTAAGGGATAGAAAGCATTTATCACAAGATGGTATATTAACTGTTGTTGTTACTTTAGATAGGGAGAGTGCATCAGTTATTGCAGGACCAGACATAATTTCTAGAGGATTCGTATATGTTAGAGAATCTGAAGGCCTTATGGATGATGCTAGAGAAATTGTAAAAGAAGTATTAAATGAATGTGAAAAATCAAAAATTACTGATTGGGCTACTATAAAGAGCAGAATCAGAGATGAACTTAGAAATTTCTTATATGAAAAAACTAAGAGAAAGCCTATGATACTTCCAATAATAATGGAAATATAGAAAGCTAATACCTTAATTAACAATCATTTATGTTGACTTTTTAAAAAGTAAATATTAGAATATAAAATAGTGCGAGAATTGGGTACACGAGTATCCAATTTTCTTTTTGAAAAAAAATATTATAGGTTTACATAGAAAAATATATAGAAAAAATATATAAGTAAAGCTAATTTTGGAGGAAGAGAATGGAATTAATTAAAAGAGAAGATATTAGAAATATTGCTATTATAGCCCACGTTGACCATGGTAAGACTACATTAGTTGACGCATTATTAAAAGATAGCCATACTTTTAGAGAAAATGAAAAAGTAGAAGAAAGAGCTATGGATTCAAATGATTTAGAAAAGGAAAGAGGAATTACAATTCTTTCAAAAAATACAGCTGTAAGATACAATGGTGTAAAAATAAACATAGTTGATACTCCAGGACACGCAGATTTTGGTGGAGAAGTTGAACGTGTACTTAAAATGGTTGATTCAGTTTTATTAGTTGTTGATTCATATGAAGGTCCAATGCCACAAACTAAGTTCGTTCTTAAAAAAGCATTAGAGTTAGGATTAAAACCAGCAGTAGTTATAAATAAGATTGATAAACCAGATGCTAGACCAGAAGAAGTTATTGATGAAGTTTTCGAATTATTCTTAGAGCTAGGAGCAGATGATGAGCAATTAGATTTCCCAATAGTGTATGCTTCAGCAAGAAATGGTTTTGCAAGATATAATGTTGAAGATACAAATGAAAACATGACTCCTTTATTTGAAACAATATTAAAGCATGTTCCATGTCCAGAAGGATATGTAGATGGACCATTACAAATGCTTGTTACTACATTAGATTCAAATGCATTTGTTGGAAGAATTGCAATCGGTAAAATACATAGAGGAACTGTTAAGAAAAATCAACAAGTTGCATTAGTTAGAAAAGATGGAAGTACTTCAAATTATAAAGTTACTTCATTATTTGGATATAATGGATTAAAGAGAGAAGAAGTTAACGAAGCTTCAATGGGAGATATTATAGCTTTAAGTGGTGTTTCAGATGCAAATATAGGTGAAACAATAGCTGATGCTCAAAACCCAGAAGCATTACCATTTGTTGAAATTGATGAACCAACACTTAGCATGAACTTTATGGTAAATGATTCACCATTTGCAGGTCAAGAAGGAGATTTTATAACTTCAAGACATTTAAGAGATAGATTAATGAAAGAACTTGAAACAAATGTAAGTTTAAGAGTTAGAGAAATAACTCCAGATTGTTACGAAGTATCAGGAAGAGGAGAACTTCATTTATCAGTTCTTATAGAAACTATGAGAAGAGAAGGATACGAATTACAAGTATCAAAAGCAAATGTTATATTCAAAGAAGAAGACGGCAAAAAATTAGAGCCAATGGAATATTTAACTATAGATGTACCTGAAGAATTCATGGGACCTGTAATGGAAAAACTTGGACCAAGAAAAGGTGAAATGGTTAATATGACTTCTGCTGTAAATGGATATACAAGATTAGAATTTGTAATTCCAGCAAGAGGACTTATTGGATTTAGAAATGAATTCATGACTGATACAAAAGGTAACGGTATAATGAACCATGTATTCCATGGATATGAGCCATATAAAGGAGAAATTCCAGGAAGAAGCAGAGGATCAATTGTATCATTCGAACAAGGAGATGCTATTGCATATGGATTATTCAATGCTCAAGAAAGAGGATCATTATTTATAGAACCAGGAACACCAGTATATCAAGGTATGATAGTTGGAGTTTGTGGTAGAGCAGATGATATTGATATAAATGTATGTAAGGGTAAAAAACTTACAAATACAAGATCATCAGGAGCTGACGAAGCAATTAAATTAGTTCCACCAATTCAAATGAGCTTAGAAAAAGCTTTAGAATTCATAAATAGTGATGAATTAGTAGAAGTAACTCCAGAAAACGTAAGAATGAGAAAAACTGTTTTAGATAGTGCTGAAAGAAGAAGAAGATTATCAAGAAGCAAAAAGTAATAGTCTAAAATTGTATCTTTATAAAATGAAAAAAAAGTATTATAATAAAGTGAATAGCCGAAATACTGGCTATTTACTTTTATATATAGGGGGATTTTATGAAGAAATCTAAGGGTAAATTAATAATTATTTGCGTGTTAATTGCAATAATTTTAGGTTCTATAGTTTTTATGTACGCTAATACTGTAAACAATCCCTTAAAATCTAGCAATGATAAAATAGTTATTAAAATAGATAAAGGGGAAGGATTTTATACTTTATTAAATGATTTAAAAGAAAAAGGATTAATAAAAAATGAGGCTTTTATTAAACTTTACTTAAAAATTAATAAGGTTAATCCTAAGTTAGTTGAAGGCACATATACAATAAATAGTGATATATCTTTAAAAGATTTTATAAAAGAACTAGAAACTGAAAAAGTTGTAAATGTTGTTATACCAGAAGGTTATACAATTGACCAAATGGGAGATCTATTTGAGGAAAAAGGATTATTTACTAAAAAAGCATTTTTAGAAGCTGTTAAGAATTATAAACTTCCAAGTTACATAAAAAATAATAAGGATATTAGATATCCATTAGAAGGTTTTTTATATCCAGATACATATTCGTTTAAAATAGGAGTTACTCCAAATGAAGTTATAAAAACTATGAATGATGAATTTTTAAAAGTTTTTAAGGAAGTTGAAAAAGAAACAGGAGTAACTGTACCAGATGATAAGATATATTCAATTGTTACAAAGGCATCTTTAATTGAGAAAGAAGCTAGAACAGAAAAGGATAGACCTTTAATTTCATCAGTAATTGATAATAGATTACAAAAAGGTATGCCATTACAAATAGATGCAACAGTTATATATGCTTTAGGTAAGCATGTTGATAAGGTTCTTTATAAACATTTAGAGATAAATTCACCATACAATACTTATAAGGTTAAAAGCTTGCCAGTTGGACCAATTGCAAGTCCAGGAAAAGCATCTTTAATTGCGGCTCTAAAACCAGCTAAAACTGAGTATTTATATTATTTGTTGGATCCTAAAAAAGGAGAACATTATTTTACAAATAGCTATTTAGATTTTGAAAAAAAGAAATCTGAATTTGGATATTAATTTTATTGGAGGCAATTATGAGCGGAATTACTTATGATTATATGGAGGATTATTTAAGGGGATTAATTGGTGAAAGCACTGGTAAATTTAAAGAACTTGAACAATTCGCAAAAGAAAATGGAGTTCCTATAGTACAAAAAGAAGCAGGTAAATTTTTAGAGTTTATGGTTAGTATGAAAAAACCTCTAAAGATACTAGAGCTTGGAACAGCCATAGGGTATTCAGCTATACTTATGTATGAAGCTGCAAAAACAAATCCTGATATTATTACTATAGAGAGAAGTAAAGAAATGATTGATCTTGCAAAGCAAAATATAAAAAAATATAATTTGGAAGATAAAATCACTATAAAAGAAGGGGATTGTCTTCAAATATTAGAAGAATTAGATGAAGAATTTGATTTAATATTTATGGATGCAGGAAAAGGCCATTACAATCATTTCTTACCTCATTGCTTAAGACTTTTAAAAAAAGATGGTATAATTATAGCCGATAATGTTTTATTTAGAGGAATGGTTGCATCTCAAGACTTAGTTAAAAGAAGAAAAATAACTATAGTTAAAAGAATGAGAACATATTTAGAGATGGTTTCTGAAGATGAAAATTTAATTACATCTGTAATTCCAATGAGCGATGGAATTGCTATAACAAAGAGGAGGTAATTTTTAAATGAGAAAGCCAGAAATTTTAGCACCAGCTGGAAATCTTGAAAAATTAAAAATCGCAGTAGATTTTGGAGCTGATGCTGTTTATATAGGTGGAAATAGATTGAATTTAAGAGCTTTTGCAGGTAACTTCACAAATGAAGAAATTGCAGAAGGTGTTAAATACTGTCATGATAGAGGAAGAAAACTTTATGTAACTATGAATGTTTTCCCTCGTAACTTTGATTTAACAGGTGTTGAAGATTACATAAAAGGACTTGAAAGCTTAGGTGTAGATGCTATTATAGTTTCAGATCCTGGAATAATTGCAATTGCTAGAGAAGTAGCTCCTGATTTTGAAATACATTTAAGTACACAAGCTAATACAGTTAACTGGAGAGCAGCTAAATTTTGGTATGACTTAGGAGTTAAAAGAATAGTTCTTGCTAGAGAAATGTCTTTCAATGAAATATACGGATTTAGAGATAACTTACCAGAAGGTTGTGATTTAGAAGCTTTTGTACATGGTTCAATGTGTATAGCATATTCAGGAAGATGTTTAATATCAAATTATTTATTAGGAAGAGATTCTAATAAAGGAACATGCGCTAATGTTTGTAGATATAAATATCATCTTGTAGAAGAAACAAGACCAGGTGTTTATTTCCCAGTTGTAGAAGATGATAAAGGAACTTACATAATGAATTCAAAAGATTTATGTATGATAAAACATATACCTGAATTAGTTCAAAGTGGAATATATTCATTTAAGATTGAAGGTAGAATGAAGAGTGAATTCTATGTAGCATCAGTTGTTAAAGCTTATAGAGAAGCTGTAGATAGCTACTTTGAAGATCCAGAAAACTATGAATTTAAGCAAGAGTGGATGGATATATTATTAAAGGTTAGTCATAGACCTTATCATACAGGATTCTACTTTGGAAAAACTGGAGAACAAAATTATGATGATTCATCATATATAAGAGATTATGATATAGTTGGAATGGTAAAAGAATATGATGAAGAAACTAAAATTGCTACAATAATACAAAAAAATAGAGTGTTTAAGGGAGATAAAGTTGATATTTTAAGACCTTATACATCTAATTTTTCAATAGAAATGGGATCAATGTATGATGTTGAAAAAAATACTGAAACAGATGTTGCAAATAGAGCACATATGATTTTTAAAATGAAAGTTGATACTCCATTAAAAGTAAATGATATGCTAATTAAACAAAAAGAATCTTTAGAGATTGTTAACAACTAGGAGGTAATTTAATGAAAAAACCTATACTTATTGGAATTACTGGTGGAACAGGATCAGGAAAAAGTACAATAGCTGATGAAATATTTAATAGCTTTAATGAAGAATGTATCGCAATGATACAACAAGATGCTTATTATAAAGATCAAAGTCATTTAAGCATGGAAGAAAGAACAAAGACTAATTATGATCATCCAAGAGCTTTTGATAATGACTTATTAGTAGAACATTTAAAGGATTTAATAGCAGGTAAAGAAATTGAAAAACCAATCTATGATTTTACATTACATAATAGAGCAAAAGACACTAATTTAGTAAAACCAAGAGACATAATAATAGTTGAAGGTATATTAGTACTTGAAGATGAAAGAATTAGAGATTTATTAGATATTAAAGTTTATGTTGATACAGATGCTGATATAAGAATTTTAAGAAGACTTGTAAGAGATATAAATGAAAGAGGAAGAACTGTAGATTCAGTTGTTGAACAATATCTTTCAGTAGTGAGACCAATGCATATGCAATTTACTGAACCAACTAAGAGATATGCTGATATAATTGTTCCAGAAGGTGGACACAATAAGGTAGCAATAGATATCTTAGTTTCAAAAATTAAAGATATATTAAACTAGGTTGAATAAAACACCTTTTCTTAGTCAAGAATTAGCTAGGAGGAGGTGTTTCCTTTTTATGAAAAAAAAGAATACAAGAAGATATAATTGGATATTAGGTTTTATTATATGTGTATTTACTATTCTTTCAGTTAGATTATATTTTTTAACTATTCATCCCACAGAAAGAGTTGAATCAAATTATAAAAATCATCAAACAGAAAATATAAGTAATAGTAAATATATGCTTTTAGATACAAATGGAAAAGATTTAATGAGCTATAAGAAGAAATATGTTTTAGTTATTGATTCAAGACCATTTAGTTTGAATAATTATGGAGAAACTTTAGAAGATTTAATGGCTCTTAACTTTATAATGAAAGCAGAAAATGAAGAATTTAATTATACAGATGTTATGAGAAGTCAGGGAAAGTTATATTATGAAATATCGGAAGAAACATATAATAAAATAAATAAGCTAAATAATTTAAAAGGTGTATATACATTTGTAAGTGATGAAATAGATATGAAAGAAGCTTGGTCTGTAAGTTCCATGTTTTCAAATATATATGAAGATAATTTTGTAAAGGGATCTTTAAATGAAGAAATTTTTAATAATATAAAAAATAATGTTGTTCCTAAAAAGAACTTTTATTTAGATGAAAAAAATACTTACTCAATAAATGAACTGAATTTAAATAAGGAAAATAGAAATGTGAAATTAACTGTAGATAAAGAAATAGAAGAAGATATAAGAAAAGTTCTATTAAAAGAAGAATATTTAGATTATAAAAATGTTGGTGTTACATTAATTGAAAGCAATACAGGAAAAATAAAAGCTATGGTTCAAAAAGATGAGAGTCAAGCAAATATAAATTTAGGAATTGAAGGTGCTGGATATGAACCAGGTTCGATATATAAAGTAATAACTTATGCATCTGCATTAGAAGAGGGGTTTATAACTCCATATAATACTGTTTCATGTAATGGTAAGATGTGTAATGGAAAGGTTCATGGAACATTAACTATAAAAGAAGGCTTAGTAAAGTCATGTAATGACGTATTTGGGGCAATAGGAAGAAAAGTTGGTTATGATAAGTTAATGCAATATAGTGAAAGAGTTGGATTGTTTGAAAAAGTTTTGAATTTTCAAGGTGAAAATAAAAATGAAACTTCAGGAATAAAACCATTAAATGATGATCCTAAAAATAATAATAAAATAGCTCTTATATCAATAGGTCAAGCAATGAATGTATCTCCTATTCAAATGCTTGGAGCTATAAACACTATAGTAAATGACGGTGTTTATATAAAACCTTATATAGTTGATAGTATATTAGATAATGATGATAAAAATATAAAGAAATACAATACAACTAAAGAAAGAATATTTACTGAAACAACAAGTAAATTAGTGAAAAATGATATGAAGGAAGTTGTATTAAATGGAACAGGAAAGAATGCTTATATTGAAGGATTTGATATTGGAGGAAAAACAGGATCATCATCAAGTGGTAGAGGAACCACACATGGATGGTTTGCAGGATATTTTACAATAAATAATGTGGAGTATACTATGATAGTATTTTTACCTGATTTAATTGAAGAAGAAAGTGTAGGAGGAGGAAACACTGCTGCACCCATATTTAAAGATATTGTTTTAGAACTTGGTAAAAAATAAAAAATATATTTTTTATAATAGCAAGTTTTAAGAAGAAAAGTCATATGATATTAGTAAGCACTATAAGGAGGAAGAAAGTGTTAGTAATATCAAATTTTATCGAGCTTTTATGTAATACAATATTTTTAAGTGGTTATGTATCTAATAATAACACTTTCCCAACACCTCTTAATGAAAAAGAAGAGGAAAAATATTTAAGAAGATTAAAAGAGGGGGATAAAGGGGCGAAAAGTGTTTTAATTGAAAGAAACTTAAGATTAGTAGCTCATATAGTAAAAAAATATTCATTTCCAAATAAAGATGTAGATGAACTTATATCAATAGGAACTGTAGGACTAATAAAAGCGATTGACTCATTTGACGTAGATAAAGGAACAAGACTTGCAACTTATGCATCAAGATGTATTGAAAATGAGATACTTATGCTTTTTAGAAATAATAAAAAGCAAAAAGGAGAAGTTTATTTACAAGACCCTATAGGAATAGATAAAGAGGGAAATGAAATATGTTTGATTGATGTATTAAGTAGCGATAAAGATTCTGTAATAGAAAAAGTTGAGAGTAATCTTCAAGTTACAGCATTATATAAAAAAATGGAGGAAATACTTACAGAAAGAGAACATGATATAATAGTTATGAGGTATGGACTTAAAGATGGAAAAAGTAAAACTCAAAGAGAAATAGCGGCAAAGCTTAATATATCTAGGTCCTATGTTTCAAGAATAGAAAAAAAAGCCTTAAAAAAATTACAAAAAGTTTTATATGGGAAAATAACATAAGTCTATCAATATTTTATATATTATAAAAAACAAATTAAAAATTCGGAGGACAAAAATGTATACTTTAAAAGAACTTTTAGAAAAAACTATTGAATGTAAAGCTTCAGATTTACATTTAACAGCTGATTTAGCACCTATGCTTAGAATAAACGGAAAATTAAAATCTGTTAGTGAAGAAAAACTAAGCAAAGATGATTTGAGAAGTTTCTCAAAAGAATTATTAGGAAATAAGTTTGAAAAATATATTGAAAATGGAGAAATAGATAGTTCTTATTCCCTAGAAGGAGTAGGACGTTTTAGAGTTAATGTATTTAGACAATTAGAAAGTGATGCTATAGCTATAAGAAGTATAACTTTAGATGTTCCTACACTAGAAGAGTTAAATCATCCTAATATAATTAAAGAATTAGTAGCTAAAAGAAGAGGACTTATTTTAGTAACTGGACCAACTGGTAGTGGAAAAAGTACAACTTTAGCTGCAATGATAAATGAAATAAATTCAACTAGAAGTGAAAATATAATAACATTAGAGGATCCGATAGAATATATTCATAAGCATAAAAAGAGTATAATAAATCAAAGAGAAATTGGAAGAGATAGTAAGAGTTATAAAAATGCACTTAGAGCAGCATTAAGAGAAGATCCAGATGTTATACTTATTGGTGAAATGAGAGATTTAGAAACTATTTCTATTGCAATTACAGCTGCAGAAACAGGTCATTTGGTTCTTTCTACATTGCACACTATTGGAGCTACTCAAACAATAGATAGAATTATAGATGTTTTTCCTCCATATCAACAGCAACAAATTAGAGTTCAGTTAGCTTCGGTTTTACAAGGAGTAATATCACAACAATTAATTGAAACTATAGATAATAACAATAGAGTGGCTGCATTTGAAACTATGATAATAAATCCTGCAATTCAAAATCAAATAAGAGAAGGTAAAACACATCAAATACAATCTGTTATACAAACAGGTAGTAAATTCGGTATGAAAACAATGGATATGTATTTAGTAGATCTTATTAATTTAGGAATTATAGATAAAGAAGTTGCAATTACATATGCTTTAGATAAAGAGATGATTAATAGAATGATGAAATTTTAAATATGACCATTTACAATGGTCATATTTTTATTTTATTATTTTTAAATATTAATAATTTAATAAGTAAATAAAATAAAGAGGAATTTAAAAATATATGTTGAATATATAAATGTAAGATATAATGAGGAGGTAATGTAAGAAAAATGCAAGAATTTTTAGTGACAGCGGTAGATATAGGAACACAAAAAATTTCTGCATCAAGTGGTATATCAAGACTAGGTGAAGAAGTTGAAATATTAGGAAGTTCTTGTGTTTACTCTAAAGGGATTGATAGAGGAAAGATAGTTGATAGTAAAGCATGTAAAGAAAGTTTTCTTGAAGTTTTATATAAATTAGAGGAAGAAATTAATGAAAAGATTTATGATATTTACATAGGGTTACCATCTTCAGATTTAAAGTTAAAAGAATATGAAATAAAAGTAACAAATACTCATAATAATTTTTTGAAGAATTTAAAAGAATCAATATTAAACTTACAAGAAAGCATAGAGTTAAGTGAAGATGAGAGAATATGTGATGCATCAATAAATTATTATAAAATAGGTGATGATGTAAAATTAGAAATTCCTAAAGATGTATTAGGAGATATATATGTTAACGTTACTGTTTTTTTATGTAATAGAGATACATTAAATAAATATAAAACTTTATGCATAGATACAAGGTATAATATTAAGGGATTTATTTCTAATATAAATTCATTAAGAAATATATTTTTATTTAAGGAAGAATTAGGCGAAAAGGCCATAGTAGATAGTGGAGCTGGATTAACTGAAATTGGTATATTTAAAGATGGAGTTATAAAGGAACTTATTTCTATTCCATTAGGTGGAAATAATATTACAAGTGATCTTTCAATATGTGCAGGTTTAACAAATAAAGAGGCTGAATTAGTTAAGTGTGAATATAGCAATAATTATGTAAGTATTTTAAATGATGATTTACAAAAAGAAATACTTATAGATGGTAAAAGTATTCATAAGGAATTATATTTTAAAGTGTGTGAGGCAAGAATTGAAGAAATTCTTAATTATGTAAATAATGAATTAAAAAATACTAGTCATTATAACGATTTATGTAGTATAATTTTATGTAGTGATTCTTTAACCAATTTTGAAAATATAAAAGCGTTAGTAAGTGAAATGATAGATTACAAAGTTAATATAATTACAAAAAGTGATTTTAATATGCAAAATCTTTCAAATATTACTTCTTTAGCTATTGTTAAAGAGGTGCATGATAGGGTAGAATTAATATGTGAAGATTTTACAAAAGATGTTAAAGGTAATACTTTAAAATTTGAGGAAATAAGTGATATTGATGTTAACGCTAATTATGAAATAGAAGATTTAGGTCACGACGATAAGAAAAAAAAGAATACTGGCATTATAGGAAAAATAAGAAGTTTACTAGAGGATATTTTCTAAAGGAGGAATTGTTTTGTTAGATTTTGAAGTTGATATGCAAGAATTAACTAATATAAAAGTCATAGGCTGTGGAGGCGGAGGAAGTAACGCTGTTAATAGAATGATAGTTGAAGGATTAAAGAATGTAGAATTTATAGCTATCAATACAGATAAACAAGCCCTTATGCTATCACATGCAAATCAAAAAATACAAATAGGTGAAAAGCTTACTAAGGGATTAGGAGCAGGAGCTAACCCTGAAATTGGACAAAAAGCAGCAGAAGAAAGTAGAGAAGAAATTACAGCAGCTATTAAAGGTGCTAATATGGTATTTATTACTGCTGGAATGGGCGGTGGAACAGGAACAGGTGCTGCACCAGTTGTTGCTGAAATTGCTAAATCATTAGAAATTCTTACAGTAGGTGTTGTAACTAAACCTTTCCCATTTGAAGGAAAGAGAAGAATGAGACATGCTGAAATGGGTATTGCAAAGTTAAAAGAAAAAGTTGATACATTAGTAATAATCCCTAATGAAAGATTATTATTTATGGCAGATAAAAAGACAACACTTTTAGATTCATTTAGATTAGCTGATGATGTTTTAAGACAAGGTGTGCAAGCGATATCAGACCTTATAACTATTCCTGGAGTAGTTAATGCAGACTTTGCTGATATAAAAGCTGTTATGTTAGATAAAGGATTAGCACATATGGGTGTTGGTCATGGAAAAGGCGATAATAGAGCATCTGATGCTGTTAAAGAGGCTATAGCTTCACCATTACTTGAAACTTCAATAGAAGGTGCAACTGGAGTTATACTTAACTTTACAGGTGGAGCAGATCTTGGAGCATTAGAAGTTTATGAAGCTGCAGATGTAGTAAGAGAAGCTGCTGATGCTGATGCAAACATAATATTTGGTGCTGTTATTGATGAAACTCTTCAAGATGAAATAAGAATTACTGTTATAGCAACAGGGTTTGAAGAAGATGGAATAGGTGCACTTCCAAAAGAAACACCTAAAGTTGAAGTGAAAAAACAAATAAGCAAACAAGTTGAAGAAACTGTTGTAGAACCAAAAGAAGAAGTTGCAGCAACTTCTTCAGAGGAAACAGTAAGTTCAACTATAACTTATACTGAAGAAGATTTATCAATACCAACAT
This sequence comes from Clostridium sp. TJA020, assembly GCF_058310295.1. Lineage (NCBI taxonomy): Bacteria > Bacillati > Bacillota > Clostridia > Eubacteriales > Clostridiaceae > Clostridium > Clostridium sp. TJA020. The sequence continues at coordinate 98,640 of NZ_JBZEFC010000001.1, forward strand.
TTTTAAGAAGACCAAGAAGATCAAATTAAAATTTAAAAATATTATTAAATTGGTTTTAAAAGCTTTAGATATTTATATCTAAAGCTTTATTTTTTAGAAAAGGTTACAAAAAGGTAAAAAAGTGAGTGATTTAAAAGTCAAAAATGTTTTATGTATAAGAAAATTATGTTAAAATTAAAAATAATGAGATAAAAAATGTAAAAAAATATTTTATATGGAGAGATTGTTATGAATAAAAAAAAGATATCAACTATGTTGTTTTTATTAGCGGCAACAACGACAACTTCATTGGCATTAAACAATGAGAAGACTTTTGCAACTGTAAATAAATCTTCTATTGTTTCAGAACATATAATAGGAAAGGGTAAAGTTATAAATGTAGAAACTAATCTTAGAATAAGAAAAAAAGCTAGTATAAATAGTGAGATAATAGGATATCTTAAAGAAGGACAAGCTTTTGATGTTTTAGCTAAGGATGGATCATGGTATAAAATTAAAGCTGGAAAAAATGAAGGATATATTCACAAGGATTATGCCAAAGTAACTTTAAATGATGATAATAAAAGTAATAAGGTAGATAAAGTAACTAAGCAAGGGGTAGTAGTAAATATTACAAGTGAATTAAGGGTAAGAAAAGGTGCATCAACAAGTTCAGAAACAATAGGTTACTTAAAAAATGGAAGCAAACTTGACATAATAGAAAAGTCAGGGAAATGGTATAAAATAAAATATAAAAATGGATATGGATATGTCCATGAAGATTATGTAAAAGTAACAAGTAATAATAGTAGTAGTAACAGCAATAGTAGTAATAGCAATAGTAGTAATAGCAATCAGAATAATAAACCAACAGAAAGCGTTACAAAGCAAGGGGTAGTAGTAAATATTACAAGTGAATTAAGGGTAAGAAAAAGTGCATCAACAAGTTCAGAAACAATAGGTTACTTAAAAAATGGAAGTAAACTTGACATAATAGAAAAGTCAGGGAAATGGTACAAAATAAAATATAAAAATGGACATGGATATGTTCATGAAGATTATGTAAAAGTAACAAGTAATAATAGTAGTAGTAATAGCAATAATAGTAATAGTAGCAATCATAATAGTAACAACAATAATAGTAGTAATAATTCTAGTGTTAATAAATATGAAGGAACAGGAAAAGTTATAAATGTTACAAGTAATTTAAGAGTAAGAAAAGGACCAGGAACACAATATGGTGTTGTAGGATATTTACTACCTGGAGAAAACTTTGATGTTAATGGAAAAGATGGAAAGTGGTATAAAATAAAAAAAGGTAGTATAAGTGGATATATTCATGAAGAGTATGTTAAATTTTATCCAAAAAATAATTCTAATAGTAAACCAGAAATTAAACCGGATAATAAACCTGAAGCAAAACCTGAAGTTAAGCCTGAAAGTAAACCAGAATTAAAAGAGAGATATGGGAAAGTTAAGGTAAATAGTGAATTAAGGATTAGAGAAAAACCTAGTACTTCATCAAAAATAATAGGAAACTTAAGAAACGGAGAAATAGTTGAAATACTAGGAGAAGAAAATGGATTTTATAAAATCAAAGATTCAAGCGTAACTGGATACTCTTCAAAAGAATATATAAAAGAAGTTTCAAAAGATGATATACAAAATGAAAAGCCAAATGAAAAAAATGTTATATATACTAATTATAATATGTCAATGGATTCATATATAAAATTACAAAAATCAAGAAACTCATCATATGATTATAATTTTTATGAAAAGTATATAAATCCAGCAAAAGCTACTAATCAATTACAATATTTAAGATTAGATGAATATAGAAATATTAGCGTTAATGGTTTAAATGATTATTTTAAAGCACATAATGCGGGAGTTTTAATTGGCCATGCTAGTGCATTTGTAAATTCAGCAAAAAAATTTAATATAGATCCATTATATTTTGCAGCCCAATCAATACATGAAACAGGGTATGGAAAGAGCACTTTAGCAAAAGGAGTTAAGATAACAGAGATAGCAGATACTAATCATGAAATAAAAAATAGTAAAGGTGAATTAATTGGTTATAAAATGATAAAGTTGCAAAAACCTGTAACCGTATATAATTTATTTGGAATAGGTGCATATGATAATTCTAAAGCATTTCCAAATAGAGCTTTAATACTTGGAACAACATATGCTTATAATCATGGATGGACAAGTGTTGATAAAGCAATAGAAGGTGCTGCTAATTTTGTATCAAGTAATTATGTTAATAGCTCAAAATATAAACAAAATACTTTATATAAAATGAGATATTCACCTAATGAATCATTAATGTGGCATCAATATGCAACTACACCATGGTATGCACAAGAAATAGGGCAACAAATGGAAGAAATGAAATATTTATATACAGGTAACAATGACTTTATTTATGATAAACCAAAGTTTACAGAAACAAAAATGTCTTTTAAAACAAATTTATCTATAGTGCAAAAAAAGAAAGAAAGTTTACCAGAGAGTCAAGCACATGTTTCTATAGATGATAACAAAATAAATAAATAATAATAAGGAGAGATTTTTTTAAAATCTCTCTTTTTTTATTTTAAATTTGTGATTTATGAAAAATAAAAAGTTAAAAATTATTTTAATATAATATTTTATGTAATCAAATGTAAAAAAAATGATTTAAAAAGTTATGTTTATATCAATTAAATTGACAAAATTTTGAAATATATAGTTATATAATTTTATTAAGGGGGAATGTAAGTGAATATATATATAGATATACTACTTATTGAAAATTTTTTGGTAAATTTATTTTTGTTATTAACTACTTATAAAATTATTAGGGAAAAATATTCTTTTAAGATGTGTTTACTATCAGCTATTTTAGGTTCTTTATATACATTAACAATGGTTATAGAAGAAATAAGTTTTTTATCAAATAATATAATTCAAATTATTGTAGCAATAGTTATAGCTTACATACCTCTTAATAATAAGAGGTTTATAAAGTCTTTAAAAAGTGGGATTGTATTTATAGTATCATCCTGTGTGTTAAGTGGAATTTGTTTTAAAATTGCAATTATGACTAATGAGTATTCTATAAAAAATGGTATTATGATAAATAATTTTAAAATAAAATATTTGATTTTAAGTTTATCTATATTATGTATAACATTAGAGAGAATAACAACATATATAAGAGAAAAAAATATTATTAATAATTTTTATTATGATGTTGAATTTTCTGTTGAAAATAAAAATTTAAAAATAAAAGGTTTTTTAGATTCTGGAAATGAACTTAGAGAGCCTATAACAAATTTACCATGTATATTGGTAGAAGAAGTTTATTTAAATGAAATAAATTTAGAAAATTATGGTTTATATCATATTCCTTATAGTGCTATAGGATATGATGGAGTTTTAAAAGGGTTTAGAGTAGACAATATGAAACTTAAAAAAAGTGGACAAACATTTAAGGTTGTAGATGCTATATTATGTCCATGCAAAGATAATTTAAGTAGAGAAAATGATTTTAATGCATTGATACCAAGGGGAGTAATATAAATTATTATTAATATCAAGGAGGAGAATATGGTTAATATAAAACTTTTATTAAATAGGATATTTGAGAAATTAGGTTTGTGTAGAAAAAAACTTCATTATGTTGGAGGAAATGATGCATTACCACCACCTCTTAGCAAAGAAGAAGAAGAAGATTTAGTTAATAAATTAAGTGATGGAGATGAAGGAATAAGAAGTATATTAATAGAAAGAAATTTAAGATTAGTTGTATATATAGCAAGAAAGTTCGAAAATACAGGAGTATATGTAGAAGATTTAATTTCAGTTGGAACTATAGGATTAATAAAAGCAGTAAATACATTTAAACCAGATAAAAAAATAAAGCTTGCAACTTATGCATCAAGATGTATTGAAAATGAAATACTTATGTATTTAAGAAGAAATAATAAAATAAAAGCTGAAATTTCATTTTATGAACCTCTTAATATAGATTGGGATGGAAATGAATTATTATTATCTGATATATTAGGAACTGATAATGATATTGTATATAATTTAATAGAAGATGAAGTAGATAAGCAGTTATTGTTTATTGCTCTTAAAAATTTAAATGAGAGAGAAAAAGAAATTGTTAGATTAAGATTTGGTTTAAATGGTAATAACGAAAAAACACAAAAAGAGGTAGCTGATATACTTGGAATATCACAATCATATATATCAAGATTAGAAAAAAAGATAATAAGTAGATTAAAAAAAGAAATAAGTAAAATGGTTTAGGTTGTCTTTAGTATAAAAGTTACTCCTTACGGAAATACTTTCTACTGTGATGAAATTACTTCCAAAGGAGTTGATGACTTTGATCATTAATAAAGTAGAGATATGTGGAGTAAACACTGCAAAACTTCCTATACTTAAAGAAAAGGAAAAAAGAGAACTTTTATTAAAAATGCAGTCTGGTGATAATAGTGCTAGAGAAACTTTTATAAAAGGTAATTTAAGACTTGTATTAAGTGTTATTCAAAGGTTTAATAATAGAGGCGAAAATGTTGATGATTTATTTCAAGTTGGATGTATAGGGCTTATGAAAGCTATAGATAATTTTGATTTATCTCAAAATGTTAAGTTTTCAACTTATGCTGTACCTATGATAATTGGTGAAATAAGAAGATATCTAAGAGATAACAATTCAATAAGAGTTAGCAGGTCATTAAGAGATATAGCATATAAGGCACTATTAGTTAGAGATAGACTTGTAAAAGATAACAATAGAGAGCCAAATGTTTCTCAAATTGCTAAAGAACTTGAAATTCCAAGAGAAGAAGTTGTTTTTGCATTAGATGCAATACAAGATCCAGTTTCTTTATTTGAACCTATTTATCATGATGGTGGAGATGCTATATATGTTATGGATCAAATTAGCGACTCTAAAAATACTGATGATAGTTGGCTTGAAAATATATCCATAAATGAGGCAATGAAAAAGTTAACTGATAGAGAGAAATTAATATTAAATCTTAGATTTTTTAAAGGTAGAACACAAATGGAGGTTGCAGATGAGATAGGAATATCTCAAGCTCAAGTATCTAGACTAGAAAAGACAGCACTTAAACACATGAGGAAGTATGTTTAAAAAAGAACTCTTATGAGAGTTCTTTTTTCATGTAAATATAATAATTTATAAAATAATGAATATAAATTTAACATATGGGGGTGTTATATATGGAGGAAAATTTACATTCAATAAATTCTATGAAAAGTATGGAAGTTATAGATATAAATTCTGGAAGAAAATTAGGATTTATTGTAGATATAAAATTAGATTGTGAGAATGATAAAGTTGAGTCATTAATTATTCCAGGAGAAAACAAAGGGTGGTTTTCGAAAGGAGAGGAAATAGAAATACCATGGGAAAATATAGAGAAGATTGGGTTAGATGTGATATTAGTTTCTATGGATAATTCAAATATTTTAGGGCGAGATGATAATATTTACAGATAGTATCTAGCCATAAAAGAGAAAAATATGTATAATAACGATATAGAATAAGTCAATTACTGTACAGAAAGGTGGGAATTATCTATGAAATGCCCTTTTTGTTCTTTTCAAGAAAGTAAAGTAGTCGATTCAAGATCAACAGATGATAATACTACAATTAGAAGAAGAAGAGAATGTTTAAATTGCAATAAAAGATATACAACTTATGAAAAAGTAGAGGATATTCCAATTTTAGTTATAAAAAAAGATTTAACTAGAGAAAACTTTAATAAGGAAAAAATAGTAAACGGATTGATAATAGCCTGTCAAAAAAGACCTATTTCACGCAAGCAAATAGAAGATATTGCAGAAGATATTGAAAAGACTATATCAAATAAAATGATGACAGAAGTTCAATCAAATTACATAGGAGAAATGGTTATGGAAAGGCTAAAAAAGATAGATGAAGTGTCTTATGTTAGATTTGCTTCTGTTTATAGGCAGTTTAAAGATATTAATACCTTTATGGAAGAAATAAATAGATTAATGAGATAAGGAATTGGCATATTAGTTCTAAAATAGAATTAGTATGCTTTTTTACGTTAAAGATAGGTAAAAAATATATTATTAAATAGATAATAAATTTAGTAAATGTTAAAATAATATTAAAAGAGTTGGAGGGGAAAAATGAAAAATTTAAATTTAGATAATATTTGTAAAAAAGATGATTTTTTAGTTATTGATAATGAAAAAAGTTCAGTTGTATTTTCAACTGCTGAAAAAAATAAAAGTTTTAATAGAAATACTTTAGAAGGAATAGATACATTAAATAATTTAAAGAAAGATTTCAATGTAGATAAAATAGTATATTTAAATCAAATTCATTCAGATGAAGTTTTAATTTATAATGGTGAAGAAAATTTTAATGAAAATAGCGGTGATGGTATAATTACAAATTTAAAAAATGTCTTAATTGGAGTATTTACTGCTGATTGTGTACCTGTAATTATTGTAAATGAGGAGTACGGAGTTATAGGTGCAGTCCACAGTGGATGGAAAGGAACTATTAAGTCTATAACAAAAGTTTGTTTAGATAAAATGACTGAAGTTTATGGCGTTAACCATAAAAATACTACAGTTTATATAGGCCCTCATATAAGAAAATGCTGTTATGAAATATCAGAAGATTTAAAAGAAAGATTTATAGAAGAGAAAGATATAGATAAAGATATATTATTTGATGGAAGAAATTTAAACTTAGAAGCTTGTATAGAAAAAGATGCAAAAGATTGTGGGGTTAACGATGAAAATATAAAAAGTATACCTCTTTGTACTTATTGTGAAAAAGATATAAAATTACATTCATATAGGAAATCTGATGGATCTTACGGAAGACTATTTACATTTGTAATATTAAAATAGAGGTGATTAAGTTGTCAAAAGAAAAAATATTAATTGTAGATGATGAAGAACATATATTAGAACTTTTAAAATTCAATATAGAAAATGCGGGATATCAAGTTATTTGGGCAAATAATGGATTAGATGCACTTAATATCGCTAAAAATGAAAAGCCTCATTTAATATTATTAGATTTAATGTTACCTGGAATGGATGGATTTGATGTATGTAAAGAAATAAAAAGAAATAATGATACATGTAATATTTCTATAATAATGCTTACTGCAAAAGGAGAAGAACTAGATAAAATATTAGGCTTAGAACTTGGAGCTGATGATTATATAACAAAACCATTTTCTATAAGGGAACTTTTGGCAAGAGTTAAGGCTGTTTTAAGAAGAAGTGCTCCTTTAGAATCAAATAAAAAAGAAGATATTTATGATAATGGAAGATTAAAAATAGATTTTGAAAGACATGAAGTAACTATAAATAATAAAAAGATAGATATGACATTAAAAGAATTTGAATTATTAGAAATATTAATAAGAAATAAAGGCAAAATTTTAAAGAGAGAAATTTTATTAGATAAAATATGGGGATATGAATATATTGGAGAGACAAGAACAGTAGATGTGCATATTAGATATTTAAGAAAAAAAATAGAAGAAGATGATAAAAACCCTAAGCTTATAGAAACTATAAGAGGGGTTGGATATAGATTTAACGGGTAATATTTATGAAGAAAAAAATAATAACTTCTGTAATAATAACAGTAGTTTTTGCCTTAGTTATAATAACATCTTCATTTATGGCTCTTTACAGTATACAGGAAATAGAAAATTCTAAAAGCATGTTAAAAGAATATAACTCTATAATTTCTGAATTAGATATAGAAAATGCTAGTAAATTAGGTTTATTTAAAATAAATGGGAAAACAATAGAATTAACTATAATTGATAAAGATGGGAATATAAAATTTAATTCATCAGGAAATGAAGGTAACATAAGTTATGATTCAATAATAAAAGAAGCTGAAAATAAAGGTGTAGGTTATTTAGATAAATATAATGAAAATAAAAAAATAAATATGATTTATTGTGGAACTAAGCTTTCTAATGGAGATACAATAATAAGTGGAGTTGAAGAGCCTACAACAAATATATTTCAAGTTAAAAATACTAAATATTATATTATAACTTTAATAATTGTTTTATTATTATCTATAGCTTTAGCTCTTAAGTTAGTTAGAATAATTGTAGATCCAATAAAACATTTAGAAAGTGTTACTTGGAAAATAGCTCATGGAAATTTACAAACAAGGGTAAATGTAGTCTCAAATGATGAATTAGGACAACTAGGTAAAACATTTAATAATATGGCAGATCAGCTTCAAAGTAAAATAAATGAAGTTGTTGATAAACAAAATAGACTTGAGTCCATATTAAAATCTATGCAAAGTGGAGTTATAGCTGTAGACAATGAAGATAGAATAATAACTATAAATCCTTATGCTCAAAAGATATTTGGAATAAATGTAGATGTTACAGGAAAATATTTAAATGATTGTATAGAAGATAAAAGAATAAAAGAAATTTTAAATAATGAAACTGTTGATGAAACACAAGTTAAAATAAAAAAACCATTTAGAAGATTTTTGAAAATAAAGAAAGCTATAGTTATAAATGGATATAAAAAAATTGGTAGAGTTATTGCAATTCAAGATATAACAGAAATGAAAAGACTTGAAAATATAAGAAGTCAGTTTGTAGCTAATGTATCTCATGAATTAAAAACTCCATTAACATCAATAAAAGGTTTTGCTGAGACATTAAGATATGTTGAAGATGAAGAAACTAAAATTAAATTTTTAGATATAATAGATAAAGAGACAGAAAGGCTTACTAGACTTATTAGTGATATTTTAGTTCTTTCTGATTTAGAAAATAATCCAGTAGAAGAATTAGAAGAAATTTTTCCAGATGGAATAATAACAGATGCAATAAATATATTAAGTGAACATGCAAGAAAAAAGAATATATATATAAATTTTGAATCTGATAATAATGATTTTATTTTAGGTCAGAAAGATAAGTTTCTTCAAATAGTTATAAACATAATAGAAAATTCTATAAAATATTCAAATAATAATACTAAAATTAATGTAAAAAGTTTTTCAGATAAAGAATATTATTATTTTAAGGTGAAAGATAATGGTATAGGAATACCAAAAGAAGACCTTCCTAGAATATTTGAACGTTTTTACAGAGTTGATAAAGCAAGAAAAAGTGGGGGTACTGGACTTGGTCTTGCAATAGTTAAACATATTGTAAAAACTTTTGGAGGAGAGATAAGTGTTGATTCTGAAGTTTCAAAGGGAACAGAATTTACATTTAAAATAAAACATATATAAATAAAAAAGACGAACTTTTAAAAATAAAAGTTCGTCTTTTTTATTTAATTGTTAAACTCATTTAACACTAATATAAAACAACTTAACTTTAGTATAATAATACCTTAACTTTCAAAAGATATTATTAATATATAGTTAAATTATAAAAATAAATGAGTAAAGAGATTTTTAAGGAGGTTATATTTTATGAGAAAGAAAAATTTAAAAATGTTAGTAGCCACATTAGCAGTAGTTATTACAGGAGGATTATTTGTTGGTTGTGGAAGTACAGAAAATGGTAGCTCTATAACAATAAGTGGATCATCAGCACTTTTGCCTCTTATGGAACAATCAATAGAAAAATTTAATGAAATAAAACCTGGAAATACTATAAATGCACAAGCAGGAGGTTCAGGAACAGGACTTACTCAAGTTTTAGAAGGTTCTGTTAATATAGGAAACTCAGATGTTTACGCAGAAGATAAGCTTACAAAGGAACAAGCAAGTCAATTAGTAGATCATAAAGTTGTAGCACAAGGTTTTGGTGTTGTTGTTAATAAAAATTCTGGAATAGAAAATTTAACAAAGAAACAAATACAAGATATTTTTTCAGGGAAGATTAAGAATTGGAAAGAGGTTGGAGGAAAGGATTTAGAAATATTAGTAGTTCACAGGCCTACATCATCAGGAACAAGAGCAACATTTACAAAGAAGATATTAGATGGAAATAAAAAATTAGAAAATGATTCAATAGGAGCTACACAAGATAGTAATGGTGCTGTATTAAATGCTATGAAACAAAATAATGGAGCAATAAGCTATGTAGCACTATCATATATGAATAATGAAGAAGCAAAAAATGCATTAAATTTAATTAAAATAGATGGAAAAGAAGCAACTGCTGAAAATATTAAATCTGGAAATTATGATTTCTGGTCATGGGGACACATGTATACAAAAGGTGAAGCTAATGGACTTACAAAGGAATTTATAGATTTTGTAGGAAGTAGTGAAAATAGTGAAAGTATAAATAATTTAGGATTAATTCCAGGAAATGAAATAAAGGAAAAATAATAAGCAATAAAGATAGGAATGAGGTATATGAAGAAGAGGAGTTTCAAAGAAAGGCTATTAAATGAATATTTAGGGAAAGGATTTTCAAGTTTTTGTGGAATATTAATAATTTTAATAACAGTATCAATAATATTATTTATAGGATTAAAAGGAATAAAGACATTCACTAAAGGTGAGTATAGTTTAATTGAATTTTTATTTACGAATAACTGGAATCCTTCAGGTAGCCCTAAAACTTTTGGAGCTTTTGCATTCATATTAGGATCTACACTAGTATCCTTAGGAGCTGTTATATTAAGTGCTCCAATTGCAGTTGCATTAGGGATTTTTGTTAATGTAATTTCTAAAGATTTTGGAGAAAAACTAATAAAGCCAACTTTAGAAATATTAGTAGGAATTCCATCAGTAGTTTATGGTTGGGTAGGAGTTTCAGTTTTAGTTCCATTTATAAAAGATAAGTTTGGAGGGATTGGCTTTTCACTTTTAGCAGGAATAATAGTTTTATCCCTTATGATTTTACCAACTATAGCAACTTTATCTATTGATGCTATAAAAGGAATACCTAAAGAACATATAGAGGCATCTTATGGACTTGGAGCAACAAGATGGCAAACTATAAAAAATGTAATAACTCCAGGAGCAAAATCAGGAATACTTACTGGAGTAGTTCTTGGTATTGCAAGAGCTTTTGGAGAAGCTTTAGCAGTTCAGATGGTAATAGGAAATACAATAAAAATGCCAAATAGTCTAATATCACCATCTTCAACATTAACTAGTATATTAACAATGGATATGTCAAATACTGTATCTGGTTCTGCTTGGAATGATGCTTTATGGACTTTAGCATTAATTCTTTTAGTAATATCATTTATATTTATACTTGTAATTAGGCAAATAGAAAAGAAGGGAGTTAACTAAAGTGGATGCAAAAAAAATAGATAAAGTAGCAACTATAATATTTTATATAATAGCAATATTTATAGTAACGTTACTTGGAGCTTTTATAGCTTATATCTTTTATAAAGGAATAGGTATGCTTACTCCATCATTTTTATTTGGTAATCCCAAAATGACAAGTGTTGGTGGAGGTATTGGGCCACAAATATTTAATTCATTATATATGTTAGTAATAGCATTGATAATTACAGTACCAATAGGAATTGGTGCAGGTATATACTTAGCAGAATATGCTAAAGAAGGCGTTGTTTTAAAAATAATTAGATTATCCCTTGAAACTATGTCTTCATTACCTTCAATTGTAATAGGTATGTTTGGACTTTTAGTTTTTGTTAATTTATCAGGATTTGGATATTCATTAATAGCTGGAGCTTTATCAGTTAGCATATTAAATATTCCATCTATGACTAGAATATCAGAAAATGCAATAAGACATGCATCAAAAAAAGTAAAAGAAGCATCATTAGGACTTGGTGCAACTAAATGGCAAACTATAATGAGAGTGACTCTTCCAACTGCAATGAGGGATATACTTACTGGAATTATATTATCATCAGGAAGAATTTTTGGAGAGGCAGCAGCATTCTTATATACAGCAGGTTTAAGTTCAGGAATACTTAATTTCAACAATGTAAGTTTACTTGGAAAAACATCAGCATTTTCGCTTTTTAGACCAGCAGAAACTTTAGCAGTTCATATATGGAAATTAAATTCTGAAGGAATTGTTCCAGATGCATCAGCTATAGCAAATGGAACAGCAGCTGTGCTTATAATAATTATATTAATCTTTAACTTATTAGCAAAATTAATTGGAAACAGAATGTTAAAATCATATAGTGGCAAATAGTAGGAGGAAGTATGAGTATAATAGAAACTAAAAATCTAAATCTTTATTATGGAACTAATAAAGCTCTTAAAAATATAAATATGAAATTTAATAAAAATGAAGTTACAGCACTTATAGGTCCATCTGGTTGTGGTAAATCAACGTTTTTAAGAACTATAAATAGAATGAATGATCTTATAGATTCAGTTAAAATAGAAGGTGAAGTTTTATTTGAAGGAGAAAATATTTTTAGTGATTATGATGTAATTGATCTTAGAAAAAGAATTGGTATGGTCTTTCAAAAGCCTAATCCATTTCCTATGTCAATATATGACAATGTTGCCTATGGACCAAGAATACATGGAATAAAAGATAAAAAGAGATTAGATGAAATTGTTGAAAAAAGTCTTAAGGGTGCTGCACTTTGGGATGAAACAAAAGATAGACTTAAAAAGAGTGCAATGGGGTTGTCAGGAGGACAACAACAAAGACTTTGTATAGCAAGAACACTTGCTGTATCACCTGAAGTAATTCTTATGGATGAGCCAACATCAGCATTAGATCCAATTTCAACTAATAAAGTAGAAGATTTAATTGAAGAATTAAAAAAAGAATATACAGTTATAATAGTTACTCATAATATGCAACAAGCTGGAAGAATAGCAGATAAGACAGCTTTCTTTTTAAATGGTGAAGTTATAGAATATGGAAAAACAGAAGATATATTTTATAAGCCAAAAGATAAAAGAACAGAAGATTATATTACAGGTAGATTTGGTTAATAATGTTTAAGGAGTGAGCATATGAGAAGAGAGTCACAAAATCAAAGAATTGATGAAATAAATGAAAAATTGTATATAATGACTAATATAGTAAAAGAACAAATAAAATGTAGTATGCAAGCATTAAAGCTAAAAGATGAAAAATTAGCTGAAAATATAATAAAAAATGATGATAAAGTAGATAATCTTCAAAAAGTAATTGAAGAAGAATGTATAAAATTTATAGCAACAGAACAGCTTGTTGCTAAAGATTTAAGAAGAGTATTTACTGCATCTAAAATAGTAACTGACTTAGAAAGAATGGCGGACCATGCTATTGATATATGCAAAATTGTAAAGTATGTAAAAGGAACATTACATCCAATTGAAATAAAAGATCTTTTAATTATGGAAGAAAAAATTCAAAATATGATAACATTAGCTAGCAAAGCATATAGTGAAAGGGATATAGAATTAGCATATTCAATATGTAAGTTAGATGATGAAATAGACAATTTATATAAACAAACATTTAAATATACACTATTGTGTATAAAGAATGATGAAAATAGTATAGAAGAGGGAACAAGATTATTATTTGTAGCTAAATATTTAGAAAGAATAGGTGATCATGTTACAAATATTTGTGAATGGATAATTTTTAGTAAAACAGGAGAATATGTAGATTTAAATATATAAATAAAAACCACACAAAGTATTTAGTGTGGTTTTTAATTGCATAAAATTAATTAAATTAATTTTGAATTTATAAAAATTTCCTTTTTGACGAGTTTTGTTGACTAACTACATATATTAATGTAATATAACAAAAGATACACTAGTTTATAAAAAAGGGGAGTGAAAATATGAAGAACTTAATAAAAAGTGTACTTCCTGATAGTATTGCAGAAGAGGTTGGAATAGAGGCAGGCGATTTTCTTATTTCAATTAATAATAAAGAAATAGAAGACATTATTGATTATAGATTTTTAGCTGTTGATGAAGAGTTAACTATACAAATTGAGAAATCTTATGGTGAAGTTTGGGATATAGAAATAGAAAAAGATTATGGTGAAGATATAGGTCTTGAATTTCAAGGTGGTATAATGGATAAAGCAAAAAGTTGCAGTAATAAATGTATTTTTTGCTTTATAGATCAGCTTCCTAAAGGAATGAGAAATACTCTTTATTTTAAAGATGATGATTCAAGATTATCATTTTTACAAGGTAATTTTGTAACATTAACAAATATGAAAGAGGCTGATATAGATAGGATAATTAGATACAAAATAAGTCCTATAAACATATCTGTTCATACAACAAATCCAGAGCTTAGAGTAAAAATGCTTAACAATAGATTTGCAGGACAAATATATGATAGAATGAAAAGGCTTAAAGAAGCAGATATTTATATGCATGCTCAAATTGTATGTGTTCCAGGTATTAATGATGGAGAAGAACTTAAAAGAACTATAAATGATCTTTATAATTTGTACCCACAAGTTAATAATGTGGCAGTTGTGCCAATTGGAATAACAAAATTTAGGGAAAACTTAGCTCGTGTAAATACATTTACTGAACAAACTTCAAAAGAAACAATAGAAATGGTTAATGAACTTCAAGAAAAGTTTATGAAAGAAGTATCAGAACCTTTTGTAAGATTATCAGATGAATTTTATTTAGTAGCAAAACAAGATGTTCCAGAGGAAGAATTTTATAATGGTTTTGAACAGTTAGAAGATGGAGTTGGAAGTGTTCGTTATTATAGAGAAGCTATAAAAAGAGATTTGGAATTTTTAGATACAAATAAAAAAGGAAATTATACTGTAGTAACAGGTGCATTAGCTTATGATGAAATAAAAAATGCTATGGATAGTATAATGAAAAAAAATGATAATATAAAAATAAATGTTAAAAAGATAGTTAATAACTTTTTTGGAGAAACTATTACTGTTGCAGGACTTTTAACTGGTACAGATATAATAGAGCAGTTAAAGGATGAAATAGATACACCATATCTTATAATGGCAGATAATATGTTTAGAAGAGGTTATGAATTAGCTCCAGAGGAACTTATAATGTTAGATGACACAACAATCGATATGTTAGAAGAGGCTTTAAATGTTAAAGTTTTAGTTTGTGATTACTCAGGAGATGGTTTTATAGATTTAATAAATAATTATAACGAGGAGGAATAGGAATATGGCAAAACCTATTGTTGCAATGGTTGGAAGACCAAATGTAGGAAAGTCTACATTATTTAATAGATTAGCAGGAAAGAGAATATCAATAGTCCAAGATACACCAGGGGTTACAAGGGATAGGGTTTATGCAGAAGCAGAATGGCTTAACTATAAATTTACTATGATAGATACAGGTGGTATAGAACCAGAAAGAGATGACATTATAGTAAAACAAATGAGAAGACAAGCAAATATAGCTATAGAAACTGCTGATGTAATAGTATTTATAGTAGATGGTAAAGAAGGCTTAACAGCAGCAGATAGAGAAGTTGCAACTATGCTTAGAAAAAGCAAAAAGCCTGTAGTTTTAGTTGTTAACAAAATAGATTCATTAAAAGAAGAAGATAATGCTTGGGAATTCTATAATTTAGGTATAGGAGATCCTGTAACAATATCAGCAGCTCAAGGTTTAGGCCTTGGAGATATGTTAGATGAAGTAGTTAAGCATTTTGATGCTTTAAATACAGAAGAAGAGGAAGATGAATACATAAGAATAGCTATGATTGGTAAACCAAATGTAGGTAAATCATCTCTTATAAATAAGCTTTTAGGAGAAGAAAGAGTTATAGTATCTAATGTTCCAGGAACAACAAGAGATGCTATTGATTCATATTTAGAAACTGATCAAGGTAAATTTATTCTTATAGATACAGCTGGACTTAGAAGAAAAAGTAAAGTAAAAGAAGAAATAGAAAAATATAGTGTTGTAAGAACTTATGCAGCTATCGAAAGAGCAGATGTATGTATATTAATGATAGATGCAGAAGAAGGAATTACAGAACAAGATGAAAAGATTGTAGGATATGCTCATGAATTAAATAAGGCTATAATGGTTGTAGTTAATAAGTGGGATCTTATAGAAAAAGATGATAAAACCCTTGATAAATATAAGAAAGAATTACAAGGAAAACTTAAGTTTTTAAGTTATGCACCTTATCTTTTCATATCAGCACTTACAGGACAAAGAACACAAAAAGTTTTAGCAATGGCTAGAATGTGCTACGATAACTATTCAAAAAGAATATCAACAGGTATATTAAATGATGTAATAAGTAAGGCTGTTCTTATGAAAGAACCGCCAATAGTAGGACTTAAAAGAATGAAAATCTACTATGCAACTCAAGTAGCAAGTAGACCACCTAAGTTTATATTCTTTGTTAATGATAAAAATGCAACACATTTTTCATATGAGAGATATTTAGAAAATCAACTTAGACAAAGTTTTGATTTTGAAGGAACTGGTATAGAAGTAGAATATAGAGAAAGGAAAATGTAGTTATGAGTAAAGTAACATTTATTGGCGGCGGGAGTTTTGGTACAGCTTTAGCAATTCAACTTGCCAAAAAAAATAATTGTGTAAATATATTTGATAGAGATATTGAAGTTTGTAATGATATTAATATAAGAAAAAGAAATAGTAAATATTTAAAAGAACTTGAAATTCCAGAAAATATAAAGGCATATAACAATTTAGATAAGGCAATACATGATGCAGAATATATAGTTTTAGCTGTTCCATCGCACGTTATAAGAGATGTTACTAGATTATTAAA
This sequence comes from Clostridium sp. TJA020, assembly GCF_058310295.1. Taxonomy (NCBI): domain Bacteria; kingdom Bacillati; phylum Bacillota; class Clostridia; order Eubacteriales; family Clostridiaceae; genus Clostridium; species Clostridium sp. TJA020. The sequence goes on from NZ_JBZEFC010000001.1 coordinate 115,328, forward strand.
AGGTAAGATAAGTGAAGATACTATAATAATTTCTATTGCAAAGGGAATTGAACAAGGCACAAATAAAAGATTATCAGAAGTTATAAGTGAGGAAATTCCAGAAAATCCAGTAGTTATTTTATCAGGACCAAGTCACGCTGAAGAAGTTGCTATCGAAATTCCAACAACTTTAGTTTCTACATCAACTAACATGAAATATGCAGAAAAAGTTCAAGAGTTATTTATGACACCAAATCTTAGAATATATACAAATGAAGATATAATAGGTGTTGAAATTGGAGGTGCAGTAAAAAATATTATTGCACTTGCAGCTGGTGTTGGTGATGGAGTTGGATATGGAGATAATACAAAGGCAGCGCTTATGACAAGAGGAATGAAAGAAATTTCAAGAGTTGGAATAGCACTTGGAGGTAAGGAAGAAACATTTTTTGGACTTACAGGAATGGGAGATTTAATAGTTACATGTACATCAATGCATTCAAGAAATAGAAAAGCTGGAATTTTAATAGGTAAAGGGTTTTCATTAGATGATGCTTTAAAAGAAGTAGGAATGATAGTTGAAGGTGTAAAAGCGTGTAAGGCATTCCATGAATTAAATAGCAAAATAGGAGTTAGTATGCCTATAACAGATGGACTTTATGATGTATTATTTAATGAAAAGTGTCCAAAAGAAGTTGTAAGAGAATTAATGCTTAGAGAAAAAAAGAATGAAACCCATTAAAAAGCAACCTTTTTAGGTTGCTTTTTTATTTATAAAATTATAAGAAAAATATTTTATAAAATAGTATATAAATTTTAAATTTAGAATATATATATACTGTTACAGATAGTTAGGAGGGGATTTCTTGGACAACTTTAAAATTTATAAAGATATATCAGAAAGAACCCAAGGAGACATATATGTAGGAGTTGTTGGACCAGTTAGAACTGGTAAGTCAACTTTTATAAAAAAGTTTATGGATCTTATGGTAATACCAAAGATAGAAAATGAATTTAAAAAAGAAAGAGCTAAAGATGAATTGCCACAAAGTGGATCAGGAAAAATGATACACACTACTGAACCAAAATTTGTACCTAATGAGGCTATTGAAATAAGTCTTGATGAGGAGATAAAATTCAAAGTTAGAATGGTAGATTGTGTAGGTTATATAGTAAAAGAAGCTTTAGGTTATATTGAGGGCGAAAACTTAAAGATGGTAAATACACCTTGGTATGATTATGAAATTCCATTTGAAGATGCAGCTGAAATTGGAACAAGAAAAGTTATAACAGATCATTCAACTATAGGATTAGTTATAACAACAGATGGAAGTATAACTGGTCTTAATAGAGAAGATTATGTTGAGGCAGAAGAAAGAGTTATATATGAATTAAAGGCAATTAATAAGCCGTTTGTAGTAGTACTTAACAGCTCAAGAGGAGAGTCTAAAGAAACAGAAGAAATTAGAAAAGAAATGGAAGAAAAATATGATGTAGAAGTTCAAATTATGGATATTGCTAACATGAATGAAGAAGATGTAGAAAAATTATTTAAAAATGTATTAAAAGAGTTTCCAGTAAAAGAAGTAAATATTGATATGCCAGAATGGCTTGAAAATTTAGAGCCTGAACATTGGCTTAAAAAAGATTTCTTTAACATAATAAGAAGTATGAGCAAAAACATATCAAAAATAAGAGATATAAAAATGTCTCTTGAAACTTTATGTGATGAAGAATTTTTAGGAGAAACTTTAGTAAAAGAAATAGATTTAGGTGTTGGAACAGCAAATGTTTCAATGAAACCTAAAGAAGGAATTTTCTATAAAGTTTTAAGTGAAGTGTGTGAATTAGATGTGTCATCAGAAAATGATTTATTATCAATAATAAAAGAATTAAATGTGGCAAAAAAAGAGTATGATAAAGTAAAAGATGCATTAAAAGATGTTAATGAAACAGGATATGGACTTGTTGCACCTCAACTTAAAGAAATGAAATTTGAAGAGCCAGAAATAGTTAAACATGGTTCACAATATGGAGTTAAATTAAAAGCTAGTGCACCTTCATTACATTTTATTAAGGCTGATATTCAAACAGAAATTAGTCCTATAATGGGATCAGAAAAAGAATCTGAGGATTTAGTAAAATCTTTATTAGAGCAGTTTGAAAATGATCCAGCAACATTGTGGCAAAGTAATATGTTTGGAAAATCATTAGAAGTATTAGTTAAAGAGGGGCTTCAAAACAAACTATATAAAATGCCTGAAGATGTTCAAGTGAAAATTCAAAAAACCCTTCAAAAAATAATAAATGAAGGCAATGGAGGATTAATCTGTATAATCCTATAAAAATATACGGTTAGTATAAAAATTTGAATACTAACCGTTTAATTATATTATCATATTAAATTAAATTGGAATAATATATATTGAGATATTTAATATAATAAAAAGGCATGGTGAGGTAACATGATTGAAAAATATAAAACTTATAAAAAGGTTGGCTCTATAAAGAAAGAAATTGCACAAGGCATAGGGTTTGAGTTTTATGGAAATGTCTATGCTTCACCAGGTGTATTAAAACACATAAAAAAGAAACACGGAAAGCAACTTACTAGAAATATAAAAGATAATTTAACGATAATTATTGAAAGAATAATAAGCAATCCAGATTTTATTGGAATGAATAAGAAAAGAAAAGAATCGGGAGCTTTAGAATTAGTAAAAAAAATAGATGCTTATATTATGCTTATATTGGAAGTAGATTTAGATAATAATTATATTTATGTTTCTAGCATGTATCCTGTAACAAAAAGTAAAATGAGAAATAAAATATATAGTGGAAAGCTTAAAGTTGCAGTATAAATTAAATAGTAATACCTACTTGAAAAATATTTAAATAAATATGTATAATAATATTGATAAAGTTTTTGAGGTGAGAAAAGGCTCCTCATGCGCTAATTTTATTTAGTAAACAGAGATGTAGGATAAATGCCGACCTACCAAAAACTTATTAAAACTTTTGGTTTAATCCAAAAGTTCTTTTTATTACAAAAGAAAGTTGGAGGTATTACTATGAAAAAAGTAGCTGTTATTTTTAATGGTGGAACAATTTCAATGAAAGTTGATGATAGAATAAAGGCAGCAGTGCCAAGTCTTAGCGGAGAAGAGATTATGTCTATGGTAACGGGTATAGAAGGTTATGCTGAAGTTATAAATTATAATTTTTCTTCTTTACCATCTCCTCATGTAACTCCGAAACTTATGCTTGAATTATCACATTTTGTTCAGGAGTTAGTAGATAGAGAAGATATTGCAGGTGTAGTTATAACTCATGGAACTGATACATTAGAAGAAACTGCATATTTTTTAGATTTAGTAGTTAAAACTAAGAAGCCTGTAGTAGTTACTGGGGCTATGAGAAGCAGTTCAGAACTTGGTTATGATGGACCATTTAATTTAGCTACTTCAATATGTACAGCTACAGCTGAAGAATCTATAGGAAGAGGAGTAATTGTATGTTTTAATGGTGAATTAAATGATGCTAGAGAGGTTACAAAAGCAAACTCTATGGCTTTAAATGCTTTTAGAACTCCTAATTTTGGACCTGTTGGAATTGTAGATAATAATAAAGTAATTTTTTATAGAAAGGGTAAGAAGGGAGAAAAATTAAATCCCAAAAAAATGGACAAGGATGTGGCGCTTATAAAATGTGTTGCAGGAATGGATTCTTCTTATTTAGATTTTGCAATAGAAAAAGGTTTTAAAGGAATAGTTATAGAAGGTATGGGAAGAGGAAATATACCTCCAGAAATGGTTGATGGAGTTAAGAGAGCTATAGAAAGTAATATCCCTGTTGTTCTTGTGTCTAGATGTTTTGAAGGTAGAGTTTTTGAAAGCTATGGATATGAAGGTGGTGGAAAGCATCTTATGAATTTAGGGGTAATATTTGGAGATAATATGCCAGGACAAAAAGCTAGAATAAAATTATTAGTAGCTATAAACTCTGATAAAAATCAAGATGAAATAAGGAATTTATTTGAACAAGGCTTATATGAGCACGAGCAAATTTAAAAAAGTTATTAACGATTATTAATTAAATTTATAAAAAAATAGTTCGAAAATATATGAATTTTACAATTAAAAACTATTGACTATGTTCGTTAAAATAGGTAAAATTCATATTGTAAATATTAACTCATATATGATGAAAATATGGTTCATCGTTTCTACAAGATACCTTAAATATCTATCTATGGGGAATTTATTTTAATTAATAATTAAAATAAAACTGTTATGAGGTATCTTTATTAAAAATCATAACAGTTTTTTTTATTTGTGGGGGGATAAAATTGAAAAAAGAGAAAAAGTTTTTTGAAATCTTAGAGAACAAAAATGTTGACTTTAAGAGAGAAATTATAGCTGGATTTACAACATTTTTAACTATGGCTTATATAATAGCTGTTAATCCTAATATTTTAAGTGCAACAGGTATGGATCAAGGTGCACTTGTAACAGCTACTTGTTTAGCAGCAGCTTTTTCAACTATACTCATGGGAGTTTTTGCAAATCTTCCATTTGCTTTAGCATCAGGTATGGGACTTAATGCATATTTTGCATTTTCTGTTGTTATTGGTAAAGGGATATCATGGGAAATTGCATTAACGGCAGTTTTTGTAGAAGGTATAATATTTATTTTAATGTCACTTTTTAAGATTCGTGAAGCTGTAGTGAATGCCATACCTATGAATATGAAGTATGCAGTTACTGCTGGTATAGGTTTATTTATAGCCTTTATAGGACTTACAGGTAGCAATATTGTAGTAGCTAATAAAGATACTTTTTTAGCTTTAGGAGATTTTAATAATCCAACAGTATTAATTGCATTAATTGGAGTTACAGTAATAGCTATATTAGATAAAAAAGGTGTTAAAGGATCCATATTATATGGTATATTAATATCAACAATTATTGCTTGGGGGTATGCTTTATTTAATAGAGAATATGCTGCAAGTCTTGGGATATTTCTTCCTAATGGATTAATAAAATTTGAAAGTATAGCACCTATTGCTGGTAAATTGGATTTTGGATATATTATGAATCCGAATAATATAGGGACTTTTATAACTATAGTTTGTACGTTCTTATTTGTAGATTTTTTTGATACTATAGGTACATTGGTTGGTGTATCATCAAGAGCTGGAATGCTTGATGAAAAAGGAAATATTCCTAATGCGGGAAAAGCACTTATGGTTGATGCTATAGGAACAACTGCTGGTGCAGTTATGGGAGTATCAACAGTTACAACTTTTGTTGAGAGTTCTACTGGTGTTTTAGCAGGAGGAAGAACAGGGTGGACATCTGTAACAACAGGATTATTATTTTTAGTTTCTATGTTTTTTTCACCTATATTTATAGCGATACCTTCTTGTGCAACAGCACCTGCATTAATGTATGTTGGTTATTTAATGCTTGGAGCATGCAAAAATATTGAATTCGAAGAAATTACAGAAGGGTTTCCTGCATTTATAACAATTATAGCTATGCCATTAACTTATAGCATAGGTGATGGATTAACTTTAGGAGTATTATCTTACGTATTTATAAATGTTTTATATAATGTATTTTTTATAAAAGATAAAAAGAATAAGAAAAAAGTATCAATTGTAATGATTGCTTTAGCTGTTATATTCTTATTTAAATTATTCTTTTTATAAATTTAAAATAATATTTTAAATTTTAGGCTGATAGTATTTTGCTATCAGCCTTTTTGTTGAAAAGAATTATAAAAAATATAATTGTTAATATTTTGTAAACAAAGTATTGACTTTAATATTATACTAAAATAATATGTATTTATGCTAATTGAAATATTATTAGTAATGAGGAGGCTTAGAAATGGTTAAGAGTATGACAAGCTTCGGAAGATCAAGAAGCGAAGAAGGATTAGAGAGAATATTTTCAATAGAAATGAAAAGTGTAAATCATAGATATTTAGATATGAACATAAGAATGCCAAAGTCAATGTTTCCACTTGAAGAAAGAATTCGTAAAATTATAAGCGGAAGATTAAATAGGGGGAAAGTTGATGTTTATATAAATATTAAAAATTTTCACAAAGGTGATTCTGTTGCAGAACTTAACGAAGCACTTGCTAAAAGTTACTTTGAATGTTTACAAAAACTTTCAGATGAATTAGGAATAGTAAATGATATAACTACTACAAAAATAGCTAGATTTCCTGACGTTATTTCAATAGTTGAAAAAGAAGAAAATATTGAAGAAATATTTAATGAAATAAAATCTCTTATTGAATCATCATTAGATAAAATGGTTGATATGAGAATAAGAGAAGGGGAAAAATTAAAAGAGGATATATTAGATAAGCTTCTTGTTATAGAAAACTTTGTTGATTCTATAGAAAAAATTGCAGATTTAATTCCAATTGAATATAAGTCAAGATTAGAAGAAAGAATAAAAGAATTGACTTCAGGAGTTGAAATAGATAAAAATAGAATAGCTGTAGAAATTGCTATTTTTGCAGATAAAGCTACAGTTGATGAAGAAATTATAAGACTTAGAAGTCATATAGAACAAATGAGAAATACATTAGAATTAGATGAACCAATAGGAAGAAAGCTAGATTTTATAGTTCAAGAAATGAATAGAGAGGCAAATACAATTGCTTCAAAATCAAATGATATGAAAATGACAAATATAGTCATTGATATAAAAAATCTAATTGAAAAAATTAGAGAACAAGTGCAAAATATAGAATAATTAGGAGGAAGTACATGGGTATAAAATTAATTAATATTGGTTTTGGAAATATAGTATCAGCTAATAGATTAGTTGCTATTGTAAGTCCAGAGTCTGCACCAATAAAAAGAATAATCCAGGAAGCTAGAGATAGAGGAATGCTTATTGACGCAACTTATGGAAGAAGAACAAGAGCTGTAATTATTACAGATAGTGATCATGTTATTTTATCAGCTGTTCAACCTGAAACAGTAGCTCATAGATTATCAAATAAGGATGATCATGAAGATGAGGTAGATGAATAATGAGCAAAAAAGGTGTATTATTAGTAATATCAGGTCCTTCTGGAGCTGGTAAAGGAACAATTTGCAAAGCTTTATTAGAAAAGCATAAAGAAATATATTTATCAGTTTCTGCAACTACAAGAGAACCTAGAAATGGCGAAGTAGAAGGAGTTAACTATTTCTTCTTAAAAAAAGAAGATTTTCTTCAAAAGGTTGAAGAAGGAGATTTCTTAGAACATGCTGAAGTTTATGGAAATTATTATGGAACACCAAAATCAAGTGTTCAAAAAATGATAGATGAAGGTAGAGATGTAATTCTAGAAATAGATATACAAGGAGCTCTTAAAGTAAAAGAAAACTGTGAAGAAGGAATTTTTATATTCATATTACCACCATCAATGGAGGAATTAAAACAAAGAATAATAAAAAGAGGCAGTGAAACACCTGAATCATTAATGAGAAGATTTAAATCAGCGTATAAAGAAATAAATTATATTTCAAAATATAATTATGCTGTAGTAAATGATGAAGTTGATACAGCAGTATCAAAAATAGAAGCAATAATAACTGCAGAAAAATGTAGAGTAGATAGAATGAAAAATAAGATATTAGATTCTAAGGAGGGTATTATACATGAACAACTCTATGATTAATCCATCAATAGTAGACTTATTAAATAAGGTAGAGGATAGATATTCACTAGTTATAGTAACTTCAAAGAGAGCTAGACAAATAATAGCTGGAAGTAATCCACTAGTAGAAATAGATTCACAAAAACCTTTAACAATAGCTATAAATGAAGTGAACGAAGGAAAAGTAACTTACGAAGCTTCAGAAGGAAAGTAATTAGATGTATAAGGATAAATGTGTTGTATTAGGAGTATGCGGAGGAATAGCAGTTTACAAAGCATTAGATGTTGTAAGTTCGCTTCGAAAAAAAGGAATTGAAGTAAGAGTTGTTATGACAGAGTCAGCAACTAAGTTTGTAACACCTCTCACTTTTCAATCAATAAGTCAAAATATGGTTATAACTGATATGTTTGCAGAACCAAAAGCATGGGAAATTCAACATATAAGTTTAGCACAAAAAGCTGATGTTATGCTTATTGCTCCAGCTACAGCTAATATAATAGGTAAAGTTGCAAATGGTATAGCAGATGATATGCTTTCTACAACTATAATGGCAACTAAAGCTAAGGTTATATTTGCACCTGCAATGAATACAAATATGTATGAAAATCCTATAGTTCAATCAAATATTAAAAAGCTTAAAAGTTTAGGATATGAGTTTATTGAGCCAGATTCAGGAAGACTTGCTTGTGGAGATGTTGGAAAAGGAAAACTTCCAAAACCTGATGTTATTTTTAAAAATGTTCTTACAGAATTACATCCGGTAAAGGATTTGCAAGATAAGAAGGTATTAGTAACAGCAGGCCCTACTAGAGCTAACATAGATCCTGTAAGATTTATAACTAATAAGTCAACAGGGAAAATGGGTTATGCAATAGCAGAAGAAGCAAGAGATAGAGGTGCGGTTGTTACACTTGTTACAGGAGCTAAAGGAATTGAAAGACCACATGGCATTAATGTTATAGAAGTAGAAACAAATTCTCAAATGAGAGAAGCTGTTATGAGTAACTTTGATGATTCTGATATAGTTGTAAAATCAGCTGCTGTTGCAGATTATAAGCCAAAAGAATATAGTTTTGAAAAAATAAAAAAAGGCGAAGGAAATTTAAACATTGAACTTGTAAGAGATAATGATATATTAAAGGAACTTGGCGATAAAAAAGATAAACAAATTTTAGTTGGTTTTGCAGCTGAAAGCAGTAATTTGATAGATAATGCAAAAGGTAAATTAAAGAGAAAAAATCTAGACTATATTGTAGCTAATGATATTACACAAGCAGAGACTGGATTTGGTAGTGATAATAATAAAGTATTTGTAATATCAAAAGAAGGTTCTGTTTTAGAATTAGATACAATGAGTAAAAGAGATGTTGCAAGTAATTTATTTGATGCTATTTGTAGAAAGCGCTAAATTGCGCTTTCTTCTGCTATATTGACAAATTTTAAGAAAGGGTGGATTTTATAAATGGAACTATATGCCGAAGTAATTGTAAATAGTGAAGCTGTAGAAATAGATAAGCCATTTACGTATAAAGTAAAAAAAGATTTTAATGATTTAATTAGCATCGGTCATAGAGTAAAGGTTCCGTTTGGAGTATCTAATAAACTTATAGAAGGATTTGTAATTGCTCTTTCTACAGAGTTTAATGATAAATATAAAGTAAAAGAAATTAGCAAAATATGCGATGATGAGCCTATATTAACAAGAGAAGATCTATTAATGATAGAGTTTTTAAGAAGTAAAACATTGTGTAAATACATAGATGCAATAAGATTATTAATTCCAAAAGGAATTATAAAAGGAATTAAAAAGAAGAAGAAAAATGTTATAAAATTTAATAATGAATTAGATGATAATTTCAAAAAAAAAGAAAATTATTTAAATCTTATAAATTTTATAAAGGAAAATGATTGTATTTATACAAAATCAGAACTTAGTAAAAATTTAAAATTCTCTATATATACTATAAATAAAGCTATTGAAAAAGGATTTTTATCCTTAGAGGAACAGGTTGTATATAGGTATAATAGAAGAATTTATAAAGATAATGATATTAAAAATTTAACAGCTGAACAAATTGAAGCTATATCCAAAATTAAAAATTCTAACAATAAAGGCTTTCTTTTAAAAGGGGTAACAGGCTCAGGAAAAACAGAAGTATATATGAAGTTAGTTGAACATACTTTAAATGAAGGAAAAGGTGCTATAGTGCTTGTTCCAGAAATAGCTCTTACACCTCAGATGATAGAAAGATTTAAGGGGCGTTTTGGGGAAGATGTTGCTTTATTTCACAGTAAACTTTCTGATGGAGAAAGATTTGATGAATGGTATAGAGTAAAAACAGGAAAGTGTAGACTTGTAGTTGGAGCTAGAAGTGCAGTGTTTTTGCCTGTTAATAATCTTGGAATGATAATAGTTGATGAAGAACATGAAGGCACTTATAAATCAGATTATAATCCTAAATATAATACTAAAGATGTTGTTGAATTTTTAAGTTTTACAAAAGATTGTAAGTATGTTCTAGGTTCTGCAACACCATCAGTTGAAAGTTTTGCAGATGCTATGGTTTCAAAGATTGAACTTGTAACATTAAATAATAGAATAGATAATAAACCCCTTCCAGATATAGAAATGGTTGATATGAGGGAAGAACTTAGAGTAAAAAATTTATCTATGTTTTCAAGAAAGTTATACAAAGAAATAAAAGAAGCTTTAGAAAGAAAAGAGCAAATAATTTTATTTTTAAATAGAAGGGGATTTTCAACATTTGTTTCTTGTAGAAGTTGTGGTTATGTTTTTAAATGTCATAAATGTGACATATCTATGACGTATCATAAAAATGGATATTTAATATGTCACTATTGTGGTAAAACAGAAAAGCAAATTCATGTGTGTCCAAAATGCAAGAGCAAGTATGTAAAGTTTTTTGGTGCTGGAACTGAAAAGGTAGAAAGCGAAGTAAAAAAATATTTTAAAGATGCTAAAGTATTAAGAATGGATAAAGATACAACAAGAAATAAAGGGTCTCATGAAAAAATATATAATTCTTTTAAAAATAAAGAAGCAGATATTTTAATTGGGACACAAATGATTGGAAAAGGCTTAGATTTTAAAGATGTAACAGTAGTAGGGATTTTAGCAGCTGATATGTCTTTAAATATACCAGATTATAGATCATCAGAAAAAACTTTTCAAATTATAACTCAAGTAGCAGGTAGAGCTGGTAGAGGAGACAAAAAAGGTAAAGTAATTATTCAAACGTATGATCCTGGAAATCCAAGTTTAAATTATGCAATTAACAATGATTATATTGGAATGTTTAAAGATGAGATTAGTTTAAGACAACAAATGGGGTATCCTCCTTTTGAAAAAATAATTTTAATAAGAGGTATATCTAAAGATGAAAAATCTCTAGAATGTTTTATGAAGGATATAACTAAAAAAATTAGAAGTTTATCAGAGGATAATGTAACTATTTTAGGGCCTACAAAATGTATAGTATCAAAAATAAAAGATAAATTTAGATGGCAAGTTATGATAAAAGGTAAATTTTCAGATGATTATTCTAAAAAAATTAGAGACATACTTTATGAAATGAATAAGAGTGTATATAATGAAATAAGAATAAATATTGATATTAATCCAAACAATTTTTTATAAACTAGGAGGAATTTTTTATGGCAATTAGAAATATAAGAAAAAATGGTGATGATGTATTAAGAAAGAAAAGTAAAGTTGTAGAAAAGATAGATAATAGAACTTTAACTTTAATTGAAGACATGATAGATACTATGTATGAAGCTGATGGAGTAGGACTTGCAGCACCTCAAGTTGGAATACTTAAGAGATTATTTGTTATAGATGTATACGACGGAGAAGGACCAAGAGTATTTATAAATCCAGAAATATTAGAAACAAGTGGAAGCCAAGTTGGCGAAGAAGGTTGTTTAAGTGTTCCAGGTGTATCAGAAGAAGTGGATAGACCAAACTTTGTTAAAGTTAAAGCTTTAAATGAAAAAGGTGAAGAATTTATATTAGAGGCAGAGGAATTACTTGCAAGAGCTGTTTTACATGAAAATGATCACTTAGATGGTATTTTATTTATAGATAAAGTTAAATAAGAAAAATAAAAAAGGAGGAATAGTTTTGAAGATAGTATTTATGGGAACACCAGATTTTGCTGTTCCATCTTTAAAAGCTTTAATAAACAAATATGGGGTTTGTGCTGTATTTACTCAACCAGATAGACCAAAAGGAAGAGGAAAAAAATTAGCGTTTTCACCTGTTAAAGAAGAAGCATTAAAACATAATATAAAAATTTATCAACCTGAGAAGCTTAAGGATGAAAAAGAAATGATTCAAGAGCTTAAAGATATGGAGCCGGATTTTATAATAGTTGTAGCATTTGGTCAAATTCTTACAAAAGAAGTATTAGACATACCAAAATACGGATGCATTAATTTACATGGATCAATACTTCCGATGTATAGAGGAGCTGCACCTATAAACTGGGCTATTATGATGGGAGAAAAAGTTTCAGGAAATACAACTATGCTTATGGATGTAGGATTAGACACTGGTGATATGCTTTTAAAAGATGAAGTTGAAATTACAGATAATATGACAGCAGGAGAACTTTATGACATATTAAAGGATAGAGGTGGAAATCTTTTAATAGAGACAATAGAAGGAATACTTAATAACACTATAAAGCCTGAAAAACAATCAGATGAAACTTTCTATGCAAAAATGTTAAATAAAAAATTAGCTCAAATAGACTGGAATAAAAGTGCATTAGAAATTCATAATATGATTAGAGGGTTAAATCCTTGGCCTATTGCACATACTTTATATGAAGGAAGTACTATGAAAATATTTGAAAGTGAAGTTTTAAATAAAAATAGTACTTTGGAAAATGGAAGAATAATAAATGTTTCTAAAAAGGGAATAGAAATTTCAACAGGGGATGGTGTTCTTTTAATTAAAAAGGTTCAATTCCCAAATTCAAAGCCTTTAATGGTAGAGCAATATATAAATGGTCATGATGTTAAAGATGGGATTATATTAGGAAAATAGGAGGTATAAATATGTATTATCCATTTTATTTTGATAGAACTATGCTTATATTAGTACCAGCACTTTTGGTTAGTATATGGGCACAAAGTAAAATTAGCTCAACTTACAATAAGTACAAAAAGGTAAGAACTATGAATGGATATACAGGTGAGCAGGTTGCGAGAATGATGCTAAATGAAGCGGGATTATCTTATGTAAATATAGAGGTTGTTAATGCAAATCTTGGAGATCATTATGATCCAAGTAGTAAAGTTTTAAGGTTATCACCTGATGTTTATAGTGGAACTTCAATTGCTTCAGCTGGAATAGCAGCACATGAAGTTGGTCACGCTATACAGGATAAAGAAGGATATAAACCTCTTATATTAAGAAATTCAATAGTTCCTGTTGTAAATTTTAGCTCAAGTATTTCTTGGATATTATTCGTTGTAGGTTTACTTATGGGAAATCATACTTTTGTTAATTTAGGAATTGTATTGTTTTCTGCTGTAGTAATATTTCAATTGATTACATTACCAGTAGAATTTAATGCATCTAATAGAGCGATAAATGTATTAAGCAATAGAGGAATACTTTATGGGGATGAGGTAAATGGAGCGAAAAAAGTTTTAGGAGCAGCAGCTATGACATACATTGCTTCAGCTCTTATGGCCATAGCTCAATTATTAAGATTAATTGCTATAAGCAATAGAGATCAATAAAAACTTAGAGAAGAGGTATTTTATGAACAGTAGAAGCATAGCTTTAAAAATACTAGATAGAGTATTAAATGAAGGTGCTTATTCAAATTTAGTATTATCAAGTGAATTAAATAATTCAGATTTAAATGATAAAGATAAAGGTTTGGTAACAGAAATTGTATACGGAACAATAAGAAGAAAAAATTCACTAGATATGCTTATATCTACTTTTGTTAAAGATATAAGTATAATGGATAAAAGAGTCTTAAACATATTAAGAATAGCAATATATCAATTAAAGTATTTAGATAAAGTTCCAAGTTATGCAGCATGTAATGAAGCTGTAGAACAAGCAAAAAAAATATCAGATAGATGGGGAAAACTTGTAAATGGTGTTTTAAGAACTTATGGTAAAAAAGGTGAATCAGGATTAAAATTCAACAATAAAATAACTGAATTAGAATATAAATATTCTTTTGAACCATGGCTTATAAGACTTTTTATTAAGCAATATGGAGAAAAAGATGCAATAAAAATACTTGATTCACTAAACTTTACACCAAAAGTAACTGTTAGAGTAAATTCTTTAAAATCAGATTATGATAGTGTGTTTGAAGAACTAGAAGAAAACGGATATAATATAGAAGAAGGATACATTTGCCCTGAGGCTATTTCTATAAAAGGTGGAAAAAATATTGAAGGCAATAAGCTTTTTAATGAAGGAAAAATAACAGTTCAAGATGAAAGTGCAATGTTAGTTGCCCCACTTTTAGATTTAAATAGTGGTAATATAGTACTAGACCTTTGTAGTGCACCTGGTGGAAAAACTACTCATATTGCAGAACTTCTTGAAAATACAGGAGAAGTATTAGCTTTTGATTTACATAAAAACAAGTTAGGTTTAATAGAGGAAAATTGTAAAAGACTTGGTATAAATAATGTTAAATTAGAAGAAATGGATGCTACAGAATTAAATGTTAATCTTATAGGTGTTGGAGACAAAATTCTTATAGATGTTCCTTGTTCAGGACTTGGTATAATAAAAAGAAAACCTGAAATTAAATGGAATAAAAATCGTAATGAATTAAAAGAAATAGTAAGAATTCAAAGAGATATTATGGAAAATGCTTGGCAATATCTTAAAAATGGTGGAACTTTAGTGTACTCAACATGTACTCTAAATAAAGCTGAAAATGAAGAAAATATTGAATGGTTTTTAAATAAACATAAAGACTGTACATTAGAAAATATATTTGTAGGAAATGGTGAAAATATAAAATATACTAATGGAATGGTAACAATTATTCCAAATGAATATATGGATGGATTCTTTATGGCTAAGCTTAAGAAAAGTTAATAGGAGAATTAATTATGGAAAATTTATTAGATTTTACACCAAAGGAATTTTCAAATTGGCTTAAAGAAAATGGTGAAAGTGCTTTTAGAGCAAAACAAGTATTTTCTTGGATTTATAAAGATGTGTGGAATTTTGATGACATGAGAAATATTCCAAAAACATTAAAAGAAAAGCTTAATGAAAAATTTGAAATATTAATTCCTAAAGTAGTAAGAGCTCAAGAGTCTTCAGATAAAAGCACTATGAAAATATTATTAGCTCTTAAGGATGGGAATTTAATAGAATGTGTTATTATGAAGTATAAGCATGGAAATACAATCTGTATTTCAACTCAGGTAGGATGCAGAATGGGATGTAAGTTTTGTGCTTCTACAATAGATGGAAGAGTTAGAAATTTAACATCTGGAGAGATACTTGCTGAGATTATGGTGGCACAAAAACTTTTAGGTGAAAGAATATCAAACATTGTTTTAATGGGAAGTGGAGAGCCACTTGACAATTATGATAATGTAATAAAATTTTTAAAAGAAGTAAATTCAGAAGATGGATTTAATATAGGTCAAAGACATATAACTTTATCAACATGTGGAATAGTTCCTAAAATATATGAATTAGCTGATGAAGGAATGACTATAACTCTTGCAATTTCATTACATGCATTTAATGATGAAAAAAGAAAAGAAATAATGCCGATAGCTAATAAATATACAATAAAAGAAATTCTAGATGCTTGTAAATATTATATTGATAAAACAAACAGAAGAGTAACTTTTGAATATGCCTTAGTTAAAGGAGTAAATGATGGAGCAGAAGATGCAAAAGCATTAGCACAATTGTTAAGAGGAATTTTGTGTCATGTAAACTTAATACCAGTAAATGAAGTAAAGGAAAATTCCTTTAAAAGATCATCAAACAAAGCAGTAGAAAATTTTGCAAATATTCTTAAAGATAGAGGTATAGAAGCTACAGTTAGAAGAGAAATGGGAAGCGATATTGATGCAGCTTGTGGTCAGTTAAGAAGAAGTTATTTAGAATCCCAAAATTAAGGGGGAGTTAATATGGTAGGATATAAAAGTGATGTTGGAATAAAAAGAAAATTTAATGAAGATAGTGTAGGTCATTTTGAGTGTGATTCATATGGTATATATATAGTTGCTGATGGAATGGGTGGACACAATGCTGGTGAGGTTGCTAGTGAAATGGCAGTATCTAATGTTATAGAATTTGTAAAAAATAATATAAATTCACTTGGTGAGTGTGTTCTTGAAGATGCAATAGAAAATGTAAATAAAAAAATATATGAATATTCAGTTAGTAATCTTAAACTTAGTGGAATGGGAACAACTATAACAGCTTGTTTATTATATGATGGTAAAATAGTTATAGCTAATGTTGGAGATAGTTCATGTTTTGGAATTAATAGTAGTGGTTTATTTAAATTAACAAAAGATCACTCTTTAGTACAACAACTTATAGATTCTGGTAGTATATCAGAAGAAGAAGCAATTAATCATCCGAATAAAAATATAATAACTAGAGCGGTTGGAACTCATGAAGATGTTGAAGTTGATATTTTTAAGTTTGATATTGATGAATATGATAAATATTTAATGTGCTCAGATGGACTTACAAATGAAGTACCAATAGAAAGAATAACTGAAATTATACAAAAAGAAGATGATAATGAACTTGCTTGTTATGAGTTAGTAAATGAAGCTAACAAAAATGGTGGGAGAGATAATATTACAGTTATGTTATTTGGAGGAGAGAGCGTATGAATGGTGAAGTATTAGGCGATAGATATGAACTCCTTGAAAAAGTAGGAGAAGGTGGTATGGCTCTTGTCTATAAAGCTAGATGTAATAAGCTAAATAGATATGTTGCTGTAAAAATATTAAAAAGTGAGTATTCAGATAATAATGAAATAGTAAGTAAGTTTAAAAGAGAAGCAACTGCAATTGCTAAATTATCTCATAATAATATAGTTAATGTATTAGATGTAGGAACACAAGATGATATAAACTATATAGTTATGGAATATGTGGATGGAAAAACTTTAAAAGAAGTTGTAGAAGAATTTGGAATGATAAGTTGTGAAACAGCTTTAACTATTGCTATTCAAATTGCTAAAGCTTTAGAGTGTGCACATAAAAATGGTATAATACACAGAGATATTAAACCACAAAATATATTAGTTACAAGTGATGGATTAGTTAAGGTAACTGATTTTGGAATTGCAAAGATAGCTGATTCTGCAACACTTACAAATACAAGTACTATACTTGGATCCGCTCATTACTTTTCACCAGAACAAGCAAAAGGTGGATTTATTGATAATAAAACAGATATATATTCACTTGGAGTAGTTATGTATGAAATGCTAACAGGAAAACTTCCTTTTGAAGGAGATTCACCTGTAACAATAGCTTTAAAGCATATTCAAGAAGATCCAGTTCCGCCAAAAGAATTAAATCCTAAAATTCCAGAAAGTCTTAATAAGGTTGTTTTAAAATGTATGGAAAAGGATGCAAGCAAAAGATATCAAGATATAAAAGAATTAATCTCAGATCTTGAAAAAATAAAGCAAAATCCTGATATTAAAATAGGGGAAGACATATCAAATGAAAATGATCAAACAGTAGAACATACAATAATTATGTCTCCTGTAAAGGAACCGGTTATTGAAGATCCTGAAGATTTAGATGCTGAATATTATGATGATGACGAAGATGCTGAATATTATGATGATGACGACAATTATTATAATGATGCAGATGAAGCAGAAAATAAAGAAGAAAAAGCTAAATCTAAAAATAAAACATCAAGTAAAAAAGGAATAATAATTGGAATTGTTTCTGTATTAGTATTAGCACTTTTAGGTGTTGGAGGATATTTTATGATATCCGGTAATAAGGCTAAAGAAGTTGTAGTACCTAATTTTGTTGGAATGAATATAAAAGAAGCTCAAGAGAAAGCTAATAGTTTAAAAATAAATTTAAAAATAAAAACTGTAAAAAGTGATGAAAAAGAAGGCACAATAGTTAGTTCTAATCCAAAGGCAGGAGAAAAAATAAATGAAGGTTCAACAGTAGAGGTTGAAGTAAGTAGTGTGGAAAAAATTACTATGCCTAATTTAGTTGAAGATAGTTTAAGTGATGCTAAAGCAAAACTTGAAAGTCTTGGAATTAAAAATATTATAATAAATAAAGATTATAGTGATTCAATAGCAAAAGGAAATGTTATTTCTCAAACACCTGAACAAGGGGAAGAAATAACAAAAGAAGTATCAGTTACATTAACTGTTAGTGAAGGTAAAAGGGTTGAAACTGTTCAAGTACCAAATGTAAATGGATTGTCAGAAAGTGATGCTAGAAATAAACTATCAGGATTTAATGTAAATGTAGAAACTAAAGATACAACAGACAAATCATTGGATGGAAAAGTTATTGGTCAAAGTTTGAAAGCAGGAACTTCAGTAAATAAAGGAAGTACAATTATATTATCAATTGGAAAATATAAAGAAGAAAAGATAAATGTAGGCGATATTATATCAAATGGAATGAAAGGTTCAGAAGCTAAAGCTGCACTTGAAGCAAAAGGATTCAATGTATCGCTTGCAGGAGATGGAGCAGAAGGAAATGTAGTTTCTTGGACTCCTAATAATGCAACAAAAGGAAGTAATATCACTATAACAACAAAAAAAGAGGAAGAAAAAATAAATGTAGGCGATATTATATCAAATGGAATGAAAGGTTCAGAAGCTAAAGCTGCACTTGAAGCAAAAGGATTTAATGTATCGCTTGCAGGAGATGGAGCAGAAGGAAATGTAGTTTCTTGGACTCCTAATAATGCAACAAAAGGAAGTAATATTACTGTAACAACAAAAAAAGAAGTACAAAAACCTGAAAAAGAAGATAATGATAAACAGGAAAAACAAAATAAAAAATAAATTTAAAGAGCAAGGTGTATGAATTCACTTTGCTCTTTAAGTTTAATATAAATATTCTTGCAAAAAATAATAAAAAGTGTTTATATTAATAAGAGAGAAGAAAAAATTTGGAGGTAACATGAAAGGAAAAATAATTAAAGGTATAGGTGGATTCTATTATGTAAAAACAGATGAAGGAATAATAGAATGTAAAGCAAGAGGAAAATTTAGACATAAGTCACTTAAACCTATGGTTGGAGATAATGTTAAAATAAAAATAGAAAATGGAAAAGGTACTATAGAAGATATAGATGAAAGAACTTCAGAGCTTATAAGGCCAACAGTTGCAAACGTAACACAAGCTTTCGTTGTATTTGCTGTAAAAAACCCTGATTTAAATTTTGATTTATTAAATAGATTTTTAGTTTTATGTGAAAGTAATAATATAAAAGTAATAGTTGCATTAAATAAAATTGATTTAGTAAATGAAGAAGAAAAAGAAAATTTAAAGAAAAGGATTAACTCTATAGGTTATGAAGTTTTATTTATAAATGCTAAAAGAGGTATAGGTGTAGAAGATTTAAAAGAAAGATTAAGCAATAATGTTACTGTTCTTTGTGGGCCTTCTGGAGCTGGGAAATCAACACTTATAAATACTCTTACAGATAAAGAACATATGGAAACTGGTGAAGTAAGTGAAAAAATAGGAAGAGGTAAACATACAACTAGACATAGTGAACTTATTGAGGTTTCAGATGGATATATAGTTGATACTCCAGGTTTTTCTACTTTAGATGTAAACTTTATAAATAAAGAGGAATTAAGATATTGTTTTCCTGATTTTGAGAAGTTTAATAATAGTTGTAAATATAGAGGATGTCTTCATTATAAAGAACCAGGATGTGCAGTAAAAGATGCTGTAGAAAATGGGGAAATAAATAAATATAGATATGAATTTTATATAAGAACATTAGAAGAAATAATAAATGGGAGGAGATATTAAGATGATAAAAATAGCACCGTCAATTTTATCAGCAGATTTTTCAAAGTTAGGAGAAGAGGTTGAATTATTAGATAAAGGAGGGGCAGATTACATACATATAGATGTAATGGATGGAGCTTTTGTACCAAATATTACACTTGGAGCACCAATAGTTAAGGCTATTAGAAATAGAACTAATAAGGTATTTGATGTTCATTTAATGGTAGAAACACCATCAAGATACATAGATGATTTTATAGATGCTGGAGCAGATATAATAACTATTCATTATGAAGCAGAAAAACATATAGATAGAGCAATTCAATATATAAAATCAAAAGGAGTTAAAGCAGGGGTAGTATTAAATCCTGGAACTCCAACAATTATGATAAAAGATTTAATATCAAAATTAGATATGGTTTTAATTATGAGTGTTAATCCAGGTTTTGGAGGACAAAGTTTCATTGATTATTCTTTAGAAAAAGTTAAAGAAGTAGATGAAATGAGAAAGAAATATAATAAAGATTTAATAATAGAAATAGATGGTGGTATATGCGTAGATAATATAAAAGCTGCTAGAGAAGCTGGGGTTGATGTAGCTGTTGCAGGTTCTGCTGTTTATAAAAATGGTGAAGTTATGAAAAATATAAGTGAATTAAAGAGGAATGCTTAAGAAATGAGAGCGATAATAGTTACTGGAGGGAATGAACCTTCTTATGAATTGTTAAATTCATATATAAAGGAAAGTGACATTATAATAGGAGTAGATAAAGGGTGTAATATACTTAAAAAATACGAAATAATACCTAATATGATTTTAGGGGATTTTGATTCTATAGATAAAGCTGCAATTCAATATTTTAAAAATAGAAATGTACTTATAGAAAAGTTTAACCCGGAAAAGGATTATACAGATACTCATTTAGCCTATAACAAAGCAAAAGATATATTCAATGTAGATGAAATGATTATG
Organism: Clostridium sp. TJA020; assembly: GCF_058310295.1. Lineage (NCBI taxonomy): Bacteria > Bacillati > Bacillota > Clostridia > Eubacteriales > Clostridiaceae > Clostridium > Clostridium sp. TJA020. Next base: position 135,973 of record NZ_JBZEFC010000001.1, read on the forward strand.
TTTGGGGCAACTGGTACAAGGCTTGATCATACACTTGGTAATATAGGTCTTATGATTAATGCACTAAATGATAATATAAAATTAGAGATTGTTGATGAAAACAATAAAATTTTTGCTGTAAATAAAAGTACTGTTATAAAAAGAGAAGAAGGAAAAGTTATTTCATTTCATGCTTTGTGTGATGAAGTTAAAAATTTTAATATAACAGGTGGAAAATATAAATTAAAAAATTATAATATGAAAACATTAGAACCTAGAGCAATTTGTAATGAATTTTTAGAAGGAGATATTGAGATATCTTTTGATTCAGGAATTGTATTAGTTTTATATTCTAAAGATTAAATAAAATTAGAACCAATATTAACTATTTGCATATAATATAAATAGTAGTATTGGTTTTAATAATTTAATTGGAGGATTTATGAAAATAGTAGCTATTAAATTACCTAAATGTATCTCAAATATAATAAGATTTTTTAGGAGAAAGAAAAAAGATACATAAATTTAGACATAAAAAAAATGCATTGCTAGTGCAGTGCATTTTTTTTATTTGAACTATATTGCTCTTTCAACCTTACCAGATCTAAGACATCTTGTACAAACATGAACTTTCTTTGGAGTTCCGTTAACTAAAGCCTTTACTTTCTTTATGTTAGGAGCCCAAGTTCTCTTTGATTGACGATGTGAATGGCTGTATTGTACACCTGAAACAACGCCTTTATTACAAATTTCGCATCTTCTTGCCACTTGAAAACACCTCCTTGTTAAGTGAAGATATAATTCTCTTCAATAGGACAGAATTCATTGTACCATAACAAATAGGTATTTTGCAATAGTATATTTCAAAAAAATATATAATATTTTGGAAGATTATTATATAAATCTTGAATATTAAAGATTTCTAATATAAAATATATGTATGATATGTGTAAGGAGGAATCGTAATGGTAGGATTTTCAAGAGAAAATGGTAAGGTTCATTACTCAGAAGAAGTGTTAGCAAAAATTGTTGGACTATCAACAATGGAATGCTACGGTGTAGTTGGAATGGTTTCAAAGAATGCTACAGAAGGTCTTTGGGAGTTAATTGGAATAGAGCATTTTAATAAAGGCGTTAAGATAAATGTTAATGATGATGATAAATTAGATATTGAATTATTTGTAATGGTTGAATATGGAACAAAAATTTCTGTTATAGCAAATAACATAATTCAAAAAGTACGTTATAATGTAGAAAACTTTACTGGATTAAAAGTTTCATCAATTACAGTAAATGTTCAAGCGGTAAGAGTCTAGGAGGTAAAAAACTAATGGAATTTAATAAGATAAACGGCCGTGATTTTTATAACATGGTAGTAAATGCAAGTAACAGATTAGCTGAAAAAAGCGATTTTGTTAATGCTTTAAATGTATTTCCAGTACCAGATGGAGATACAGGAACTAACATGTCAATGACTTTTAAAGCAGCTGTTAAAGAAATTGAAAATATAGATTCAGATTCTATAGAAGTAGTATCTAAAAAGCTTGCAAAGGGTGCTCTTATGGGAGCAAGAGGAAACTCAGGAGTAATTCTTTCACAAATACTTAGAGGTTTTTCAAAGGGATTAGCAGGACATGAAGAAGTTTCAGTATCAGAGTTTGCAAATGCTATTCAAGAAGGATCAAATTCAGCATACAAAGCTGTAATGAGACCAACAGAAGGTACTATTTTATCAGTTATAAGAGCATCAGCAGAATCAGCAGTTAAGTCTAAAGCTAGAAATATAATAGAGCTTTTAGAAGAAGTTAATAAAGATGCTAAGATTATGTTAGATAAAACACCAGAATTATTACCAGCTCTTAAAAAAGCTAAAGTTGTAGATTCAGGTGGTATGGGTCTTTATATAATACTTCAAGGAATGCTTGAAGCTTTGAAAAATGGTATTATTGCAGAAGTTAAAGATATAAAAATTGGTGAAGGTGGAGCAGAAGCTACTGGAGCAAAGACAACTCATGATGCGGATATAAAATTTGGATATTGTACAGAGTTTATAGTTTTAGGTGATGCTACTAAATCAAACGAATTACAAAATGAAATAGAATCACTTGGAGATTCAATGATAGTAGTTGGGTATGACGATGTTATAAAGGTTCATATTCATACAAATGATCCAGGTTTAGTTTTATCAAAGGCTGTAAAGCTTGGAGAACTTTCAAAAATTAAAATTGATAACATGAGAGAAGAACATAGAGAAATTTTAGCAGCTGAAATGAGAGCAGACCAAGAGAAATCTAAAGAAGTAGAAGAAACTAAAAAATATGGATTTGTAACTGTAGCTATGGGAGAAGGAATTACAAATATATTTAAGGATTTAGGGGTTGATTATGTTATAGAAGGCGGTCAAACTATGAATCCATCAACTCAAGATATTTTAGATTGTATAGAAAAAATAAATGCTGAAAACATATTTATTTTACCAAACAATAAAAATATAATAATGGCTGCATCACAAGCAAAAGATATTTCAGACAAGAATGTTATTGTTGTGCCAACAACAACCATTCCTCAAGGAATAACTTGTGTATCTATGTTTAATAGAGATGCTTCTCCAGAAGAAAATGAAGAAGAATTAAAAGACCTTATGGAGTCAGTAAAAACTGGTTCAGTAACATATGCAGTAAGAGACACTGAAATAGATGGAATTGAAATAAAAGAAGGAAATATGTTAGGCCTAGTTGAAGGTAAAATAAAAGAAGTTTCAGATGATAAATTTGAAGCAGCTGAAAAAGTACTTGATAACATGGTTAATGAAGATAGTGAATTAATAACTATATTCTATGGTAAAGATGTTAAAGAAGAAGAAGCTAATGAATTTGTAGAAAAGTTAGAAGAAAAATATGAAGATTGTGATATACAATTATATAAAGGAGACCAGCCTTTATATTACTTCTTAATGTCAGTAGAATAATAAGTATAAAATTACGTATAATAAAAAGCACCGTAAGGTGCTTTTGCTATTTTACCTATAAAAGAGGTGATTAAATGGATATATATACTACAGTTAATAATATAAAAGGAGTAGGTAAAAAGTCTACAGAAAAGCTTAATGAAGTTCAAATATTTAGTATACTTGATTTGCTTTTATATTTTCCAAGAGATTATGAATTTGTAAATGGTAATAGTAAAATAAATGAGATAGATGAAAATGAAAAGCAAATATTAAAGTGTACTATGATTAAATTAAGAGGAGATTTTAGAACAAAAACTGGAAAAATAATAACAACAATAGAATTTGATTATAATGGTATTAGAGTTTTAGCAAAGTGGTTTAATCAACCATATATAAAAACCAAATTTAAATTTAAAGAATCATATAATCTTTTAGGAAAATACAAAAAAATATCTAATACTTTAGAAATAACAAATCCATTAATAGCATCAAATGAATCTTTAAAAAGTGAAATAATACCTAAATATTCTTTAAAAGGTGAACTAACTAATAATTTTTTAGTTAAAATAATTGGGGAAGTATTAGATAATATTTATGTTAATGAAAATTTACCAGAAGAAATAATAAGAAAATATAATTTAATCTCTTTTGATGATGCTATTCGAGAAATACATTTTCCAAAGGATAAAGAGATTTTAAAAAGATCTATAAATAGATTAAAGTTTCAAGAATTATTTACATATTCTATGAAATTACTTTTACTTAAAAAGAAATCTAGAGTAAAGGATGGAATTGGGTTTAATTGGAGTGAGGAACTTAATAATTTAAGAGAATCTCTTCCATTTTCTTTAACTAATGCACAATCTAGGGTTGTTAGAGCCATACTTAAAGATCAAGCATCTAAATATCCAATGAATAGACTTGTTCAGGGGGATGTTGGGTCAGGGAAAACTATAGTTGCTTTAATTGCTATTTTTAATGCATATAAAAATGGATACCAATCAGCTTTTATGGCTCCAACTGAAATATTAGCAAATCAGCATTATAAAGAAGCTAAAAATATTTTTAAAGGTTTTGATATTGATATTGAACTTTTAACTGGAAGTACTTCTAGTAAAGAAAAAAAGAGAATAAAAGAGAAGATAAAGGAAAACAAACCTTTAGTAGTTATAGGGACACATGCTCTTATTCAAGAAGATGTAGAATTTAATAATTTAGCCTTAGCTATAACTGATGAGCAACATAGGTTTGGCGTTGGGCAAAGAAGTAAGCTTATAAATAAGGGTAAAAAAGCAGATGTTTTAGTAATGACTGCAACTCCTATACCTAGAACTTTAGCCTTGTATGTATATTCTGATTTGGATGTTTCAGCAATAGATGAACTTCCGCCAGGAAGAAAGAAAATAGATACAAGATTTTTTAAGGAAGAGGATAGAGATAATGCATATATGCTTGCTTATAATGAAATAGGAAAAGGAAGACAAGTTTATATAGTATGTCCTCTTATTGAAGAAGATGAAAATGAGAAATTAAATTCTGTAGAAAGCGTATATGAAAAATTAAGTCATGGTATATTTAGAAATATAAAGGTTGAATATTTACATGGGAAAATGAAGCCTAATGAAAAAGATGATATAATAAATAGATTTAAAACTGGAGAAACGAAAGTTTTAATATCAACTACAGTTATTGAGGTAGGGGTAAATGTTCCTAATGCTTCGGTAATGATAGTTGAAAATGCAGAACGATTTGGATTAGCACAGCTTCATCAGTTAAGAGGTCGTGTTGGTAGAGGAGAGTATGAATCATATTGTATTTTAATTGCAAAAGCAAAAAGTGAAGTGACTAAAAGAAGAATGGAAATATTAACGGAATCAACTGATGGCTTTTATATATCAGAACAAGATTTGAAGCTTAGAGGCTCTGGTGAAATGTTTGGGGTTAGACAAAGTGGAGATGAAGGATTTTTACTTGCTAATCTTTATGAGGATATGAACATACTTATTAAAGCAAGAGAAGAAGCAAATAATATATTATTTAATGAAACAAAAGAAAATTTAAAATTAATAAAAGAAATAGAGAATAATTTGGAAAAAAGCAGTAAGTATATTTGCTTTAATTAATTATAAATTGTATAAAAAAGTTGATTATGATAGAATGAAATATATATAACTACTTAAGGAGGACAAAAGAGTGAGAATAATAGCTGGAAAGGCAAGAGGACGTAAATTATTATCACCACCAACATATGAAACAAGACCTACTCTAGATAGAGTAAAAGAGGCTATGTTTAGTATGATTCAAGGATACATACCTGATGCTAGCGTTATAGATGTATTTGCTGGAACTGGTAGTTTAGGATTAGAAGCTGCAAGTAGGGGAGCAAAGGAATGTTATTTATTTGACAAAAGCAAGACAACATTTCCTTTACTTAAGAAAAATGTTGAAAATCTTAAATTCAATGATTTTTGTTTCCCGATGAATATAGATGCTTATGATGGATTAAGAAGTCTTGCAAGAAAAGGTAAAAGATTTGATTTAATCTTTATAGACCCACCATATTGTAAAGAAATGATTCCAGAAGCTATAAAAATTATAAAAGAAAATAATTTATTGCTTAATGATGGAATAATTGTAACGAAAATAGATAGTATAGAAGAAATATATGAAGGATATGAAGATATTAAGCTTTTAAAAAGTAAAAAATATGGAAATACAACAGTTTGCTTCTATGAAATAGAAGGAGAAGAGGATTAATGAAAGAAGCTATATATCCTGGAAGTTTTGATCCTATAACTAATGGACATTTAGATATTATAGAAAGAGGCGCTAAAATTTTTGATAAGATAGTTGTTGCTGTTCTTATAAATATAGATAAAAAAGGTTTATTTAATATAGAAGAAAGAGTTGAACTTATAAAACACGCAACTTCTCATATTAAAAATGTTGAAGTTATAAGTTTTGAAGGACTTCTTATTGATTTATTAAAAAAGAGAAATAGTAATCTTATAATAAAGGGGCTAAGAAATAATGTTGATTTTGATTATGAAGCACAAATGGCCCTTATTAATAAAAATTTAGATTCTGATGTTGAGACTGTTTTTATGATATCATCTCCTAACAACTCATTTATAAGTTCATCAGCAGTTAAGCAAATTGGTAAGTTTAATGGTAATATAGATAATTTAGTTCCTGAAAATATTAAAGAGTATATACTAAAGAAAATAAAAAATAATAAGTAGGGGGTATATATGGATAAACAAGAAGCTAACGTTTTAGAATATTTAGAATATTTATTAGATACTATAGAAAGAGCGCCAAAGGTTCCTATGAGCGGTAAAGTTATGGTAGATAAAAAAGAGTTTATGGAAACTATTGATGATATTATAAATTGTTTACCTGATCAATTTAAAAAAGCTCAATGGGTTATGAATGAAAGAGAAAGAATTTTAGCTGAGGCTAAAAGAGAATATGATTCAGTTAAAGAAGAAACTATGATTCTTATGAGACAAAATATTGAAAATCATGATATTGTTAAAGAAGCTAAAATAAGAGCTCAAGAAATATTAGCAACTGCAAAAAGAGAATCTAAAAACTTAAGAGTAAGTGCTAGAGATTATGCAGATGAAATATTAACTGATTTAGATGAACAAATGGAAAATAAAAAAATGGAGCTTATAAAATCGCTTCAAGTAAGCTTTGAGGATACAGCTAGGGAAATTGATGAAAACCTTACAAAAGCATGCTCCATTGTAAAAGAAAATATAAAAGAATTAAGATCTATGGATTAGTTTTTTAGCTTTTTTGAATTATTTTTAGCAATGTATTGAATAATAAAAATAATAATTAAAAATATTAATATTGGCAATAAGTAATTAAGTAAGTAATTAGAAACAAAAAAATTATTAGATGAATATGTTTCTATTGATTTAAATACTATATTTGACAATAAAAAAGTAAAAATAAAGCTAAAAATTCCTTGTATTAATTTTAAAAATACATATCTAAAAAAAGATACATTATGTTTTCCTATAAAGGAAAATGTTTGAGCTATTATAGATATGCCCGAGAATGAAGCTAAAAAGCTTATTATAGCTAATTTAAAGTGTATTGACATGGAACTAGATGAAATTATGCTACAACCATTTGTTAGTTCAATACTACCTAGAAATGTTCCGTACAACATATTTCTTGGTATATTGAATAAATTTTCTATATTAAAAAATATGTCTTTTATGAAGTTTATATTTTTTAATATAGATATAATTACAGAAAATGCTACAACGTACGAGCATACAGATAATGTTGTGTTTAATGCATCTTTAATAGATTTATCTAATGCAACACTAAAACTTATTTCTTTAAAAGAAGTCTTCTGCGCATTAAATTGATGCATAGAGGACTTTTTCATTGTTATTATTGCAATGAAAAATATAGATAAATAATTACTTATAAGTAAAAAGTAGCCGTATTTTGGATCTCCAAGTAATGAAGCACCAACAGACCCTATTAAAAATATAGGTCCTGTATTTGATGCTATATTTATAAGCCTTATATAATCTTTTTTTTCAATATCACCATTTTCATATAAATTGCTACTAAATTTAGCTCCTAATGGATAACCACATAAAATACTACCAACTAAAGGAAAAGAACAATTTGATGGTAATCTTAATGGTTTGCATATAAGTGGACCTATTAATTTAGAATATGTTGATATTCCATCATAGCATATAAGTAAATTGCATATAAGAGAAAATGAAAATATAGTAGGAATTATAGCTTTAAAGCAAAGTCTTAATCCATCTAATGCTGCATTAATAGATGCTTCAATATTACTTACAAATAATATTATTAAAACAGTTATAAAAAAACAAAAAATATTGTTTTTATCAATATTATAAAACTTAAATAATAAAACTATAAAAATAAATATAAACAAACATAAAATAAAAATATAAATATTATTCACGAAATCACTCCCATCAATAATATTTATATGCACATAATATAGCAAACTTTACTTATGTATATAAGGGGTTTTTAAATAATCTTCAATAGGAGATATTGATTTATTTAAAATTGAATAAGCTTTTGTACCAAGTAAGTTTATTTTTAAAATATCATCATCTATATGTTTTGGAATCTTATTTAATATTTTTAAATTAGATTTAGACTTAATTTCTTTTAATATTTTCATACCAGTAGAATTAAGAGCAAGAGGTCTTATAAATTTAAAATCATAATTTTTAATGTTAGTTAAATCATATTGCTCAAGTCCTATGAAGAAACTTGTAAGAATTCTATTTATTCTTGTATAAGTATATCTTTTACTTTTAATATTTAGTATAAGCTCATTTATACATTTAGAATTAATTATTTCTTTTTTTATTTTATTATCTAATCCTTCAGATAAATCATTTATGTTTTTTAATTTAGAATCATTAGTTAAGATTTTATATTTTAAAAATTCAAACATATCATTTTCAAATACAAAATTATAATTTTTATTAAATAAGTTTTCTAATTCTTTATATGTTTCTAAAGGTATAGAATTTTTTAAAATATTTAAATTCATATTTTCTTTTAAACATTTTCTTATAGAAGTAGCTGAAGAAAATGTTTTGCTCAAATTTAAGTCATTATAGTTATTACCTTCACGTTTAAGTGTAAAGGGCTTTATTTTGCTATCTAATTTTATAATAGATTTTATATATTCTATTGCTAATATATTATTTGAGTTTGATAAAATTTCATATACATTGTCATTTGGCAAAATAGAATTTAGAGAATTTGTTCTTGCTGTATGAAAAGGTATACCTTTTTTTATATTATCTTTTAAATTTTCTTTATATTCAGTAGATTCAAAAGCTAAAGAATGTGCTATTTTAAAAAGATTATTTAAATTTCCACTTTCACTTCCGAAATATATATTATTTATACAATTTAAACTGTTTAAAAGTTTGACTCCACCAAAAGCAAAATTTTCTGCAGAAGATAATGAATATACAAGTGGTAATTCTAAAACTAAATCTACACCGTTTAAAACAGCAATTTTAGCTCGTGTATATTTATCTATAATAGCAGGTGTTCCTCTTTGCATAAAATCTCCACTCATTACACAAACTATACCATCAGAATTTGTATCTTTTATTGCATTTTCAAGATGGTATTTATGACCTAAATGGAAGGGATTATATTCAGTTATAATACCTGTTAAATTCATATAAAATCCTCCTTTAATACTAAAATAATACTCATAGTATATCATATAATTTTTAAAGTGGCACTTTTAAAGGGGAGAGGATAAATATTCAGAAAATTTGCAGTATTTCAAATCTAATGAATTCAATGAAACAGTAAAAAAATGTCCTTTAAAGGTTGAAAATTTGCATCAATTAGGAGTATATTAATATGTGAAGATATACACGGATCTTTGAAAGGAGAAATGAACATGGAACTTATGAACAAAATATGGGAGGCTGCAAAGTCTGATAAAAAAAAGATAGTCCTTCCAGAAGGCGACGAGGCTAGAACGGTAGTTGCTGCTAGAAAAATATTTGATGAAGGAATAGCTATACCGGTTTTAATAGGTAATAAAGAAAGAGTATTACAATCTGGTAAAGAGCAAGGTGTTAATCTTGAAGGAGTAGATATAATAGATCCAGAGACATCACCTAAGCTTAATGAATATATAGAAGCTTTTTATGAGTTAAGAAAAAATAAAGGTATGACAATGGAAAAAGCTGAAAGAATAGTTAGAGATCCTCTTTATTTTGCTACAATGATGGTAAAACTAGATGATGCTGATGGAATGGTTTCAGGTGCTGTTCATACAACAGGAGATCTTTTAAGACCAGGTCTTCAAATAATAAAAACTGCACCAGGAGTATCAGTAGTATCAAGTTTCTTTATAATGCTTGTACCAGGATCAAAATATGGAGAGCAAGGTATGCTTTTATTCTCTGATTGTGCTGTTAACCCAAATCCTAATTCAGATCAATTAGCTGCTATAGCAATTGCAACAGCAGAAACAGCTAAGAATCTTTGTAAAATGGAACCAAAGGTTGCAATGCTTTCATTCTCAACTATGGGTAGTGCAGATCATGAATTAGTTGATAAAGTTAGAACAGCAACAGAAAAAGCTAAAGAATTAAGACCAGATTTACAAATAGATGGAGAATTACAATTAGATGCAGCAATAGTTCAAAAGGTTGCAAATCAAAAAGCTCCAAACAGTAAAGTTGCAGGAAATGCAAATGTATTAGTATTCCCAGATTTACAAGCTGGAAATATAGGATATAAATTAGTTCAAAGATTTGCTAATGCAGAAGCTATAGGACCTGTATGTCAAGGTTTTGCAAAACCTATTAATGATTTATCAAGAGGATGTAGTTCAGAAGATATAGTTAATGTTGTTGCTTTAACAGCAGTTCAAGCACAAGCTTCAAAATAGTAATAGCAATTAGTAGTAGAAATTAGACGTTGATAAATTTTTAAGGGGGATCTCAAGATGAAAATATTAGTAATAAACTGTGGAAGTTCATCATTAAAGTATCAATTAATAGATATGACTAATGAAGTAGCATTAGCTCAAGGATTAGTTGAAAGAATAGGAATAAATGGTTCAATTTTAACTCAAAAAGTTGAAGGTAGAGATAAATATATAATAGAACAAGAAATGAAAGATCATAAAGATGCTATAAAATTAGTTTTACAAGCATTAGTTGATGAAAAACATGGCGTTATAAAATCAATGGATGAAATAGCAGCTGTTGGACATAGAGTAGTACATGGTGGAGAAAAATATTCAAAATCAGTGTTAGTTGATGAAGAAGTTATGAAATGTTTAGAAGATTGTGTAAAACTTGCACCACTTCATAACCCACCTAACATAATAGGTATAGAGGCTTGTAAGGCTTTAATGCCAAATACACCTATGGCTGTAGTATTTGATACTGCATTCCATCAAACAATGCCTGAAGAAGCATATATTTATGCTATACCATATGAATATTACAAAAATAATGGCGTAAGAAGATATGGATTCCACGGAACATCACATAAGTATGTATCACAAAAAGTTGCAGAAACTATGGGAAAAGATATAAAAGATTTAAAAATAATAACTTGTCACTTAGGAAATGGTGCATCAATTACAGCAATTAAAGATGGAAAATCAATAGATACATCAATGGGATTTACACCACTTGACGGAATAGTTATGGGAACAAGATCAGGAAGCATAGATCCTTCAATAGAAACTTTCTTAATGTCAGAACTAGGATATTCATCACAAGAAATAAATGATATATTAAATAAAAAATCAGGTATTTTAGGAATTTCAGAAGTAAGTTCAGACTTTAGAGATGTAAAAAATGCTGCTTATAATGAAAATAACAACAGAGCGCAACTTGCATTAGATATATTTAGTTATAGCGTTAGAAAGCAAATTGGTGCATATGCTGCTATTATGGGTGGAGTAGATGTAGTAGTATTTACTGCAGGAGTTGGAGAAAACTCAATAGAAACTAGAGAAGATATAGTTAAGGGATTAGAATTCTTAGGAATTGAATTAGACACTGAAAAGAACAAAGTGTTTGGAGAACTTAAAGAAATATCAAAAGATGGTAGCAAAGTTAAGATATATGTTGTACCAACAAATGAGGAATTAATGATAGCTAAAGATACATTAGAGTTAATAAAATAGTTAATATTAATAAAAAATCTTGACTTTTTATGTCACCCTTTATATAATAAATTGTGTTTGTTCAGTAAATATTTTAAGCTAAGGGGTGAAAAAGAGCTTTCGCTCGAGCTATGTCGCTAGTTTAGTGATATAATGTGTCTTAGTGGACATGAGGATTTTTATCCAGAGCATGAAATTTATGAAATTACAATTTTCTAGTCTTTTTTCAAGAAAAGAAAGAGAAAAGAATTTTTCTTATGATTTTGATATGAAAAAATTTCACTTTGAAGGAGAAGTAGTTGAACCAGTATCTAAAGTTTTAGTTAATGGAACTATATATTCAAAGGAGAAAGAGATTGTAGTTAGACTACATGTAAAAACAGAGCTTAAGCTTTGTTGTTCAAGGTGTTTAGATACCTTCATCTATCCAATAGATTTTGAAATAGAAGAAAGGTTTACAAATGTTGACGATTCATTAGATAATGATGTAATATTTGTAAAGGGTGATGAATTAGACATCACAGATTTTGTTGAAAGAGAAATAATTTCAACCTTACCAATTAAAAAGCTTTGCAGTAATGAATGCAAAGGCCTTTGCCACAAATGTGGTAAAAATCTTAACATTGAAAATTGTACTTGTGACAATGATGATATTGATGTTAGATTAGCAGGTCTTAAGGCACTGCTTGAAAATAAGGAGGTGTAATCAATGGGATGTCCAGCAAGAAAAACATATAGAGCAAAGAGAGATTCAAGAAGAGCTCAAACTTTCAAAGCGAGCTTACCAGGAATAGTTGAATGCCCACAATGTCATGAAATGAAATTAGCTCACAGAGTTTGTAAGAGCTGTGGATACTACAAAGGTAAAGAAGTAGCAGCTTCAGAAGAATAAAAGAAAGTCTTATGACTTTCTTTTCTTTATATATAGAAAAATATATACAAAAAGGGGTGAGTTAATTGAGAATAGCAATAGATGGAATGGGTGGAGATAATGCACCTAAAGCTGTTGTAGAAGGTGTTATAGATGCTTTGAAGGAATATAATGATATAGAAGTATATATAACAGGTCCTGAAGAGAAAATAAATGAAGAATTAAATAAATATTCTTATGATAAAAATAGAGTTAAAGTAGTTAATGCTAATGAAATAATATCTACAAATGAACATCCGGTTATGGCACTTAGAAGAAAAAAAGATTCTAGTATAGTAAAAGCATTAAACTTAGTGAAAGAAGGTAAATGTGAAGCTGTTATCTCAGGGGGAAGTACTGGCGCATTTTTAGCGGGATGTACTTTGATTGTTGGTAGAATAAAAGGAGTTGAAAGACCAGCTTTAGCTCCTATAATGCCAGGTAGAAGAGGTAAGTTTATGATAGTTGATGCAGGTGCAAATGTGGATTGTAAACCTAATTATCTTGTTCAGTTTGCTAAAATGGGTAAAATATATTATGAAAATGTATTTAATAAAAAAGATCCAACTGTTGGTCTTATAAATATTGGTGAAGAAGCTGAAAAAGGTAATGAACTTACAAAGGAAACTTATAAACTTTTAAGCAATGAATCATTAAATTTTGTAGGTAATGTTGAACCAAGAGAGATACCAACTGGAGAAGTTGATGTTTTAGTTTGTGATGGATTTATAGGAAACACTGCTCTTAAATTATATGAAGGTGCTGCAATGAATTTACTTGGTATAATAAAGGATACTATAATGGAAGCATCTTTTATGCCTAAAATTGGAGCAGCTCTTCTTAAACCAGTTTTTAAGAAGCTTATGATTAAATTTGATTATAAAGAAGTTGGTGGAGCTCCTTTCTTAGGAGTAGATGGAATTTGTATAAAAGCTCACGGAAGTTCTGATGGAAAAGCTTTTAAAAATGCAATAAAACAGACTACAATTTTTTATAAAGGTAACGTAATAGAGAAAATAAAAGAAGAAATAAAATAAAAATTATTTTATTAGAATATTGACTGTATATTTAATATATAATATTATCTAAGGGAAGGATTCAGGAGGTGATAATATGTTTGAAAAGATTCAAGAGATAGTATCAGAAAAATTAAGCATAGATAAAGATGAAATAACAATGGATTCATCATTTATTGATGACCTTAATGCAGATTCATTAGATATAGTTGAGTTAATAATGGCATTAGAAGATGAATTAGATATGGAAATTCCGGATGAAGATGTTGAGGGATTCAAAACTGTTGGAGATGTTGTAGAATACGTTAAAAATCATGTTGAAGAATAGTAAAATCCCGCCTTTATTGCGGGATTTTATATTTAAAAATATAATAAAAGAATTAATGTAGTTTATTCTTGAATTTGTTTAAAGAGCAAACTGAAGAATAAACTTAGAGGAGTGAGGATATATGAATAAATTAAAGGTAAAAGAGTTCGAAGAAACTCTTGGAGTAAAATTCACTAACCTAAGTTATTTGAAAAAAGCATTAACACATAGTTCATTTGCTAACCAGTATAAGGATACAGAATATAATGAAAGGTTAGAATTTTTAGGAGATTCAGTTCTTCAATTATGCATAACAGAATATTTATTTAAGAATTATACTGAAAAATCTGAAGGGGAGCTTACAAAAATCAGAAGTTTAATTGTTTGTGAAAATTCTCTTTTTGAAGTAGCAAAAGGATTAAATTTAGGTAATTACATAAGAATGAGTAAGGGAGAAGAACTTACAGGAGGAAGACAAAGAACTTCAATACAAGCGGATGCTGTTGAAGCTGTCTTAGCAGCTATTTATTTAGATAAAGGATTAGAATTTACAAGAGCATTTATTTTGAATAAATTTAAAGATATAATAGATAAAGCTATAAATAATGAAATAATATTAGATTTTAAAACTAAATTACAAGAACATTTACAAAAAAATGGTGAGGTTCAAATAAAATATGATTTAGTTAAATTTGAAGGTCCTCCACATAGAAGAAAATTTTACACTAGAGTTTTAATAAATGATGAGTGTATGGGAGAAGGTGAAGGATATTCTAAAAAGGAGGCAGAACAAGCTTCTGCAAAACAAGCCTTAGAAAAAATGGGGGTAATAAATGAGTAAAAATTATTATATTATACCTATTTTTGTTCCTCATGAAGGTTGTCCTCATAATTGTGTGTTTTGTAATCAAGATAGGATAACAGGTGTAAGAGATAAGGTTGATGGAACAAAAGTTAAGGAAATTATAGAAGAATATTATCGTACTATAAAAAATAAAGATGCAACTATCGAAGTATCTTTCTTTGGTGGTACTTTTACAGCTATAAAGGAAGAAAAGCAAAGAGAGTTATTATCTGTTGCTAAAAGATATAAAGATTTAGGAATAGTAGATAAAATAAGAATGTCAACTAGACCAGATTATATAAATGATTATATATTAACTTATTTAAAAGAATATGATGTTGATATAATAGAATTAGGAGTACAATCTTTAAATGATGAAGTATTAACTGCAGCTGGTAGGGGACATACGGTAGAAGATGTAATTAATGCATCTAAGCTAATAAAAAAGTATGGAATAGTATTAGGACATCAGTTAATGCCAGGATTACCTAAATCAAATAAAGAAAAAGATATAAATAGTGCTAAATTATCAATACAATTAAAACCTGAAATAGTAAGAATATATCCATCTTTAGTTATTAAAGATACTCCTATGGAAATTATGTATAATAGAGGAGAATATACTCCTTATACATTGGATTTAGCAGTAGATGTTAGTAAACAAATATATTTTATGTATAAAAAAGAAGGAATAAATGTTATAAGAATAGGACTTCAGCCTACAGATACTATAAATGAAGGTGGAGATATTATAGATGGTCCTTTTCACCCTGCATTTAGAGAGCTTGTAGAAAGTAGCCTTCTTATAGATAAAATAAAACAAGAAATTATAAGTGATAATTTGGAAATTTTAATTAATAATAGAGATGTTAGTAAGTTATATGCTAATAAGAAATATTATTTCAACAAGCTAAAAGAAGATGGTTATAATATTACTGTTAAGATAACTGATGATGTTGAAAAGGGAAAAGTATTAATTAGAAATATAGTAGAAAAAAATATAGAAATTTAAATGAAACGAGGGTTTTGCTCTCGTTTTGTTTAAATATAATTAAATATAGAGGTGATATAATGAGAAAAAAAACTAGAGAAAAAATGCAAATTGCTCTTGCAGTTTTTTTAGTTTTGGTATTTTTAATATCCTTGATACCAATATTTATATAAAGGAGTGGAATTTGTGTTTTTAAAATCTTTAGAGTTAAGAGGATTTAAATCCTTTGCTGATAAAACAGAGTTGAAGTTTAAAGAGGGAGTTACAGCAATAGTAGGTCCAAATGGTAGTGGAAAAAGTAACATATCTGATGCTGTTAGATGGGTTCTTGGTGAGCAAAGTGTAAAAACTTTAAGAGGCGGAAAGATGGAAGATGTAATTTTCTCTGGAACACAATATAGAAAACCTGTTGGACTTGCACAAGTTTCTCTTACTTTAGATAATTCAAATGAGGTTTTACCAATTGATTATAATGAAGTAACTGTAACTAGAAGAATATTTAGATCAGGTGAAACAGAATATTTATTAAATAATAGTAAATGTAGATTAAAAGATATAAATAGTTTATTTATGGATACTGGTATAGGAAAAGAAGGGTATTCTCTTATAGGACAAGGTAAAATAGAAGCTATTTTAAGTGGTAGACCAGAAGATAGAAGAAATTTATTAGAAGAAGCATCTGGAATTGTTAAATATAAATTTAGAAAAAATGAAGCTGAAAAAAAGCTTTCAAATACAGAAGAAAATTTAATTAGAATAAGAGATATAATTTCTACATATGAAGAGCGATTAGAGCCTTTAAGAATAGAGAGAGAAAAGGCATTAAAATTTAAAGACTTATCAAATGATTTAAAAGAAAAAGAGGTTTCTTTAATAGTAAATAATATTAAAATTATTGAAAGAGAAATTAAAGAATTTAATAAAGAATTAGATGATAAGAAAAATGAATTAAATGCAAAAAGAGAAGATTTAAATTTAAAAAAGCAAAAATTAAAAGATATAGAACAAAGCTTAGAAGAATTAGAAAGAAAAAGCACTGAAGAAAAGCTAGAGTATTTTAGAAAAAAAGAAGATATAACAAAAGCAAATAGTGATATTGAATTACATAATGAAAGAATTAATAATTTAAATAAAACTATTGAAAAAAATAAGTTTGAGAAATATGGATTAAACAGTAAGATTTTAGATATAAATAAAGAAAAAGAATTTCTAAAAAAAGAACTTTCAGAAAAGAAAGAAGAAGAAAAAATAAAATTATTAGAGATTGAAAAATTAGATGATGATATTAAATCTATATCTTTAAAAGTAAAAGACATAGAATTAGAAATTAATAATTTAAAAAAGAGTGAATTAGATTTAATTAAAAATAATTCTTCAATAAATAATAAAATAACTGAAATAAAAGGTGAAATAAAATCTAAAGAAGAGAGAAAGTATAAAATTGATGAAGAAGTTAAAAGTATAGATAATAGACTAGGCATTAATAGATCAACAATTAATGGATTAACATTAAAAATTGAAGCACAAGAAAAAGAGTATGAAATATTAACTGATAAATTAGTAGAAAATAAAAATAATTTATTAAATATAAATAATTTAATAGCAAATAAAGAAAAAGAATCCAAGTTTTTAAGTATTTCATTAAGTAAATATGAAGCCAATAAATCTATGCTTGAAGATTTAGAAAATGGATACGAAGGCTATAATAGATCATTAAAGAACCTTATGGATAGAGTAGATAGGAAATTAACTCCTCATACTGAAGGTATAAAGGTGTTAGGTGAGGTATTTACTGTTCCTAAAGGATATGAAACTTCTATAGAAACAGCACTTGGATCTTCTATATCTAATGTTATTACAGAGACAGAAAATATAGCTAAAGATCTTATAAATTATTTGAAAAATAATAAATTAGGTAGAATAACATTTTTACCACTTAACATAATAAATAGTAGCAAGTTAGAGGTTAATGACAAAGTTAAAAATATAGATGGATATTTAGGTATTGCATCAGATATAGTTCATTTTAATCATAAATATATAAAAGTAATTAACTATTCTCTTGGTAGAACAATAATAGCTAAAGATATGGATAGTGCTTTCAAAATTGCTAAAATAATAAATTATAAATATAGAATTGTTACTTTAGAAGGAGAAATACTAAATGCTGGTGGAGCATTGACAGGTGGTAGTATAAAGGGAAAAACTACTAACATATTAAGTAGAAAAAGAGAAATAGAAGAAATACAAGAAAAAATAAAAGAAACTAAATTAAAATTAGATGAAACTTCAGATTATATAAAGGAAATCACTAAAAAGAGAAAAGATATAGATGAAGAGGTTTTAAATTTAACAGATAGTATGCATGCTATAAAAATAGAGCTTGCAACAAACAAAAACGAACTTATGAATTTAGAAAATCAGATTAAAAATCTAAAAGAGAATAATTTAAAGGCAAAAGATGAGAAAGATTTAATAGAAATAGATTTGAGTGATTTAAAATTTAAGCTTGAAGAATTAAGTAGTAGTATATTAAGCTTAGCAAGTGAAAATGAATTTAATAAACAAAAAGAATTAGAATTAGAAGAAACATTAAATAATAAAAAATTATATTTAAATAATCTTAATAATAAACTTACAGAAGTAAAGATAAGTATTGCATCGATAAATGAGCTTATTTCAACAAAAAGTGCTGAAATAATAAGAAAAGATTCTGATCTTAAAGAAATTAATTTGAAAATTGAAAAGATTAACGAGGAAAATTCAGAAGCTACTTCAAGTATTTCAATTAGTAAAGAAAAAATTCACTATAATATAGAATTAATAAATAAAAATAATGAAAGAATTGAAAACCTTGAAGAAATTTTTAAGAAAAACGATTTGAAAAGAGGTATGCTTAAAGAAGAATTTAGTGAAATAGATAGCTTAATAAGTGAAATAAGAGATGTTTTAACTAAAGAAGAAGGCGAACTTAATAAAAGAGAAATACTTAAAGCTAAAAGTGAAATGGAAATTGAAAATCATTATAAAAAGCTTAATGAAGAAATGAATTTAACATATGAAGAGGCAAAAGAAATAGCTAAACCTATAGAAGATTTAAGGAGTTTTAAAGATTTTATAAGTTCTATAAAGAGAAAAATATCAGCTCTTGGTATTGTAAATCTTGGTGCTATATCTGAATATGAAGAAGTTAGTGAGAAATACGAGTTTATGTCATCTCAAGAAGAAGATTTAGAAAAGTCAAAAAATGAATTACTTTCAGTTATTGAAGAAATGACAGAAAAAATGAGAATTTTATTCAAAGAAAATTTTAAAATATTAAATAAAAATTTTAATGAAACTTTTAAAGAATTGTTTAAAGGTGGAAATGCTGAACTTATATTAGGGGAAGGTGATGAGCTTACAGCTAATATAGATATAAACGTTATGCCACCTGGTAAAAAGCTTCAAAATATAAATTTAATGTCAGGTGGGGAAAAGGTTTTATCTGCAATAGCATTATTGTTTGGTATACTTAAAATGAAACCTACTCCATTTTGTATATTAGATGAAATAGAAGCCGCCTTAGATGATGCAAATGTCTATAGATATTCAGAATTTTTAAAAAGATTTTCAGAAAAAGGAATACAATTTATAGTAATAACACATAGAAAAGGAACTATGGAAGTAAGTGATATAATGTACGGTGTTACTATGGAGGAAAAAGGAATATCAAAGGTACTATCAGTTGATTTAAATAAATAGTTATTATGGAGGTAAGATAATGTTTGGAAAATTATTTGATAAACTAAAAACTGGATTAACAAAAACTAGAGATGGGTTACAAGATAAAATAAATGAGGCTTTAAATTTAGCTGTAACTATAGATGATGACTTATATGAAGAATTAGAAGAAATTTTAATAATATCAGATATAGGTATGGACACAACTATAGAAATTATAGATAGATTAAAAGTGAAAATAAGAAAAGAAAAAATAAATGATCCTCAAATGGTAAAACCAGCTTTAAAAGAAGTAATAACAGATATGTTACTTGAAGGAAGTGAAGATGAAGAATCAAATGATTCAAATGAAAAAGAAGTATTATTAGTTATAGGTGTAAATGGTGTTGGTAAGACAACATCAATAGGAAAGCTTGCAGCTAAAAATAAAGCAGAAGGTAAAAAAGTATTATTAGCAGCAGCAGATACATTTAGAGCTGCTGCAATAGATCAATTAGAAGTTTGGAGTGAAAGAGCCTCTGTTGATATAGTTAAACAAAGTGAGGGTTCAGATCCAGCAGCTGTTGTTTTTGATGCAGTTCAAGCAGCAAAGGCTAGAAATGTTGATCTTTTAATATGTGATACAGCAGGTAGATTACATAATAAAAAGAATCTCATGAATGAACTTTCAAAAATAAACAGAATAATTGATAGAGAATACAGTGAAGCTAAAAAACAAACATTATTAGTGTTAGATGGAACAACAGGTCAAAATGCTGTTATACAAGCTAAGCAGTTTATGGAAGCTTGCCCTATAGATGGTATCATATTAACTAAATTAGATGGTACAGCTAAAGGTGGGGTTGTTATATCTATAAAACAAACTCTTAATATTCCAGTTAAATATATAGGAGTTGGAGAAGGTATAGATGATCTTCAGAAATTTGATGCTAAAAGCTTTGCAGAAGCACTATTTTAAAAAATAATAAAATTTTTTATAGGTGTTAAGTAAAAATACTTGACACCTATAAATTTATTTGGTATCATCTCTTTTGTGGTAAGGTGATTATTATGATGGAAGATAGGGTTGAGATTTCATTATTAATGGATTTTTATAAACCATTATTAACTGAAAAACAAAGAAATATTATGGAATTATATTTTGATGATGACTTATCCTTAGCTGAAATTGCTGAATTAAACAACACAAGTCGTCAAGCAATCCATGATCTAATTAAAAGGTGCTATAAGCAACTTTTAACCTATGAAAACAAATTGAACTTACTTCAAAAGAGTATAAATCGAGAAGAAAAAATTATAAAACTTCTTAAAAACTTTAAAGAAAAGTATTCTATTTCTGATAAAGAATATGATATGCTTAAGAAAGAGCTAGAAGATTTATAATATTAGGAGGTTTAGTATGGCTTTTGAGGGATTATCAGAAAAGCTTCAAAATACCTTTAAAAAATTAAGGGGAAAAGGTAAGCTTAATGAAAAAGATATAAAAGAAGCTATGAGGGAAGTAAAGCTTGCTTTATTAGAAGCAGATGTTAACTATAAAGTAGTAAGAAAGTTTGTTAAAAGTGTGAGTGAAAAGTGCGTTGGAAGTAATGTTCTAGAGAGCTTGACACCAGGACAACAAGTTATTAAAATAGTTAACGATGAACTTACTGAACTTATGGGAGGAAGCGAAAGTAAAATAAATTATTCAAGTAGTGGAACTACAGTTATAATGCTTGTAGGTCTTCAAGGGGCTGGTAAAACTACAATGTGTGGTAAATTAGCATTAAACCTTAGAAAGAATAATAAAAAGCCGCTTCTTGTAGCATGTGATATATATAGACCTGCAGCTATAAAGCAATTAGAAGTTGTAGGTAAGCAAATAGACATACCTGTATTTTCAATGGGAGATAAGGTTAAAGCTGTTGATATTGCAAAAGCTGGCATAAAGCATGCTAAAGATAATGGTAATAACGTAGTTATTATAGATACAGCAGGTAGATTACATATAGATGAAAGCTTGATGCAAGAACTTAAAGATGTAAAGTCAGCTGTTAATCCTTCAGAGATTTTACTTGTAGTAGATTCTATGACAGGACAAGATGCTGTAAATGTTGCAGAAACATTTAATAATGACCTTGACTTAACAGGGGTTATATTAACTAAACTTGATGGTGATACTAGAGGTGGAGCGGCACTTTCAATTAGATCTATCACTGAAAAACCAATAAAATTTATTGGTGTTGGCGAAAAGATGAATGATTTTGAAGTTTTTCATCCAGATAGAATGGCATCAAGAATACTTGGCATGGGAGATGTATTATCTCTTATTGAAAAGGCTCAATCTGCAATAGATGAAGAAGAAGCAGCGGATTTTACAAAGAAAATGATGAATCAAGGCTTAAATTTTGAAGATTATTTAACTGCAATGGAGCAAATGAAAAAGCTTGGACCGCTTAATAAACTTATGGAAATGATACCTGGAGTAAATTCAAAAGAGCTGCAAGGTATTGATTTTGATCAAGGTCAAAAGCAAATGGAAAAAGTTAAAGCAATAATTCTTTCAATGACATTAAAAGAAAGAAGAAATCCATCCCTTGTAATAAATAATTCATCAAGAAAAAAGAGAATTGCAAAGGGTGCAGGTTCAACAATTCAAGAAGTTAATAAACTTATTAAAGGATACGAAATGATGAAAAAGAATATGAAACAAATGAAATCATTGCAAAAGGGAGCCAAAAAAGGTCTCTTAGGTAAGTTACCTTTTATGAGTTAATATATAATTATTTTTTAAAGGAGGTGAAATTAACATGGCAGTAAAAATTAGATTAAGAAGAATGGGAGCTAAAAAAGCACCTTTCTATAGAGTAGTTGTTGCTGATTCAAGAAGCCCAAGAGATGGTAGATTCATCGAAGAGATCGGATACTATAATCCAGTTTCAGAACCAGCAGAAATAAAAATAAACGAAGAAAAAGCTAATAAATGGTTACAAAATGGTGCTCAACCAACAGATGTAGTTAAAAAGCTTTTCGTAAGAGCAGGCCTAAACAAGTAATACTAGGAGGTGAATTCTGCAACTTAGTATATAACTAGATGCAGGACACTATGAAAGAATTAGTAGAAGTAATAGCTAAGTCCCTTGTAGATAATCCAGATGAAGTTACAGTAAATGAGATTAAAGGTGAACAATCAATTATACTAGAACTTAGGGTTGCACAAGATGATATGGGCAAAGTTATTGGAAAACAGGGAAGAATAGCGAAAGCTATTAGAACCGTAGTAAAGGCTGCAGCAATAAAAGAAGAAAAAAGAGTAGTAGTTGAAATTATTTAAAGAGTTAGGTGAAGCCTAACTCTTTTTTATAATAAAATCATATAAAGTATAAAATTTTTAATTATAAAAAGAGGTGATAAATATATGAGAGAATTTTTTAAAGTAGGGAAGATTGTTAATACTCATGGGTTAAAAGGTGAGGTTAAAGTTATACCTTCTACTGAAGATGTAAATAACTTTAAAAGATATGAAGTTATTTTTATTGATGGAATAGAGAGAAAAATATTAGGTGTAAAATTTCAAAAAGATAGAGTTATATTGAAAATTGAAGGAATAGACTTTATAGATGATGCAGAAAAATATAAAAATAAAATTATAGAAGTACCAAGGGATATGGAACCAGAACTTCCAGAAGATACTTTTTATGCTAGAGATCTTATAGGAATTCATGTATTTGATACAGAAGGAAATGATCTTGGGCCTATATATGATGTTATAGAAACTAAAAATAATGATGTATATTGGATAAGAGAACCAAAAGAATTGTTAATTCCTGTACTTAAAGATATAGTTTTAGATATTAATTTAGAAGATGAAAAAATTATTATAAGACCTGTAGGAGAATGGTTAGATGAAGATTAGTATATTAACTCTTTTTCCAGAGATGTTTTCAATATTTAACCATAGTATTATAGGAAAAGCACAAGAAAAAGGACTTATAGAAATAGAAACTTTAAATATAAGAGATTATACTAAAAATAAGCATAAAAAAGTTGATGATTATCCTTATGGTGGTGGTGCTGGTATGGTTATGGCACCTCAGCCTGTAATAGATACTATAAGAGAATGTAAAAAAGAAAACAAAGGAAAAGTAGTTTTTTTAGGACCTAGAGGAAAGAAATTTAATCATGACCTTTCAAAAGAATTAGCAAAAGAAGATGAATTAATATTTTTATGTGGGCATTATGAAGGAATAGATGAAAGAATATATGAATACATAGATTTAGAAATTTCTATTGGAGATTTTATATTAACTGGTGGAGAAATGGCTGCTATACCAGTTATTGATTCTGTTTTAAGGCTAAAACCTGGAGTTTTAGGTAAAGAAGAAAGTTTTATGGATGAATCTTTTTCAAATGGATTATTAGAATATCCTCAATATACAAGGCCTGAAGAATTTGAAGGAAAACGAGTTCCGGAAGTACTTTTATCAGGACATCATGAAAATATTAGAAAATGGAGAAGATTACAATCTTTAATCATTACAAGAGATAGAAGGAAAGACTTATTTGATAAAATAGAATTAACAAAGGAAGATAAAAAAATATTAAAAACTTATAATAAATAAATTATTATAAGTATGCATATTTGATGAAGAAACTATATTTAGGTATATATTTAATAAATAAATTATTGCAAAGAGATATTTTTTATGATAGAATATGCTTTGTGCTAGTACGGGCGGTCCTCTTCTGGATTTTAAGCTCCGGAATGAACGTCAAATTAATTTTAGGAGGGAATGCACAATGAACGAAATTTTAAGAGCAATCGAACAAGAACAAATAAGAAATGATTTACCAAGCTTCAACGTTGGGGACAACATAAAAGTTCACCAATTAATAAAAGAAGGTAACAGAGAAAGAATCCAAGTATTCGAAGGAACTGTTATTAAGAAGCAAAACGGTGGTTTAAGAGAAACTTTCACTGTAAGAAGATTAGCTTACGGTACAGGAGTTGAAAAAACTTTCCCAATGAACGCTCCAATGATTCAAAAAATTGAAGTGACTAGAAGAGGTAAAGTAAGAAGAGCTAAGTTATTCTACTTAAGAGATAGAGTAGGTAAGGCTGCTAAGGTTAAAGAATTATTAGTAAGATAATTAACCATAAAGAAGAGGCTTAGAAGTAAGTCTCTTTTTTTTCTATAAATAAATTAAAGGAGGAATTTTTTATGGCAATAAACTGGTTCCCAGGGCATATGAAAAAGACTCAAAGAGAAATAAAAGAGAATTTAAAAGTTGTAGATGCAGTTATTGAAATTAGAGATGCAAGAATACCAAAAAGTTCTGCTAATCCTGATATAGATAAATTAGTTGGAAATAAACCAAGATTAATACTTTTAAATAAAAGTGACTTAACTGAGTCTAAAGTTACAAGAGAATGGATGAAATCTTTAACAAAAGATAATGTTAAAGTATTAGAGGTAAACTGCTTAAAAGGAAGTGGACTTCAAAAAATAAAGCCTGCTCTTAATGAATTATTAAAAGAAAAACATGATAGACTTAGAGAAAAAGGATTAAAAACAATAATGACAAGAGTTATGGTAGTAGGTATACCTAACGTTGGAAAGTCAACATTTATAAATAAAATGGCTAGAAATAATATAGCACAGACTGGAGACAGACCAGGTGTTACTAAGAGTAAGAGATGGATAAAGACATCTATGGATGTTGAAATGTTAGATACACCAGGAGTTTTATGGCCTAAATTTGAGGATGATGAAACTGCATTAAATCTTGCTTTTACAGGAGCTATAAAAGATGAAATTATGGATATTGAAGATTTGGCATATAGATTAGTTGAAAGATTACAACAGTATTATCCAGATGAATTAATGGAAAGATATAAAATAGATACAATATACGATAATCCATTGGAGACTTTAGATGCTATAGCTATAAAAAGAGGTGCTATAATGAAGGGGCGCGAAATTGATTATAATAGAATAGCTGTTATATTATTAGATGAGTTTAGAGGCGGAAAAATAGGAAAGATATCATTAGAAAGACCTTAATAAAGGAGGTTTGAATTTTATGAATCTTTTAAAAGATAATTTATCAGAATTTAGTTATAAAGATATAAAAAGTGAATTTGATAATTTAGAACTTAATTTTAAAACAGATGATATAAATATTTTAAGTAAAATTTTATTAAATGATAAAAGAAAAAATGTTCAAAGTTTAGGTAATAAAATATTAAAAGAAAAAAAGAAATTAGAAGATGAATTTATAAGAGTAAAAAAAATGTATGATTTTGATAGAGGGTTTGCTAAAGGGAAAGTACTTGCAGGTGTAGATGAAGTAGGAAGAGGACCACTTGCTGGACCAATTGTATCAGCTGCTGTAGTTTTAGATTTAGATTCTTTAGATGATATTATACTTTACTTAAATGATTCTAAAAAATTATCTGAACATAAAAGAGAAGAACTTTCAGAAATAATAAAGGAAAAAGCATTAGCTTATTGTATTAGTGAATGTTCTAATGATGAGATTGATGAAAAAGGTATAGCTTATTGTAATAACAAAATATTTTTAGATGCAACTTATGGGCTTTCAGAAAGACCAGAAATAGTTTTATCTGATGGATACAACATAAAAGGTATAGAAATAGAAAATAAATTTGTTATAAAAGGTGATACTAAAAGTGCTAGTATAGCTGCAGCATCTATAATTGCAAAAGTTTATAGAGATAATCTAATGAAGGATATTTCCAAAAAATATCCAGAGTATGGATTTGAAAGCAATGTTGGATATGGAGCTAAGAAACATTTAGATGCATTAAAGGAATTTGGAGCTACACCTATACATAGAATGAGTTTTTTAAGGAATATACTATAAAAAGTAGTAATAGCAAAAGCTATTACTACTTTTTTATCTAAAAGCATCTTTTGTATAAATGATATTATAATTATTATTTTTGGTATTAAAATAAACCTCTAAAACGTCAAATCTTATAAAAAAATTTTTATAATTATTACTTAATAGAAAATATTTTGTTAATTTTTTTATGTTTTGAGTTTTTTTATAAGTTATAGATTCTATAGCACTTCCATAATTTTTATTATATCTACTTTTAACTTCCACAAAACATAATATATCATCTTTTTTGCAGATTATATCTATTTCGCCAAATCTATTTGAATAGTTTTTGCAAATTATATTATAACCATTTTTAATTAAATATTCTTTTGCAATATTTTCACCATAATATCCTATTTTTTTATTAAAAGATTTCATATTAAAACACCTCAGTTATGTATTATTGACATGTTAGATTAAATTTATTAAATAAAATTTTGATTAAAATCTTTTTTGTTGTTAATAATCATCTATGAGGTGATTAAAATGGCAATAAATATAAATAGTGCAACTAATATTGGAATAAATAGTTATGTTATAAATGTTGAAGTTGATATATCAAAGGGGATTCCTAGTTTTTCTATAGTTGGTCTTGCTGATGCTGCTGTAAGAGAAGCTAAAGAAAGAGTTAGAGCTTCTATAATAAATTCTGGATTTGAATTTCCTCTTGGTAGAATAGTTATAAATTTAGCGCCAGCTGATATGAGAAAAGTTGGTACACTTTTAGACTTACCTATAGCTATAGGTATATTAATGGAATCTAATCAATTACCAAAAAAGGACTTAAAAGAACATTTGTTAATTGGAGAATTATCTTTAAATGGAGAACTTAAAAGGAGTAAGGGAATAATTTCTATTTTACTTCAAGGATTAGATGATAACATAAGTAAATTTTTAATTCCTGAAGAAAATTTAAATGAAGTTTTAGAGGTAAGAAAAGGTAAAGTATACTTAATTAAGAATTTAAAAGAAGCAATAAATTATATAAATTATGAGGATATTTTGCCAGTTGATTATGGTGATTATAAGGAAGAAAAAGAAATAGAAAAATTTTTAGATTTTAGTTGTATAATTGGACAACAATCTTCAAAAAGAGCACTAGAAATTGCAGCTTCTGGAAGACATAATATAGCTTTATTTGGTAATCCAGGAAGTGGAAAAACAATGCTTGCAAAAGCATTAAACTCTATATTACCTCCTCTTACAGAAGAGGAAAAAATAGAGGTCGCTAAAATATATTCTATATCTGGAATGATAGATAAATATAAAAGTATAAATATACCATTTAGGCAACCTCATAACACTATAAGTAAAACTGCATTAATTGGTGGAGGAAAAGAAGTTAAACCTGGAGAGATTACTTTAGCTCATAATGGTGTTTTATACTTAGATGAAATTTTAGAGTTCAAGAGAGAAGTTTTAGAAGTTTTAAGAATTCCATTAGAAGAAAAAGTAATCAGAATAGATAGATTAAGTGATAGGATAGAAATGCCAAGCAACTTCCAACTTATAGCTTCTTATAATCCTTGCCCTTGTGGTAGAAAGTCTATATTAGGACATAATGATAAGTGTGAATGCAGTGAGTATGAAGTTAGAAGATATCAAAAAAGGTTATCAAAACCATTAAAAGATAGAATTGATATATTTAATTATGTTCCTTTAATTAATTTAGATGAATTTAATAAAGGAAAAACATCAGAAAATAGTAAACAAATTAGGGAGCGAGTTATTAAATCGAGAGAACTTCAAAATAAGAGATTAAAAAATACAAAATATAAATTCAATTCAGATATACAAGGAAAGGATATATTTGAATTGTGTAAGATAAATAAAAATGCAAAAAAAATACTAGAAGATTATTTTAGAATAAATACTCCTTCACTTAGAGGGTATGGGAAGGTAGTAAAAGTAGCACAAACCATTGCAGATATAGAGTTAGAAGAAGAAATAAAAAGTGAACATATTATAGAAGCAATAAATTATAGGAAGGATATAAATGGTGAGTTTATTTAAAGAGAGGTAGACAAATGGAAAAATATATATTATGGTTAATGTTAATGGAATGTACGAATCTTCAAAAAATTAAACTTATAAAAAAATATAAAGATGAGAAGATGATTTTTCTTCATTTTGATGAAATAAAAAGTGAAATTCCATTTAGTAATAAAAAATTTACAAATTATGATAAATATAAAGAATTAAATAAAACTGAGAAGCTAATTGAAAACTTAAAATTGCTTAATATAAGGTTTATTTCATTTAATGATAGTAATTATCCTGAAAGTCTAAAAAATATAAAGGAACCACCTTACATAATTTTTTATAAAGGGAATATAAATTTATTAAATGAAGAAATAGTTGCTATAGTTGGGGCTAGAAAAAATACTTCATATGGAGAAATGTCAACTAGACTAATAGCTAAAGATCTGTCTAAAAACAAGGTATGTATAGTTAGTGGAGGAGCACTTGGGGTAGATAAAATAGCTCATGATGAATGTTTAAAAAATGATGGAAAAACTATTGCTGTTTTAGGTTGTGGACTAGATATATGTTACCCTTTAAGCAATAAAGAATTATTAAAAAGAATAGAAGAAAACGGTTTAATAATATCGGAGTTTTTGCCAGGAACAAAACCTAATGCATATAATTTCCCAAGAAGGAACAGAATAATAAGTGGATTAGCAAAAGGGGTAATTATAACCGAGGCTAATAAAAAAAGCGGTTCATTAATAACAGCTAGTTGCGCATTAGATCAAGGAAAAGATATTTTAGTTGTTCCTCATGATATATTTTCAGACAGGGGATTAGGGTGTAATCTTCTAATAAAAGATGGTGCTTATATATATACTTGCTTAGATGATATATATACTATATTTAAAATAGAAAAGAAGATAGAAAAAACTATAGCTAATTCTAGCAATATATTAAGCATGATTAAGAATGAACCTGTACATATTGATGACATATTTGTAAAATCACAGGTTGACAGAAATACTTTATATGGTTTATTATTTGAACTGCAAATTAAAAATGAAATATTAAGTTTACCTGGAAATTATTATGTAAGAATAACTTGAATCTAAGGGGGTGAAGACTCCAATAAAAATTGGAGTTAATTATGGGCCAAAAATTAGTAATAGTAGAATCACCAGCGAAGGCTAAAACAATAGGAAAATACTTAGGAAAAAATTATATTGTTGAAGCTTCTATGGGGCATGTTAGAGATTTACCTAAAAGTAAGTTAGGTGTTGATATAGATGATGATTTTGAACCTAAATATATTACAATAAGAGGAAAAGGAGATTTACTTAAATCTTTAAGGAAGGCTGCAAAGAAAGCAGATAAAATATATTTAGCTACTGACCCTGATAGAGAAGGAGAGGCAATCTCTTGGCATTTAGCTAATCTTTTAAAGATAGATGATTCTGAGGAATGCAGAATAGTATTTAATGAAATAACTAAATCAGCAGTTAAAAGCTCTATAAAAAATGCAAGAAAAATAAATCAAGATTTAGTGGATGCACAACAAGCAAGAAGAATATTAGATAGATTAGTTGGTTATGAAATTAGTCCAATTTTATGGAAAAATGTAAAGTGGGGATTAAGTGCTGGAAGAGTTCAATCAGCTGCTCTTAAATTAATTTGTGAAAGAGAAGAAGAAATCAAAAGGTTTAAAGCAGAAGAATATTGGACGGTTGATTGCTTTCTTAAAAAGGGAAGAAAAAAATTCCCAATAAAGCTTTCAACTTATAAAAATAAGAAAATTGAATTGAAAAATGAAAAGGATTCTAATAAAGTAATAGAAGAATTAAATAAAGATGAATTTTTAGTTGCTTCAATAAAAAAGGGAAGTAAACTTAAAAATCCTTTAGCACCTTTTACTACAAGTACACTTCAACAAGAAGCTAGTAAAAAATTGAATTTTATGACAAAGAAAACTATGTCAGTAGCTCAGGTTTTATATGAAGGTGTAGAAGTTAAAGGATACGGAACAGTTGGTCTTATAACTTATATGAGAACAGATTCTGTTAGAATATCAAAAGAAGCGCAAGAAAGTGCTAAAAGCTTTATTTTAAATAATTATGGAGAGAAGTATTTACCTGAAGAAACAAGAGTTTATAAAGGAAAGAAAAATATCCAGGATGCTCATGAAGCTATAAGACCTACAAATATAGATATAACTCCTGAGGTAGCAAAAGCAAATTTATCACCTGAACAATATAAACTTTATACTTTAATTTGGAAGAGATTTGTTTCCTCTCAAATGGCATCTTGTATTTTAAATACAAATTCTATAGATATTTTAAATGGTGATTACAAGTTTAAGGCTACAGGATCAACAATAAATTTTGATGGATTCATGAAAATTTATGAATATGCTATAAATGAAGAAGATGATACATCTCTTCCAGAACTTGAAGAGGGAGAAGTGTTATCAGCAGCAAATATTGAAGGAAAACAACATTTTACTCAACCACCTGCAAGATATACAGAAGCATCTTTTGTAAAGTTGCTTGAGGAAAAGGGGATTGGTAGACCTAGTACTTACGTTCCTACAATTTCAACATTATTAAGTAGAGATTATGTAAATAGGGAAAAGAAAAATTTAATACCAACAGAATTAGGCTTTATAGTTAATAATATAATATGTGAATATTTTAAACAAATAGCTGATGTGGACTTTACTGCTAGTATGGAAAAAAATCTAGATAGTATAGAAGAAGGAAAAATTAAATGGAAATCTGTAGTTAGAGAATTTTTTGAACCACTTAAAAAATCACTTGATAAAGCTGAAAAAGAAATGGCAAAGGTCGTTATAGAAGATGAAGTTAGTGATGTGCAATGTGATAAATGCGGAAGAATGATGGTTATTAAAAAAGGAAGATATGGAAAGTTTTTAGCTTGTCCAGGATATCCAGAATGTAAAAATGCTAAACCAATAGTAGAAGAAATAGATGCACCTTGTCCAAAATGTGGAGGAAAAGTTTTAGCAAAGAGAAGTAAAAAAGGTAAGAAGTTTTTTGGATGCTCTAGATATCCAGATTGCGATTTTGTAAGTTGGAATGAACCAGTCAAAGAAAAATGTTCAGAATGTGGATCTTATATGGTGAAAAAATATTCTAAAAAATCTGGAGATTATATAGAATGTTCAAATCCAGAATGCAAACATAAAGAGGAACTAAAAACTAACAAAGAAGAAATTAAAGAAGATTAAACTAAAATAATATAAAAGCTTTGTCAAAAAAATTAGAATGATATTGAAATAGATAACTTGGTGTGATAAACTGTATTAGTATTACGGATTTGTTAAAAAATTAAAACAATTTTAAATATTCTAACAAATGACAATATGAATCTGAAATAGTTAGATATCAAGGAGGATTTTTAATGTCATCACTACTTAATAAAGCGAGAAAATTAAATAAAATACTGCAAAAGTCAGGAACTGAAGCAGTAGCATTTGAAGACATATGTGAACTTTTAAGTGATGTTTTAGCTTGTAATGTTTATATTGTTAGCAAAAGAGGAAAAGTTATTGGTCATAGTTTTGCAACTAGCTTTGAATGTGAAATAATGAAAGAGAAAGTTATAGAAGAAAAAAAGTTTCCAAATGATTATAATGAAAAGTTATTAAAGGTTTCAGAAACTTTAGCTAATTTACCAAACAAAGGTGAATGTGTCTTTGATGGAATAGGAATGTGTACTATGTCAGACAAGCTATCAACTATAGTACCTATTATAGGAAATAGAGAGAGGTTAGGCACATTACTTCTAGCAAGATTTGGAGAAGTATTTACAGATGATGACCTTGTTTTATGTGAATATAGCGCAACGATAGTAGGAATGGAAATGTTAAGAGCAAAACAAGAAGAACTAGCAGAAGAAACAAGAAAGAAAGCTGTAGTTCAATTAGCTATAGGAACATTATCATATTCAGAATTAGAGGCTGTAGAACATATATTTAATGAGTTAGGTGGAAATGAAGGATTACTTGTAGCATCAAAAATAGCTGATAAAGTTGGAATAACTAGAAGCGTTATAGTAAATGCTTTAAGAAAGTTTGAGAGTGCTGGAGTAATTGAGTCAAGATCATTAGGTATGAAGGGAACTCATATAAGAATATTAAATGATAAATTACTTGATGAATTAAAAAAGATAAAGTAGTCAATAATACGAGTAACATTGAATTTTAGTTACTCGTATTATTTTATATAAAAATATAAAAAAAAATAAATTTATGTTGATAGAAAAATTACCTTATGATATACTATCTAAGGTAATAAAAATACACACATTATCGAAATTATGATATAGGTGCCTTTATTTAAGGTTTATTGTAATTATATCGATAGTGGAGGGAAAAACCAGGAGGTAACAATATGTCAGTTATATCAATGAAACAATTATTAGAAGCTGGTGTACATTTTGGACACCAAACTAGAAGATGGAACCCTAAAATGGCTCCTTACATCTTCACAGAAAGAAATGGAATCTATATTATAGATCTTCAAAAAACAGTTAAAAAGGCAGAAGAAGCTTATAACTTCTTAAGAGAAGTTTCAGAAGAAGGAAAAGAAGTACTTTTTGTTGGAACTAAGAAGCAAGCTCAAGAAGCTATTCAAGAAGAAGCTGTAAGATCAAACATGCACTTCGTAAACAACAGATGGTTAGGTGGAATGTTAACAAACTTCAAGACTATCAAAACTAGAATCAAGAGATTAGAAGATTTAGAAAGAATGCAAGAAGATGGAACATTTGATGTTCTTCCTAAGAAAGAAGTTATAAAATTAAAAGGCGAAATGGAAAAGCTTGAAAAGAACCTTGGCGGTATCAAGAATTTAGATTCAAAGAATATCGGAGCTATGTTCGTAGTTGACCCAAGAAAAGAAAAGAATGCTATTTCAGAAGCTAAAATATTAGGAATTCCAGTTGTAGCTATCGTAGATACAAACTGTGATCCAGAAGAAGTTGATTACGTAATTCCAGGAAATGATGATGCTATAAGAGCTGTAAAATTAATCGCAGCTAAAATGGCTGATGCTATAATCGAAGGAAGACAAGGTGAACAAATAGCTGAATAATATAGATGCTAAATAAAAGGTAGGTGAGGGTAACTTCATTTACCTTTTACCCTAGATGATAAGGGTTACTTTTAAAATTTAAGGAGGAATTATAATGATTACTGCAAAGTCAGTTAAAGAATTAAGAGATAAAACTGGTGCAGGTATGATGGACTGCAAAAAAGCTTTAACAGAAACTAATGGAGATATAGAAAAAGCTATCGAAGTATTAAGAGAAAAAGGATTAGCTGCTGCTGCTAAGAAAGCTGGAAGAATAGCTGCAGAAGGTATAGTTAAAACTTTTGTAACTGAAGATAAAAAGAAAGCTTCAATAGTAGAAGTTAACTGTGAAACAGATTTCGTTGCTGCTAACGAAGATTTCATAGCATTTGCTGAAAATGTTGCTAAATTAGTAGTTGAAAGCAATGCTACAACAGTAGAAGAATTATTAAACGAAAAAATGGGAGATGCTACAGTTCAAGAAACTCTTACTGCTTTAGTTGCTAAGCTTGGAGAAAATATGACAGTAAGAAGATTTGAAAGATTAGCATTAGAAAATGGTGCAATCGAAAGCTATATTCACGGTGGCGGAAGAATTGGTGTTTTAGTTGAAGTTTCAACTGAAGGAAATCAAGAAGTAGCTTCAGAAGTAGCTAAAGAAGTATGTATGCAAGTAGCTGCTGCTAACCCTCTATTTTTAAACAGAGATTCAGTAGATCAAGAATCATTAGAAAAAGAAAAAGAAATCTACAGAGTTCAAGCTTTAAATGAAGGAAAGCCAGAAAAAATCGTTGAAAAAATGGTTATGGGAAGAATTCAAAAATACTTCAAAGAAGTTTGTTTAGTTGACCAAGTATGGGTTAAAGATGGAGATAAGACAATAGCTAAGTTATTAGAAGAAAAGTCAAAAGAAGCAGGTGCTCCAATGACTATAACAAAGTTTGTTAGATTTGAAAGAGGCGAAGGAATCGAAAAGAAAGAAGAAAACTTTGCTGAAGAAGTTGCAAAACAAATGGGTAAATAGTGACCTACAAAAGAGAACACCTTGTGTTCTCTTTTTTTGAAAATCAACATATGAATATTTGGAGGGATTTAAATGGCAGATTGTAAATATAATAGAGTAATACTAAAATTATCTGGTGAGGCTCTTGCTGGAACTAATGGTTTTGGATTAGATTTTAATGTAGCGAAAAGAATAGCATTAGAAATAAAAGAATTAGTTAATTCAGGAGTAGAAGTTGGATGTGTAGTTGGAGGCGGAAACATCTGGAGAGGTAGAAGCGGCGAAGGTATGGATAGAACTACTGCTGACTATATGGGTATGATGGCTACTTGTATAAATGCTTTAGCTCTTCAAGATTCACTTGAGCAAGTTGGAGTAGATACTAGAGTATTAACTGCAATAGAAATGAAAGAAATAGCTGAACCTTTTATAAGAAGAAGAGCTATGAGACATTTAGAAAAAGGTAGAGTTGTTATATTTGCAGCTGGAACAGGAAATCCATATTTCTCAACTGATACTACAGCAGCTCTTAGAGCGGCTGAAATAGAAGCAGACGTAATTCTTCTAGCTAAAAAAGTAGATGGTGTTTACGACAAAGACCCTCATAAGTATTCAGATGCTAAAAAATATGATAAACTATCATATATAGAAGTTTTAGAACAAGGATTACAAGTTATGGATTCAACAGCGACTTCTTTATGCATGGATAATGAAATTCCTATATTAGTATTTGGTTTAGATGAACCAGGAAATATTCAAAAAGCAATTACAGGTGAAGAAATAGGTACATTAGTTTCAAAATAAAAAAAGGAGGATATTTATGACTAAGGCGATTTTCAAAACACTAGAAGAAAAAATGCAAAAAACAATAAATGTTTTACAAAGTGATTTATCAACAATGAAAGCAGGTAGAGCTAATCCTACAATGCTTGACAGAATTCAAGTTGAATATTATGGAAGTATGTGTCCTTTAAATCAAGTAGCTAACATATCTGCTCCAGAACCAAGAGTTCTTCAAATAACTCCTTGGGAATCAACTCTTTTAAAAGATATAGAAAAGGCTATTCTTACTTCAGATTTAGGTCTTAATCCTTCAAATGATGGTGCTGTTATAAGATTAATAATACCAGAATTAACAGAAGAAACTAGAAAAAATCTAGTTAAAAATGTAAAAAAAGCTGGAGAAGACGCTAAGATAGCATTAAGATCAATTAGAAGAGATTCAAATGATAAGATAAAGGCTCTTAAGAAAGATGGAGAGCTTACAGAAGACGAAATGAAAAAAGCTGAAGATAATATTCAAAAATCTACTGATAAATTTGTTAAGGAAATAGATAAGTTAATAGAAGCAAAAGAAAAAGAGATAATGTCAATCTAATTTAAACAAAAAACCTGCTCTTTAGCAGGTTTTTTACATAAATAAAGGTGGGGAGGAAACTCATGCTTAATTTTTTAAAAGGGGAAAAAGAAAATATAGATAATAACATAAATATTGATATGGGTAATATTCCT
Source organism: Clostridium sp. TJA020 (assembly GCF_058310295.1). Lineage (NCBI taxonomy): Bacteria > Bacillati > Bacillota > Clostridia > Eubacteriales > Clostridiaceae > Clostridium > Clostridium sp. TJA020. Next base: position 171,846 of record NZ_JBZEFC010000001.1, read on the forward strand.
GAACATATTGCTATAATAATGGATGGTAATGGAAGATGGGCTAAAAAGAGAAAATTACCAAGAACTATGGGTCATAAAGCTGGTGTTGAAACTATCCGTAGAGTATTAAAAGAAGCAGATAGACTTGGGGTAAAGTATATGACTTTATACGCATTTTCAACTGAGAATTGGAAAAGACCAAAAGATGAAGTAAATGCACTTATGAAATTATTAATACAATATTTAAAACAAGAAATTAATGAGCTACATAAAAACGGCGTTAAAATAAATGTTTTAGGAGATATATCTAGACTTCCTATAGAATGTCAAAAAGAAATAAAATCATCAGTTGAAAAGACGGAAAATAATACAGGAATAACTATGAATATAGCTTTAAATTATGGTGGAAGAGATGAAATAATAAGAGCTACAAAATTAATTGTAGAAGATGTTTTAAATGGGAATATTAATTTAGAAGATATAAATGATGAGATTTTTGAAAAACATTTATATACAAAAGATATACCTGACCCGGATATTATAATAAGACCTTCTGGGGAACAAAGATTAAGCAATTTTCTTCTTTGGCAGTGTGCTTATTCTGAATTTTGGTATTCAGATATTTGCTGGCCTGATTTTAAAGAGGAAGATTTAAGAAGAGCCATTTATGATTTTCAAAATAGAGATAGAAGATTTGGTGGAATAAAATAATAAATAAGGAGGTTTTCTAGTGAAATCAAATAGCAGATATCTTGGTGCTTTAATGATTGCTCCGTTTATTATATTTGTATTTTTAGGTGGAATTTGGCTAGAATTATTTACTTTAATAATTTCTGCAATTGGTATGCATGAATTTTATAGTGCTTTAAAGAAAAAAGATTTTAATCCTATATCAATAATAGGATATTTAATGCTTTTATTATTTTATGCATTAAATAATAACTTTCAGTATCTAACATATTTAGTTGTATTTTCAACATTTGTACTTTTGATAATTCCTGTTGTTAATTTAAAATATACTTTTATAGATGTTTCATTAACATTGCTAGGATTTATGTATGTTGGAATTTTATTTAGTTTTTTACATTTAGTAAATATAAAATATGGTGGTGAATTCCTTGTTTGGCTTATATTTATAGGCTCATGGATGACTGATACTGCAGCTTATTATTCAGGAAAGTTTTTTGGAAAACATAAATTATGTCCTAAAGTTAGCCCTAAAAAAACAATAGAAGGATCTATTGGAGGGATAATAGGAGCAACATTATTTTGTGGTTTATTTGGAATAGTTGTATCAAAATATATTTATATAATGCCAATTTATAATTATTTTATAATAGGTATTTTATGTGGAGTATTTAGTCAATTTGGAGATTTAGTTGCATCTTCAATAAAAAGATATGTTGGAATAAAAGATTATAGTAATTTAATACCAGGACATGGAGGTATATTAGATAGATTTGATAGCATATTATTTTCAGGACTTGTAGTATTTTATTATTTAACATTTATAGTATGTATATAAAGAGAGCTCTAATTTAAATTAGAGCTCTCTTTTTTAAATTCTAAGAGTTTTTTTTTTGCATATAAATAAAAACAAAGGGGGAGGGTTATGGAATTAAAAAGAGAACATAAGAAGGTTATAGAAGCTATTTTATTATTATTTTTCATTGTTTTTTTTGTGTTTTTTATAAAAATGTATTTTACTCCTTTTTTATGGATATGCATAACATTGTTACTGTCAAATCCCATATATAATTTATTGTTAAAGTTTAAAATTAGTAATAAATTATCAGCTCTTTTAAGTTTGCTTTTATTAAATTTAACATTAGCATTAACTTTATATTACTTAGGTAGAAATATATTTGAATTATTAATGGATATTTATAGAGAAAACATAAATATAATGAATTATTTAATATTAGAATTTAATGATTTTTTGGAAAATGTATTTGGAAATGTAAATATAAGCAATGAAGCGTTAAAACTAATTAGTCCTGATTTTATAACAAAAGGTGCTATAAATACAGGTGAAGGGATAGTTAGTTATTTTATAGGAAATATTTGTACTTTTTTTATACTTGTAGACAAAAAAAAGATAATAAATTATATATTTAAAGCTGTTCCAAATAATACTTTAGAAAGAATTGATAATAGCAGAAAAAATATAAAAAAAATAATAGTTATTCAATCTGTTCTTGTAATTACATCTAGTATTATAACTATAATAGGATTTAAAATATTAGGAATTAAGGAGTCTATAATTCTTGGAATAATATGCGGTATATTAGATTTACTTCCATATGTGGGAACAATAATTGTATTTATACCAATAATAATATACAATATTATTATAAAAAATTACCTAATATCTTTTGGATTAATATGCCTTTATATATTAATACAAATTTTAAGAGAACTTTTAGAAATGAAATTATTAAGTAATAAATTAAATATGCATCCTTTAATAATGTTTATTTCTGTTTATATAGGAATAAAAGTATTTGGTATAATAGGTATAATAATAGGTCCTATATATAGTATTATGGTAAAAGATATATTTTGTAATAGCTAAATTAAATATGGAGGAAAAGATATGAAAAACATTTCGATATTAGGAGCAACAGGTTCAATAGGAACACAAACTTTAGATGTAATTAGAAAATCTAATAATATAAATTTAATTGGAATTACAGCAAATACTTCAGTAGATAAGGTAAAAGATATAATTGATGAATTTAATCCCAAATATGTAGGAATGATGGATAAAAAATCAAAAGATGAAATAGAAAAGTATGTTAAAGAAAAAAAGTTAGCTATAAACGTATTTGAAGGTATAGAAGGATTAAATAAAATAGCATCCTTAGATGAAATAGATACAGTTGTAACATCAGTAGTTGGAATGATAGGCTTAGAACCAACTATTAATGCTATTAGAAGTAAAAAAGATATAGCTCTTGCTAATAAAGAAACTTTAGTTGTAGCAGGTGAGCTTGTTATGAAAGAAGCTAAAAAGTATGGTGTTAAAATTTTACCAGTAGACTCAGAACATAGTGCAATATTTCAAAGTCTTAGAGGAAATTCTATTAAAGAATTAAAAAAAATAATTCTTACTGCATCAGGAGGTCCATTTAGAGGTGAAAAGATTGAGGACTTAAAAAATATATCATTAGAAGAGGCCTTAAATCACCCTAATTGGAGTATGGGCAGAAAAATAACAATAGACTCATCAACTCTAATGAATAAAGGACTTGAAGTTATTGAAGCACATTGGTTATTTAATTGTGAATATGATAATATACAAGTTTTAGTACATCCACAAAGCATAATACATTCAATGGTGGAATATAAAGACAATAGTATAATAGCACAATTAGGATCAGCAGATATGAGGCTTCCTATTCAGTATGCGCTTAATTATCCAAGTAGAGAAAAATCTATTGCAAATGGAATAAATTTTTATGAAATATCAAATCTTACATTTGAAAAGCCTGATATAGAGACATTTAAATGTTTAAAATTAGCTTTTCAAGCTGGAAAGCATGGAAAATTAATGCCTACAATATTAAATGGAGCAAATGAAGAGGCAGTAGACTTGTATTTGAATAAAAAAATAAAATATCTTCAAATAGGAGATATAATAGAACACTGTATGGAGTATTTTAAGAAAGAAGGGGAAGGAGAAGTAACTTTAGAAAATGTTATTTCTCTAGATAAAAAAGTAAAGGAATATGTAAGGAAAAAATATAGCTAGGAGGAAATTAAATGTATATACTATATGCTATAATAGCATTTGGATTACTTATAATAGTTCATGAGTTTGGTCATTTTATCCTTGCCAAAATAAATGGGGTTAAGGTTGAAGAATTTTCAATAGGTATGGGACCTAAGATTTTTTCTGTAAATGGAAAAGAAACTAAGTATTCTTTAGGGTTATTACCTATAGGCGGTTATGTAAAAATGCTAGGGGAAGAAGAAGAAGTTAAAGATGAAAGAAGTTTTTCATCAAAATCTCCTTTAAGAAGAATTACTATTATATTAGCAGGAGCTATAATGAATTTAATACTGGCTATTGTTATATTTACTACAATTATTAGTAACTTTGGATATGCTTCTACAAAAGTTTACAAAGTTGCAGAAAATAGTCCAGCAGCAAAGGCTGGTATACAGTCAGGAGATAAATTTATAAAAGTTGATGGAGATAAAGTTCATTATTCAGATGATGTAACTTTTGCTATAGCTTTATCTAAAGGTAAGCCTTTAGATTTAGAGATTGAAAGAAATGGAGAACTTTTAAATTTAAAAGTTAAACCAGAATATAATAAGGAAGAAAAAAGAGATATGTTAGGATTTTACTTTGAAAAAATAAAAAATCCTACTATAATAGAAAGCATAAAAGCTGGTTTATATAAAACAGTGTCTGTTGTAGATCAAACTTTTAATGGACTTAAGATGATATTTACTGGGGAAGCTAATCTTAAGACTGATGTTGGTGGCCCTGTTACTATCATAAAATTATCAGGTGCAGCGGCAAAGGCTGGTATATGGAATTTATTAAACTTAACTGCATTTATCAGTGTAAATCTTGCAGTATTTAATTTATTACCACTTCCTGCGCTAGATGGTGGATGGACAGTAATTCTTTTAATTGAATTAATAACAAAAAGAAAGGTTCCAGATAAAGTTGTTGGAGCGTTAAATTTTGTTGGATTTGCATTTCTTATGGGGTTAATGCTTTTAGTAACTGTAAAAGATATACTGTTCCCAATAAATTTATAGGAGAATAAAAAATGAAAAGAAAATTAACTAGAGTAGTAAATATAAAAGATTTGAAAATAGGTGGGAATAATCCTGTTATAATACAATCAATGACTAATACTGATACAAGAGATGTAAAAAGTACACTAGAACAAATAAATAAATTAGCAAGTGCTGGATGTCAAATGGTAAGATGTGCTGTTCCTGACATGGAAGCTTGTGAAGCACTTAAAGAAATTACAGAAAAATCACCAGTTCCAATAGTAGCAGATATTCATTTTGATTATAGATTAGCACTTAAAGCAATTGAGAATGGAGTTTCAAAACTTAGAATAAATCCAGGAAATATAGGTGATTACGAGAGAATAAGAGCTGTTGTTTCTAAAGCCAAAGAAAATGGAATTCCTATAAGAATAGGAGTAAATTCAGGATCTTTAGAAAAAGATATATTACAAAGAGATGGAAAGCCAACTGCTAAAGGATTAGTTGAAAGTGCATTAAGACATGTTAAAATATTAGAAGATTTAAATTTTTATGATATAGTAGTATCAATTAAATCATCAAATGTTCCTATGATGATAGAAAGTTATAGATTAATGAGTGATAAATGTAATTATCCATTACACTTAGGTGTTACAGAATCAGGCACTACATTTAAAGGAACTATAAAGTCAAGTATAGGAATAGGAACATTACTTGCAGAAGGAATAGGAAGTACTATAAGAGTTTCATTAACATCTGATCCAATTGAAGAAATAAAAGTAGCAAAAGAAATATTGAGAGATTTAGAATATACAAAGGAAGGAATAGAACTTATTTCATGTCCTACTTGTGGAAGAACAGAAATAAACCTTATAGGTATAGCTGAAGAAGTTGAAAGACGATTAGAAGGAATAAATAAGAATATTAAAATTGCAGTAATGGGTTGTGTTGTTAATGGACCTGGAGAAGCTAGAGAAGCAGATATTGGAATAGCTGGTGGAAAGGGAGTTGGAATAATATTCAAAAAAGGTGAAATAGTAAAAAAAGTAAAAGAAGAGAATTTAGTTGATGAACTTATAAACGAGATAAAATCTTTATAAGGTTTATAAATTTAAATTATCCCCCAAAATTATAATTGTTTTGGGGGTAATATTTTGAAAAAGTAATTAAGGAAAGGAGGAAATCCTTTGAGTGAAGAGTTTATAAAAAATATTAATAAAGAGATTAAGAAAAATGATACTTTAGAAGAAAAAGAAATAAAATTAAGTAGATTTCAATTTTATAAAAAAAGTAATATATTAAAAGTTGTAATAAAATCAAAACATGATTTATCAAATAGAGAAGAAGATTGGATTAAAGGATTAATAACAAAAAACTTAGAAATAAATATTAATATAGAGCTTTTAATATATAAAGATGTAGATGATGCTACAGCTTATGAAATAATAAAAAAATATTGGTCGGATGTAGTTTTAGATATAGTTAAAAAAAATCCATTATCTAAAAACGTCCTTTATTCAAAAAATAAAGAAGTAGTAGATAATAACACTATAATTATAAGGTATGGTAGTGAAGCTATTATAAATCATCTAAAGAAAAAAGATATAGAAAAAAAAGTATCTTACCAAATACGTGATATATTTGGTAAAAAAATAAGATTAGAGTTGATATATGATAGTTCTTTAGAAGATGAAAACTATGAAGAAAATAAAGCTAAAGAAAATAAAAAAATAGTTGATGATGTTCTTCAAGGAAGAATAGTTCAAAAAAGTGAAGTTCCTAAGGAAAGTAAAAAAGAAAAGAAAGAACATCAAAAGAAACAACAAAATGAAGGTTATCAAAAGTTTAAAAAAGAACCTAAAGGTGAAAATACGATTCTTGGAAGAAATATAAGCCAAGAAGCTATAAATATAAGCGAAATTGATGAGACTTCTGGATATGTTGCAATTATAGGTGAAGTATTTAAAACAGAAATAATAGAAACAAGAACTGGAAAAATGATATTAACATTTTTTATAACTGATTATACAAGTTCAATTACAGTTAAATGTTTTTTAAGAGATAAGGATAAAGAAGAAGTTTTAGATAATGTAAAGAAGGGGCTTTACTGTAAAGTAAGAGGAGAAGCTATATATGATACATATGCAAGAGAAGTTGTAATAATGGGTAGAGATATAGTAAAAATGAAGAAAATAGAAAGAATGGATGGTTCAGAGGAAAAGAGAGTAGAATTACATCTTCATACTAATATGAGTACTATGGATGGAATGGTATCAGCAAGCAAAATGATAGAGAGAGCTTCTAAGTGGGGGCATGAGGCTATTGCTATAACAGATCATGGAGTTGTTCAGGCTTTTCCAGATGCTCAAAGTGCTTCTAAAAAATTTGGAGTTAAAGTTATATATGGAGTTGAAGGATATTTGGTTAATGATGGAATTCCTTTAGCTATAGGTGAAAATGGGGAATCTTTAGATGATTCTTATGTAGTATTTGATTTAGAAACTACAGGTTTTTCACCTAAAAATGATAAAATAATAGAAATAGGCGCTGTAAAAATCAGAGAAGGAAAAATAATTGATAGATTTAGTGAGTTTGTAAATCCAGAAAGAAATATACCATATAAAATAACTGAACTTACAGGAATTTCAGATAGTATGGTAGCTGAAGCAGAAACAATAGATACATTATTGCCTAAATTTTTGAAATTTTGTGAAGGAAGTGTATTAGTTGCACATAATGCAGCTTTTGATACTGGATTTATTAAATACAACTGTAGAAATAAATCACTTAAATTTTCTTTTACTATATTAGATACAGTTCCTCTTGCTAGATTTTTATATCCAGAATTAAAGAAGGTTAAGCTTAATATAGTTGCTAAACATTTAGGCATATCTTTAGAGAATCATCATAGAGCAGTAGATGATGCTGAAGCAACAGCGCAAATATTATTAAAATGTTTTGAAAAATTAAAAGAAGAAAAAGAGATATATGATTTAAAAAGTTTAAATAATCAGTTTTTATCTCATATTGATATAAAAAAGCAACCTACTAATCACATAATAATATTAGCTAAAACTCAAGAAGGACTTAAAAATTTATATAAATTAGTGTCTGAAGCACATCTAGATAACTTTTTTAAAAATGCTAGAACCAAAAAATCTAGACTTCAAGAAATGAGAGAAGGACTTATAATTGGTTCAGCTTGTGAAGCGGGTGAAGTATATAGGGCTATTTTAGATGGTAAAAGTGATGAGGAAATTATTGAAATATGTAGATTTTATGATTATCTAGAAATACAACCAATTGCAAATAATAATTTCTTAATTCAAAAAGGGAATGTAAATGATGAAGAAGAATTAAGAGATATTAATAAGAAAATATATAATATAGGTAAAAAGTTAAATAAATTAGTTGTAGCGACTGGAGATGTTCATTTTTTAGATCCACAGGATGAGGCGTTTAGAAGAATTATAATGGCTGGTAAGGGATTTAAAGATGCTGATAATCAACCTCCTCTTTATTTAAAAACAACGGACGAGATGCTTAAAGAATTTTCTTACTTAGGTGAAGAAGAAGCAAAAGAAGTTGTTATTTTAAATCCTAAGAAAATAGCATCTGAAGTTGAAAATATAAAGCCAATACCAGAAGAAACTTTTCCCCCTAAAATAGAAGGGGCAGAAGATGAAATAAGAAATATGGTTAATAATAAAGTTCATAGTATATATGGTGAAAATTTACCAGATGTAATACAAAAAAGATTAGATAAAGAACTTAATTCAATAATAAATAACGGTTATGCAGTTCTTTACCTTATAGCACAAAAACTTGTTGCAAAATCTTTAGAAGATGGATATTTAGTTGGATCTAGAGGATCTGTTGGATCTTCTTTTGTTGCAACAATGTCTGATATTACTGAAGTTAATGGATTACCACCACATTATGTTTGTCCAAATTGTAAAAAATCCGAGTTTTTCCTAGATGGATCTATAAGTTCAGGAGCTGATTTGCCTGAAAAAAATTGTCCAAATTGTGGAACACCTTACAAAAGGGATGGGCATGATATTCCATTTGAAACATTTTTAGGTTTTGAAGGAGATAAAGAGCCTGATATAGATTTAAATTTCTCAGGAGAATATCAGGGAGTAGTTCATAAATATTGTGAAGTTTTATTTGGAAAGGGTTATGTTTTTAAAGCTGGAACAATAGGTACAGTGGCAGAAAAAACTGCTTATGGATATGTAAGAAAATATTTAGATGAAAGAGGCATAAGAGCAACTAGTGCTGAAATTGAAAGATTAACAATAGGATGTACTGGTATAAAGAGAACTACTGGTCAGCACCCGGGTGGTATTATGGTTGTACCTAGCGATAATGAAATATATAATTTTTGTCCAATTCAACATCCTGCAGATGATAATGATACAGATATAATAACAACACATTTTGATTATCATTCAATAAGTGGTAGACTTTTAAAACTTGATATATTAGGTCATGATGATCCGACAGTTCTTAGAATGTTACAAGATTTAACTGGGCTTGATCCTAAAACTATTCCTTTAAATGATGAAAAAGTTCTTAGTTTATTTACTAAACCAGATGCTCTTGGAGTTACCAAAGAAGAGTTAAAATGTGAAGTTGGAAGTTATGGATTGCCGGAGTTTGGTACAAAATTTGTAAGACAAATGCTTGTTGATACCCAGCCAAAATCATTTGCAGATTTAGTTAGAATATCAGGGCTCTCACATGGTACAGATGTTTGGCTTAATAATGCTCAATATTTTATTAAAGAAGGCTATACAACTTTAAAAGATTGTATAGCAACAAGAGATGATATTATGGTTTACTTAATGTACCAAGGTGTTCCACCAAAGGCGTCATTTACCATAATGGAAAAGGTAAGAAAAGGAAAAGGGCTAACTGAGGATGATGAAAAATTAATGAGAGAAAACAATGTACCAGATTGGTATATAGAATCTTGTAAAAGAATAAAATATATGTTCCCAAAAGGACACGCTGTTGCATATGTTATGATGGCTGTAAGAATAGCTTATTATAAAGTTTATTATCCTGAAGCTTATTATGCTACATATTTTACAGTAAGAGCTGATGATTTTGATGCTGACCTTATATGTAAAGGTGAAGGAGCAATTGATGATAAACTACAAGAATTATATAGTTTAGGGAATGCAGTTACAGCAAAAGATAAGGGAATGATAACATCTTTAGAAATGGCATTTGAAATGTATAAAAGAGGATTTAAATTTTTAAGAGTAGATTTATATAAATCAGAAGCAACTAAGTTTATAATAGAAAAAGATGGATTAAGACCTCCTATAAATGCACTTCAGGGAGTTGGAGATAATGCAGCAAAAGCTATAGTTGAGGCTAGAAAAGATGGAGAATTTATATCAAAAGAAGATTTAAGACTTAGAGCAAAAATAACAAAAACTGCTGTAGAAACATTAGATAATCATGGATGCTTAGAAGGAATGTCTGAAACTAACCAGTTATCTTTATTTTAAAAGTTCATTATATTGACAATTTATTTAAAGATACTTGAAAAAAGATAGCTTATATGATAGACTTTATATGAAGAAGATTATTACTAATAGCTAGATTAAAGGAGTGGGAAGTAATTACCCGCTCTTTCTGTTTAGAACGCAACTTAATAATAGGTTGCGTTTTTACTTAGAAATAGAATTTTAGTGTATTGGGAATAATAAGAGCAAAAAATTGAATATGGAAAAGGAGGACAAATATGAAAAAAGATGCTTTAATCGAAAGAATAGAAGAATTAGTTATTCCAATAACTGATGATTTAGGATATGAATTATATCATGTTGAATTCGTAAAAGAAAATGGAGAAAATTATTTAAGAATATATATAGATAATGAAGATGGCATAACACTTACTGATTGTGAAAATGTTTCAAGAAGAGTTAGTGAAATGTTAGATATAGAAGATCCAATAAGTACTTCATATTATCTTGAAGTTTCTTCACCAGGAATAAATAGAAACTTATATAAAGAAGATCACTTTAATAGATTTATAGGTAAAGAAATATTTGTAAGATTTACAAAGACAACAAATGGACGTAAAAATATAAAAGGTATATTAAAATCATGTAAAGATGGTTTTATAGAAATAGATGGAGAAGAAACAGTAAGGATTGAACTTGAAAAGGTTAAATCAGCAAATTTAGAAGGAGAATTATAAAAGGAGGATAAACAGATGAACGAAGAGTTTATAGGTGCTCTTAAAGAGATAGTAAAAGAAAAAGGAATAAGTGAAGATTTAATATTTACAACAATTGAGGATGCAATGGTTGCAGCATATAAAAAAAATTATGCAAATCAATATACATCAGCTCAAAATGTCAAAGTTTCAATAAATAGAAATAATGGAGAAATAGGAGTTTATGCTCAAAAAGTTGTTGTTGATGAAGTTTATGATGAAGTAACTGAAATCAGTTTAGAAGAAGCAAAAGAAATAAATCCTAAATATGAAGTTGATGATGTTGTTGATATAGAAGTTACTCCAAGAAACTTTGGTAGAGTTGCAGCTCAATTAGCTAAACAAGTTGTTACACAAAGAATAAAAGAAGCAGAAAGAAATATAGTTTATAGTGAATATAAAGATCAAGAGTTTGACATAATAACAGGTACTGTTCTTAGAAAAGATAAAGGATTAGTATTTGTAAGCATAGGAAAACTTGAAGGAGTTATAGGACCTAATGAGCAAATGAAAGGTGAAGAATACAATTTCAACGAAAAGTTAAAACTATATATAGTTGAAGTTAAAAACACTTCAAAAGGAGCTCAAATAAATGTTTCAAGAACTCATCCAGGATTAGTTAAGAGATTATTTGAACTTGAAGTTCCAGAAATTTATGAAGGAATAGTTGAAATTAAGAGTATATCAAGAGAAGCAGGATCAAGAAGTAAAATTGCTGTATATTCAAATGATGAATCTGTAGATGCTATGGGAGCGTGTGTTGGCCCTAAAGGAGTAAGAGTTCAAAATATAGTAAATGAACTTAAAAATGAAAAGATAGATATAATAAAATGGAGTAAAGACCCAGCAGAATTTATAGCTAATTCTTTAAGTCCAGCAAAAGTTTTAAGTGTTACAGTTAATGAAGATGAAAAATCAGCAAAAGTTGTTGTAGATGATAATCAACTTTCTTTAGCAATTGGAAAAGAAGGTCAAAATGTTAGATTAGCAGCTAAATTAACTAATTGGAAAATAGACATAAAGAGTAAGACACAAGCTTTAAAAGAAGAGGAAGCAAATAAAGAAGAAGTTATTAATATGGATTCAGAAGAAATATCAGAATAGGAGAGATGTTTTTTATGAAGACTAAAAAAATACCTTTAAGAATGTGCACTGGATGTATGGAAATGAAGCCGAAAGTTGAACTTATAAGAGTTGTAAAATCAAAAGATGGTGAAGTTTCTGTAGATTTAACAGGAAAAAAGTCAGGTAGAGGAGCTTATATTTGTAGATCTACTGAATGTTTAAAAAATGCAGTAAAAACAAGAAGACTTAGTAGAAATTTAGACATTCAAATAGATGAGGCAATTTATGATAGGCTAAGGGAAGAGATGAAAGATGAATAAATTTTTGAATTTTCTAGGATTAGCTAAAAGATCAGGTAGCCTGATAGAAGGATATAGCAGATGCAATGAACTTAGAAATAAGACAAAAATATATCTTTTTGTAATTTCAAAAGATGCATCTGAATCAACTAAGAAAAAATTTAAAAAGCATTGTAATGAAAATGAAATAACATATATTGAAGACTTCTCTAAAGAAGATTTAGGGATTGGCATAGGAAAAGAAGAAATTAAAATTTTAGCAATTAAAGATCAAAATATGGCTAAAAAGTTATTATCTCTTTACGAGGAGGAAAATGTATGTAGAAATTAACCGGGGGTGACTGTATGTCAAAAATTAGAGTGTATGAATTAGCAAAGGAACTTAATATAAGTTCAAAAGATTTAATTGAATTATTAATGGATGAATTTAATATAGAAGTCAAGAATCATATGAGTGTAATAGAAGATGAGGATGCAGAACTTATAAAAGAACTTTTAGGAAACTCATCAGAAGGAACAGCAGAAATCGTAGAAGAATACGAGAAAATTGTTGACGAAGAAGTAAACAAAGGACCTAAGAAAAAGAAAAAAGGTAAGAGAAATTCAAATTCAAATGAAGATAATGATGGTGATGAAGCTAAAATTATTGAAGTTGGTGAAACTATTCTTGTAAAAGAATTAGCAGAAAAATTAAATAAACCATCAGCAGATGTTATAAAAACACTTATATTTACTGGTGTTATGGCTGGAATAAATCAAGAAATAGATTTTGCTACAGCAGAAAAAGTTTGTGAAAAGTACGAAGTTTTAATAGAGAAAAAAGAAGAATCAGCAGAGCTTGATAAATTAGAAATAGAAGATGAAAAAGAAGAAAATCTTCAAAAGAGACCTCCTATAATAACTGTAATGGGACACGTTGACCATGGTAAGACATCACTTTTAGATGCTATAAGAAAAGCTAAGGTTACTGCAACAGAAGCAGGTGGTATAACACAACACATAGGAGCATATACAGTAACAGTAAATGGAGAAGAAATAACATTTTTAGATACTCCAGGACATGAAGCTTTTACAGCAATGAGAGCAAGAGGGGCACAAATTACAGATGTAGTTATATTAGTTGTTGCAGCAGATGATGGAATAATGCCACAAACAAAAGAAGCTATAAGCCACTGTAAAGCAGCAGGGGTTCCTATGGTAGTTGCTATAAATAAAATAGATAGACCAGGAGCTAATATAGATAGAGTAAAACAAGAATTAACTGAGTATGGATTAGTTGCAGAAGACTGGGGTGGAGATACAATATGTGTTCCAGTTTCAGCTAAAGAAGGTCAAGGAATAGGTACATTACTTGAAATGGTTCTTTTAACAGCAGAAATGTTAGAATTAAAAGCTAATCCAAATAGAAAAGCTAAAGGAACTGTAATTGAAGCTAAACTTGATAAAGGTAGAGGAGCAGTTGCTAGTTTACTTGTTCAAAATGGTACTTTACATGTTGGAGATTCAATATTAGTTGGATCAACTTATGGAAGAATAAGAGCTATGTTTGACGATACAGGAAAGAAAATAAAATCAGCTGGTCCATCAATTCCAGTAGAAATTTTAGGACTTTCAGAAGTTCCAGCAGCAGGAGACAGATTTAATCAAGTAAAAGATGAGAAAACTGCTAGAAATATGGCTGAAAACAGAAAAGAAAAAATGAAAGCTGAAAGTCAAAATAGACATAGAGTTTCTCTTGAAGATTTATATAGTCAAATAAAAGAAGGTACTGTAAAAGAATTAAGTATTATAGTAAAAGCTGATGTTCAAGGTTCAGTTGAAGCTATAAGACAATCTTTAGAAAAATTATCAACAGAAGATGTTAAAGTAAGAGTTATACATGGAGGTGTTGGTGCTATAACTGAAACAGATATAACATTAGCAACTGCTTCTAATGCAATAGTAATAGGATTTAATGTAAGACCGGATAATAATGCTGTTTCAGCGGCTGAAAAAGATGGTGTAGATATTAAAACTTATAGAATTATATATGATGCAATAGATGATGTTAAATCAGCTATGATTGGAATGCTTGAGCCAGAATATAAAGAAGTTGTATTAGGTAAAGCAGAAATAAGAGAAACTTATAAAATATCAAATGTTGGTACAATAGCTGGATGTTATGTTACAGATGGAAAAATAACAAGAAATTCAGATATAAGAGTTATAAGAGATGGTATAGTAATATTTGAATCAACTTTAGCATCTTTAAAAAGATTTAAAGATGACGTAAAAGAAGTTAAGAGCGGATATGAATGTGGATTAAGTGTTGAAAAATTCAATGACATTAAAGAAGGAGACATTATTGAAGCATATACTATGGAAGCCATCGAAAGAAAAGAACTGTAATTAAGAGGTGAATTAACATGGCTAATTATAGAGGTGGAAGAATAAACGAAGAAGTTAAGAAAGTTGTAAGTAGTTTAATTCAAAATGAAATAAAAGATCCTAGATTAACAGCTATGATTTCAGTAACAGGCGTTGAAGTAACTAGAGACTTAAGTTATGCAAAAGTATTTGTAAGCATATTTGCAAATAGTGAAGAAGAAAAAGAAAGCAATCTAAAGGCTTTAAAAAGTGCAAGTGGATTTATAAGAAGAGAAGTTGGGCGTAAGGTTAAATTAAGAGTTACCCCACAAATAATTTTTGAATTAGACGAATCAATCGATTATGGAATGAAAATTGATGGATTAATAAGAAAAGCTAAGGAGCAATAATATATGGCACTTAAGGATATTAAGAAAATTATCATTGAGGCTAATAAAATTGGAATAACATATCATACATCACCAGATGGAGATGCTATAGGTAGTGCCTTAGGTCTTCTTAATGGGTTAAGAGAACTTGGTAAGGAAGTGTATATAATATCTAAGGATACACTTCCTGAAGATTTCTCTTATCTTCATTACTCAGAAGAAATTAATGGTACAATTACAGAGCCAACAGAAGGAACGGACTTGGTAATTGTTTTAGATTGTGGGAATTTAGAAAGAATATCTGCAGATTTATCGCAATTTAAAGGAATGATAATTAATATAGATCATCATATGTCGAATGATAATTATGGGTTTATAAATTATGTTGATACTGAGGCGGCTGCTACAGCAGAAATAGTATTTTTATTATTAAAAGAAATGGGATATGACTTTTCAGTTAAAGAAGATATATTGCAAAAAATAGGAAATTGTATATATACATCTTTAGTTACGGATACAGGTTCTTTTAGACATTCTAATGTTACTAAAAGAACACATAATATAGCTGGGGATTTAATTGAAGTAGGAGTTAATAATTCAAGTATATACAATAATTTGTTTGATAATAGAAGTATAAATAAACTTAATTTGATGGGATATGTTTTTCAAAGAGCTAAACTTTATTTTGATGGTAAAGTTGTTTGTGCATCTATAGATGATAATATAATAAAAAAATTTGATGCTGAAAAAGAAGATACTTCAGATATAATAGGAACTCTTTTAAGTATAAAATCAGTTGAAATTGCTATTCTTTTAAAGGAAGTTGAAGAAGGTGTAAAAGCAAGTCTTAGATCAAAAAATGATTTTGATGTTAGAAAAATAGCAGAACAATTTGGAGGCGGTGGACATATAAAAGCTTCTGGACTAATGCAAAGAGGGGTTTTACTTAATGTAGCTAAAGATAATCTTTTAAAGTCTATTGAAAGAGAGTTAATGTCATGCAAGGAGTAATTAATATATTTAAAAAACCTGGAATGACATCTTTTGATGTTGTAAGAATTATAAAGAAGATTTCAAAAGAAAAGAAAGTAGGACATACAGGCACTCTAGATCCTGAAGCATGTGGTGTTTTACCAATTTGTCTTGGAAAAGCAACAAAAATAATAGATTATATAATGATAGCACCTAAAAGATATGAAGTTGAATTTTCTTTAGGATTTAAGACTACAACATATGATTTAGAAGGTGAGGTTCTAGATAAAAAGGATATTTCTCATCTTGAGGAAAATATTATATATAATGTCATAAAATCTTTTGAAGGAACTTATAGTCAAATTCCACCAATGTATTCGGCTATTAAAAAAAATGGTGTAAGATTATATGATTTAGCAAGACAGGGAATAGAAATCGAAAGAGAAGGTAGAGAAGTTACTATATATAACATAGATAATATAAAGATAGATTTACCTAAAATTACAATGTCTGTTAGGTGTTCTAAGGGAACATACATAAGAAGTTTATGCTATGATATAGGTGAAAAATTAGGTGTTTATGGAACTATGTGTAAGTTAAAAAGAACTGAAACATCAGTATTTAAAGAACAAGATAGTATAAATATAGATTTACTAAATGAAGATAATATTAGTGAATATTTAATACCTATAGAAAAAGCATTAAATGCATACCCTTCTGTAACTATAAATAATAAATTTAGAAATCTTCTTGTAAATGGAGCAAATGTATACGATAAGAGGATTTTTAAAAGTGATGTTGAGATAAATACTTTATATAGAGTTTTTGATGAAGATAATATGTTTTTAGGGCTTGGAAAAAAATATAAAGATGGATTTAAGTTAGAAAAATTATTAATATAACTTAATAGGAGAGAATGCTAAAAGATGAAAGTAATTGATAAAAAAGATACTGGATATTATATTGCATTAGGAAGTTTTGATGGATTGCACAAAGGACATTTGTCATTAATAGAAAAGTGTATAGAGCTTTCTAAAATAAACAATTGCAATAGCATGGTATTTTCATTTAGTAATCATCCAAGAACTGTTATTAATCCAGATAAAAAAATAGAATATTTAATGAACAATGATGAAAAAATTAATATTCTAAAAAATGAGGGTATAGATAAGGTTGTTCTTAGAGAATTTAATAAAGAATTTATGGAATTATCAGCAGAAGGATTTATAGAGAAACTTTGCAATGAATATAATGTTAAAGGTATAGTAGTAGGTTTTAATTATAAGTTTGGACATAAAAATCTAGGAGATACAAAACTTTTAGAAAAACTATCTAAAATTTATAATTATGATTTAAAAATTATGGAACCACTTTTATTTGATGGATATCCTATAAGTAGTACTAGAATAAGAAAAGCAATAAGAGATGGTGAAATTGAATGTGCAAATAAGATGTTAACTAGACCTTATAATATTACAGGAAAGATAATACATGGTAGACAGTTAGGTCGAACTATTGGATTTCCTACTGCAAATTTAAAAATGAATTTCAATAAAATTATTCCTTGCATTGGTGTATATTATAGCAATGTAAAGTGGAATAATAAAATATATAAGGGAATAACATCAGTTGGTAAAAATCCTACTGTTGAAGGTAAGAGT
Source organism: Clostridium sp. TJA020 (assembly GCF_058310295.1). Classification (NCBI taxonomy): domain Bacteria; kingdom Bacillati; phylum Bacillota; class Clostridia; order Eubacteriales; family Clostridiaceae; genus Clostridium; species Clostridium sp. TJA020. The sequence goes on from NZ_JBZEFC010000001.1 coordinate 189,535, forward strand.
TTAACAATAGAAACATATATATTAGATTTTGATAAAGAAATTTATGGAGATGAAATAACTTTGTATTTTCTTGAAAGAATTAGAGGGGAAATAAAATTTAACTCTATATATGAATTAAAGAATCAATTAAAAAATGATGAAAAGTTTGCACAATTAAGAAGAATAAATCATATTATATAAATTTTATTTACAATAATAGATTGTTCTGCTATAATAAATAGCGGAAACCTAGTCCTACGTTATAAGGTGCCATCTTATTACGTGGAACTAAGGGGATATTTTACGGAGGTGTAATTATGGATAAGGCAAGAAAGCAAGAAATAATTAAAGAATTTGGAAGAAGTGAACACGATACAGGATCAGCAGAAGTTCAAATAGCTTTATTAAGCGAAAGAATTAACGAATTAACTGAACACTTAAAAGTTCACAAGAAAGACCACCACTCAAGAAGAGGATTATTAATGATGGTTGGACAAAGAAGAGGTCTTTTAAATTACTTAGCAAAGCAAGATATCGAAAGATATAGAGCTATAATTAAAAAATTAGGTTTAAGAAGATAGCTTAGAGCGGTTAAAACCGCTCTATTATTTTAAAATAATTAGAAAAATTTGTAAGAAAACAAGTCGAAAGGAGGGTTCCTTATGAGAAATACAATAGGTACAGTAATAGCTGGAAGAGAAATGAAAGTTGAATTTGGTGATTTAGGTATGTTATCAAATGCTGCTGTGTTAGTAAGCTATGGAGATACTGTAATATTAACTAATGTAAATAAGTCAGAAGAACCGAGAGAAGGTATAGATTTCTTTCCATTAAGTGTAGAATATGAAGAAAGATTATATGCTGTTGGAAAAATACCTGGAGGATTTATAAAGAGAGAAGGAAGGCCATCAGACAAAGCTATTCTTCATGGAAGAGCTGTTGATAGAACTATAAGACCTTTATTTCCAAAGGGATATAGAAATGATGTTCAAGTTGTATGTACTGTAGTTTCAGTTGAAAAAGATAATTTGCCTGAAATATTAGCTATAAATGCAGCTTCAATAGCTTTATGTTTATCAAGTATACCATATAATATTCCAGTAGCTGGAGTACAAGTTGGTTTAGTTGATGGCGAATTCATACTTAATCCTACATCAGAACAAAGAGAAAAAAGCATATTAGATCTTACTGTATGTGCTACTAAAGAAAAGGTTATGATGATAGAGGCTGGTGGAGATGAAATACCAGAAGATACAATGATAGAAGCAATAAACTTTGGATTTGAATCATGTCAACCAATAATAGCCTTTCAAGAAGAAGCTATGGCTAAGTTAGGAAAAGCTAAAGAAGAAGCCGTTCTTTATAGAGTAGATGAAGAAGTAGAAAGAGATGTTAAAGATTTTGCTTCAGATATGGTAAAAGATGCTATGTATATCATGGATAAAGATGAAAGAAATGAAGCTATGAGCAAAGTAAACGAAGCGGTTTATGCAGAGTTTTCTGAAAAGCATGAAGGTAAAGAAGGAGACATAAAAGAAGTTCTTTATACAATGCAAAAAGCAGTAGTTAGAAATATGCTTTTAAAGGATAAAAGAAGACCAGATGGTAGAGCTTTTGATGAAATAAGACCACTTGATTGTGAAGTTTCAATTTTACCAAGAACTCATGGTACTGGATTATTTACAAGAGGATTAACTCAAGTAATGACAGTTGCTACATTAGGATCAATTGGTGATATACAAATATTAGATGGAATAGACGAGGCAGAGTCTAAAAGATATATGCATCATTACAACTTCCCAGCATATAGTGTTGGAGAAGTAAGACCGCTTAGAGGTCCAGGAAGAAGAGAAATAGGTCATGGAGCTTTAGCAGAAAGAGCACTTGAACCTTTAATACCTTCTGAAGATGAATTCCCATATACTATAAGATTAGTTTCAGAAGTTTTAAGTTCAAATGGTTCAACATCACAAGCTTCTGTTTGTGGATCTACTTTAGCATTATTAGATGCAGGAGTTCCTATAAAAAGACCAGCGGCAGGTATTGCTATGGGACTTATAACATCAGAAGATTTAACTGAAGAAGAAGTATTAACTGATATCCAAGGAATAGAAGACTTCTTTGGTGATATGGATTTTAAAGTTGCAGGTACAGAAAAAGGTATAACATCAATACAAGTTGATACTAAGCTTAAAGGGTTAAGTTTTAATGTTGTAAATACTGCAATAAAAAATGCTAGAAAAGCTAGAATGACAATTTTAGAAAAAATACAAGAATGTATACCAGAGCCAAGAAAAGATGTTTCAATATATGCACCAAAAACATCAATTATAAAAATTGATCCAGAAAAAATCAGAGATGTAATTGGAGCCGGTGGAAAGGTAATTAACAAAATTATCGAAGATACTGGTGTAAAAATAGATATAAAAGAAGATGGAACAGTATTTGTATCATCAGTAGATCATGATGGAGTTAAAAAGGCTATTAGCATAATAGAAGGTTTAACTAAAGAGGTTAAAGCTGGAGAAATTTACTTAGGTAAAGTAACTAAGATAACAACATTCGGAGCTTTTGTAGAAATTCTTCCTAATAAAGAAGGGCTAGTGCATATTTCAAAATTAGATAAAAGTAGAGTAAATAAAGTTGAAGATATAGTTTCGGTTGGTGATGAAATCCTTGTTAAAGTTACAGAGATTGATAACCAAGGAAGAATAAATCTTTCAAGAAAAGATGCATTAGAAGATAATGAAGAAAAAGAAGATAAGGAATAATAAAAGGGCAATATAATTGCCTTTTTTTTACTAGAGGAGGCTTTTATGCATAAAATTTTTACACTAGAAAATGGGCTAAAAATTGTTACAGAAAAAATAGATGGGGTTAATTCGGTTAGTGTAGGAGTAATGATTCAAAATGGATCAAGAAATGAAGAATTAGAGGTAAATGGTATTTCTCATTTTATAGAACACATGTTTTTTAAAGGTACGAAAAATAGAACTGCAAAACAAATTGCAGAAGAAATCGAAAATGTAGGTGGGCAAATAAATGCTTTTACAAGTAAAGAGGTAACTTGTTATTATATAAAAACATTGCATACACATATAGATATTTCTTTAGATGTATTATCGGATATGATTTTAAATTCAAAGTTTGATGAAGAAGAAATTGAAAAAGAAAAAGGTGTAGTAATAGAAGAAATAAATATGAGTGAAGATAGTCCAGAAGATGTCTTAGATAATCTTCATTCAAAGGCAGCATTTGAAGGAAATACATTATCTTACCCTATATTAGGCAGTATAGAAAAGGTTAAGGATTTAACAAGAGATGAAATTATAAAATTTATAGATGAAAAATATACACCAAATAATTCTGTTATATCTATTTGTGGTAAATTTGATGAAGATCAAATATTAAGGCTAGTAAAAAAGTTTTTTGGAGAATGGGAAAATAAAAGTAATTATTCTCCTAAATATGAACCTTTTCAAATAAAACAAAATTCATATTTTTTAAAAAAAGAAATCGAGCAACTTCATATAAATTTAGGTTTAAAGGGCTTATCAGCAAATGATGATAAAGGATATGCATTAGTATTATTAAATAATATATTAGGTGGTGGAGCATCATCTATATTATTTCAAAAAGTTCGTGAAGAACTTGGACTTTGTTATTCTGTATATTCATATATTCAAGCTTTTCAAGAAACTGGATTAATAAGTATATATATAGGTCTTAGTAAAGAATATGCTTCAAAAGCTTTACAAGTCATAAGAAGAGAAATAGAGAATTTGGTTGAAAATGGTATAACAGAAGAACAATTAAAAATAAATAAAGAAAAGATTAAAGCTAATTATATATTAGGTTTAGAAAGCACTAGTTCTAAAATGTTTGCTAATGCAAAATCATTGCTTTTAAGAAAAAATATTAGAACTGAAGAAGAAGTTATAGAAAAAATAGATAAAATAAGTAAAAATGATATAGATTATGTTATTAATAAGTGTTTTAAAGATGGAGTTATAAACACTGCTTATGTTGGTAGTGACATAGATAAGGACTACTTAGATTCATTTATATATAAATCAACAATAGCTTATAATTATAAAAATGAAGACAAATGTAAAATATAGTAATAAAAATAAATTATACTTCATATATTTATGTATAAATATATAGGAGGTCTTACTTATGTATGTTCAAGGAGATAAAAATATAAAATATCTTAGTGAACTTGAAAAATATGAGCTTATAAATATAAATGATGGTGAAAAATACGATTATCTTCAAAATAATGATTTAGTAATTGATGAAGAAGGAAATATAAGATATTTAATAGTTGATACTACAACTTCTAAGTTTAGTATTTTTGGTGGGGCGAGAGAAGTATTAGAAATAAATTGGAATGCAGTTCAAAAGGTTGGAGCAAAAACAATAATATTAGATGCTGATGAAAGAAGTATAAAACGAGCTAAAGTATAAATTTAAGGGGGAAACGTTATGAAAATTGTAGTACAAAAATTTGGTGGAACATCTGTATCTACAAAAGAAAGAAGACAGAAAGTAATAGAAAAAGTAAAGCAAGCTATTAATAAAGGATTTTCACCCGTTGTGGTAGTTTCGGCTATGGGAAGAAAGGGAGATCCTTATGCTACTGATACATTATTATCATTAATAGAAAAAGATTTTAAAGCAACAAATAAATTAGCTACAGATCTTTTAATGTGTTGTGGAGAAATAATAAGTTCAGTAGTTATGAGTAATGAGTTATTTAAATCAGGAATAGATGCAATTCCTTTAACTGGAGGTCAGGCTGGTATAAAAACTGATAATATTTATACAAATGCTAATCATATAGATGTTAAGCCAGATCAGATATTAGATGCAGTTTCAAAAGGAAGAGTTCCTGTAATAACAGGATTCCAAGGTATGACAGAAGATGGATTTTTCACAACTCTTGGAAGAGGAGGTAGTGATACGAGTGCAGCTATTATTGGAGCAGCATTAAATGCAAATCAAATAGAGATTTATACTGATGTAGATGGAATAATGACAGCTGATCCAAGAATAGTTCAAAATGCTTCAGTTATAAATGTTATAAGTTATAATGAAGTATTCCAATTAGCAGAACAAGGTGCAAAAGTAATACATCCAAGGGCTGTAGATATTGCAATGAAGAGTAATGTTCCTCTTTTAATAAAAAATACAATGAGTGATGCAGAAGGTACTCTTATAAATAATAATGGTGATATAAATAATGATAAAATAATAACTGGTATAACTCATAGAAATAATAGAATACAAGTAAATATAAAATTAAACGAAAATAAAGATAATCAAAAATATAGAGAGGTATTAAGTTTATTAGCAGCAAATAAAATAAGCTTAGATCTTATAAATATATTCCCAGATCAACAAATTTTTACTATAGATAATGAAAGCAAAAACAATTTAGAAAATATATTAAATTCAATTAATATAAAATATTCATTAAATGAAGGATGTAGTCAAATAGCTGTAATAGGATCAAGAATGGCTGGAATACCTGGAGTTATAGCTAAGATTGTTCAAACTTTAACTGATAATAATATTGAAGTTTTACAAACAGCAGATTCACATATGACTATATGGTGTTTAATAAAAACAGAAAAAGTATCTGAAGCTATTAATGCATTACATAAATCATTTGAATTATCATAAACTAAATAAATAGTATAAAATATTTACTCTTGTACAAAATAAAAATGTATAGGAGGAATGGTTATGAGTAATGATAATGAAAAAGATAAAGAAAAGTTAGATAAAAATATTGAGGCTATAAAAGAATTTGGAAATACTGGAATAGTAAATCCTAATGAAAGAATAAGGGTATTACCAATAATAGGACAGATAGAAGGACATATTGTTTCACCAGCCCAAAATAAGGCTACGAAATATGAACATGTAATTCCACAACTTATAGAAATGGAACAAAATGAAAATGTTAAAGGCGTTCTTATAGTTCTAAATACAGTAGGTGGAGATGTAGAGGCTGGGCTTGGAATTTCTGAAATGATTAATTCAATTTCAAAACCAACTGTTTCAATAGTAATAGGTGGAGGACATTCTATAGGAGTTCCACTTGCAACTTCAGCAAGTTATTCATTTATAACTCCATCAGCCACTATGATTGTACATCCAATAAGAATGAATGGATTTATAATCGGAGTATCTCAAACTTTTGAATACTTTAAGAAAATGCAAGAAAGAATAAATGATTTTATAGTCAGAACATCTAACATAAGCAAAGAACATTTAGAAAAACTTTTAAAACAGCAAGGCGATTTATTAAATGATGTTGGAACTATATTAATAGGTAATCAGGCTGTAGAATGTGGACTTATAAATGAAGTCGGTGGTTTGAAAGAAGCGATTGCAAAATTAAATTCATTAATAGATGATAATGAGTAATTTTAAAAAATCAGCTATAATATCTTATGGCTGATTTTCTTATGTATTCATAAAGGGATTTTAGTATATTTGTAGAAAATAATAAAGTGAGGTGAGTAAATTTGGGGAAGACTAATAAAAAGAGAAATAGTAAAAAAATTAGTAAGAATACAGATATAATTGGACTTATATATATATCTTTAGGAATTCTTCTATCAGTAGCAATATATACAGATTTTGTAGGAATATTATCAAGTATTTCACAAAGAATATTTCACTTTCTAGTTGGTATTGGTATATATGTGTTACCATTATATATATTATATCTAGGTTATCAATACATAAAAAATAAGGGAGTTTTAATATTAAGCAGAAAATTTTATGGAATTACTATATATTGTTTAATACTTATATTAATTTGTTCAACTATATATATTCAAATAAGTGATGATATAGTTTCATTTAGCGATGGAATAAAAAATATAGCATCTATGAATAGTATACTTAATGGAGGAATAATAGGGTATATTTTTGCTTATCCATTATTTAAATTTTTAGGAGCTATTGGTTCTTATATAGTATATATATCATTGTTAATAATAGCTACAATGTTAACTTTTGATATTACATTACATGATTTATGTAAAGAAGTTAAAAATAAGAGTAAAAAAATTAAGCCTATAGTAGAGAAGAAAAAAGATGATAATGATTATATAGATGATACATTTATAAAAGTTGTAGAAAAAAATAATAATAAAAACAAAAATAAAGATGAATTTTTAAATGGTGTAAATAATAAAATAAAAATATTAGATTTTATGAAAAATCCAGAAGTTGATGATTTAGATGAACAAACATGCATATTTGATAATGATTATATAAGTAATGATAAAAGTAAAGAACCTTATAATTCAAAAAATTCAAAGATTCAAAAAGTTTCTTTGAATGATGAAAATAATAATAAATATAAAAATGAAAATACGGATAATTTATTTAATGAAAAAGTAAATAAAGAAATAGAAAACAATATAGAAAAAGCAACTAATAGTGAAAATAAGACATATGTATATCCAGGATTAGAATTATTAAAGATAAATAGTTCTATAAATTTAAATAATGATGACAAGCAAGAACTCATGGAAAGTGCTGATAAGCTTGAAAGTACATTAGAGAGTTTTGGAGTTGATGCAAGTGTTACTAGAGTTACAAAAGGTCCATCAGTAACTAGGTTTGAATTGCAACCAAGTCCAGGTGTTAAGGTAAGTAAAATAGTTAATTTATCAGATGATATAGCATTAGGTCTTGCAGCAACAGGAGTAAGAATTGAAGCACCAATACCAGGTAAAGCTGCAGTTGGAATAGAAGTACCAAATAGAGAGCAAACTCCAGTATTTTTAAGAGAAGTATTAGAGTCTGATGAATTTTTAAATACAAATAAAAAATTAGCTTTCTCATTGGGAAAAGATATAGGTGGAAAATGTGTTGTTGGAGATTTAAGTAAAATGCCTCATACATTAATTGCAGGGGCAACAGGATCAGGTAAAAGTGTTTGTATAAATACTTTAATTGTTAGTTTATTATACAAATATTCTCCAGATGAAGTGAAGCTTTTAATGGTTGATCCAAAAGTAGTAGAACTTAGTGTTTATAATGGAATACCACATTTATTAGTTCCAGTAGTTACAGATCCTAAAAAAGCAGCTGGAGCTTTAAATTGGGCAGTTAATGAAATGACTAGAAGATACAAATTATTTGCTGACTCAGGGGCTAGAAATATAGATTCTTATAATACTTTATTTGAAAAAGGAATAATAGAAGAGAAATTACCTTATATAGTAATTATAGTTGATGAGCTTGCTGACCTTATGATGGTATGTCCTAATGATGTGGAAGACTATATAGGAAGATTAGCTCAAATGGCAAGAGCTGCAGGTATGCATTTAGTTATAGCTACTCAAAGACCTTCAGTAGATGTTATAACAGGTGTAATAAAAGCAAATATTCCATCTAGAATATCCTTTGCTGTTTCATCACAAATAGATTCAAGAACAATATTAGACAGTGGTGGGGCAGAAAAGCTTTTAGGAAAAGGAGATATGTTATATTATCCAGTTGGATCTAGTAAACCTCTTAGAGTTCAAGGTTGTTTTATTTCAGAAGATGAAGTTGAGAGAGTTGTTGAATTTGTTAAAAATGAAGTAGAAAAAGTTGAGTATAAGGAAGAAATAATAGAACATATAAATAATGAATCAGATTCTTCCTTAAATAATATTAAAGATGAAGATAGTGATGAACTTATTGATGATGCAATAAATATTGTTGTAGAATATGGACAAGCATCCACATCTTTTTTACAAAGAAGATTAAGAATAGGTTTTAATAGAGCATCTAGAATAATGGATGAATTAGAAGAAAGAGGAGTAATATCTAAAAAGGATGGCAGTAGACCTAGACAGGTATTAGTTAAAAAAGAAGATTTAATTGCTACTGATAATTTAGAGTAACTTATTTAGAATATAGTTTTAATTAAAACTTGTAATAGGATAAAAACAGTTATAAAATAGTTAAGTAAAAGTATTTAAAAACGTAGGAGGAATAAGTTTTGGCAAAATATAAAGTAGGAATGGTTAGCCTAGGCTGCGATAAAAATAGAGTAGATTCTGAAATAATGTTAGGAATAATGAATAAAGAATATGAAATAACAAATAATCCTAAAGATGCAGATATAATAATTGTTAATACATGTGGTTTTATTGATAAAGCAAAACAAGAATCAATAGATACAATATTAGAGATGGCAAAATACAAAAAAGACTATAAATGTAAGATGTTAATTGCTACTGGTTGTTTAACTCAAAGATATGGAAATGAATTAAAAGAATTAATGCCTGAAATTGATATAATGCTTGGGGTTAATGATTATATAAAAATAGCTAAATTAATAAAGCAGTTTATGAATGAAAATGATACTAATTTAGGATTTACTGAAGTTGAGTATTCAGATGATAATATAAATGAAGGAGAAAGAATACTTACTACTAATAAAAGTACAGCATATATAAGAATAGCAGAAGGGTGTAACAATTTCTGTACTTATTGTATAATACCTAAAATAAGAGGAAAATTTAGAAGTAGAAGTATGGAAAATATACTAGAAGAGGCTAAAGCTTTAGTTAATAAAGGTGTTAAAGAATTAATTTTGATAGCTCAAGATACAACTCTTTACGGTAGCGATATATATGGAAAAAAGAGTCTTCATACACTTTTAAGTGAGCTTTCAAAAATAGAAGATTTAAAATGGATAAGAGTGTTGTATTGTTATCCAGAAGAAATATATGATGAATTAATAGAAGAAATTTCTGTTAATGAAAAGGTAGTAAATTACTTAGATTTACCTATACAACATATAAGTGATCACATATTAAAACTTATGGGCAGAAAAACTACAAAACTTGATATAACTAATAAAATAAATAAATTAAGAGAAAAAATACCTAACATAGCAATTAGAACATCTTTAATTGTCGGGTTCCCTAATGAAACAGAAGAAGATTTTAATGAACTTAAAGATTTCTTAATTGAATACAAATTGGATAAGGTTGGAGTATTTAAATATTCAAGAGAAGAAGGTACACCAGCTGCAATTATGGAAGGTCAAATAGAAGAAGATGTTAAAGAAGCACGTGAAAAAGAACTTATGATTTTACAAAGTAAAATATCAAAAGAAATAAATAGTTTGAAAATAGGTAATGTGTATGATATTCTTGTTGAAGGAAAAAATGAAGAATATTACTATGGAAGAAACTTTGAAATGGCACCAGATATTGATGGAAATGTATTCTTTACAAAACATTGTCCTGTAAGTATAGGAGAATTTGTAGAAGTAAAAATTGAGAAGAATACAGAGTATGATTTAATAGGAGTTGGTATGTGTGAATCTTGCAAATAAATTAACAGTTCTTAGAATGATATTAGTACCTGTATTTTTGATATTTATAGCTGTTAAAGGAATACCTTATGGTACATTTATTGCTACTTTTATATTTATTATAGCTTCAATTACTGATAAACTTGATGGATATATTGCAAGAAGTAGAAATCAGATAACTAATTTTGGAAAATTTATGGATCCATTAGCGGATAAATTATTAGTTACAGCAGCATTAATATCTTTGGTAGAGTATGGGGTCGTACCTAGTTGGGCAGCAGTTATAATAATAGCTAGAGAATTTGCTGTTTCTGGACTTAGAACTATAGCAGCTGCTGAAGGAAAAGTAATAGCAGCTAGTTGGTGGGGAAAAATAAAAACAGTAATACAAATAATTGCTTTAATATTACTATTAATTGAAGTTAATATAGCTCAAAGTACAGTTATGTATGAGTTTGTAGTAAAAAGCAATTTCTTAGTAAGCTTTTTTAAATATGTTCCTGATTTAGCTTTAGATTTAGCAGTATTAATAACAATAATTTCAGGATATGATTATTTTAGAAAAAACAAAAAAGTTATATCAACAAAAAAATAAGTTGATTTAAAAAAATAATATATGTCAATAATTATAAAAGTTCCTTCTATGTTAGTTGGAACTTTTATTTGCAGTTTTAGTTGACTATATAAAATATGTTATATATAATTATTTATAGAACATAAGTTCGATGAGAGGATGGTGTATTATTAATGAATATAGATGCAAATAAATTAAAAGCAATAGAAGCTGCTATGGGTCAGATAGAGAAACAATTTGGAAAAGGTTCAGTAATGAAACTTGGTGAGGAATCAACTCTAAATGTAGATTCAATATCAACAGGATGTCTAGACTTAGATATTGGACTTGGAATTGGTGGTGTTCCTAGAGGAAGAATAATAGAAATATATGGACCAGAAAGTTCAGGAAAAACTACTGTTGCACTTCATATAGTTGCAGAAGCACAAAAAAAAGGTGGAGCAGTTGCATTTATAGATGCAGAACATGCTTTAGATCCTGCATATGCAAGAAAAATAGGTGTAGATACAGAAAATCTTATAGTATCACAACCAGATACTGGTGAGCAAGCTTTAGAAATAGCAGAAGCTTTAGTACGTTCAGGAGCTATAGATGCTATAGTAGTAGATTCAGTTGCTGCACTTGTACCAAGAGCTGAAATTGAAGGAGAAATGGGAGATTCTCACGTTGGACTTCAAGCAAGGTTAATGTCACAAGCATTAAGAAAACTTGCAGGAACTATAAATAAAACAAATTGTGTTGCAGTATTTATAAACCAATTAAGAGAAAAGGTTGGTGTTATGTTTGGAAATCCTGAAACAACACCTGGTGGTAGAGCATTAAAATTCTATGCTTCAGTAAGAATGGATGTTAGAAGAATAGATTCAATAAAACAAGGTGAAAATATAGTAGGAAATAGAACAAGAGTTAAAATAATAAAAAATAAAGTAGCTCCTCCATTTAGACAAGCGGAATTTGATATTATGTATAATGAAGGTATATCAAAAGAAGGTAATATAATAGATGTGGGTGTTAAGGAAGAAATAGTTCAAAAAAGTGGTGCATGGTTCTCATATGGAGATATAAGATTAGGTCAAGGTAGAGAAAATGCTAAATCTTACCTAAAAGAAAATTCAGAAGTTGCATTAGAGATAGAAAATAAAATAAGAGAAAAACATAATTTACCATTATCTAGTCCTATTATAGAAAAAAATAATGAGATTGAAAATGAAAAAAAGTAAATATAAAAAACAAGATATATTAAAATATATCTTGTTTTTTTACTGTTAAATCTAAAAGTTAAAAGGTTTACTTAAGTTTTGAAAATTATATTATAAAAAGAGAAAAAAAGAGTATTTTAAAGAAAAATGAAAAAAATAAAAATAAAGTAATTAATATTGCTTAACTTGACATAAATTTATTTTTACTATACAATAATAACAAATACTGGTTTATCATATTCCAAAGATAACAGTGAGAAACAGTATGACACCTACTACGCTTTCTTTAAAGAAAAATAAGCTAGGGGGTGTTAATATGCAACAAATTATGCCGATAATTTTAATTGATATAATTGTGCTGTTAATATTAGGAATAGTACTTTATAAAACTATACAAAGTACATCAAGAAACAAAATAGAATCTCTTGAAAGAGATGCTGAAAAGTTAGTAGAAGATGCTAAAAAAGAAGCTGAAGCTATGAAAAAGGAAGCTATTCTTGAAGCAAAAGAAGAGGTTCATAGATTAAGAAGTGATTTGGAAAAAGATTCTCGTGAGAGAAGAAATGAAATTCAAAGGCTTGAAAGAAGAGTTTTACAAAGAGAGGAAGCTCTAGATAAAAAGAGCGATTTTCTTGAGAAAAAAGAAGAAATTATCAATGGTAGAGTTAATGAAATTAAACAGTTAGAAAAAGAAGCTAATGATCTTCACGAAAAGAGAAGAGAGGAACTTGAAAGAGTTGCTAATCTTTCAAGTGAAGAAGCACGTCAAATTTTACTAGATGAAGTAAAGAAAGAAGTTTCTCATGAATCTGCTTTACTTATAAAAGAAATTGAAAGTAAAGCTAAAGAAGAGGCTGATAAGAAGGCTAGAGAAATTATTACTACAGCTATACAAAGATGTGCAGCAGATCATGTTTCTGAATCAACTGTTCACGTTGTAGCATTACCAAATGATGAAATGAAGGGTAGAATAATAGGTAGAGAAGGAAGAAACATTAGAACCCTTGAAACTTTAACAGGAGTTGACTTAATAATTGATGACACTCCAGAAGCTGTAATTCTATCAAGCTTTGATCCTATTAGGAGAGAAGTTGCTAGAATGGCACTAGAAAAGTTAATAGTGGATGGTAGAATACATCCAGCAAGAATCGAAGAGATGGTAGAAAGAGCTCAAAAAGATGTTGAAAACGACATAAAAGAAGAAGGAGAACAAGCAACACTTGAAACTGCAGTTCACGGACTTCATCCAGAGCTTACAAGATTACTTGGTAGATTAAAGTATAGAACAAGTTATGGTCAAAATGTATTAAAACATTCCATAGAAGTTTCATACTTAGCTGGTTTGATGGCTTCGGAGTTAGGTTTAGATGTTACTCTAGCTAGAAGAGCAGGATTACTACATGATATAGGAAAGGCTGTAGATCAAGAACAAGAAGGACCACATGCTATTATTGGTTCAGACCTTGCTAAGAAATATGGAGAATCTAAATTAGTAGTAAATGCTATAGGAGCCCATCATGGGGATGTTGAAATGCAATCTTTAGAAGCAGTATTGGTTCAGGCGGCAGATGCTATATCAGCAGCTAGACCAGGTGCAAGAAGAGAAACATTGGAGGCATATATAAAGAGATTGGAGAAATTAGAAGAAATTTCAAACTCATATGAAGGTGTAGAAAAGTCATATGCCATTCAAGCTGGTAGAGAGATTAGAATTATGGTTAAACCAGAACAAATTGATGATGCTGGAGCAGTTGAGTTAGCTAGAAATCTTGCGAAAAGTGTAGAAGAACAATTAGAATATCCAGGTCAAATAAAAATCAACGTAATTAGAGAAACAAGGGCGGTTGATTTTGCTAAATAAATAATAAAGATAATTAAAATACATTTTGTTTTAAACAAAGTGTATTTTTTAATTTACTAAAAAATATAAAAAATTACAAGAAAATAAAAGGATTTTCAAAAAAAAAGTAGAATATTATACTTATACGAAAGTATATAAATTTAAAATGTAAACGATTAGTAATATATGTAGGAGGAATAATAAAAATGGAAGTATTAAAGGTTTCAACAAAATCAAATCCAAATTCAGTTGCAGGAGCATTAGCTGCAATAATAAAAGAGAAAAATATAGTAGAAATACAAGCTGTAGGAGCAGGAGCTATAAATCAAGCTATTAAAGCTATTGCTATTGCTAGAGGTTTTGTAGCTCCAAGTGGAAAGGATATAATATGTATACCTGCATTTACGGATATAGTTATAGATGGAGAAGAAAGAACAGCTATTAAATTAATAGTACAACCTAGATAAAATATTATTTTATCTAATATAAATATATTATTTAAAAATAATAATAATTTAAATTATTTAAAATAAAAGTATTGAATAGTTGAAATTTTACTAAAAAACATTTATAATGAAATGGTTAATAGGATATTAACTTAAAAAATAGTAAAGAGGTGTATTTACATGGTATCTAAAGAGGTTTTAGTTAAAAATGCTACTGGCTTACATGCTAGACCAGCAACTTTATTAGTAAAGAAAGCTTCTTCATTTAAATCAGACATAAGCTTAGAGTTTAATGGAAAGAAGGCAAATGTTAAGAGTTTAATCGGAGTTCTTTCATTAGCTGTTACTGCTAACTCAGTAGTAAACGTTATTGCTTCAGGAGATGATGAAGCTTTAGCTGCAGAAGAGATTGCAAAATTAATTGAAAACTTAGAAGATTAATTTTAAAGATTAAGGTTCCTAATTTAATTAGGAACCTTTTCTTTTATAATAAATTATGTATTATAATTTATTACTTCTGTACAAAATTACATCTAAATAATAAAGAAATTAGGTTTATTCCTGAAATGGCAACTAATACATATATTATTCTAGATATAATAGGTACACCTAAAGTTAAAAAAGTTACTAAGTTAAAATTAAGTAGTCCAACAAGTCCCCAGTTTAAAGCTCCTATTAACACAAGTAAGAAGGAAAGTTTGTCTAACCAAGTTATTTTACACATAAAAACTCCTTTAAATAAATATTATTTAAAATATATATATGAGGATATAATAAGAATAATTACTTAACTTAATGAGATTTATATAAAAATAAATAAAATGATGAAAATAAATAAAATTTATGTTATAATACGAACTATGTTAAAGTTTAATTATAATATATTCGTGTGGAGGAAAGATATGAGAAACTTATATAGTACACCTTTAAATTCAAGATATGCATCAAAAGAAATGAGTTATATTTTTTCTGATGATATGAAATTTATAACTTGGAGAAAGTTATGGGTAGCACTTGCGGAAAGTGAAAAAGAATTAGGATTAAATATAACAGAAGAACAAATTAATGAATTAAAAAAATATGTTAATGATATAAATTATGATGAAGCTATAAAAAGAGAAAAAGAAGTTAGACATGATGTAATGAGTCATGTGTATGCTTATGGACTTCAATGTGAATGTGCAAAAGGAATAATACATTTAGGGGCGACTAGCTGTTATGTTGGTGATAATACTGATGTAATAATAATGAGAGATGCGCTACTTTTAGTAAAGAAAAAAATAATAACAGTATTAGATAGATTAAGTAAGTTTGCACTTAAATATAAAGATATGCCAACATTAGGATTTACTCATTTTCAACCAGCTCAACTTACTACAGTAGGAAAGAGAGCGACACTTTGGATGCAAGATTTAGTTATGGATTTAGAAAATATAGATTTTGTATTAAGCACATTAAAATTAAGAGGGGTAAAAGGTACTACAGGAACTCAAGCAAGTTTTATGAACTTATTTAATAATGATGAAGAAAAGGTTAAGTTATTAGATAAAAAAGTTGCTGAAAAAATGGGATTTGAAAAAAGTTATGCTGTAACAGGTCAAACTTATCCAAGAAAATTAGATTCAATAGTTTTAAACACATTATCAGAGGTTGCTCAAAGTTGCTACAAGTTTAGTAATGATTTAAGATTACTACAAAGTATGAAAGAAATAGAAGAACCATTTGAAAAGCATCAAATAGGATCATCAGCTATGGCATATAAAAGAAATCCAATGAGAAGTGAAAGAATGGGTGCTTTAGCAAGATTTGTAATAGTAGATTCATTAAATCCAGCAATTACAGCATCTACTCAATGGTTTGAAAGAACTTTAGATGATTCAGCTAATAAAAGACTATCTATAGCTGAAGGCTTTTTAACTTTAGATGGAGTTCTTAATTTATATATAAACATAGCTGAAAATATGGTTGTTTATGAAAAAGTTATAAAAGCTCATGTTAATAATGAATTACCATTTATGGCTACTGAAAATATAATGATGGAAGCTGTTAAATTAGGTGGAGACAGACAAGAACTTCATGAGAGAATTAGAATTCATTCAATGGATGCTGCAAAAAGAGTTAAAGCAGAAGGTCTTGATAATGATTTAATAAAAAGAATTATTAATGATGAAAAGATAAAGCTTTCAAAAGAGCAAATAGAAAATATTATAGATCCTACTAAATTTATAGGTAGAGCGCCAAGTCAAGTTGTAGAATTTATAGATGAGTATGTAAATCCTATAATAGAAAAAAATAAAGATGCAGTTGATATAAAGAGTGAAATTACTGTTTAAAATAAAAAACTAGAAGTGTTTTGCTTCTAGTTTTTTCCTTTAATTATAATTAACTAATATGATATAATAATATTCGGTTTATTATAATTGGAAGGAGAAAAAAATGGATAAAAAAAATAAAATAATAGCTACAACTCTTATATATTTAGTTATGGTAATAGCAGCTATTGCAGAAGGTTTAATAAATATTTTTACTGTTCCAATAAAAAGTGAATTTAATATAACAGATACTAATTTATCAGTTATGTTTATGTTTGGAACATTGGCTTATTTAATATTTAATTATGTAGGTGGAGCTTTATGTGATAGAATAGGACAAAAAAGAATTATATTAGTAGGTTTGTTAGGAGCAATAATAACTAATTTAATTCAAGCTTGGTCTCCTAATTTTATAGTATTTACAATTTCTTTTGCACTTATACAAGCATTTTTAGCTTTAATGTCAATAGCTACTAATACTATAATTCCTGTAATATGGATAACAGGACAAGCTATAGCTATGAATTTGACACACTTTGCATATGGAGTAGGGCTTTCAGCCTCACAAAAACTATCAGGTATTTTAATGGTTGATGGGTTTTCATGGAGAAAAATATATATTGGATCTGCTATATTAACTTTAATAGTTTTTATAATATTTATGTTCATAAAACTTCCAATATATAAACAAGAAAAAGAAGATAAATTACCAATTACTATTATATTAAAAGATAAGTTAGTTTGGTTTTTCTTTGTAGGTCTTGGATTTTACATATTAGCAGAACAAGGAACTGGAAGATGGCTACCAACTTTTATAGAAAGTAGTTATAACAATATAAATGAATCAAAAATAGCATCATATGTTTCAATGTTCTTCTTATTATTAACTATAGGTAGACTTATAGGCGGATTTATAGTAGAAAAGATAGGGTCTATGACGGCTGTTAAATCTTTTTCTCTTATTGGTTCAATTATATTTATTATAGGATTATTTTTAGGGGAAAGTGGATTATACATTATATCAATAGCTGGATTTTTCTTTTCAATAATGTTTCCAACTGTTGTAGTAATAGTTAGTAATACATTTAAAAGAAGTACAGCTTATATTACAGGAATAATAATAGCTCTTGCAAGTGTAGTAAATATGATTGTTAATTTGTTTTTAGGGGTAGTATCAGACTTAATTGGAATAAAATTTGCAATATTTATAGTACCAATATCTATATTTATTACATTTATATTTTTATGCTTAGCTAGTAAAACAATAAAAGAAAGATAATTTATAGAGCTGAATATATTATATATTCAGCTAATTTTATTAAAAGGAGATAAATTCAATGAGTTTAAATGAAAAGAATTTTTATAATATAGTTAATAATATTAGTGAGATAGATGAAAATATAAAACATAAAACTAAAGAAAGGTTAGATTCTTTAGCTAAGCCTTTAGGCAGTTTGGGAAAATTAGAGAAAATAGGAATTAAAATATCGGGAATTACTGGTAATATAAAAAATAAATTTAATAAAAAATGTGTATTAATCTTTTGTGCGGATAATGGATTATTTGAAGAAGGAATTGCAAGTACACCTCAGTATGTAACAGTAGCGCAAACAATAAATTTTACAAAAGGGTTATCAGGAGTAGGTGTTATAGCAAAACAAAATGGTAGTGATATAGTTCCAATCGATGTTGGTATTAATAGTAATTTAAAAATAGATGGTGTAATAGATAGGAAAATAAGAAAAGGCACAAGTAATATAGCGAAAGGTCCTGCGATGAATAGAGATGAGTGTATTAAGGCACTTTTAGTAGGAATAGAAGCTGTAAAAAATGCTGTGGATAATGGATATGAATTAATTGGTGTTGGTGAAATGGGAATAGGAAATACAACAACAAGTAGTTCTATTTTAATAGCACTTACAAATTGTGATATGAATTTAGCAATAGGTAAGGGTTCTGGTCTTACAGATAGTGCATTTAAAAAGAAAAAGGAGGTTATAAAAAAAGCCTTAAATATAAATAAGCCAAATGGTTTAGATCCAGTTGATGTTTTACAAAAAGTTGGTGGTTTTGATATTGCAGCAATGACAGGAGCATTCATTGGAGCTGCTTATTATAAAGTTCCAATAGTAATTGATGGATTTATTTCAGCAGTTGCAGCAGTTACAGCTACAAAGTTAAATGATAAAGTAAGAGAATATACATTTGCATCTCATATAAGTAAAGAATTAGGATATATGAAAGCTATAGAGGAACTTGAATTAGAGCCTATGATTAATTTGGATATGAGACTTGGCGAAGGAAGTGGCTGTCCAATAGCATTTACAATTATAGATACAGCAAATGCTATTGTTAGTAATATGGCTACATTTGAAGAGTCTGGTATAGATTGCGAATACTTAGAGTCAATAAGAGATGAAAAGTGTTATAATATATAATTACTTATTAAAGGAGATAATTTATGAAAATCATTGTAATTGGAGGAACAAGGAGTGGAAAGTCATTTATAGCAGAAGAATTAAGTAAATTATTAAATGAAGAAAATAATATTTTATATTTAGCTACAATGAAACCATTTTGTTCTGAAGATAAAGAAAGAATAAGTATTCATGTAGAAAGAAGAAGAGGAAGTAAATTTAAAACAATAGAAGTGTTTAAAGATATTTCTAGTATAAAAAATAAAATAAAGTATAATGATACTATTTTGTTAGATAGCATTACTACATTACTTAATAATGAAATGTTTGGTGAAGAAAAAATTAAAGAAAAAATCCATAAAAAAATATCTAAAGAAATATTGGAAATAAGTAAATTATGTAAAAACATTATAATAGTTAGTGATTATTTATTTAGTGATTCAATAATTTATGATGACTTAGTTATAAAATATACAAAAGAGCTTGCTTATATAAATAGAGAAATAGTTAAAGAGTTTGATTTAGTATTAGAATGTATTAGTAATAATTATATAATTCATAAAGGAAAAGAAGAAGGGAAGAAATTATTAAATGAAATATATTAGAAGTTTTTTTATGTCATTATCAATGTTCTCTGTAATTCCAGCACCTAAATATAAATGGGATGATAAAAATGTAAGACATATATTGAAGTTTTATCCACTTGTTGGTGTCATAATAGGAGTTCTTTGGTATTTGATTTATATGATATTAAATTATTTTTCTATAAACTATATATTAATGTCAGCTATACTCGTTGCATTTCCAGTATATATAACAGGTATGCTACATTTAGATGGCTTTATGGATGTTAGTGATGCTATTTTATCAAGAAGAGATAGGGAAACAAAGATTAAAATTTTAAAGGATTCTTGTACTGGTGCATTTTCTGTAATAAGTTTAGTTATTTTAATAATGTTTGAGTATGCATCTGTGAATACAATTTTATTAGAAAAAAAAGAGATTATATTTATTATATTCATTCCTATAATATCTAGGAGTTTTTCTGCACTTATGATTTTAATAAATAAAGATCTTAAGGCAAGTACTCTAACTAAATTTTTTAAAGAAAATACAAATAAGTTTGACAGAATATTGCAAATAATAATTATTTCAATATTAATTATTATAATTTATTTATTATTAGGAATTAAATATGATCTTATTTTAGTTATTATGTGCATTTGTATGTTTTACAAGACATATAAAAATGTAAAAGATTTAGACGGTATAAATGGAGATGTTGCAGGATATTGTCTTATAACTGGAGAGTTAGTTGGGTTAATAACATTAGCATTAATTTAGGAGGGTATTATATGTTAGTTTTAGGTGGTGCTTTTAACGGAAAGTTAAAATATGTGAAAGATAAATATAGTTTAAAAGATGAAGAAATTTATTACTGTAAATCAGATGAAATAAATCTTGAAAAAAAAGTTATTTCAGGTTTTCATATATTTATTAGAGAAATGCTAATAAATAATAAAGATGCAATAAAATATATTGAAGAGAATAAAGAATTACTTAAAGAAAAAATTTTAATAGCAGATGATATTAATTCAGGAATTGTTCCTATAGATAAATTTGATAGAAAATGGAGAGATGTAAACGGAAAAGCTCTACAAATATTATCAAAAGAAAATACTAAGGTTATAAGAGTATTTTTTGGTTTAGAGATGGTGTTAAAAGATGAATAATTTAGAGTTGTACATTATAAGACATGGAAAAACATATGGAAATGAAAAAAGATTGTATTGTGGAAAGACAGATTTAGATTTGTCTAAAAATGGAATAGAGGATTTATATATAAATAAGAAAATATATGATAATATTAAAAAACAAATTAAATTTGACGGATATTATACTACTGGATTAAGAAGAACAAACAAAACTATGAGTATACTTTTTAGTGATAACTATAATGTTGAAGAAAATTTCAGAGAATATAATTTTGGATCTTTTGAAATGAAAGGTTATGATGAATTAAAAGAAGATAATAATTATATATCATGGATAACAGATGAAATTGGAGATTTTGTAGTACCAAATGGAGAAAGTAAAAATGAGTATAGAGAAAGAATTAAAAAGGCATTTAATAATTTTATAAATAAAATATCATATGAAAATAAAAAAAGAGTTGTATTAGTATGTCATGGTGGTACAATAGGAACAATTTTAGAAGTATTTTATGATAATAGAAAAAGTTTTTATGAGTGGCAACCAGAATGCGGAAAAGGATATATATTAAGTATTAAATTTACTGAAAAAGGATTTAAAATAAATAATATAAAAGATATATACTAAATATGTATCTTTAGTAAATAAATAATAATAAACTTTTACTACTTTAAAATAACATGATAAAATAATTTATGAAATAATTAAAAATTAAGGAGAACAGTTTTAAGATGAATTTTGTATTATCATATAGTTGCGGTAAAGATAGCACATTAGCATTATATAGATTAATTAAAGAAGGTCACAATCCAGTAGGATTAATCGTTACAGTAAATAAAGATGAGAATAAATCTTGGTTTCATGGAATACCAAATGAAATTTTAGAAGAAGTTTCCAAATCACTAGAAATACCTCTAATAAAGGTAGAATGTATAGGCGATAATTATGAGGATGAATTTGAAATGGCTTTGAAAAAAGCTAAAAGTTTAGGGGCTACTAAATGTGCATTTGGAGATATAGACATAGAAGCTCATAAAAAATGGTGTACTGATAGATGTGATAATGTAGATATAGGTTATTTATTTCCCCTTTGGAATGAAGGTAGGGAAGATCTAACAAATGAATTTATAGATAGTGGATTTGAAGCTATTATAAAATGCTGCAATAATAAAGAACTAGATAGCAGTTTTTTAGGAAAAACTTTAACAAAAGATCTTGTATCACAAATAAAAAAAAGAGGTGCTGATCCTTGTGGAGAAAATGGAGAATATCACACTTTTGTTTGTAGTGGACCTATTTTTAAAAATTCAATAGAGTTTAAAATAGTAGATAGAGTTATAGGTAAAAATTATAATCATATATTAATTAGTAAATAGTTTATGAAAGGAGATTATAGCTTTGAAGAGAAATTTAATGATTTTAGGTACAGAATCAGGAGTTGGTAAAACAACTGTTTCAATAGCATTATGTAGGTATTTAAAAAATCAAGGTTATAATATAGCTCCATTTAAAAGTATAAGCATATGTAGAGAAGTTAAAAAAAATGATTTAGGAGAATATATATCAGTAGAAGAATTTGTACAAGCTGAAGCATGTGAAATAAATCCTAGAGGTATATTAAATCCTATATGTATAAAAGAAGATAGCAATAAAATACTTATAAATGGTAAGTTTTATAGAAATAAGGAAAACTTTAAATCAGACGAGCTAATAGAAGATTTTAAAGCCTTTATAACTGAAGATTTTGAAAAAGTATGTAAAAATTATGAATATAGAATAATAGAAGGAAATGGTTCAATATCACAAAAAGGATATGAATATAATTTTATATCTAATGACTTTACAAAAGAAATATCAGATTCTGATATTATATTATTATCTGATAATGAGAGAGGCGCAGCAATACCTTCATTATATGGAACTTTAATGATTATCGATGAGAATATTAAAAAATCTATAAAAGGTATTATAATAAATAAAAATAAAGATAATAGCGATTCTTTTAAAGAACAATTAAAAAAATTTGAGGAATATTTCAACATACCGATTTTAGGTACTATACCATATGAAAATATAGAATTAGATAAAGAAAAAACAGTTATTAAAAAGATAAGAAGCACTAAAAGAAGTGGACTTAACATAGCAATAGTTAAATTAGATAATATATCTAATTTAACAGATTTTTATCCATTAGAGTTAGAGAAAAATATAAATATTAGATATGTTAGTTCAGAGAATGAAATAGAAGGTGCTCATTTAATAATAATACCAAGTACAAAAGATATACTAGGTGATTTAAATAAATTAAAAGAAAATGGAATGTATAATAAAATACTAGAATTACATAAAAATGGAGCAACTGTAATGGGAATTTGTAGTGGATTTCAAATGCTTGGAAAACATTTAATTGCTACAGAAGAGAAAATGCCAATAGAAGGTTTTGAAATGTTACCATTTAATACTAAGCTTTCATTAAATAAAAAAACTGCTATAGCACGAGGCATTGTTTGCCAAATGGAAAACGAATTAAAATCTTTATCTAATATAAAAATATATGGATATGAAATTCAAAATGGATATAGTGAGATGTTAGATGGTGGGGAAGTTTTTATTATAGATAAAAACAATAATATAGTTGGTTTATCTAATGAAACTGGAGATGTTTTTGGAACATATATTCATGGTATCTTTGAGGTGGAAGAATTTAGAAAAAAACTTTTAAATAGCCTTAAAGAAAAATATAATGTTGTTATTGAAAATAGTGTAGAAGAAAAAGAAAAATATAAAATTTATAGATTAAAACAATATGATAAATTAGCTAAATTAATTGAAGAAAATGTTGATTTACTTAAAGTAAAAGAATTTTTAGAAGACTCAGAAAATATTATAAATAAAGAGATAGAATTAGAAAATACAAAAGATAATAAGGAAGTAAGATAAATGAATTATGCGTTAAATGTTATATATATAGCTTTGATTTTTTATTTATTAGATTATATTTGGAGAAATAGTAAGGCTTTTAAAAAAATCTCATCTATAAAAGTATTAAACAAAAAATTAATAAAAGTATTATTAATAATTTTATCAATAATACTTATTATTGCCTGTATATATTTAAATAATATTTTAAGTACTTATTTATTAGAACAAAATATAATATCATTAATAATAAAGGGAATTAGTTTAATAATATTATATTTTGTTACATCTTTAATTTTTATTAATAAAACAAATAATAAAAAAGAAGTGGTATAAAGTGCCGCTTCTTTTTTTATTTTAATTATAAAATTATTTTATAATTAAAATATATAATATCCTAAAAAGATTTCCTCGTAAATGATAATTAGAAATAATAAAAAAGACAATACTAAAATAAATTTAATATTGTCTAAAAATATTATTTAATCTTATATATCCAATCACTATGAATTGGATCAATATCACCAAATTGAATACCAATTAAAGTATCATATAATTTTTTAGTTATTGGACCAACTTCCGTTTCACTATAAAAAATATGTAAATTATCCTTGTAATATATACCACCTATTGGAGTTATTACTGCAGCTGTTCCACATGCACCAGCTTCTTTAAATATATTTAGATTATCAATAAATACATCTTCCTCTGAAGTTTCCATATTAAAATAATCTCTAGCAAGTTCTAAAAGAGAGTATTTTGTAATACTTGGAAGTATTGAAGGTGAAAGAGGAGTTATAAATTTATTATCTTTAGTAATTCCAAAAAAATTAGCTGATCCAACTTCTTCAATTTTTGTGTGAGTAGCCGGATCTAAGAATATTGCATCAGCAAATCCTAAGCTTTTAGCTTTTTTTTGTGCAATTAAACTACCGGCATAATTTCCTCCTACTTTTTGTGCTCCAGTACCATTTGGAGCAGCTCTATCATAATCAGATACCATAAAGTTTACTGGTTTCATTCCACCTTTAAAATAAGGCCCTACAGGTATACAAAATACTGAAAATATAAATTTATTTGCAGGTTTAAGGCCTATATTATCACCTACACCTATTAAAAAAGGTCTTAAATATAATGTAGCACCTGTTCCATATGGAGGAACAAAATGTTCATTAGCTTTAACAACTTGTATACATGCATCAATAAATTTTTCAACAGGCACTTCTGGCATTAACAATCTTTTGCAACTATTATTTAATCTTTCTGCATTTTTATTAGGTCTAAATAATTGTATATCTCCATTTTTTGTTCTATAGGCTTTTAAACCTTCAAAACATTGTTGACCATAATGTAAAGCTGGTGCTCCTTCTTCAATTAAAAGTTTATTATCTTCTATTAACTTACCATCATCCCAGTTACCATTTTCCCATACAGATATATATCTATAATCTGTTTTAATATATTCAAAACCTAAGTTATTCCAATCTATATTAAATTTTTTCATAAAACTTATTATTTTAAGATGAAACTTAAAATAATTTCCTCCCTTCAAATTTTCAATATATTAAACATTATATTATAAATAAAATTTCAAATAAAGATAGAATATAATAATTTTAATTTGAATTTATAATACTATAAATAAAATTATAAATAAAAAGAGATAGAAAAAAATTCTATCTCTTTTTATTTATACATATGTATGTCCATTTGTGGAAAAGGAATTGAAATATTATTTTCATCAAATTTTAGTTT
Source organism: Clostridium sp. TJA020 (assembly GCF_058310295.1). Taxonomy (NCBI): domain Bacteria; kingdom Bacillati; phylum Bacillota; class Clostridia; order Eubacteriales; family Clostridiaceae; genus Clostridium; species Clostridium sp. TJA020. Next base: position 215,034 of record NZ_JBZEFC010000001.1, read on the forward strand.
AACTTCTTCTAATAAATAAAAATGAACATTCCAATAGTCTTCTGTTTTACACCAAGCTCTAACTATAAAATCTATAGAACTTGCAGCTTGAGCACTTATAGCAACAAATGGCTCAGGGTCATTTAGTATTAAATTATTTTTAAGTGTTATATTATTTAATATATTTTTTACAGATTGTAAATCGCTTTCATATGCTACACTAAATGTTAAATCAACTCTTCTAATTGGTTTAGAAGAATAATTTATTAAACTTCCATTAGCTAATGCCCCATTTGGTATAAGTATTTCTTTATTATCTGAAGTAACTAAATGAGAATAAAAAATACTTATTTTTTCAACTTTACCTTGATAAGAAGCTGTTTCTATATAGTCTCCAACTTTAAATGGTCTTATAAGTAAAATTATTACTCCACCTGCAAAGTTTGATAAACTTCCTTGAAGTGCGAGACCTATGGCAAGTCCAGCAGATGCTAAAATGGCAGTAAAACTTGCAGTTGGTACACCTAAAAATCCAACGAAAGCTATTATTAATAATATTTTAAGAGCTACATCAGCAAATGCATTAAAGAAGGAAACTAATGTTAAATCAATATTTTGCTTTTTGAATAAAATGTTTAACCAAGCAATTAATTTATTAACAAGTTTCCATCCAATCCAAAGACCAATAAGGCCTATAATTAATTTTATTCCGTTTCTAGAAATCCAATTAAGTACTGAATCAAAAATTAATTCTAAGTTCAAAATACGTCCTCCTTAGTTAAATACATACCAAGCTATTATAATTGCCATTAGGATTTTTAACAATATTTTAAATGTAAAATGAATATTAATTTTATAGTAATAAATAGTTTACATACAATATAAGTACATATGGTAAAATATTCACATAATAAATATGGGGGTATAAGCGTATATGAAGGAGACTAAATTAATTCAAAAAATTGCATTAGTTGTATGTGTAATAATAGTAATAGCTTTTGTTATTATGTCATTTAGAGGAGTATTATTTTAAATATACAATTATGAAAACTAAATTATATTGATTATAAAAAGCTCGTAAAATAATGTATTTTACGAGCTTTTTAGCTTTAATATTCTGATATATTAAATTATATATAAAAGAGAAAAATATTAATTGATTATAAATCTAATAAGATATACTCGTAAATGATTATTTAAAATAAAAAAATAAATAAAAACAAAAACTTTTAAATATTGAAATTTATAATATTAATATATATAATAAAAAATATAAATAAATAAATGACAGTTCGTAAGCCTCCTGTCAAAAAACAAAACTAAGGCATCTTATAATATATCATAGATGGCTTTTTGCTGTCTTTTTTTATTGTTATTTTTGCCTTTTAATAACTAAAAATTAAGGAGAGTAATTTTAAATGCAAAGGTATAGTAAAATATTTGGAAAAAATAGTAGGGAAATGGTTATGTTAAAAGCATTTCCTTGTAAATGGGGAAGATGTAAATTTTGTGATTATATAGATGATAATTCTACAAAAACATCAGAAATTATAAAATTTAATCATAATATTTTAAAAAATATAACAGGTGAATTTGGAGTTCTTGATGTAATAAATTCTGGAAGTATATTTGAAGTTCCAGGTGAAACATTAGAAGAAATAAGAAATATTATAAATGAAAAGAAAATAAAATTATTATTTGTAGAATGTCATTGGTTGTATAAAGATAGATTAGAAGAAATTAGAGAGTTTTTTAATATTCCTATTGTGTTTAGATGTGGTGTAGAAACTTTTGATAATAATTTTAGAAATAATATATTAAATAAAGGAGCAAATTTTAGAAGCTATGATGAAGTAAATAAATATTTTGATTCAATATGTTTATTAGTTGGGATAAAAGGACAAACTAAAGAAATGATTGAGAAGGATATATATATATTAGAAAATTATTTTAAAAGAGGATGTGTAAATGTATATATTGAAAATTCAACTAATATAAAAAGAGATGAAGAGTTAGTTAAATGGTTTATTAAAAAATATGATTATTTAAAAAATAATGAAAATATAGAAGTATTAATTCATAATACTGATTTAGGGGTTGGGAGCAAAGAGAATGAATAGGTACTATAATCTAAATGTATTTATTAAATTATCATTAGTAGCTGCTGTTTACGTTGTATTAACTGTAGCAATTTCACCTTTAAGTTATGGTCCGATTCAAATTAGATTTTCTGAAATTTTGGTTTTGCTAGCATTTTATGATAAAAGATATATATCAAGTTTAACAATTGGTTGTTTAATAGCAAATTTATTAAGTCCTTTAGGTATAGTTGATATTATAGTAGGTACACTTGGAACTTTAATATCTACATATTTTATAAGCAAAAGTAAAAGTTTATTTATATCTACATTATGGCCAACAATATTTTGTATTCCAGTGGTGTTTTTATTACATATATTACTTGGATTACCTTTTTGGTTTTATTTATTTGGATTTATGATTGGTGAATTTATTTCAGTTACATTAATTGGATATACTATTGCTTTAATATTAAGTAAGAAAGTTGATATATTTAATAAAATTAAATTAAATTAAAAATAGTATAGATGCAAAAGCACCTATACTATTTTTCTATTTTACCATCCCAACAAAGCATTCCACCTTGTATATTTATTACATTTTCTATATTTAAATTATTTAGCAATGTAACAGCTCTAGCACTTTTATTTCCATGAGTACAAATAAAATAAACATCTTTATTTAATGGTATTTCATCGCTAAAATCTTCTATATCACATAATGGAATATTTTTTGCTGTTGGTATATGTCCAGAATTGAATTCACTTTTATCTCTAACGTCAATTAATAATAAGTCTTTTCCACTTTCAAAAATTTTTCTAAATTTATATGTTGAAATTTGTTTCATAATTCATCTCCTAAAAATAATATAATGATTTTATATTATAACATAATATATGTTAAGTTATTAATAATTTATATCAAATAATATTTAATTGCAATAGTTTTGTAAAAAATAATATAGCAAGAAAAGTTTTCTTTAAAGTAAAGAAGTTAATTAAAATAATATGTTTTTAAATATATTATATATTTATATTAAAGTTGAAATTAAATAATGTAAATTGTATAATAGCTTTATAAATAAATAAGATGACAGTTCGTAAGCCTCCTGTCAAAAAACAAAACTAAGGCAAATTTTGTTTTTTTATTTGGAATTTGAACTGAAATCTGACTTGAAAAAGGAGAAGATTTCATGAATAAAACACTACAAAGAGTAATTTTATCAGGTATTATTGCAGCTATGTATGCAGTATTAACTCTAGTTTTAGCACCTATAAGCTATGGGCCAATACAATTTAGAATTTCGGAGATAATGGTATTATTAGCATATTTCGATCCATTTTATATAATTGGATTAACATTAGGTTGCTTTATTGCAAATATTTTAGGTCCTAATGGATTATTAGATATTATATTTGGTACATTTGCAACATTTTTAAGTGTACTAGCAATATATTTAACTAGTAGATTGAAAATTAAGGATAAGTTTAATATTTTTATTGCTTCATTATGGCCAACAATATTTAATGGATTAATAATAGGCTTAATGCTTAGTTATTTATTAAATTTACCTAAGGGTTTAACTATACTTCAAGTAGGAATAGGTGAATTTGTAGTAGTATCAATAATAGGAGTTCCTATTTTTTATAAGTTAAGAAATGTTATAAGAAATAATATTTAATTAAAAAGAGTATTTTTTGTTGAGAAGAGAATATTAAAAATCTCTTCTTTATTAATATAACTTTAAATATATTAGATTTTTTATAATTAATAAGTTTGTCAAAAATAACTTGCTTTAAGCTAATTATTTTTGACAAACTTTTTTATTTAAAAAGAAATATTTTTTATTATAATATTAACAAATTAAAAATTATTTTACTGTTAAAGTTAAATAATAAACTAATTTTTTTATGAATTTAAAAATACTATAATTAAATGATATAATTATAGTATTATAATTTGTGGAGGTAATTTTATGAAAAAATTTATTTCTTGGAATGTAAATGGAATAAGAGCTTGTGTTAAAAAGGGATTTTTAGATTTCTTTAAAGAAGTTGATGCTGATATATTTTGTATTCAAGAAACTAAGTTGCAAAAAGGTCAAATTGATATAGAACTTGAAGGATATTATCAATATTGGAATTATGCAGAAAGAAAAGGTTATTCAGGAACTGCTTTATTTACAAAGGAAAAGCCTTTAAGTGTATCTTATGGAGTAGGTATAGAAGAACATGATAAGGAAGGTAGAGTAATTACCGCTGAGTTTGAAAACTATTATGTAATTACAGTTTATACACCTAATTCTCAAGATAAATTAGCTAGATTAGATTATAGAATGAATTGGGATAATATATTTAGAGAATATATAAAAACTTTAGAATTAACAAAACCTGTTATTATATGTGGAGATTTTAATGTAGCACATATGGAAATAGATTTAAAAAATCCAAAAACTAATAGAAAAAATGCTGGTTTTACAGATGAAGAAAGGAATAAATTCAGTTTATTACTAGAAAATGGCTTAATAGATACATTTAGATATTTAAATCCATCAACAGAAGGGGCATATACATGGTGGTCTTATAGATTTAATGCAAGAAAAAACAATGCTGGGTGGAGAATAGATTATTTTATTATTTCAGAGTCTTTAAAAGATAAATTGATAGATTCAAAAATACATACAGATATTTTAGGTTCAGATCATTGTCCTATTGAGATAAGAATAGATTAAGTTATTTTTTTAGTAACTTAACTTATACAAAAACTATATTATATTATAAGCTATAATTATAGGGAATGATTATTGTGAAAAAAGTTAAAATTATAGTTTATAAATATATAATAATATTTACAATTATTTTTATAGGATTTATAATTGCACCTTTTTTATTTAGTGGATTTTCATTTAATTATTTTAAGAGTTTAGTATTTTGGCTAGGGATATTTCCACTTATATTGATATTATCTATAATAATAATTGCTTTATTTGATAATAAAAATTAAGCTAAATGAATGCTAAAATAGCATTCATTTAGCTTTTTATAAATCTTTAAGTATAATATTTAAGTTATTATGAATTTCTTCATGCAGTACATTAAGAGAATTTAATTCATAACTATATTTATCTAACATAAGTTTTGAAAAATTTACACAATTAGTTATAAGCTTATAATATGATTCTAATGGCATAGCATCTAGTTTTTTAGAAATACCTATTGGAAAGTTATACTCATCCTCTATATTTTGGCCAAGCAATTCCTCTTCTTTTAATGAAAGCATAATTTCTTTTATTATAATTATTATTTCATTTTCAGTTAAATTCATATTAGAAAATCTCCTTTTTAATATTTAGCTTAAAGATATTATACCAAATTTAATATGCAAAAGAAGGATATTATATATTTTTGTAGAATTATATTAATGAAAACAGTTTTATATACAAAAGTTAAATATAGGAGGGTATTTAATAATGAGTAATACTATTGGTTGCTATATTATTTTAAAAGATGATTTTAATAATATATTAATAGAAAGAAAAGGTAAAAAATCAGATAAAACGTGGAAATGTATTGGTAGATTAAAAAAAGGAAGAGAAACAGATGAAAAATGTATTTCTAATTCAGTTAAAGAAGATTTAAATACATTAGTATTTGATTTAGAAAACTTAGGTGAAATTCAAATTGATACTAATAGTGATGATATAATAAAATTATACTCTGGTAAAATAAAAGAATATATTAACCTTGGTAAAAATGTTAATGAAATAAGTTGGATAAATGAGAGAACATTTGAAAATTATTTATTTTCAGATATTGATAAAAAAATACTTTTAAAGTATTTTAAAAATATAAAATAGAAAATTTTAAAAGCTAAGTGAATTGTTTCATTTAGCTTTTGTAGTTGTGTGAGGATTAATAAATGATAAAAATACGATTAGAAAAAAATAGACTAGGAGAGCCAGAATTTAAAATCCGATTAGATGAAAATATTATTAAAAAAAATAGAATTTTATATAGAGGTATTTTAGAAGGTAAAAAGATTCCAGGAATATATAATTATAAATTACCAATGAAGTACTTTTTGCCAATTTACAACAATTTAAATAAAGAAAAAATAGTATTAGATACAAGAAGTATTTTAAGTTATCTAGAATTTTCAGACGAAATTGAAGAAAATTATTATTACTCTATAATTGCAACACCTAATTATATGAAAAAGTGGAGAAATTTAAATTGTCAAACTATATATAAAATTACTATTGATAATACTACAAAAGAGCTAAAAAAAGAAGTTGCATTTAAAAAGTTAAAAATTAATTTATAAAGTAAAGGGGATAAGGTATGAGGGTTTTTATAGAAAAATTAATAGGAGAAAATGAAAATTTAAAAGAGATTAATTTATCAAGTATAAGTAATGATATAGCTAAAGATACTGTTATAATAGTAATTGATATGGTAAAGGGTTTTTGTACTGAAGGTATTCTTTCAAGCAATAGAGCTAATAGTATAGTAGATCCTATATTAAATTTATTAAATAATATGAAAGATAGTAATAAAATATTTTTCTTAGATAGTCATACAAAAGATTCTGTAGAATTAAATTCTTATCCAAATCATTGTATTGTAGGAACTATTCAAGAAGAGTTAATAGAAGAATTAAAAGATTTTTGTAAATATGATAATAAATCTGTGTTTATAAAGAAAAATTCTATAAATGGGTTTCATACAGATGAATTTAAGAATTGGTTAAAAAATAACAATAATATTAAAAATTTTATTGTAGTTGGTGTATGTACTGATATTTGTGTTGAAACATTTGTTATATCACTTAAAACATATTTTAATGAATATAATATAAATAAAAATATATATGTTCCTGTAAATTGTATTGAAACATTTGATTCTGAGAATCATAATGCAAACATTATGAATATAATATCAATTAATAAAATGAAATCTAATGGTATAAATGTAGTAAAAAAAATAGAGGGTTAAAATTCCTCTATTTTTTTATGTCTAAATATTTGCCTATAGCTATTCCTTTAGAATCATTACTGTGTCCTATATTATCAGTTACAACTAATGAAATATTATTTTCATTACAAATTTTTTTCATAATATTTATTAGTTCATTATATTGATTTTTCATAGATAACTCTGTAAATTGACCAAGTATAATACCATTTATATTAGAAAATACATTCATAAGTTTATATTGAGCTAAAAATGTACGTATTTTAGTTAAATCACCACTATAGCTTTCAAGAAATAGTACTGAATTATTAAAATCAGGAAAATATTCTGTACCAGCTAATTTTAATGTGCAGCGTATATTACCACCTATAACTATACCATTTAAAGAACTACCTTCTATAAAGGTATAATTGGAGATATTAAATAAGGAATTAGAATCATTTACTATAAATGTATTATAAAAATCTTTAAAAGCATTTTCGTTAGTTATATTCTTTAAGTTATAATAATATGAAATTTTATTAGTTTTTTTATATATTGAATTAAGTAAAACTGATAAATCACTATAACCAAAATATATAGCCTTTGAATTTTTTATACAATTAAAATCTATATAAGGAAGTATTTCATTACATAAATCACCACCTGAAATATCAAATATATATTTTATAGAGTCGTCTTTAAAGAACTTATTTAATTCTTTTCCACGTACCTCACCAGATGAATATTGTATATTTGTTTTAAAAATATTTTTTGAAACTAAAACTTCTATATTAAAGAAATTAAAGATTTTTATTATTTCTTTTATTTTATCCTTAGAAGAAATGTTTAGTTGATTTGAACATGCAACTAATGCAATTTTATCATTAAGTTTTAAATTCATATAAATCACCTCTTATTAATTTGATTATATACTAAAACTTTAATAATAGTCTTAAATTTGATAAAATTAGATTACTTAAAGATAAAAGGAGATAATAAAATAATGAATTTAGTTACATTAGAGAACATAAGTAAAAGTTATAGTGAAAAAACACTATTAAATAATGTATCATTAGGAATAAATGAAGGGGATAAGATTGGTTTAATAGGTATAAATGGAGCTGGTAAATCTACATTTTTAAAAATAATAGCAGGAAGAGATGACTTTTTTGATGGAAATAGAATTCAAGGTAAAAATGTAAGAATAGAGTATTTATCTCAAGATACTAATTTTGATAGTGAATCTACGGTGATTGAACAAGTATTTAAAGGTGATACTAAGGAAATGAAATTGCTTATAGAATATGAAGATATATTAAATAAAATAGAAAATGGGGAAAGTTCTCTTGATAATAAATTAATAGATATTCAATCAAAAATAGATAATTTAAATTTATGGGCATTAGAAAGTGAAGCTAAAATAATATTAAATAAGCTTGGAATAAATAATTATCAAGAAAAAATGGGTAATTTATCAGGTGGACAAAAAAAGAGAGTATTTCTGGCATCAGCTCTTATAACTCCTTGCGAGTTACTTATTTTAGATGAACCTACAAACTACTTAGATTCAGATTCAATTGAATGGTTAGAAGAGTATCTAAATGCTAAAAATATCGCTTTAGTAATGATTACTCATGATAGATATTTTTTAGATAGAGTAGCAAATAAGATAGTTGAACTTGATAGAGGGAATATATACTTATATGAAGGAAATTATACAAAATATTTAGAAAAAAAAATAGAGCGTATTGAGATTGAAAAAAAGCAAGAATCAAAACGTCAATCATTAATAAGAAATGAGTTAAAATGGGTTAAGAGAGGAGCAAAAGCGAGAACAACAAAGCAGAAAGCAAGACTTCAACGTTTTGAGGAGCTTGTAAATAAAGAATATATTGAAGTAAAGTCTGATATAGAAATAAATTATGTTGGAAGAAGAATAGGCAAAAAGATTTTAGAAATTGATGGATTAAGTAAATCCTTTGGAGATAGAAAGTTAATTGATAAATTTTCATATAAAGTACTTAAAGAAGATAGAATAGGAATAGTTGGAAAAAATGGAGCAGGTAAAACAACCTTACTTAATATATTATTAGGAAAATTAGAACCAGAACAAGGAAAATTCGAATTTGGAGAGACAATAAAGGTTGGATATTTTTCTCAAGATTGTAGTGAATTAAATGATAGTGATAGAGTAATTGACTTTGTAAGAGAGGGAGGAGAATATATACCAACATTTGATGGAAATACTATTACTGCATCTACATTATGTGAAATGTTTTTATTTGACGGAACAATGCAATATTCTAAAATAGAAAAACTATCAGGAGGAGAAAAGAGGAGATTACAACTTCTTAGAGTTTTAATGGAATCACCTAATTTTCTTATATTCGATGAACCAACAAATGATTTAGATATAGAAACTTTAAAAATTTTAGAAGATTTTTTAGATAATTATTCAGGAATAGTTATGGTTGTATCCCATGATAGATATTTTTTAGATAGAATCTGCAATAAGATATTATCTTATGAGAGCAATGGTAAATTAAAGATTTATCATGGAAATTATAGTGATTATTTAATACAAAAAGATATAGAAAATCAAAATAAATGTAATGAAAAAGACAATAAAGATAATATAAATGAAAAAATAAAAAAAGAAAAACCTAAGAGTTTAAATAAAGTTCCTAAATTTTCATTTAAAGAGCAAAAAGAATTTAAAGAAATAGATGATATAATATTAAATCTAGAAAATAAATTAGAAAAAATACAAAAAGATATAGAGGAAAATTCAACTAATTATTCTAAACTTCAAGAATTAATAGAAGAGAAAGAAGAATTAGAAATGATTTTATTAGAAAAATATGAAAGACAAGAATATTTATATAACCTAAACATTCAAATTGAGGAATATAGAAATAAAAAATAAGGAGAAAAATATATTATATGAAAGTTAAAATTTCTATTAAAGGACAACGTGAATTTTTAAGAATAGAAGCAGAAAGAATTGATATTTTAGATATCCAATTAAATGGAGTAGAATATAAGCAAATAAGAGTATTTGATAATAAGGGATCTAAATCTCAATATATTGAAAGCAATTTAATAAATTGGATAAAAGAAGAATAATAATGAATAAAAAAACAAGTAGATATATTTTACTTGTTTTTTATTTTTAATTTAAAATATATAAATTTGTATTAAAAATCAATATATTTATTAATAGTAAAATATTTATTTAAAACATATGCAGAACATATGTTCTGAAAGCGGAAAAATAGCACTTGCCTATAAAACTAGAAAAAATAAATTTATTTAAATTTAATTATTAAAAAATAATATAAATATATCTATAAAGATATGAAATAAAGGGAAAATTATTAAACCAAGAACATACATTCGTATCATTATGTATATAAATATAATCTTTTATGGCAAGATAAAGCCTAGTTAATGTTATCCTAATTTGTAAACTATTACTGTTAAAATAGAGTAGCATAATAGTAAATAAACTATTTGTAAATTTATTCAAATAATTTATTAATCTACTAAAATATAGAAATAAATGTTGTATAATATATTTAAAAATAACTTTGGAGAAAATTATGAATATAGTAAAAAAGATAAAGTTAAGAATAATAGATAATGATAAAGAATTATCTAAAAAGAATTTTTTAGGATTTACAGAAGAACAAAAAAAGGACTTAATAAATAAACAATATAAATTTATAAGAGATTCACAATATGCACAATATTTAGGATTTAATAGAGCTATGGATTTTTTAATGGCTGGATATTATGCTAATAATATGGATGTTAAATCAGAAGGGTTTAAAGAATATCAAAAAAATCTAACTAATAGTCTTTATATATTTGACAATATTACATTTGGGGTTGGAATATATAGTAAAAGTTTAATTGTACAAAGGGTAAAAAAGGATTTTTCTACAGCTTTAAAAAATGGATTAGCTAAGGGAGAAAGGTCTGTAACTAACTATAAAAGAACATATCCATTACTTACAAGGCATAGAAATATAAAGTTTTTATATGCTGAAAATGAATTAGATGTATATATAGACTGGGTTAATAAAATAAGATTTAGATGTGAGTTAGGAGATCATAAAAATTCTCTAGAATTACAGCATACTTTAAGAAAAGTTATAACAGGTGAATATAAAGTTTCTGATAGCTCTATAGAATTTAATAAAAAGAATGAATTAATATTAAATCTAAATTTAAATATTCCAGAAACAAAAACAGAATTTATTAAAGATAGAACATTAGGTGTAGACTTAGGTATGGCTATACCAGCATATGTTAGTATTTCAGATTCACCATATATAAGAAAAGGATTTGGAAGTTATGAGGAATTTTCAAAGGTGAGAAATCAATTTAAAGCTAGAAGAAAAAGAATTCAAAGACAATTAGCTTTAGCTAATGGTGGAAGAGGAAGGCGTAAAAAACTTCATAGTATGGAATTCTTAAAAGATAAAGAAAAGCAATTTGCTAAAACATACAATCATAATTTATCAAAAAGAATAATAGATTTTGCTTTAAAAAATAAGTGTGAGTATATAAATTTAGAAGATATTAAATCAAATAGTTTAGAAGATAGAATATTAGGACAATGGGGATATTATCAACTTCAAGAACAAATTGAATATAAATCAAAATTAGTTGGTATTAAAGTAAGAAAAGTAAAATCAGCATATACTTCGCAAATGTGTAGTGAATGTGGTAATATAGATAAAGAAAATAGAAAAAATCAATCTACATTTAAATGTACTAATGAAAAATGTAGATTAAATAAAAAAGCAATAAATGCTGATTGGAATGCAAGTATAAATATTGCAAGAAGTAAGGAGTTTGTAAAATAATTAAAATATTTAACGGTATATTCAAATGCCGAAGAAGGAGAGATGTTTGAATATAAATTAGTTAGGCTTAAAACCAAAAACTATAAATATCTACTGGTTAAAGGTTAATCCAGATGTTGTGTTACTGTCTGGCATCATATAAAAATAAACTATATAATTTGCAGTAAGTCTATATTTTAAATGAATTACCCTTAAAGCAGTTATAATCATGCTTTTCAGGATATTTTTATTTTATTAAAAAATATTACTGTAGGTTTACTGCAAATTATATAGTTTCAATAGAGAGCAAATGGCTTGGTTACTTTGTTTTGATACGGGGTTATAACTTAACTATAATTGATGTGAATCATCTTTTCCTTATTTGGTCACTTCTCTCAAACTCATGTTATAACTTAACTATAATTGATGTGAATAGGTTATTAGTTTCTATATCTAAACAAGGTAATACATGTTATAAGTTAACTATAATTGATGTGAATTTATATTATGTGTGTACTATGTAATAGTACGTGATTGTTATAAGTTAACTGTAATTTTATTAAATGAAAAAAGAATGATAAATTAATATAATTTATTTACAAAGGATTATATATACATAAGAAAATAATAAGTTAAATATATTTGTAGAAATATAGAGACGTATTATAGTGTTATTTTTGAAACTTTTATCAGTAAATAGGCATTTAAAATTATATATTTAAAGGAAAGTCTTTTATGACTTTCCTTTATTTTATTGATAAAACTATTTAATTAAAAATAATTATTTCTAAAAATATTATATGAATTTATATATTTAAGTGTATAGTTTTATTTCTCAGTTACATTTGATTTTATTAAACAATCAAATTTATAGAAATTATGACGAGTAAATATACTAATTAATAACATTAAAAATGATGCTAAATAAAATAGAAGATATATTTTACTTCCAATTTTATCAAATATAATTCAATATATGAACTGACATAAAGGGGTTGTACACATATTAACGCATACAAAGCATGATACTACTTTCCCAATTAAATCTTTAGGAGTTAAAATTTGTAGATATGACATTAGTTTAATTTGAAATATTGTTGATAATGCTATTAATAAACCGCAAACAATTAATAATATAATATAAATTTGTATTGCTCCTATTAAAACTTGTAGTGCAATTCCAACTAAAAGAATAGATAATTCAAATCCAATTAATATGAAGATACTTGACTTTGGTTTCAATTTCTTTGATAGTACTCCTGCTATTATACCTCCTAATATTGCATCGGCAGCAATTACACCTTGTGCATATCCATATACACGATTAGCGGTATTAGTTGTAAATCCTAAGTATTTTGTAATTAGGACTGGAACTGCAATGAAGAAGAATAAATTAATGATGATTTCCACAGAATTGGACGCTCTTTAAATATAAAAATAAAGATTTCTTTAATATCCAAAAAAAGATATTTTCTTTTACTTTCTTATTTTCAAATGGAATATTAAGAAAAGTTTCCACATATTCAATTATAAGGAATATTAAAATATAAATTCTAAAAAACTAAGCAAAAGATGAGTTGTATAGGGAAAATAATTTGTAAATAGAATAAAATTATATATATAATTTTAATTCATTAATAAGGAAAATTTAATTATAACCATAGGCGCTGGTATATATGTGATTTTTAAATAGCTATAAAGTATAGGATTTTTTATTATTCTATTAATGAATACCATACAAATAAATTTAAAATAGGGTATATAGTAGCCATAGTGGAGTAGTAAATGGTAAAGAATAAAATTAGTAAAGGATAATATTAAATATGTTAGTTCGAGTATATATAGAAAAGTGGGATAACAAGTAAGATAAAAGAATACAAATGGTATATATATAAAGATTTAAGAAAAAGAATGGGGAAGAAATGCTAGTTTCAAGTTCAAAAAACTCTAAATTATATGTAAATAATTTGATATGTTTATATCTAAATCATCACATAATGTACTTAGTATAATGTTTAGATTATAAATAATTTTGAAAAAGATTATTTTTATTTTATAATAATATTTAATAATCTTTTTATACTGACTTTTACTGACTATTAATAAATTTTTCGTGAAAAATATTACAAATTTTATTAATTTTGTAATTTGAATTTATACAAAAAAATTATTTTCAAAATTAATCAGATTATGGTTTGTAATGTAAATGAAATTTTAAAAATAATTTAATTTAATAAATTGAAATATAAGTTTTAGACAAATAATATATTAAAAAAATAATAGTTTTAAAATATTGGATTTATATATAAATTTATAATAATTTATTTTAAATAAATTATTATTTTATAAATGAATTAAATATGTAATTAAAAAATCAAATTATTTCGCTAAATGATTATTTAGCGAAATAATTTAAGTAGATTTCTATATAATTTCAAGAATCTTAAATAAAATATTCATTTAAAAAGAATCTTAAATAAAATATTCATTTAAAATTTAACTTTTAAATAAAATATAATTATGTTAGAATGAACTATAAAATATATTTAAGTAGGTGTAATTATGATTTACGATTTTACTGAGCTTAGGAAAACAAATGAACTCCCGCCTATTGTTATAGACTTTTTAAATTATTTAGAAACTATAAAGGGAAAATCAGAAAATACTATTGAAGCATATAAAATAGATCTTACTATGTTTTTTAGATTCTTGAAATTATATAGAAATGAGATTGAAAATAAAAATATAGAATTTGAAGATATTAAAATAAATGATATTAATGAAATTTCTATAAAAAATATAAAGCTATCGGAATTATATGCATTTATGAGTTTTTTAGAAAAATATCGAAATAATAGCTCATATGCTAGAGCTAGAAAAGTTGCTAGTTTAAAGTCTTTTTTTAAGTTTTTGCAAACAAAATTAAAAATAATAGATGAAAATCCAACTTTAGAATTAGAATCACCTAAAATTAATAAAAGACATCCTATTTATTTAAATTTAAATGAAAGTATTCAATTATTAAAGTCTATAGATAAGAAAAATAAAAATTATTATAGAGATTATTGTATAATAACTTTATTTTTAAATTGTGGAATGAGATTATCAGAACTTTGTAATATAAAGTTAGAAAAAATATCAGGGGATATATTAACTATCATTGGTAAAGGTAATAAGGAAAGAACAGTTTATTTAAACGATGCTTGTATTAAAGCTATTGATAATTATATAAAAAACAGAGATATTTCTAAAGCTTCAGAAGAAAATAAAAAATATTTATTTTTATCTAATAGGGGAACCCCAATAAATAAAAGAACTGTAGAAATCATGGTTAAAAATTATACAAAAAGAGCTGGTCTTAGAGATGAAAAGTATACTCCGCATAAATTAAGACATACAGCCGCTACTCTGATGTATAAATATGGAAATGTAGATATAAGAGCTCTTCAAAATATACTAGGTCATGAAAATATTTCTACTACTCAAATATATACTCATGTAGATGATGATACATTAAGAGATGCTGTTAAATCTAATCCTTTAGCTAATATTTAGTTGTTTAAAATAAAAATGATATTCTATGAATATAGAATATCATTTTTATTTTATTTTAAACTATCCTATTACAGGCATTCCCATAATTTCATTTAAAACATTAATAATTTCTTTATTATCTCCATCATATACTACAACTACTCTGCCTTTACTATAAAAATGTGGTGATTTATTCCACTTTATATCTTCTCCACTTATTGTAGTTCCATTATTTTGAATTGAATTAAGATCATTTTTAAGCTTATCTTTTTGGTTTTTATCATATTCATAAACATATATTTCACCATTTTTTATTTTTAATGTTTTTCCATCAACAGAGAATATTTTTTTCATAGAATTACTATTTTTATCTTCTTCTTGTTTTGGTTCAAAACCTTTTGAGTTTAAAGTGTCTTTTAATGATTGTTTATCAAATTTCATTTCTTCATCATTGAATATATTATCTGCAAGATCCTTTGCTGAATCTACTCCTTCTTTTACTTTCTCTTTAGTTGCATCATAGCCTTGTTCCACTTTTTCTTTTGTATCTTCAACAGTTTGTTTAGGACTACAAGAAATAAATGATGAAAGTGATGTTGCTAATAATCCTATAATAATTAATAATTTAGTTTTCTTCATATAATATCTCTCCTATCATGTAAATTGCTACAATAATAGTATTTTATTAAAATGTATAAATTATACCAAAATAAAAGAAGCAACTAAATTTAATTTAGTTGCTTCTTTTAACCAATCTTCTTACTCCAGGAAATATTTCTTCTGTGTTATCTTCTAAAGAATCATAATCAAGGTTTGCTTCATCTAAATATTCTACAAACTCAAATGCATCTACATAATCTTCTTGCTCATTGCTTTTAGATATAGAATCGTCTAGTTGTCCTTGTATCATTAAATAAGCTTCTTTTAAAGCTTTTTCTAAGTCTTCTTTTTCTAAAGAAGGATCAATATTTTTAGCTTTAGCTATTGTATTTTTAAATTCTTCTTCAAGAAATTTATTTTCTTCTATATTTTTTGATATATCTTCTATTTTTATAGCTCTTATATCAACACCTTCATTTTCTAAACATTTACCGCAATTATCGCAAATTTTATTTTCATATAAATCGCAATAATCATCTTCGTTATATTTGTTTTTCATACATACACCACCTTCTAAAGTGCAAAATCAAATTACATTATAACAAATAAAAATAAATATAGCAAATAGAACTTATGTTCTAAGAACATAAGTTTGATATATTAATAATCATATGTTATAATTAATAAAAAAACGTGAGGTGCTATGCAATGTTAGATGGTAAAGATAAACAAAGTCAAATATATGAATTCCTAAAAAATTATACTGAAAATAAAGGTTACCCACCATCTGTAAGAGAGATTTGTGAAGCGGTTAGCTTAAAATCTACATCAACAGTACATGGGCACTTAAAAAGATTAGAAAAAAAGGGGCTTATAAAGAGAGATCCTACAAAACCTAGGGCATTAGAAATCGTTGAATTCTTACAGCCAAAACGTGAAATGATAAATATTCCTATAGTTGGAAATATAACAGCAGGCACTCCTATATTAGCTACTGAAAATATTGAAGATACTTTTACATTGCCACTTGATTTTATTAAGCACAACAATGAACTTTTTATGCTTAGAGTAAGCGGTAATAGTATGATAAATGCTGGAATTAATGATGGAGATTTAGCCATTATAGAAAAAACTCAACATGCTTCTAATGGTGATATAGTAGTAGCTTTAATTGATGACTCTTCAACTATTAAGAGATTTTTTAAAGAAAGTGATCATATAAGATTACAACCAGAAAATGATGCTATGTTACCTATGATAGTTGATGATTGTAAAATATTAGGTAAGTTAGTTGGGATTTTTAGATCATATTAAGAATATATTAATTAAGAGGTTCATATATAAAAAGTATGAGTCTCTTTTTTATTTTAGATTTATAAGGAGTATGAAAAGTGAAAATTTTAATAAAAGAAACTAATACCTATAAAGAAAATTATGCTTTCAATATAAGATTTTTTATATTTATATTAATGTTTTTTTATATTTTTTATTTATTAGGATATAATTTAATAAATTATAATGGAAAATTTATAATAACATTTATAACATATTTTAAATTAATACTACTCTATTCTATTTTATGTTTTATTATTAGAATATTTATAAAATATATTTTTTATTTTGATTTTAAAAATACTTATTTAATATTTTGGAAAGATAACTTACACATTTCTATTGCTAATACTAGAGAACTAAAAAAATATAGACATATTATATCTATTCTTTCTCCTATTATATTTTTAACTATAGTTCCTTTAATATTAGATTACAATAATTTATATATTATTTGTTTAATATCTGTAAATATATTATATTCATCTATGGATATTTATAATTTTATAGTTTTAATATTTTATAAAAAATCTAAATTTGTTTTTAATGGAGTAACTATAGTCAAAGAAGGTCAAATGATTAAAGAGGAAGAGTTATATATAAATAAAAAATTAGATAATTTTAATAAAGAGTTTTATTTATTAAATAGAAATTTATTTAAAAATTATAAAGTTAAAATTTCAAATAAATCAGAACTTAAGATTTTAAATAAATAAAAGACTTAGTTTAAAAACTAAGTCTTTTACTTTAAGCTAACTATTTAAAACATTATTTAAAGCTATTAATATACCTATTTTAGCATGATCAAATGTAAGTCCACCTTGAATATATGCTATATAAGGTTCTCTTATTGGAGCATCAGCTGATAACTCTATTGAAGATCCTTGAATAAATGCTCCAGCTGCCATTATAACTTCATCTTCATATCCAGGCATTGGTGTTGGGATACAATGAACAAATGAATCTACAGGTGAACCGAACTGTATTCCTTTTATAAATTCAATTAATCTTTCTTTATTTCTAAAGATTATAGTTTGAACTATATCAGTTCTTTTATCAAAAGCTTTAGGCTTAGCTTCAAATCCTGCAAGTTCCATAACTCTAGCACAAAATATAGAACTTTTAACAGCTTCCATAGTAACATGTGGAGCTAAGAAAAAACCTTGAAATAATGTTCTCATTACACCTAAAGTTGCTCCGCATTCTCCACCTATTCCAGGTACTGTAAGCCTGTAAGATGCATTGTCAACCAAATTTTTTTTACCTACTATATAACCACCAGTTGGTGATATACCACCACCAATATTTTTTATTAATGAGCCTGCCATTAAATCAGCCCCAAAATCTGTTGGTTCTAATGTGTCAACAAATTCACCATAACAATTATCAACAAATATAATTATATTTTCATTTAAGCTTTTTACTAATTCTATAGCTTCTTTAATTTGAGAAAGCATTAAAGAATATCTAGTACTATAACCAGTACTTCTTTGAATATGTACCATTTTTATTGATTTATCATTTAAAATAGCTTTTTTTATTCCATCTAAATCAAAAAATTTATCTTCAATTAAATCAACTTGTGAATATTTAACTCCATACTCTATTAATGATCCCATTCCTCTTTCTTCTGTTAATCCTATAACACCATGAAGTGTATCATAAGGTTGTCCTGATATAGCTAATAGTGTATCTCCTGGTCTTAAATTTCCGAATAAAGCTGTTCCGATTGCATGAGTACCATTTACAAAATGAGGTCTTACAATAGCAGCTTCAGTATTAAATACTCTAGCATATACTTTATCTAATCCTTCTCTTCCAATATCATCATATGCATAGCCTGTAGAATTAGTAAAATGACAATCACTAATTCTTTCTTCTTGAAATGCTGTAAGAACCTTTAATTGATTGTATTCTCTAATTTCATCAAGCCCTTTAAATATTTCCTCAGTATCTTTTAATGCTTGTTTATAAATTTCAAATGCATTATTTTGAATACCGTAATTTTTTATTACTAATTCTTCTGTTGATTTTAACATAAAGTCCTCCTATATATATATATATATATAAACAAAAATAAATAGGCATTTAAGCCTATTTATTAAATATTATTTAATTCATTATTTACAAATAAAATAGGTTTTAATGGAGTAATAGTTGTAATTGCATGTTTATAAACTAACATTTGTTTTCCATCACAATCTAATACAACAGTAAAACTATCAAATCCTTTTACAAAACCTTTAAGCTTATAACCATTTGTAAGATAAACTTCTACTGATATTTTATTTTTTCTAGCACCATTTAAGAAAATATCTTGCAAATTATTTTGTTGTTTATTCATAATATACCTCCTAAAGTTATCAATACACCTTTAGATTAATTATACAACTACTTTGGATTAATGTCATTAATTATTTTATCAATCATAGCCTCTTCTGTTAATATGTCTTTATTTAAAAATCTAACTCTAGGATCTCTTCTAAACCATGTTAATTGTCTTTTAGCATAATTTCTAGATCCTTTTTTTATTAACTCTATAGCTTCATTTAAATTCATCTTACCATCTAAATAATGAAAAATTTCTTTATAACCTATTCCTTGCATTGATTGCATAGATACAGTATACCCCATATTTTTTAAGTTTATACATTCATCAATTAATCCTTTGTTTATCATTATATCTACTCTTTTATTTATTCTATCATACAATTTATCTCTATCCATATTTAATACATAATAATAAATATTATAATTTGACTTATAAAAAGACTCACCTACATTAAATGAACTAAAAGGCTTACCTGTTAGCTTATATACCTCTAAGGCACGTATAACTCTTTTTCTATTATTATAATGTATTTGATTATAACTTATAGGATCTATATCTTTTAGCTTTTCATGTAAATATTCATTTCCATATTCAATTGCTTCTTTTTCTAAAGATTTTCTATATTCTTCATTAGTTTCAGCTTCTGTAAAGTCCATATTGCAAGTTAGTGAATTTATATAAAGTCCTGTTCCACCAACAATGATTGGAAGTTTTCCTCTTTTTATTATATCTTTAATTATTGTATCTCCAAGCTCTTTGTAGTTAGAAACAGAAAATGGAACATCTGGATTAATTATATCAATCATATGATGTTTTATTCCATCCATTTCTTTTAATGATACTTTTGCTGAACCAATATCCATATATTTATATATCTGCATTGAATCTGCAGATATTATTTCACCATTTAATATTTTGGCAAGCTTTATAGAAAGATCTGTTTTGCCAACTGCTGTTGGTCCACCTATAACTAAAATATTTTCTTTTTTCATTTTATGATACATCCTTTACTTATTTGTATTAAACAATTCTTCTAAACCTTTTATCTAGTTCTGTATTAGTAAATTTTATTATTGTAGGTCTACCATGTGGACAATGGAACGGATCCTCAATAAATCTTAATTCATCTATAAGTTTAATCATTTCTTTTTCTGTTAATGAATCATTAGCTTTAACAGCTTTTTTGCAGGCCATAGTAGCAATTTTATTATATTTAATATCTATTGTTTTACCAGTACCTAAACTTTTTAAATCATCTATTATATTTAAAAATAAATCTTTAGAGTCTATCTTTCCAAGGAAATATGGCACTTCTTTTAAAGATATAGAATTTCCACCAAAATCTTCAACCAAAAATCCTGCGTTTTTAAAAATATCTTTATTTTCTATATAATAAGCTAAATCATCAGTTGTTAATTCAATAATTGTAGG
Source organism: Clostridium sp. TJA020 (assembly GCF_058310295.1). Lineage (NCBI taxonomy): Bacteria > Bacillati > Bacillota > Clostridia > Eubacteriales > Clostridiaceae > Clostridium > Clostridium sp. TJA020. Next base: position 236,129 of record NZ_JBZEFC010000001.1, read on the forward strand.
TACTAAAAGAGGTTGAACTATTAACGAACCATTTGCTATAGAATTTAAGTATTTTTCAAATAAAATTTTTTCATGTGCTGCATGTTGATCTATTAAATATAAAACTTCATTAAACTCTGCTATTATATATGTTTTATTAAATTGACCAATAATTTTAAGTGGAGGAAATTTTGCAATTTTCTCTTCTTGTTTTTTATTTATTTCTTTATAATTAGTACTAATATTATCTGAAATTTTTTCTACTTTATCATAAAGTATATTATAGTTATTATAAGTAGATTTATCATTTTCAGGTAATACTAATAATTCTTTAGAAGAATTTATATTAATATCATTGTCACTTAAATTATTAATTAATAAGTTATCTTTAGTAAATTTTTCTTTTAACCTATTAAATTCTTCCTTTTCCTTACTTATAGCATCTTTTATTTTTTCAGAATAATCTATAGATTTATCATTTATTATTAGCTTATCATTTTTTTCAAATGAATTAAATTTTATCTCGTTATCATTAAAATCTAAATCCATTTTAATATTTTCGCTAATAGAAGTATTTTTTACATTTTCTTCTTCAGGCAATTTAAAATTATCAAATATATCATTTTTTAATGCAGAGTGTACGGCATCAAAAATCATTTTAAATATTAATCTATCATCTTTAAACTTAATTTCAGCTTTTGTTGGATGTATATTAACATCTATATACTCAGGATATATATCAATAAATAAAGTAAAGAAAGGAAATTTATTAACTGTAGAAAAAGACCGAAATGCATTTTCCACGGCAACAGCTAATGTCCTATTTTTTATATATCTATTATTCACAAAAATACTTTGATTATTTCTAGAGCCTCTAGCTATTTCTTCTTTACCAACATATCCATAGACTTTTATATAGTCATTTTCATTTTCAAAGTAAAGTATATTATCAGTTATTTTTTTGCCGTATATAACTCTTAATACATCCTTTAAATTATTATTTCCAAATGTCTGAAGAACTTTTTTGTTGTTATTAAATAGCTTAAAGCCAATTTCAGGCTTAGAAATAGATATTCTATTTATAATATCATTTATTATAGATCCTTCTCTAGTAAAGGATTTTAAAAATTTTTTTCTAGCAGGTACATTAAAAAATAAATCTCTAACTTCTATAGTAGTACCATTATTACAAGCACATTCATTTTCATAAATTATTTCGCCACCTTCAACTAAAATCTCTTTTCCAAATTCATCAGATGCTTGTTTAGTTTTTAAAGATACTTTAGATACAGAAGCTATAGAAGCTAATGCTTCACCTCTAAAACCTAAAGTATTTATAGAAAATATATCATTAACATCTTTTATTTTACTTGTGGCATGTGGCATAAATGCTTTTTTTAAATCATCTTTATGAATTCCATAACCATCATCTATTATACGTATTAAAGAGCATCCACCATCTTTTATTTCTATAGTTATATTTTTAGAATTTGCATCAATACTATTCTCAACTAATTCTTTAATAACTGAGGAAGGTCTTTCAACAACTTCTCCTGCTGCAATTTTATTTGATGTATTTTCATCTAATAAATTAATTCTATTCAAGTTACATCAACTCCTAAATTAATTTTTTTGCATCTTTAACTAATTCGTATAATTTATTCATAGCCTCCATTGGATTTAAATTTAATATTTCAATTGATGATAAATCTTTTATAAAAGCTTCTTTTTCTATATAAGAAAAATCTAATTGCATATTATTACACTCTTTATTTTTAGAATTTTTCTCTTTTTTATTTATAGCTGAATAATTAATATTATTTTCAAGGGCAATTTCTTCATTTATTGTTACATTACTTGATTCTTTTTCTTCTAATGTAGATAAAATATTTTTAGCTCTATTTATTACACTTTCAGGTAATCCAGCAAGTTTTGCAACTTCAATTCCGTAGGATTGATCTGCACCACCTTTTATTATTTTTCTTAAAAAAATAATATTGTCAGATACTTCCTTAACTGCAACTGAATAATTTTTTACTCCTTCAATTTCACCTTCAAGCTTTGTAAGTTCATGATAATGTGTTGCAAATAGAGTATTACATTTTAAATTATTACTATTTGAAATATGTTCTATAACTGACCATGCAATACTAAGTCCATCGTAAGTCGAAGTACCCCTTCCTACTTCATCTAATAAAACAAGGCTTTTGGGAGTAGCATTTTTTAAAATATTTGATACTTCCCACATTTCTACCATAAATGTAGATTTACCACCAGCTAAATCATCTGAAGCGCCTATTCTAGTAAAAATTTTATCACAAATAGATATATTAGCTTCTCTAGCTGGAACGAAAGATCCAATTTGAGCCATTAATGTTATTAAGGCTACTTGTCTCATATATGTTGATTTACCTGCCATATTAGGACCGGTTATAAGTATAAGTCTATTATCCTTTTTGTTTAATAAAGTATTATTAGATACAAACTCTCCTCTACCTATTACCTTTTCAACAACAGGGTGTCTACCTTCTTTTATTTCAATTAAACCATCTTCATTTATATTTGGCTTAACATAATCATTTTCAAGTGCTATTAACGCTAATGTTGATAAACAATCTAAATTACTAACAATTCTAGCACTATTTTTTAATCTTGAAATTTCTTTAGATACACAATTACGTATATCTTGGAATATTTCATATTCTAAATTTATAAGTTTTTCTTCAGCTCCTAATATTTTTTCTTCCATCTCTTTAAGTTCTTGTGTTATATATCTTTCTGAATTGGCTAATGTTTGTTTTCTTATATATCTTCCTTCTGGAATTGAGGAATAGTTAGCTTTTCTTATTTCAATAAAATATCCAAAAACTTTATTGTACCCTACCTTTAAAGATTTAATTCCAGTAACTTCTCTTTCGCTATTTTCTAAAGAAGCTATCCACTCTTTTCCATGTAATTTAGCCTTTCTTAATTCATCAACTTCGTTTGAATATCCATCTTTTATTATATTACCTTCTTTTACGCTAATAGATGGATCATTAGTAATTGAATTAAATAAAAGTTCCTTTATATCATTTAATATATCTAAAGAATTATAATACTCTTTTAATAATTTTGAATCGCAATTAGCTAAAAGTTCTTTTATATTTGGAAGTTTTTCTAAGGATGTTCTAAGTGATACTAAATCTTTTCCGTTTACATTACCATTGGCAACTTTACCTACTATACGCTCTATATCATAAATATTCTTTAGTGCTGAAATGATATCTTCATTTAAAGATATAGAATTAAATAATTCATCAACAGCATCTAACCTATTTATTATTTCTTCTTTAGATATAAGAGGTTCATCAATCCATTTTCTAAGAACTCTAGCCCCCATTGAGGTTGCAGTTTTATCCATAACCCAAAGTAAAGAACCTTTTTTGCTTTTTTCTCTTAAACTTTCAGTTAATTCTAAATTTCTTCTTGAGCTTCCATCTATAGTCATATAATTTATTATATTATATACTTCTAAGAAGTTTATATTAGAAAGACTCATTTTTTGTGTTTCATATATATACTTAAGTAAAACCCTACATGCTATTTTACTATGATTAGATAAAGAAGAAACTTCTGCATCACTAAATTGATTTATTAATTCATCTTCACTAACTTTAAATTCATTTAAATCTTTTTTTGTAATAAGTGCTTGGGTTATAGAATTTATATCATTTAATAATGATATATCTGTATTTATATCTACAATTATTTCTTTTGGATTTATTTTTGTAATTTCATCAAGCAATGTTGTTTTTAAAGAATTAAATGAAGTTGTTTTAAACTCACCAGTACTTATATCCGTTAAAGCTATTCCTATTGAATCAGATTCAGAGAAAATGGCCATTAGATATGTATTTAAATTATTTTCATTATTTTGATCTATATAAGTACCTGGAGTTATAACTTTTATTACATCCCTTTTAACTATTCCTTTTGCAGCACTTGGATCTTCTACTTGCTCACAAATTGCTACTTTAAATCCTTTAGTTACAAGTCTTGATATATATGAAGAAGAAGCATGGAATGGAATACCACACATAGGCGCTCTTTCATCAAGTCCACAATCTCTTCCTGTTAATACTAATTCAAGTTCTCTTGATGCTAACTTAGCATCTTCAAAGAACATTTCATAAAAGTCTCCTAATCTAAAAAATAATATACAATCTTTATAATTTTCTTTTATTTCAAAATATTGCTTCATCATTGGGGTTAAAGCCATACATTTTCACTTCCTTTAACTTTAAATATTAAATCTCTATATTAAGAATTACGAAATTTTAAATATATTTTAATTACTTTTTTTCAATTTATTATATCTTATAAAATTAAATTTTAAAGACTAATTGATTATATTTACTTATATCTATACGATTATAACATAGGAGTTTATAATTTAAAAATAAGAAAACAAAAAGGCCTTATTTGGCCTTTTTTTATTTCATTATTTAATTAATTCACCTATAAGTGAAAATGGCTGTGCACGAACAATTTTTAAATCTACAAGAGTTCCAATTAAGGATTCATCTCCTTCAAAATTTACTAATTTACCATTTCTACTTCTTCCCATTAATTTAGTATCATCATTTTTACTTTTTCCTTCAACTAGTACTTCAAGTGTTCTACCTTCATATTTTTTGTTGTTTTCTATTACGGCTTTATTAACAGCATCAACAAGTCTATTAAATCTTTCATGTTTAACAGAATCAGGTACTTGATTATCCATTTTATCTGCCGGTGTATGGTTTCTTCTTGAATATATAAAAGTAAATGCTGAATCATATTTTACTTCATTTACAAGACTTAATGTATCTTCGAAATCTTCTTCTGTTTCACCTGGAAATCCAACAATAATATCTGTTGTTATAGTTACATCTGGAATTTCTTTTTTTATTTTTTCTATTAATCCCATGTAATGTTTTCTATCATAATGTCTATTCATTTCTTTTAATATTCTATCTGATCCACTTTGAACTGGTAAATGTATTTGCTCACAAAGTTTATCGCATTCTTTTATAGCTAAAATTACATCTTCATTTAAATCTTTTGGATGTGAAGTCATAAATCTAACTCTTTCTAATCCTTCAACCTCATTAATCATTCTTAATAATTTTGCAAAATCAATATCTTCTTCTAAGCCTTTTCCATATGAGTTAACATTTTGACCTAATAATGTTATTTCTTTATATCCTTTGCTTACTAAATCTTTAATTTCTTTTAATATTTCTTCTGGTTTTCTACTTCTTTCTCTTCCTCTAACGTAAGGTACTATACAATATGTGCAGAAGTTATTACAACCATACATTATTGTAACATATGCCTTTACATCACTTTCTCTATCTACTGGAATACCTTCAACTATATCAGTTTCTTTATTAAAAATCTCTTTTACTTGTACACCTTCAGTTTTTACTCTATTTAAGTACTCTGGGAATTTATATGCGTTATGAGTTCCAAAAATTATATTAACATATGGAAATTTTGATAATATCTTATCTGCCATTCCTTTTTGTTGCATCATACATCCACAAATACCTATTATTAAATCTTTATTTTTTTCTTTAAGTTTTTTTAATGCTCCAAGATTACCAAAAACCTTATTTTCAGCATTTTCTCTAACACAACAAGTATTAAATAATATTATAGATGCTTCTTCTTTATTTTCAGTTCTTGTATAGCCAATTCTTTTAAGCATACCTGAAAGTTTTTCAGAATCCTCTTCATTCATTTGGCATCCGTATGTAGCAATATAGAAGAATTTCTCCTCTTTATTAGAATTAAGTTTCTCAAGTTGTTTTATGTCAAAGTTCATTTCATTTCCTCCATTTATAAAGATTACTTTTTGTATTATAGCACAAAGATTGTACTAAATAAAAGACTGGATTAAAACTCTGGTCTTTTAAATTTATTTATCTTGTTGGCTTCTTTGATCTCTCTAGTTCTTTAAATATCTGTTGATCTTTATCAGAAAAATCTCCTAATTTATTTGATTGAAAAATTTTAGCATCCTCATAATTTAACTTTGTATACCCTTTTCCCCCTACAGAATATACATAAGGTTTAATATCAATAAAATTAGTTACATGATCTATGGACTTTTGGTCTTTAACATCATATAAATCAAGTTTATCTAAAAGATAGAATACACCAAATCTTCCATCACTTCCAAAAGACTCTACTGTATCTTTTCCTGAATTTGATGAATATCTGTTATCTTCATCATTAGAACATCCAATCATTAACGATAGACTTAATATCAGAAGCAACATAATACTTAGTAGTCTTTTCATTAATATTCCTCCTTAGTATAAAAGTATATAAATATTTTATCATAAACATAAAAAAGATAGCAATTTTGCTATCCTTTCTAAATTGGCTTTGGTAATTTAGTTATAAAACTAGAGTAACCTTTACTATAGTATATTAAATTCAAACTACTATATTGGTCCATATCTCTAAGATCTTCAAATTCAAAGTTATCCATTTTATTTTTAAAGTGATTGAAGTCATCTTCCAATGCTCCTGTAAGAAGCATATATGATGTACCTGAACTTTCTAAAGTTTCATCTATTTCATTTAACTGATTTGTATTATGAGTTGCAAATACTAATTTACATCCAAACTTTCTCGTTTGAGGAATTATCTCTTTTAAATCATTCATAACAGTAGGTGCTTGAAACAATTCATCTATTATTATATTACAAGGTCTAGGTTTATCATGCATTGCCCCTCTAGTTGCACAAGCTAACCATATCTTTGACATAAAATAAGTAACAAGTATATTTTTAATATGCTTTGATGGGAATTGTGCTTGTGGCATCTTTATCAGTATTACTTTTCCTTCTTCCATAGCCTTTACAAAATCTATATTGTTTTTAGTATCCTTATTGTACATATATTTAAGTTTAGCATCACTTCTTAATACCCTTGTTCTATCTAAAATATGTTCAATTTTACTTTCTCTAGTACCTATTATTTCAGATTGGATACCTTCTTTTATATCTTTAGCACTAACTTTTGACCATTCATTTAATTCTTCTAAAGTTTCAACCTCTTCATCTAGTAATTCATATAGCTCTTTATCTTTCTTTAACTCTTCTATATATTTCATTCTAGTTTTATAACAAGTCAAACATTTTATTACATCTTTTATGCTGGTATATCCTAAAGAAAATACTATATCTCCAGCTGCTCCTAATATAGTTTCCATTCTACTACTTAATGGATCTCCTACAATAATACTATTAATGAAACTTTTGAGTTGAGTAGTCTGTAAATTTCCTACTTCTAATCTTTCAAAAGCTGATGCATTAGGCTTTATTTTTAATTCATCAAAGCCGAATCCTTGCATATTTTCTTGTTTACCTAAATCAATTTCTAAGACTTTATCCTTTGGAGCTATAGATTTAATACTATCACTCAATTCACACTTTTTAATAAAATCTATAATTACTACACCTTCATTATTATCTATACAATCTTTAGTAAAATTAGATAAGTAAGTTGATTTACCTCCACCCATTGCACCTATAAGCACAAGTGGTAAACTTGCTTTATCATAACTATCTTCTAAAAATGCCTTTGTTTCTGTTCCTTTATACTTAGTAGTTCCTAATCTTTTCTTACCTGATTGAAGTTCTTTAGGTATTTTTACTTCTTCTGTTTTTATATGATTAATTCCTAAAGAGGTTAAAAGAAGTCTACCTGGTATCTTTATAAAATTAGCAACTTCATCTACACTCATTTTACTTATTTTTGTTTTTAAATTCATATCTAATACATTACATACATGTTTACTTTCTAAATGTATTAATTCATTATTATCATCTAATACTCTAAATGAATTGCAAACTGATTGTATATTATTTATTTTTCTTACATTATCATCTGAATCAGAAACAACTGCTATTTGAGTATTTATTATTTGGCTATCTTTTTTCTTCTTTGTAGATATACTAATTTCATCATTTTGAACTGAAAGAGCATTCATAAAAGCTCCATAGGTACTTATTTTTGTATCTATCTTTTCTCCGCCTAAAGAATCATTTAAAACTTCCTTTAACATATCTATTACACTACAGATAAAAGTAAATGTAATTTTAAATATATATTCTAAGCTTACAATTTCTTTATCCATACATTCTTTACGTTTCATTTTAGCTATTGCTTTATTATATTTATCTCTCCATCCAGTTTGGCTACATGGCATCATGTTAAATATTATTGTTATTCTATCTGTATCATTCATAACTTGCATAACACTTAAAATCTGATTTAATGGTTCATTAGATTTTCTATCAACTATTTGTAGGCTTAATGCATCATCTTTTTTTAAGAATAATTCTTTTTGTATAGAATTTTGGGAGAAAGGCTTTATACCTTCCTCCACAATTTCTATAGTACATTTAGACCATATTTCTTTTATTTTTTCTAAAATGATATTTTCATAAAACTTAGGAACAAGAAAATAAAAATTAGAATTTGAATCTACAATATCTATGATGTATTTTATACTGAAATAAGTATCTATAATCAATTTCTTTTGTTCCTTATGAATTAATTTATTTATAATGAATTAATTTATTTATACTTTTATAAGTATTAGCTATTGTCTTAACTAAATTACTACTATTATAGTTTCTTATACTTTTATGGCTAGTTATCTTTATCCAACTGTAGCTAGGTTTTCTTAATTCAAAATAATCACTTAGTTTCAAACTACCCATTTACAATCACCTGTTTAAGTGCTTGTAAGATTATAAATATAACTGTTGATGCAGATACATATTTTAAACTTTTCCTAAAGCTACATATATATAGTAATATTGCTATCATACAAATTATCAAACATATCCAATAAGAATTATCTATTATTCCTAACAGTATCCATTGAAATAAATTAATTATATTTTCTTTAATCCAATCTAGCATATAAATACCTCCTTAAAAAACTTCTTTAATCCAATCAAATAAAGATGGCATAAAATATATACTTGCAAATGCTATACAATACTTAACTATTGGTTTAGCAAGATCAGATGGATTAGTGATAGCATTACCTTGAAGTATTTCAGTTAGAATTTCTTTTATACAAAGTACTAAGCATAACCAATAGCCAACTTGTTGAGCTATTCCTAATAATCTATTTCCTATAGTATCAATTGCTGGAATGGCTTCTGAAGCATAAGCTGTTTTAGTATTTGTTATTAGAAACATTGTACAAGCAACTCCAAAGACTATAAATTTTTCTACTCTAGGATCAATAATTAATAAATTCTTATTTTCTATTCTAATATCAATTAAATCTTTTTCTTTTCTTTGTAATTCCATGAACTGCTTTAGTGTCATAGTAACATCTTTCATATTTAATTAAATCCTCCTGAATATTATTTTTAAAAATGGTAATACTATTATTAAAGAATATTTCATTTTTATCGGAGGTATCTTTATGTTTATTGCAGGGTATATTACTTGTTATGCTGTAGTTGGAATAGCATTAGCATTACTTTCTTAAAAAAATCTTAATACTATAAAAACTAATCGGAAAATAGTCAACTTTTTATATATTGCTGCATAAGCTATAGCGTAAGCAAAGCTTAGCGATAGCAACCTAGCCTAAGTCTATCCTTCAACTGGATAGGCTTTTTTATTTGATTTTAATTATATGAGTAGTGTTATTAACTACACAATAAGCAGTACATTCATTAGTATTTAAATAAATATTAACATCATCTGAATACTTCACGCCTAAAGATTTAAGTTCTTTAAGAATAGTTTTTTCTAAATCTTTAAACTCAAACTTTTTATCTTCCATTTCTAATATAAAGATCTTATTACCTTTTTTAGTTTTGGCCATCTTTTTTCCCCTCCATATCTTTTATTATTAATTCCTTTATATAAGCACTAGGAGAAACCTTCCCCATGCAATGCAAATATAAATTTAATTCTCTTTGTTTAAAACTAACAGGTATTTTCATACTATTTTTGCTCCTTTTTGATTCTTATGGTTTATTTATATGCAATAATTTTAAAAATGTTTCTTATATTTTAAGAAAATTCTTTTATTTTAAGAAAGTTACTTAAAATAGATATTGAATTAGAATACAAGAGAATTAAATGAGGTATGTATAAATAATATATATATATACAATATTCAATATATAAATAGAGAATATTTTAATTTTCATTGATTTTACAAATATAACCATATAATATTTTGATTATAACTATAACTTAATAGGAGTGATTAATATTAGAAAGAACAAAAAAATAATTATTTTCTCAATGGTTATTTTATTAGGGGTTATTATGTTTCTATCAATTAGGGAAACAGTTACGAGTAAACAAATGTTAGATATTCCAAAGAAAAATGAGATTTCATTTATAGAAATATACAATGATTTCAGTAGTAATACATCTAAGTTGCATACAATTGAAGATTCTAAAGACATATCAGAGATTTACAATGCGTTATTATTAGTTAAGAAAAACAAAATAATGCAAAGCATAGACGATTCACCTACTAATATAAATGGAAAACTTATAAGAATAGTATTAACTGATAGTTCTAATAATCTTATATCATTGTTTGTATACCAAGGTAATGACGGTAAATACTATATTGAAAAACCATATGAAGGCATTTATGAAATATCAGTTCAAGTATATGAAACTTTCACTAAGTTTTAAAACAGAGCCAAAATAAAAAAAGGTATCTAGTCATCTAGATACCAAATTTCTTTTACATCTTTATTTAATTTATTTGCAATTAATAGAGCTTTATCTAATGGAGGTTTGCTGTGATTGTTTTCCCAACCACTATAGGTTTTTATACTTATACCTAAAAATCTTGCAAATTCTCCTGAATTCATTGTGTACTCTTTCATTCTTATTTCTTTTAATCTATTTTTTACCATAAACACTACCTATTTAAATAAATTTAGAAATAATTGAAATAATGAAGTGTTTTTCTTAGTTACTTTACCAGTAGTTGATGTATTGATTACATCACCAGCTGAAACCGTTGTTTTATTATATACTTTATTGTAAGCTGCACGTTTAGGATTATTGATCCAACCCATTCCCTTTTTTCCGTATGCTGGATTGATAGCTTTTTTAATTTGTCTTTTAGCTTTTCCTGTGGTTCTAGCTTTTAAAGATTTTTTTAAGCTAGGTTTTCTCATACCCATTTTCATAATATCACCTTCCATAAGTATATTTTACCATTAAATGGATAGGATTTAAAGTGAGGTGATTTTATGGGTATAGTATTTATTTTTATTACTTTAGTTATATTAATATTAGCTTATTTAGTATATATTTTATTTCTTTTACTTATACTATTTATCCTTAATAATTGAAAGCATTTAATATGAAAAATCCCGGAACTTAATATAACCATGTATTTCATACTATTTTATTTTTCTTATTATTCCAATTAAGTCATACATACATTTTATGAATAGCAATACACCTATTAATAAAAAATATTGTTCCATCCAAAGTAATGTTGATAAATTAATATTGCTATTAAACAATATTAATAATGAACTTATCATGCTTATCAAATTACAGAAAATAGCTATATATATTTGCCAATAGTATTTAGCTATATAACCACCATTATTTAGCCTTTTTACCTTTTCGCTACCAAGTCCGCTTATAATTATGCCTAATCCAGTAAATAGGAAACCTGCAAAAATTGATCCTATTGTTAATATATTAAAATGATCGCCTTTTTCAAAATCAGTTATTACTTTGATTAATTGAAATTTATATGCTAAAAAGACTAATATATTGATACTTATAAAATAAATAATAATAAACTTTGCATCCTTAATCCTTTTAAACATATAAATTCCTCCTTATTTCATATAATCTAATAAATCATTTCTATTATTTATATATTCTTGATGTAATTTCTTTTTTATTTCATCAAATCTTTCTTCAGGTTTATTTTTTTTATATTTAAAGTTTACTTTAGATATAAACTCATTTTCTAAAAAATGATAAGGAAGTGCTTGATTTTTAGCTGTATCTTTTGCTTTTGCTAAACACTCTTTTACTCCACTGTTATGGGTTTTATATATATAATCTTTAAACCCTTCTAATTTACTTTTATCTTTCAATAAATTTTTGTTACGTTCAGCTGTAATTGTAATTACAATATCTGTTGAACGTACGTTTTCAAGTTCTTCATATAAACTTTGACTAATACCTATACCATCTAATCCTAAAATAGCATCTGTTGGTACTGCTATTTTATATTGAAGTGCAGTTATTAGTTGTTTTTTTTCTAGAATTTTTGTTGCATCTTCAGTTATAATTGGATTTATTTCAATTTCTCTTGTTTTATCAGAATGATATCTATTTATTAAATTAGTTAGTTTTCTTATATCTGGTGCTGATACTGATGTAAGATAAGCTATACTAACTTTTTTTACTGTTTCTTCAAAGAAAATATAAAAGTAAGTGAATATTTCCATGTTTTCATCATCTTCAATTTCAATTTCTCTTGTACTGTAATCAGTCATATTTCTTTTTTGTAAATTAGTAATATCCTTCTTTTTACCTATTCTCCCAAAAATGTATTGGAAATCATCAAAATTAGCATCATCTTCTCTATTAGTAATATTCTTTCCTTTTTCTAAAATTTCAAACATAACCCAATCAGGTTCATCATTTAATAATATAGTATTATTTGTATGATTATTTTTAACTATATGTTTAAAATCTTTTTTTAATTCATCATAACTTAAGTCAGTTGCTATAGGTATATTTTTTCCTTTTTTTATTATAGTTGATTTTTTAATATAATTAGCTTGATAAAAATGTATAGTAGCCATATTACCTCCATATTTTCTTTCTATCCCTTAGAAAATATGTTATAATAGAACATATTTAATGAGACATATTCGTTTTTGAGAACTTACGTGCTACCAACACTTAGTAAGTTCTCTTTTATTTTACAATATTTACTTTTTTTGTACAAACTAATATTTTCCATAAAATAAAAGGCTAGTAAGAGTTCTCCTACTAGCCTAAAACGTTAATATTTTAAATCTTTAATATATGCCCAACTGATAACATTATCTAATAAAGCCATATCTCCTTTAATTTCTTTAACTTTATACTTATTATTTTTTACCCAACTTGGAACGCTTTGGCCAGTTGCCCACTTTGAACCTACCATTTGAACATACATTCCAACTTCTAATTTTTTAGAACTTGTACTTATTTGTAGATCCTTTAAGTAACACCAGGAAGTTATTTCTTTAAGTAGAGCTCTATCCCCTTGGATTTTACTTATTGTATGAATTTGTTTCTTGGCCCAATCTGATATTTTTTCTCCTGTTGCATATTTAGTACCTGTAATTTTTACTCTATCTCCAACCTTAAAGTTAGTATTTGTATTAGATTGAGGCTTTGTAGTAGATGAATTTGAATTATTACCTGATACTTTTTTATTTGATATAGATTCAGCTATTTTCTTACCTATTGCATCAGGACCTAATTTCTTATAAAGTTCCACATCTTTAGTAGCTTCAACAAAGCATGTTTCAATTATCATAGATTTCATCTTAGTATTTTTAAGTTCATACAGATTAGTTCTTATTTTTTGTCCTCTATTTTTAAATCCTAAATTACCTAATCCATCTACAACTCTTTTAGCTTCTGTAAATTCTCTGTATACACATACTTCTGTACCTAATGCTCCATTATATTTATCATAAGCTTTATTAAAATGTATAGATATAAATAAATCTGCGCCCCAACTGTTAGCTTTGTTAACTCCATATTTTAAGTCTTCTGAAGAACCCATTTTACCTGGTGTTACATCTAATACTGTATGTCCTAGTTGCTTTAAATATTTTATTACTGCATCTTTAACTTTTCTATCTTCTGTTAATTCATCTATTATTGCTCTTGCTCCTGTAGCTCCTGGATTGTGTCCACCTCTTACTGCTATTTTCATAATATATTACCTTCTTTCTTTTAATATTTTTATAAATTAAAAAGAGCAACTATCTAAGTTGCTCTTCATTTCCTAAATTATCAATTTTATCAGTATAAACTTGTAGTCCTTTTACCAAGAACCCTGGTAATTTTACACCTATTTCTATAAGATTTTCACATATTGACCATAGCTCTTTTAAACTCATAAATACTATAAGCACAAAAATTAGTGCTGCCGCTACTGGAATTATGTTTGCTACTACTATAGCAATAAATAATACTATCAATTCCCCTACACTTCCAAATAATCCATCTCTAAGTGTTCTACTCTTAACCCTTCCTTGTTTCCATGCTTTAGTAACTCCTGTTATTACATCCATAAATACTAAGAATGCAAATAAGTAATAAATTGCCTCCAAAGTAACATTTTCTTGTAGAATTTTTATTAAATCCATTTTCTTTTCTCCTTTTTATATAAAATTAGGCAATAAAAAAAGACCTTTAATAGATCCATTAATATTGCCTTTATATTTCTAATTTTATTTTTATTTTACTAATTCATTAGCATCCATTAAGCTTATTATCTCATCATATTCAGCTTGTGTAATTCTCTTACCTTGTAAATATCTACTTGCTTTATATTCAATATCCTCTCTATCATAGTTGTTGTTTAATACTAATATTTTCATCATTTCAAATGGACTTCTTGCCATATTTTTAACTCCTTTCATATTTAAATTTATAGGTAATCCTATATTCATTTCTAATTCAAAAATTCTAAAATCTAGGTCTAAATCTGAATTTGTTAACTCTACATCTTGGTCATGTAACTTAAGTGTTTTAGTATTTACTTCATCTTTAAGTTGTTTATTCTCGTGCTCTAAGTTTGTGTTTTTACTTCTTAAGCTACTAATAGTTGCTGGAACATCTACTGGAGCTTTAAAGCTAAGATTAGGTTTTATTTCATTTTCAGAAAATACATGAGTAATATCTTTAAATGTTTCTAAATTAATAGAATTTAAATTAGATATTTTGTATTCAATTGGTTCAGCCAGTTCATAATAAACAGTAACGTGATTGGTTTGAAGCCATTTTTTTAATCCTTCTACATCTGGAGTTTCTAATCTTTCTTTTTTAATTCTAAAATTGAAATCTTCATCCGTAAAACATCCTTCATAATCTACACTACCTAATCCTGTGAAATATTGTACAAATTTATTATTTATAATTTTTGAATAAGGTTTAATTCCGTTTATTTTTGTAAAAAACATAATTGTTTCCTGTGAAGCATCATATTTATAAATAGTATAATTTTCTACTCCTTTTAAAGTTGTTAAACCTATATTTTTTCTTACATAACAACTATCATCTTTGTTGTATATCAAATCTTTTGTTCCATTAGGTAAGCCTTTAAGTCCGTCCTCAAAAGGCAATAAAATTTCTTTTTTATTTCCCTTATAGGGTTCATAGTCAGTATCACTGGTTATACCTTTTCCTACCATAAGCTTTTGTAATTCTATCTTATTAGAAATATCTACTTCACTACTTGATTTCATTTCAACTCTAGCATATACACATCCACTAGGTATGTTTACAGTTGTATTACCAGAAATATAATTTTTACCTATAAGATCTTTATAATTATTATAAAAATATACTACTGATAATCTTACATCATCATCCTCATTATTATTCACTATACCTAACTTAGTAAAATTTAATACTTTAATGTAATTACTTCTTATATAAATATTTTTATTGTAGTCTGCTCCATTAGCATCTATAATACCACCTGATTCAATAAATTCAACTAAGTTTTTACCACAACTCGAAATACTAATTTTATTATCTGCTAACTCCCCAATAGATTTAACTCCTTCAAAGTATAATTTAGGGATTGGTTTACTTGTATAATCACCTTCTAAAAGCATAACTTCAAACTTTATATTAGTTGATTTATTACCTCCATTTGCCCAAATACAGAAAAAAGCATCGCAATTATACTCTTGTTTATCAATATCTATTGATGTACATTTAATTTTTGATATTCCTAATTTATTTTCAAAGGAATTTTTTTCAGGAACTAATGCACTTAAATAACTACTCATACCTAAATTTTGATTAGCACTATTGCTTATTATATTAACAACCACAGTATAGGTTGTATTTGGTTTAATAAGTGCTTTATTTTTAATACATCTTATTGCTGTAGAATTAACATCAGAACCAAATGGAAGTATTAGTGAATTATTATCTATATCTCCATCACCTTGAAATGAATAATTTGATGTTAATATTTTTGGAAATAAATTTTGATAAGTACCACCTTGTATAATTATATCTTTAGTAAAACCAACCTTTGAATGTTCTATAGTTACATTTTCACCCTCGAAAGGTAAATAACTACCATCATTTATAACTTCAAATGCTCTTTCGATATCTAAAGTATTCTTTCTAATATTTTTTGTATTAGTTGTAATTTTTGAATCATAATTCTTAAGATTTTCAGCTAATGGTTTAGCTTTGTTTTCATAAAACTCTTGTCTTTTAATTTCATTATTTGCTCTTATTTTTTCATTTTCAATTCTAGTAGTTTCATCTCTCTTAGCATTTTGCAAGTCAATTTTTAATTGCTTAAGTGAATTAAATTCATCAGATGCAGCAAGATTATCTTCACCTAAAACTTTCTTATTGACTTTAATAAAAAAACTAGATGTTGTCATTTCACCTTCACTATCTTCTAAGTTTAATTCAAGTTCTATAAGTCCATAAACTGCAAGTACGCTATTTTTAAGTTGTATTGTTAATAAATTACGATTTATAGTAAATCCGTCAATTTGTTCTACAACAGTATTATTAGGTCTATATGCCCCTAAGGTTATAGTTTGTCCTGTTATATCAAATTCTTGTCCATTTTTAAATAGAGTAACCTCTAAAGTAGCATTATCACCTTGCTTAAAAGTAGCAATAGGAGAATAGTTAATAGCATTAACATCAATAGCATTTTCTCTATCTATATTCCTCATTCATTTTCTCCTTTTAACTCTTTTAAAATATTATTATAGGAATTAGTTAACTCTATTTTTTCTTGTCTTTTAACATCAAGCATTATATCTGATAAAATCCCTGTAATTAAAAAAGCAGGTAATCCATATTGCATGGTTGCCTGGCTTAATGCTGTATTTAACATACCTCTTACGTTCTCTATTTTCACATTTAAAGGTAAGTCTTTCCCCATATTACTTCACCTCACTATATAAATAAATTCTTTCTTTACGTTCGTTTTCAGTTTCACTAATATCATAATAATCTTCCTGTTTAGGTTCTTTTGGTCTTTTATAAGCTTTGTTATTTTCTTCTATAACATATTTTTCTTTCATTATGGATTCCCCCAACTAGCATCTATTAAGATTCCATTAGAAAATACTAATTTACAATTATTAAACCAACGTGCTGCAGTTCCATTTGTATTCATTTCTGCTATTTGTACAAATTTTAAAGTTCCATTTATTCCTCCACCTTCAAACTCAACATTTCTTAAAGTGTAATTATGCATATCTATATCACAACCTGCATGCAATCTATTAGCTGCATAACCTTCTACTGTTTTGTTAGCATAGCTCCATTTCATCGCATAATAGCCACTATTTCTTTTCGCCCAGGTCATATATGCACCTGATTCTTCTAAGTCAAAAGTAAATCCTTTAAGAGCATTATCACTACTAATATTATTAGTTCCTATTTTACCTAGATAATCTCCATCTCTCCAAAAGTGCATTCCATCTTCATCGAATACACTTCTCCTATTATAAGCAGTAGCTTCTCCGTTATAAATTACTAATGCTCCATCTTCAAATTGTACGAATTGTGAAATATTGTTCCAGGCAATCTTAACAGCATGAGAATTTTGTTCTAAAAGAGTTCCAAATTCTCCACTACTTACTTTTGTCTGTATAGCATCATCGAGAAAATCAAGTTCTTTTTGAGTTGCAACTGCTTCACTATTTATTCTTAATGTTGTTACATCTAAATTAACATTACCGAAACTGTCTATATCTAAAGTCCTCTTACCATTTCCATCTGTAACAGATAGTTGTTTAGCATCTATATAATTCCCTCTAAGTTCACCTATCCAACCTCTATCTAAAGATAAAGTTCCTATAAGTGCTTCTCCAATAGCCATTTCTCCTACGTAATTAGATAAATCATCAATTTTAGTAGTTGTAACTGTAATCTGATTACTAAATAATGTTCTATTTCCATGACTATTAACAGCACAACATCTAAAATACCAAGTTTCATTAGGTTTAGCTTGAAATAAAAATGTACTCGCTTGTCCTTGAAATATTAAATCAAATACATTAGGAGTAAAGTCTTTAACCTTACTAGCATACAATTCATAGCTGTAATAAAGCTTATTCTCAAAAGTCCAGCTTAACTCTATATTTGCAAAACCATAAACTTTAGAAGTCAAACTAGGTATGCTTGGTAACGAGTCTGGAAAATCATTTAAATCCCCAGGTTTTCCATCTAATCCTGGTGGCCCTTGCACTCCTTGCACTCCTTGTGGTCCAGGTGGTCCTGGCTTTCCATCTTCACCATTTTGACCATTTCCAATAATGTCACAAATATTTGTTTTAGGTTCTCCAAGTTCCATTGATTCATATCTACCTTCTAAAACATTAAATACAGTTTTAATTACTTTTACTTGAGTATCAATTCTATAAATTCTATGCTTAACAGTAACAACATCACATAAACTTATTTCATCTTGTATTTTCTCATACCCAACGCATTTAGAAAGCGGCACAAACTCTATTTTGTAATTTAACTTTGGAATATCACATTTATTTTCTTTAAAGTATTTCTCAGATAAAGTTCTTAATTTTTCTAATGTAGGAACTTCATTATCTTCAAATTTATCTGAGAAATCTATATGTTTTATATAAGGATGACTAAAGTTATTTATAAAGTTACTATCAACATAAATTCCCTTTACTATAGTTTCTTCTTGACCTTCAGGAGTATATTTTGCATAAGGGAATATCCTAGTAATTAAATCTGTTGTATCTTCAGTACAATTAAATCCAGTTAAGTTTTTACCATATTCTATAGTAACGTTATTATCATGGCCACGCCTATTCAAAACATGTATATTTTCGTTATCTCTTAACATTTCAGCACCAGTTCCAAATGTATCTATTATAGATCCTTTACTTCCAGCTATTGCACTTAAGCAATCAATCATTTCTATTTTAAAATTTTGAGCATTTATTATATTAGAATAACCTCTATAATGTCTACAAAATTGAGAGTTTCTAAATATAGTATTAAGAGCATATTCACAACTTTGGTTTTCTATATTTATGCTTTCTATAAAGTCATACATTAAATCAAAACTTATGTGTCTAGCATAAATTTGTACTTTATTAGCAATTTCCTTACTTATATGATAGATTCTAAACTTCTGATTTTTTAATATGTCATTGGCATTTGAAACTATAATGTTTTCTTTTATTAAAGAGTTAAAATTACTATCAAAAGTTGGATAAATAAGTTTTAATTCAAATATTCCATTTCTCTCTTCTTCAACAAAGCATTCTATGCAATTTTCAAGATTAGCTATAATTGTATTACCAGTCTTATCATATAATTTAATCATCTATTCACCCCTACTCTGGTTGGATTTTAAACTTAATGAGTACTTGTCCTAATCCTTCAATTACTTCATCTATTTCTATTCCTGTACAAATAGCTTTATATGTTCTAAAAGAGTTAGAGAATTGCAATTTATTTAATTTAACTTCCGATTGAAGCCATTTTTCTATTTCTATAACTAATTCATCAAAAGTTTCTATATATGATTTTGAATGATCTATAAATCCTTCTATTTTAATTTCTTTAGATTTTCTTCTGTTATTATCTATAATTAAATCACCATTTCGTCCAGGAACTTCTATAAATTTGATATCCCTTTCAAAAGCATTGTTTAACCCTTGTACATTTAGTACATAAAGAGAATAGAGAGTGCTAGACACACCTCCATAAATAAAACTTATTAATTCATTTTCATCTACAAAATATTGCATATAGCACCTCCTTAAGCAAAAGATGTTCTTTTTAAATAAAATGCTAGTTCATCAGCTATTTCTTCTATACTTCTATTATCGGAGTTCATCATTTTATCTATAGTTAGATATATATTTATATCATTATTAGTTGGTTTAGGAGTTTTATCCTTAACTTTTAAATCAAAGTCTTTTAAACTTCTATTTAAAGTATTTTCTATATCTATAATTGAACTATCAACAATACTTCTATCTCTATAATAATTAAACTTAATATCTTTCAAGTCATTAGGATTATCAAAAGTTGAAATAGGATTAGGATTTTCAACCGATATTGATTTAGCTTTTTCGTCTTTCTTAAATATACTAACTACAGCTTTTATAGGATTTTTAAAGATACTTTTAATTTTATCCCACCAACCTTTAGCAGTATCCCAAGCTTTACTTAAAGAATCACTTATACTTTTAATAATATTATTAAAGCAATTCTTAACATCAGTCCATATTCCGTTAACTTTATTTTTTATATCATTTTTGATACCAGTCCAAATGGTTGAACATATCTTTTTAATATTATTAAGAGCATTGTTAATTGTTGATTTCATATTATTCCATGCATTACTAATGGAGCTCTTTATATTTTCAAGCTTAGTTGAGATTATTGACTTTATATTTTCCCAAGCATCACTTATTTTATTTTTTATAGAGTTTAAAGTATTACTTATAATATTTTTTATAGCTTCCCAAGCTTTATCTAGTTGGATTTTTATCTTTTCCATCATGTTAGAGATTATCTGTTTAAATCCTTCCCAATCTCCAGAAAGTAACGCATCTATAGCTCTACCAACAGCTTGGAAAATTTCAGTTTTTATAAATTCCCATGTAGTGCCTATTATATTTTTTATTTTACTTAAAGCTTCGCTTATATCTCCAAATATACTGTTCCAAGTTTCTGTAATGACATTCCAAATAGCACCTAAAGCTTCTGATATATTAGTTTTAATAGATTCCCAAACATTAAAGATATTTTCTTTAACTAAATTCCAATCAAGACCTATTTTTTCAGCAGTCCATCCTATAGCATTATCTATTGTAGTAACTATGTTGTTCCATATTTCACTAGCAAATGTACTTATCTCATCCCAATTTGAAATTAATAAATATCCTACTGCTATAATTCCAGCTATTGCACCTATTACTAATCCTACTGGTCCAGTTAATAAAGTTAATGCACCACCGAAAATTGTAGCTGCTGTTCCTCCTGCTGCAAAGGCTGCACTTAAAGTTCCAAGTGCTGTTGTAACATTAGCTGCAAATATAATAAGACCTCCTATCAATAATAATAGAGGTCCTAAAACTGCTATAAATCCACCAACAGCAATAATTACATTTTGAATGCTTGGACTTAAGTTATTAAACCAAGTTAAAGCATTTGTAACTTTATCAACTAACTTTTGAAATATAGGTATTAATCTTTCACCTATAGTTATCATTACACCTTCAAATGCACTCTTAAGATTATCTATAGATCCCTTAAGATTATTTTGCATAGTATCATACATTTTACTTGCTGCACCATCAGAATTTCTTATAGCACTTTCAAAGTCTTTAATTTTTTTACTTCCAGCTTGAAATGCCATATTAACACCTTTTAAAGCTTCAGTTCCCCAAATTGAAGAAAGTGCTTGATCTCTTTGAGCTGTTGTCATTCCTTTAGTTGCTTTTTCAACATCAGCAAGTATACTATTCATATCTCTATAATTACCTTTTGAATCTACTATAGCAACATTAGTTTTTCCAATAGCTATTGCTCCATCTTTAGCATTCTTCTTCATATCTCTAAACATAGAGTTAAGAGTTGTACCAGCAGAACTTCCTTTTAGACCTTGGTCAGCAAAAGTACCTAAAAGAGCTGTAGTATCTGCTAAATCATATCCCATAGCATTAGCACTAGCTCCACAATATTTAAGTGCTTCTCCTAACTGTTGTACATCTGTATTAGAGTTAGCTTGTGCATATGCTAACATATCAGTCATTTTAGTTGCTTCACTAGCTTCCATTCCAAACATACTCATAGTATCTGTTACTATATCAGTTGTAAGAGCTAAATCCATACCAGCTGCACCAGCTAATTTTAAAGAAGGTTCAAGTCCAGCTGCCATTTGTTCAGCATCCCATCCAGCTAAGGCCATATAAGATAATGCATCACTAGCTTCCGTTGCACTAAATTTTGTAGTTGCTCCCATTTCTTTAGCAACTTTCTCAAGCATTTCTAAATCTTTACCAGTAGCACCACTTAATGCAGATACCTTACTCATTCCAGCCTTAAAATCACTTGCAGTTTTTAGAGCTCCAGCTCCAATACCTAATAGAGGGACAGATACCAAACTTAAAGTGCTACCTATACTGGTTAAACCACTACCAAGAGCCTTAAATCTTTGTGTTGTAGTAGCTGTATTATTAGATACTTGTTTTAAACTAGCTACAGCATTTTTAAGTCCAGTTTGAAATTTACTTGAATCTAATTCTAAATAAGCTACAGCACTTCCCGCATTAACGCTCATTAATTACCTCCTTTCTTTCTTAACTTTTCAGCTAATAGAAGGTTACTTTTCCTAATATCTTTCTTACTTACTCTATCTTCTTGCCAAGTAGGTTTTTTACCATTTTCAAGTTGAGTAATTATATAAAAACAAGCTTCATTAAAACAAAAAGCTGTATATTCATCATATATACAGGCTATTTCCGAAGGTAATCTATTAAATTTATTGGCTTGATTCAATATTCTCAGTATTTGTTTGCTTGATACGAAAGGTTTCTAACGCCTTTAGACCTCCTTGACTGTAGGTTAATATTGCACTTAATTGATTTTCATTAAGTTCGATTCCTAAATCTTTTAATTGTTTATAACTAGGTTTAACTAAACACGCTTCTGCTAATACAACTAAAAGATTAGTTAAAACTTGAAAATCTTTAGGATTGTTAAGAGCTTTGTCTACAACTTCTTTAGTTTTATTATCTTTAAATATATCCATAGCTATATTTAATAAATTATTAGGAATGCTTCCATTAGCCATAAGCATCATCATATTAGGTTTTTTAAGTTCAGCTATAAATGCTGTACCATCATCAAAACTAGGTAATTCAACTACATCATTTAGCTTTATATTCTTTAATTGTTCTAAACTTGTAACTTGCATTAATAATTCCTCCTATAAAAAAGACCAGGTAAAAACCTAGTCTTATTCTTCTATATTTAAATCTTTTTGTGCAACTATTGCTGGATGTTCAAATAAAACAACCCCTCTAGGTAATTCATTTACTAAGTCTATTGTATATAAAGCAGATCCTAAAGCTGGTCTTGATTTTATTTTGTATTCTGCTGCAAAATATTCACCATCTTTAAAATTAGGAGATATAAAACTTCCTTTACAATTAGGGAAAGTGTATTTTAAATATTCTCCTGTTGGCCCATCATCACCAACTATTTCTACATAACATGTAAAATCAAATGATTTAGTTTCAGGAAGAGCTCCAACACTAGGTGCTGTATATTTAGCAAATCTAGTTCCTAAATCAAGTGCTGGTTCTGTTTGAACAGAGCCACCTTGAATATCAGCTAACATTTCTGGAGTAAAAACATTATCCTTACACGTTATATCATGGCCTAATATTATATCTGGAACTTGCTTTTTAGCTACAAGCTTTGATTTAATTTTTAATGACTTTGTTTCTCCTTCTTCTATAACTGGTTCACAACCAATTTCATCAGCAGTAGAAAAATGATAAGTTTTCCCACCACTAACCTTTATTTCTGCTAAAACAACATCACATAATGCTAGTTGAGCTACTTGTTCCATATAATCCACCTACCTTTCTTTTAATTTAATTTTTTTATAAGCTAAAAAAGTCATATAAGCTTGTTTATCATCATCCACAATTACTGGATTAACATTAATAACACGCCTAATATGACTTAACTCTTTCATAGCTTTTTTTATTTTTTCTATATATCCACTAAACTCGCTATATTGACCTAATGGATAATATATAAGTAATTCAATGTTCTTGTTCATTAAATTTTTATTTGATATATCACTATCTCCAGTTTCAGAAATAACAATATAAGGATCTTTGCATATTCCTTTATGTTGTCCTATAGAATATACATTAAATTCATTATTTTTTAAGTGTAAATATAATTCTTTAAACATATTTCACCTTACTTTAATATTTTATTTAATCCTCTAAGTGCTTCAGGGCTTACTTTATCAACGGTCTGTTTTAAGATTGCATATCTTCTTTCATTACAGAATTCTAAATAAACTCCATAATCAACGCCATGACTAATAGCTACCCTTGTACCATTTCCATAGCGTTCCCAAGAACCAGTTAACCTTTTTCTAGCATCACCTGTTCTATCATTCCATTTACGATTACTTTTAGCGTATGACTCCATTTTTTTAGCTACACTATCTGAATAAACACCAAGAGCAGCTTTAGTTTTAGTTTCTATATCTGTTAATCCTTTAATAAGATTACTAGCATCAAATTTAAAATTACTCATACTATTCCTCCAAGAGCATATCAAAATATATATTTAACATATTCTGATTTCCCTTATCCTTTATAAAATATCTTTTATTATCTAGAAAGAGATAATCACCTTCTTTAATAAGTTTGGTTTTCTCATCATATATAACCATAAGAAAGCGTTGTTTATTTCTTTTAACTTCTCCCTTATCCTTTGTTATAGAACTTATTTGAGTATTCCCTTCATGATAAAATCCTTTTACATTACATATAAGTTCTCTTTTAGTAGGTTCTCCAAAGTCATTTTTAGAATCTCTATAAATATCAGCATAAGTAGGAAACTTATTTATAACTTTTTGAATCTTAGGTTTAATCTTATTTGCTATCATAGTATTCTACTCCCATTAGGTTTATATTTCTTAGCAAGTCTTAGCCAATATTTACTGTTATCAGCTAATTGTAATCCTCCAGGAAGAGAAATACTATCATCTTCAGCTTTAAGAAGTAAACATTCATAAGCTGCTTTCCTTATATCATTATTATGTTTTTCTAGATAGTAAGATAATTCTAAATCAGAGAAGAAAGGGGAACTATCTTCTCTGAGTATCAATTTTAGTTGTTCTATATCCAACTAAATCACCTTCTATTTACCTTTTCTTTTTGATTTTAATTCTTTATTATCTTCAATAGATTTATCTTCAGCTGAAGTTTTAAGGCTAAACATTGCTGCTGGCTTTAAAACGGCAAAGGCATCATCTTTAATTGGTAAATATGCTAATCTCATAGTAGCTTTAATGGCTATCATATCATTTTCAGCTAAAGATAAAGGCTTACCATCTGTCATAGTAACACTTTGAAGAGTAGCTTCTTTTAAAATTTCAAACTCTAACCCTTCTCTTATGCCTACTATAGACTTTGACCAATCTCCACATAGTAATTCAGCATTAGTTGTATCAAAAGCACCATTTCTAACAAATGTTAAAGGTAAATCATATAAAGAATTTTCTTTCATACCTAAAACTGCTAATTGATTTCCGTTTTGATCTCTTAAGTTTCTTATTTGTCTTTTAAATCCATAATGGCCAACAAATCCATTAGGATCATAATTTTTATCTTCTAATTTCCCCATAACATCAGATATATCTAAATCTAAAGATTGAGATTCTCTAGTTATAACATTACTTGAACTTGTAGCAACTCCTAGTATATTTTTAGTAAATGGTGAGCTAGTTCCAAATAAACAAGCCTTATCTATAGCTGTATAGAAAGCTTCTGCAATCTGTGGTTTTAATTCACTAAATACATCTATAGTAGTATCATTTAACTTTTCTTTAGTTACAGGAATTATAACTGCTATTTTCTTGGCCGTCATTGTTGGGAATATCCAACTAGCTTTAGAAGTATTAATTCTTTCTGATTCTCCTACCCAATAAGCACCTGGCTTTTCTGCCCAAACTTGAAATTTCATAGTATCTGATTTCATTGGTTTTACTTCTGATAATTGAAGGGTAGATGATCCTCTTGCAATTTCATCCATAATACCTGGAGCAATCTCCGTTGGAACAAATCCTTTTAAGTTATCTTTTAAAAAATGTGAATCTGCCATATTATACAATCCTCCTACTTTCTTAAACTATTATTTAATATTGCATTCATAAAATCGCTAGTACCTGAACTATGTGTAGACTTTCCAAAAGCACCTACACTTCCAGTATTGTTAGAAACATCTTCAAATAAGTAACCTTCATTTTCTTTTAAAGTTTCTAACTGCTCTTCTAAACCTTCAAATTTACCATCTTTTAAATTGATATCATCTAATTTTAAAAGAGCTTTAAGAGCAGTAGTGTTTTTACATTTAGCACCTAAAAGAGCTTTGTCTAAAGCATAATCAAATTCCATTTTTGATATTTTATTTTCATATTCAGTTTTAGAAGTTTCATTTGCTGATTTTAAATCTTCTAATTGCTTTAATAACTCTGCATTATTAGAATTGTTTTTCTTTAATTCTTCAAGCTGAGTATCTCTTTCATTTAGCTGCTTTTCTAACTCTGATTTTTGACTTTTAAGCTTAGAATATCTTTCATCTATGTTTTCATTTTTACTAATGTATACCTTAGATTCCTTCATAGCATTTAATATATTCTCTATAGCTTTATCATCAAGTCCTTGTTTCTTTAAGATTTCTTTTAACATACTTAACCTCCTACGATTTTTACAAGTTTTCTCTTGAAATAGAGTTTAAATTTATTGTTCTTTTACGCCTACAATAAGAAAAAAGGCAAAATAAAAAAGCCTTATTTCTAAGACTCCTTAAATCTTTCTTTTAATAGATCCATATCTTTTTTAATTGCTTTCTTTAAATCTTCATATAGTTTCCAGTACTTATCTCCATTAGGTGTACCTTTTACATACTTACTAAGTTTCTTAGCAATTTTTCTAACCTTCTCTTGTTTCTGCTCTATCTTACTATTTACATAATAAGATATATATTTCTTATTACAATGAGGACATATGAAGTAAACTCTTCTTATATCACCTTTGACTTTTTCTATTTGTTGTTTAATTTCAAAATCTTTTTTGCATTCATCACAAACTACTTGCATACCTCACCTCTATATAAATTCTTCTCCATATTCATTAAACCAATTATCTAACATAGAGTTATTAGCTCCATCTATCCACTCTCTTAATTCTTGTCCTATATCATCTAAACTTTTCTCTATAACTGGAATAGTTGTGCAAAGTCCATTAGGATGGTCTAAAGGAACATCATTAACTTTATAGATTACTCCATCTCTATCCTTACATAATTCGCAAGTTCTACTATGTGCATTACTTGTTAACCATTGTATTCCTTCAACATAAGGATTTTTCTTACAAGACCTCATTTGTGCTTGTTGAAAGGCATGACTTACTGATGTTCTAGCAAGTCTTTGAGCATTATAATCTACCTTTTGTCTAGATTTAGGGTAACAATTTGACCAATCAGTATCCTTTTTAGCACTAGTCTTAACATATTTCTCTAAATCTTTAGCTATTTCAATAGAGCTCTTTTTATCAGCTATGCCTTTAGATATTATATAATCTATATCTTTATTAAAAGCTTTAGTATCTTTCCATATACGCTTGTTTAAGCCTTGCCTATCTTTATATACTTTACCAAATAAAATCTCTTTCATAGCATCTTCTGGTATTTTAGCAAACATTTTTTTAAAAGTATCTTTCATATCTAAAGAATACTTCTCATTAATTTTTTCAAAGAAATCTAACTGAATATTATTAGAAATTTCAGCTGATTTTTTAATATTATCTTTGATAGTATTCTTAATCTTAGAATTACACTTTTTTATTGCTTCCTGATATATATTTTTAACTTCTTCCAAGTACCTATATTTAAGAGATTTAGAATCTAACTTAGATATTTTTTCTCTAGTTTCAAAGTAAAGCTCTTTATATATTTCTTTTATTTCTTGTTCTTGTTTTTTACTTAATTTAAACTTCTTTCTTTGTGCTTCTTTGCATAGCTTTAGATAGTCTTTATTCGCCATCTATAGCACCTTCAAATTGACTATAGCTATCTTCTAATAATTGCTTTTCAAATTGCATTTGCTTAAGCTCTTCTTCAATAACAGTATCTTTAAATCCTAACCATTTCTTCATATAAGTTTTTCTACTCATAACCTGTGTATTAACTTGTTGCATATCAAGTACCTTTTCATTATCTTCATCTTCTTGAAGAGGATAATTGTTAGTTACTTCTATATAGTAATCATCTTTTATATTAAAAGATTTAAGTATACAAGTAGCAAGCCATTCAAGAGCTGGTATCCAAGCTGTAAGTTTTTCTTCACATCTAGTAATAAGTTGCCAATATAAAGCCTTCATACTTTTACCTGAAGTTATCATACCTTTTAAATCATCATTTGATATTTGAGGTATATTTAAAGCTTCGTACATATCACTTTTCATTCTTTTAAGAGCATTTTCCATTCTCTCGTTATAATTAAAGTCAGTAGCTATAGTTCCTATTTGTGCTTGTTTACCATCAGCAGTTGGATCTGTCATTACATCCCAAAATGCTCCTGGTTTAAGTTCAAAATGCCTACTAGATTCTTCATCTATATCAGTACCAAAGATAATTCTATTCATACCTTTTCTAAGAGTGTCTAAATCTTCACTAGCCATACGATTATACATAAAAGCATTATCAAGTATTTCTTTAACATCACTTTCACCAGTATAATCATGTGATAGACCATCATTTATAACAATATAAGCTGGTATTTCTTCAAATCCTAAGTCTTTGTTATCATCTAAAGATTCAACTATATTTCCAGTTCCATCACATATAAACTCAGTAAGATAACACTTTTTATTAATCATTTCATACTTTTGTATCCAGTACCTTTCTTCACTTTGGGTAATAGATGATACAGTTTTCTGAAAGAAGATTATTTTCTTTAGCTTGTTTTGACTATTTTCCATAGTTTCAAACATAAAATTAGTTGAAGGTACAAATGTTATAATAGGATTTTTATCTATTATATTTACTTTAATAGCTACTCTTTTACCTATAAAACAATCTCTAGTTCCTTTTATAAGCTTACCTTTGAATAAATTTTTCTTTAAAGTATCATTTAATAGTTTCTGATTATCTTCTATAACTTCTCCTTCTTTATCTAATACAGTAAATTCAGGAGTTTTACCAAACATGAATCTAGCCTCTTCTTTAATTAATTTCTTAATATTATTAGATATTTTCATAACTGCATAATAAGCAGTTTCCTCTTCATTCCACTTTTGACCTGGACCTTTATATATTTTATAGAGCTGTTCTGTTTCTCTTATATCTTCCATTACTTCATTGTAATTTTTAAATTCTTTCTCTAAGATTTTCTTCATGTTGCACCTCCTTATTTACTGTTGAATGTTCTATTTTTACCATATGCTAAATCTGAAAATATCCCATATCGTATTGAATCTAAAACATCATCATATTTCTTAACTGGTTCATCCTTACCTTCTTGCCATACATAGTTATAAATTTCAGTTTTAAATACATCTACGTTATCTTCAACAACCTTTAATTTTCTTGTTTTAAAAAGTGATGATACTTCTGCTATTCCAGCAAGTACATCCTTCTTAGCATTAATAGCTTTTATTTTAGCTTCCCTCATTTTTTTAATATGTTCTTGCCTTGCATGATCACAATAAAAGTTTATATTCCCATATTGGCTTATTATATCCTTAGCTTGACTTATCCACCATTCAATATGTTTATGCTTATATGCTATCTCTTTAATCAAATAATAATTATCATTAATATCTATTCCAATTAAAGCAATAGAACCATAGTGTTCCCAACCAAAGTCAACACCACAAAAATACTTCTTAAATTCTACATCCTTTAAATCAATAGACCTTATATAATTTTCATTTTTATTAAAATCAGCATATACAACACCTTCACTAGCAACCCAAACCCCTAGTATATCCCTATCAAAAAACATACCAGTTGGAGTTGAAGCTTCTATTGATTCCACATACTCTTTATTTAAAAATGTATTATCATAAAGAGTGAAATTGAAAGCTCTTATATTTAACTGACCATTTTTAAGCCTTTGTCCGTCTTTATCAACATAGTCAATTTTAACTGTATGAGTTGGATTTTCAGGATTAGTATCCATATATATTCTAGCACCTTCATATGAGCATCTTGATATAACTTCTTTAACAAATGTATCATGTAAAGTTGTAGCTTCATTTAAAAATGCTCCAGCACTAGTAAATCCTCTAGCTTTTTTATAACTATCAGCTTGAGCACCATCAAAACAATAAATTTTATTACCAAACAATTCAAAGGCATTAGACTTATCAAGTTTAATCTCTCTGCCTAGTAACTTTTCAATATCATCCAGTATATTTCTTCTAATGGATGCTTGTGTAGCTCCACCCAATATAAATGCTAATCCCATATCTTTATATTTTGAAATATGAGCCATAAATCCAAATGTTAAAACAAAGGTTTTACCAGCTCTCTTTGCTCCTGAACATATAAGAATTTTAGGATTTTCATACTTAATGCATTTAAGTACTTCTTTTTGTTTTTCATGGAATTTCATTTATATATCCTCCAGGGCCTCTTTTAAAACTCTAGCAATATCTTCCTCTCTGTTATCAGCTCCTGTATCTTTATTAATCATATGATCTAATCTCTTTTTCTCATTTTCTAATTTAATTTTAGTATCAGTAGGTAATAAATCCATTCTGTCTGATAACCATTGAAGAGCTTTCATTTTATCTTGTAATTTTATTGATACACCATTCTTTCCTTGTGATACTTCACTAACAATAGTTCCATCAACTTCATTACTATTTTTAAAATCTACATAGTTAACTTCAATCATTACTGGATTATCTTCCTTATCTTTAGCAACTTCTATTTCTTTTCTTCCGAATGTTACATAATCAGTAATATCACTAAAAGCTATATCTATATACTTCTGAAATATATCTTCTTCACTTAACATTACTTGATTAAGTTTATGCTTCTTAAGTTTTTCTATTTCCTTTATAATACTATCATTTTCCATCAATCTATATCCATTAGATAATGCTGATTCATAACTACATTCATATGCTTTCTTATAAGCCTTAGCTGCATTAAAACAATTTATATAATAAATACAAAAAAGCCTTTGCTTATCAGTAAGTTCAGTATTTTCTAGTACCTCTTTTACTTCATCTGCAATAGGCTCTTTCTTCTTTACTTTTTTATTATTCTGTTTAAGTGAACGTTCACTATTTTTATACGAACGTTCGTTATCCCAATTATATGTTTTCTTCCATCTTCGCACTGTGCTAGATGGTATATTTAATTCTTTTGATATATCTATAAGCTTATATCCTTTTTTAAATAATTCATAAGCTGTATCTACTTTTTCATTTGGAGCTCTTGCCATTTATCACCACTATCCTAGTTCTTTATCTAAAAAAGAACCTAACTAACAGGCTCTTTTAAATTATTTCATATAATATTTTCTCTAATATATCTGAGTATGTATATTTCATATTTATACTATCTTGATGAATATTAAAAATTTTAATATCACCTTCAATATTAAATTCTAGCTCATATATTATATTTCTTTTCTTTTTATAACATATTCCTTCAATTCTATCCATATTATATATTTTTACATATATATCTTCACTTGATTCATCTAAGCTAAGCTCTAGCATTCTTCTATTTTTAATCACATATAATATTTTAGATTTTACACTATCACAATTATTTTCCTGAAACTTTATATAATATATACTATCGTCTACATCGAACCCTATCTTTTGAGCTTCTTCTACTAATGAATATATTATAAAATCATCAAACTCACATAAATTTTTTAATTTATCTTTATAGTCTTCTATTCTATTTCCCATAATATTATCTTCACTTTCTTTTTCTATATCATCTTGACTTGAAGCCTCGTTTTTTTCATGTTTTTCCCCTAATAAATTATCTATTAATTCACTATTTTCAGGATATATAGTTTCAATTCTATTAATTTCACTAAGTTTTATTGTAGCTAAAGAATTTTTCTCACTTTCTTGTGGAAGAACTTCTTCAAGAATTTTAGATTCTCCATACTTATAGACTTCATAATCATTTAAAACTATGCATCCATCCTCATATTTATCTTTTTTTTCAAATAAAATTACAGAACCATAATAAACTAACTTATCATCCTTTAGGTAAACTCTTGCCCAAGTTCCAGCATCCTTATCTATGATATCATCAAATATATTATTATTTATTGTTCTATTAATTTTAAAAAACCTTCTTATTTTAGTAAACTTATCTGATTTTATGAATACTCCTATAAGATATCCTAAACTCGCACTTAAAATCAGTAAAGATACTATTATTTGAGGTAAATTCATATTTACTTCATTATAAAATATTCCTAATATAGACTTTACCACAGCACATAATATATAACTAACCACTACATATTCAAAAATATTATTTTTAATTGTTTTATCTTTCCAGCTTAGTATATAGTTAAAAATTTTATAATATAAATAACCTGGGACAATATAAATAAGTATTTTAGGAACTAAATTTATTAATTCATTTATATTGTTAGGATTCATTATCTACTGCCTTTTTTTCCAGGTCTAGATGGTTTTGAATACATTGGCTTGCTTACGACTTCAGCTCCTTCATTAATAGAGCGTCGTTCAAAAATCTCTCTTTTAGTACTTTGACTTTTATCACTATTACTATTATTACTATTGGTATTATTTTTATTTCTACACATAATATCCCCCCTTTACTATATTTTATTATATAAAATTCTTTAATTCAACTTTCTAAAACTTAAGTATTATTAATCTTCGAATATTATATAAGAATATCATTTATATTTATATCCATATCAACAAAAAGAACCTAGCCTAAGCTAGATTCTTTAGTAAACTTACTAATAGCACTTGTAATCCCTACTATTAGTCCTATTTAATTATAAAGGGGAACTTATGAGAGGAAGGTAAAGGAATTGCACCTTTATTAACACTAGACCTTCCACGTTGCAGAGGGAAACCCTCTGCCTAGTAAATAATTATAAAGGAGGTATTCAATGAAAAACTTTAGCCTATCACAATATTATTTTACTATATGTTATAGGTACTTTATCGAATATAAATCGAACATAAACCGAACCCTCTATAATTTTAACTTCTCTTGCTTGTATGGATTAACAAATATCGTATCACTAATTTTATTGATGATCTTTCTTCTTAATTTTTGTCTGCAATAATCAGGATTAAAACCTAATATATATCCAACCTGATCCCAACTTAAAGTATTTCTATTAGTATATCGTAATTCAACCAATTTCCTCTCAGAATCATTCATTCTTTCTATAGTACTATCAATCTTTTCTTTAAGAATTTTCTTACTATACAAATCCCTTTTGAGATTATTTATAATTCTTTCTTTTTCTATAATTTCATTCTCTACGCTGCTATTAAACTTGTTTGTAGAACCAGTCTTTTCTTCATACCCTATAGCTCCACAACCACTATAAGAATTTTCAATATCATCTATTTCTAGTTCTAG
The DNA here is from genome assembly GCF_058310295.1 of Clostridium sp. TJA020. Lineage (NCBI taxonomy): Bacteria > Bacillati > Bacillota > Clostridia > Eubacteriales > Clostridiaceae > Clostridium > Clostridium sp. TJA020. The sequence goes on from NZ_JBZEFC010000001.1 coordinate 269,825, forward strand.
ACACTTTATTTTAGATACTAACTCATTGTATCCATAAAGTGTAGCTTCTGTTTTCCTAAAAATATTTTTATCCATAAATCCCCCTCCTATTTATTGTAAATCCCTTTAATTAAATTTCTTACATCTTTTATATCAGTATTAACTTTAACTCCACATCTATTTAAAAATTCATCACCTAATTTAACTTTTATATTGTTAATGAAACCTCTAACCGTATCCTGGTTATTCTCATCAACATACCACTTTATTAAATTTCCACTATAATAATCTATAAAGCTTAATATGAACTTTTTTTCATCATCAGTTAGTTCCATTGCTTTATTTTTAGTAGCTCTAGGTCTTATATCTTTTTTCTCTACCTCATGCTCTATAACATCAGGTTCATTATCAAATATGCTAGTTTGTCCATCTATCATATCAACACCTCTTTGTATCTTTCTTATAAATTCCATAGAATGTTTCATCTATTAAGATAATGCAGTAGTTCTCTCTTTCTAAGAAAACTTCATGAATGCTATTTTTAGTTAACTTAGGATGTAATTTTGTCCAATCCTTTAATAACTTTATTTTTGGTTTATCAAATATACTTATTTGTCCTTTTATCATAATCTCACTTCACTTTATTTTATTAAAAAATACCGTATATTCATTTTTGAATAATACGGTATTTTACTAGAATAATATTTGGTTTTATTTAATTGATTAAAAATAAATACTATAAAATAAACTTTATATATATTTAGAAATTATTATTTTAATATTAATTCAATATCATCATGTTCATTTATTATTTCAATAATTATATCAAACAATGTTTCTTCTTTTTTCTTTTGTGAATTTTCAAGTAATTCTTTTACATAATTTATATTTGTCGGATGACATTCTTTTAACATATTTTTATAATGTCTAACAGTTTCATTATACCCTAAATCTGATTTACTTTTATTAGCGTTCTTCCATATGATAGTAATCGGCTCACAATATTCATGTACTCCGAAGCCTCCATATAATAAATCATTAAAAGCATCTAAATTATGTCCTGTTTTCCACGTTAAATCTTTTGTAAAAACTCTATCAACTTCTATATAAAATTCATTAAGATTACTAAAATTGCATCCATCAATAATAAGTTCTTTCTTATTCATATATCCCCCTTATAATTATTGTTGTTATCACTTTATAAGAATTATGAATTAATTATAGCATATTTTGTAAATACCGTACTATTCACTTTTCAAAGATCAAATTTTCTTAACTAATTCGCTTAATTCTCATACTGCGAATTATTATTTTCTCGTTGATTCAATCATTAATTCAACTCTTTCATTTTCTTCAGTATACTTTTTTAAAACTATCAACTCTATTATTTGAGCATCATCATTGAATGCTATCTTATTTAAGCTATCAAGAATTATTTTTGCTATATTATCTGCATCAGGTTTCTTAACTGGTTGTTCTAATCCCTCTCTTATAGCTTGTACACGCTTTTTAGAATAAGACTTAGGTATTTTATAGTATGCAGTTATAACAGCTCTTATAGGGCCTTCTATATACCTTCCATCTTGTTCTTTATAACAATACTTAACCCAATTTTCATAACTTAATGTATCTTTAGGAGTTATTGCATGACCTGTATTTGTATTAAATCTTGGTCTAGCTTTACCTTTAATTTTACCTTCTATAACTACCAATTACTTTCTCCTCCTCATTTTTCTTTGAATCGTTTCATATCTATCAACTTCATATTGATAAGCTTCCTTTTCTCTTTTAAGCTTCTTACGCTTTATATCCCTTAATGTCATTTCCATCATTTCATGTGGTGTATGATCTTTAAGTAAATCCATAACATCACCTCTCATTTGATTTTCATATGAGAATGAATGGTTATAACTATAACTTAATTCATTCTCATATTTAATTAATTAAACATTTATTTCTTCTATGTTTATAATTTTATAAAAAGTTGGTTCATATCCATGTTCTTTTTGCCATTTAAAAAATACTTCATTTAACTTTTCCTCTAATTCTAATAAGTGTTCTAACTCTACATCACCTAAGTAATCCTCTGCAACTTCTCCAATATCTTCATACATAGTTTCATTAATACGTTCTATTACACTATCAACATCTATTCCAAAATTAAAAGCTGGTTCAGTTTCTCCAATTTTAAACTTATTTAAACCATCCTCTTTTGCTAACTTTCTACCTTCTGCTATAGCCTGTTCTTTTGTATTAAATTCATCTCCACGCCATATATCAGAATTTGATATTTCTGCTACCCATTTTCCCATTTTAATAATCCTCCTAAGAATTTTTATATTCTACCTTAAGCCATGCCAGCTTAGATCTTAAAACTTCTATTTCAACCTTTAAATTTTCCATTGAACTTTTGCATACATAATAATTATTATCTGCAATATCTCTTTCAAGTCTTAGCCTTGCTATTTCATCATCACCTCTAGATAAATCTCTTATCAAACTCACTTGAACTTTGTCCATTTTTAAACTAAATATCTTTTTAGCTAATGCAGTTCTATAAAGCCTTTCGGATTCAGCTTTTTTAAGTCCTAATGTTTTTAACTGAATATTACCTTTACTTAGAGCAGCAATACACATATTTAGTTTATTGATTAACTCTTCAGGATTCATAGAATATCCCATCCCCTCTATTTTTTATAAAAGTATTTTTCTTAATAAATTAGTTTTTTCTTTAGCTTGTTCTTTTCTAATACTTTCAGCACCATTTTTTAGTGGAGTACACATTTCAAATAGTCTATCTACTGTTCTAACATGATACATATCTTTTAACTCAGATAGAGATTTATTGGTACTAACTATAATCGGTAACCCATTTCTATATCTGCTATCTATAATGTTATAAATTTTTGTTGCACTCCAATCAGTTAATTGTTCTGTTCCTAAATCATCTATTATTAGTAAATCTGCATATGCTAATGTATTTAAAATATCTCTTTCGCCTTCTTTTCCACAGCTACTATAAGTTTTTTGTATTCTTTCTAATAAAGCATTTATACTTAGGCATATAACAGGAATACCTTTATTTAATAAATTATTAGCTATGCAATTTGATAGATAAGTTTTTCCGTTACCTGGTGGTCCATATATAAGAAATCCTAAGCCTTCTTTTTTAGCTGCTTTAAAATTCTCACAATATTTATTTCCTATATTGAACATTTGTTCACTACCTTTTTTATGATCCCAAGCTTCAAAGGTTTCTTTCATGAACTTCTTATCCATTAAAGAGCTACTGAATAATCTTTTAAGCCTTTCTTGTTTTTCAGTATTTAAATCTTTTTCTCGTTGCTTTTCTAATTTAGCTTTTTTACAACTACAAGCTATTGGAACTACTCTTACCTTACCTAATAATTCAATTTCTTTTTGTATAGGCTCTCCACAATTACTGCATATCATCAATGTCGAATCCAATTCCTTCATCTTGAAGCTCGTATCCAGAGTTGCTGTTATTAGCTGTTCCATTATTCTTTACTCCTTTCCTATCAACTCCATCAGCTCTTCTACGCCTTAATATTCCTTGTACATAGCTATAAGTATGCTTTCCATTATTATCAGCTATATCTATTGCCTGTTTAACTTCTTCTAAAGAATACATTTCTATATCACTTTGTATTTGTTGAGCTATCATAGAGCTTATTGTTATAAAACCTCTTTGTTGCATATAAGTGAATATATTAAAATCACCACAACTAATTTCAACTTTTATCTCTTTTTCTAGTTCTTTCTTTAACTCTAATTCTTTCTCTTTATCTATCTCTTTCTCTATCGGACAATTTAAGGACTTAGTTGGGACATTGTCCTCGTCCGTTTTTTTCTCTCTTTGTAGTCTTTTCTTTCTAGCCCAATCTGTTTCACTTCCAACCATTTGCTCAAGTTGCGTTATATATATTTCTCCATTTTCTAAAATTTGAACTAGACCAATTTGCTTAAATAAACTCATAGCTACTCTAACTGTATCTTTCTCAGTTCTAGTGATTTCAGCTAATTTCTTTACATCATAAGGAATTAATATTTGGCCTACATTTCGTATTAATATCCCATTAGTTTTTAAGGATTTCAAACATAATTTAAGATAAAATAAACAATATTCTTTTCCGTTTTCTTGCTCCTCTAACCATTGAAGAGTATCTTCTTCAAAAAAATCTTCTTTTAACTTTAACCAATAGTATTTTTTACTTCCTGGCATAAAATTTCCTCCTATAAAATCCCTTCTGACATAAAATATTTTTCCATTCTAGCATCATTATGCTCTTCATATTGTTCTATAAGGTCATTTCTTTCTTCTAATTGATTTTTCAAACTATTTATTTTATCTAAAAGTTCTTGATAAGTAGGCTCTCCAAATGCTTTTTTAACTTCATTATCAAGATTATCCCATTGATCAAACGAAAATTTTATATCTCCATCAAGTTCATAATCTTCTATTTTAAGAATAACTTCTGTACTAGGCTTTATATAAACTGCATCACGCTTTTTAATTAAATCTAAATTTATTTTATACATTACTTGATACCCCCTAAATCCTCATTTAATAACATTTCACAAGCCTTTTTTATTGCTGCATCTTTAGTATTTTTGTGTAGCCAATCTATATAATCAGGCTTAACTTCTTGAGCTTCTTGCAAAGTCTTTCCTTTGAATTGACCGAATGTTATTTTCATATTTTTAGCTTGGTCTAGTGTTAGATTTTCAACGTGCTCTGATTGCATAAATTCTCTAATGTCTTCTAAGTCTTGAGTAAAAACATCACTTAAACTTGCTACTTGTAATACTGCATCTATAAAAGCTCTCTTTTTAGCCATTTTTAGAATTGTATTAACTAAATCAGCTATGTGTGGATTAGGAATTTTATATTTTACTTGCCCCCATTTTGTAGTTATTTTCTCTACTGCTGTTGGATCTACACCTTCTGGAATAGTATCTGAATTTATATATCTATATTTCTTCTCCATACTGTTACAATTTCCAACCCCTTGACTTACTGGACTACCATTTCTGTATAAAGTACATTTGATATTGTAAGCAAAGAATCCATCATTGTAATTCTCTGTTTTTTCTAAAAATTCATATTCGGGATTAAGACCAAACATCATACATATTTTTTCTCCACCTGGTTTTAATAAGGTTGGTTTACTTCCAGTACCAGCTATAACTCCAAAATCATGGTTTTCTTTTAGGTTCTTTTGTATTACTGCTTGAAATGTTGCTATTTTTTGCATAGTTCCTGTTATTGCAGCTATATCTACACTATCTATTAAACTTAAAGCTTGATTTTGCATTACTAATTCCTTTTCCATTTTTATTCCTCCACCTTTACTGTTATATTTTCGATTTCTTCTATTCTTACAAATGGTAATATCTCTCCTGTTTCTTGATTAACCCCATCTTTAAACAGCTTTTTAAGGCAAGTCTTATCAATTTCTTCTTTAACCTTTATAGCTTCTATACCATTTAATTTAATGTATTCTTTAAGTTGAACTTCATCATCATAGAACCACTTTTTACTTTTTCTACTATTTACCTTTCCGTATGGTGTAGTAAGTTTAAATTTTTTATCTTCTCTTTTTTGCTCTACATAATATTCAGTAAGTAAACCTTCAAAGTATGCTTTATCCCCTTCATAAGCATTTATAGACTCTTTTACCCATCTATCTATATTTGCCTTCTCTTTTTCTGCAACTGCATTAATTTCAGCTATTTTACTTTCTAAAGCTCTAAGCTTTCTAAATGCCCATGTAGCTCCTTCTAAATCCTTAATTTTAAAATTTTCTTTTTCTTGATTTAATTCTCTTACAACCTCTAAATTTTCCATTATCTCAATACCTCCTATAATTCTTTTATTGTTTTCCCAGTTATTTCGTCATACACTTCCCCATTGTCTAAATCAGTTCCTGGTGGTAAAATATCTTTGAATTGAATTTTTAGTGTGCTTTGGTTGTTTTGGTCGACTCCAAGGCACTCTTTATTTAATTCTTTAGTTATTAAATCATTGAAATCTTCTCCAGTTTTACTTGCTCTTTCTTGTACTACTGGAGTTAATTTATTTACAATGTCTAAAATCTTACCCATAATATCCTCCTAATAATATCTTCTAACTAAGTTTAAGCTCCTGTTACATATAACAATAAATTCATTAGCACTTGTTACCTTATTGAATTTAACCTTATTAAACTTAATATCTTCTTCTGTCATTTTAAGAATTACTTTGAATTCTTCTTTAGTAGTAACCTTTTGCAATTTATCCAAATATTTAATAAGCATATTTATCACTCCTAAATTAAATTAACTATAAAAATGAAGCTTATAAAACTTAAACAACCCATTACACCAAATAGCATTCTATCTTTGCTTGTAGCTGCATTAACTGATGAATACATTCCCATTACAGTACTGAATATTAACCCCAATACTGTTATTACTGATAAAACGATTCTTCCACTCTCTGTAAACATAAATTATCACCCTATCCCCTTATATATTTAAATTCAATTGACAATTAATTTGATTTATCTCTTCTTCTAATATGATTGGTGCTTTGTAGTTAGAAACTATTTTCTTTGCTAAATCTAAATGCTTTCTTTTTATAGCCTTATATTTATTAACTTGAAATTGTCTTTTAAGTTCCCTTTGTATATCTGTATAAACTTTAGTTCTTATAGATTTATCTTTATAAGCAATCGATTTTTTTCCACCTAATATTTCTATGCCTTTATGCCTAACAAGAGCTTGTAATTCTTCTGGCTCACTTCCTATTAAAGGTAAATCCTCTTTAAATTCTTCAAATTCTTTTCTAGTTTCAAGTGTTTTAAAATTAACTTGATTTAATTGATCTCTAGTTTCTTTTATAGCTTTGAATTGAAGTTCTAATAAATCAAATGCAGTTTTAGGTTGCTTAACAACCTCTTCCATTTGATTGAATCTTTCTACATACTTAGCAGTAAATAATATTCCTTTTTCTCCATTAAATTTATTTGCTATAAATTCGCATCCCATTTTAGTAAGTTGATAGCATAAATTTCTCTTCCCAGAGATATCTTTATAACTACTTTCTATGAAATATTTACTCACAACAATTTTGTTGTCAGTTAAAGTTTTAATAATTCCCTTTAATTTTCTTAAAACTTCCCAATGTCCTATTTCCATCATTTCAGCTACTTCTCTGCTGTCTATAGTTTTAATAGCTTGTTTTCTAACTAAGTCAGTTCCAAATCTTTCAACTTTTTGTTCCATTTTAAAATCCCCCATCCCTATAAATTTTTGTAATAATATTTAAACTGGTGCATAGAATATATTGTTAACTCTATGCTTTTTTGTGCTTTTAAAAAATTTTTAAGGCATAAGCCTTAACTTAATCTTTTGTATAAACAAATATTTAATTTCCTATATAACCTATACATTCTCCTTTTAGGTTAGTAAGCTTATAGCACCAACTAAATGTTCTTGATAATCCAATTATTTTACTAACCTTATATATAGAATCTAGATATACATCTACAACTCCAGGGCCTATTAAATAAATACATACCTTTGAATTGTCTATATTTACTTCCTTTACCTTTGTTCTTATACGAAAATCATTAGTAATTAAGTAATAATGACCACTTTCAAATAACTCTTTAATTTTTTCTTTATTCATATACCCTCCAAATAAATTGTTACTGCTCTAATGCAGTTGTAAAAAATCCTATATCTAATTGATTATTTTTTAGTGCTTCCTTTAAATCTTCTTCTGTATATATGTTGTAAGAATTTAAAGTTTCCCAAATATCCTTTTGATCCACTAGAATCCTTCCTTTCTCTTAATTTCTTCCCAATCAAGCAATGTGTTAGGATCTACTACTAGACCTATACAAAGTTTGATTATTATTTCTTCAGTAGCCTCATGCTTTTCATTTTCTAACTCTGAAATATAATTTTGGCTAATTCCAGATCTTTCTGATAATGCATATTGACTTAATCTTTTTTGTTTTCTTAACTCTTTTAATTTCATGGCAATCACTCCTATTAATTTTAAATTTGATTACCATCCCCTTTTTTAACGCCTAACTGACTTCTAAAGTCAATTCATCAGCAAAAAAAATTTCCTCTTTAACATTCAAAACCTTTGCTAATTTTTTGATTTCTGCAACAGTAAAAAGATTGGGATTGGATTCTTTCCTAGCAAATGTTTTTAAAGATATACCAATCTCCTTGGCTACGTATTGTTGAGTATAACATTTCATATTTCTAACTTTTCTTACTATACTATACAAATAATCACCTCCTTTAACTGACTTATTAAGTCAGTTTATGATTTAATTATACTGACCTAATAAGTCAATGTCAACTGTTTTTTAGAAATTTTTTTCTCTTTTTAAGAAATTTTTGACTTATTAAGCCAATTGGAAGTTTGATTATTTTTTTTAGGTTATAATATAAACAAGTATAATTTATTAGAGGGGGGATAAAATGAGTTCTCTAGGACAAAGAATTAAATTACGTAGAAAACAATTAGGACTAACCCAAAAAGAATTAGGTTCTAAAGTAAATTTAACGGAATTTAATATAAGTAAATACGAAAGAGAATCAACTAAACCAGATATAGAAACTTTGTATAAGCTCGCTGAAGCATTAGATTGTTCTATAGATTATCTTCTTTGTAAGACTGATAATAAAGAAAATTCAATAGTTGAAGGAAAATATAATGATGATGTTATAAAAATAGAGATAGAAGGTAGAAATGTAAATTTAACCGTTGAAGAAATTCAAGAATTAATAAACAAGTTGGGAGCAGTTGGATTTGATGTGAATAAGCTTATAGGAAAATAAGGAGGAATATATATTGAGTTCTTTAGGAGAAAAATTAAAAACTCTTAGAAAAAACAATAAACTAACTCAAACTGATATGGCTAATATTTTAGGAGTTGAAAAAAGTTCTATATCTAAATACGAAAATAATGTTAATACTCCTGATATTAAGTCATTGATTAAATTATCAAATTACTTCGAAATAAGCTTAGACTCTTTAGTTGATAATAGTTTTGAATTGTATGAAGATGAAAAAAACTTTTCTTTAATGTTAAGTGATAGAATAAAAGAATGCAGATTAGAACTAAGATATAACCAACCTGAATTGGCGAGGATTTTAAATGTTACTAAACAAACTATATCAAACTGGGAAAAAGGAGTCAGAATACCTGATGCTCATACACTTTTAAGGTTATCTGATTTATTTAATTGTAGTGTGGATTATATGCTTGGAAAAACTAATAATAAGAATAATTTAAATACAGATATTTCCTTTGATAATGAGAATATAGAGTTTAAATTAGAAAATAAAAAAATCTATTTAACTTTATATGAGATTCAATATCTAATAAATAAATTAGAGTCAATCGGATTTAATGTAGAAAAACTAATTAATAAATAATATGAGGAAATAATAATGATTTATAAAAGGTTGAAAATATTGAGAGAAGAATTAGGATTAACTCAAAAAGAATTAGGAGCAAAATTAAATGTTTCATCATCTACAATAGGAATGTATGAAGTTAATAAAAGAATCCCTGATGCTAATATGATAGAGAAAATTGCCGATTTTTTTCAAGTAAGTGTAGATTATCTACTAGGACGTACTAGAAATAGAAATAATTCAATAGTAAAAGGAAAATATAATAATATTGTAAAAATAAAAATTAAAGGTGAAAATATATATTTAACAGCTGATGAAATACAGAATTTAATTAATAAGTTAGTAGATATTGGACTTGATATAGATAAGCTTACAGAAAAATAATAAATTGTATATGAGGTGTATACATTGAATAATTTAGGAGAAAGGCTAAAAGAGTTAAGACTTGAAAGAGGTTATGATCAAAAAGAACTTGGTAAATTATTAAATATAACCTCTAGCAGTATATCCAACTGGGAAACTAATCGAAGATCTCCAGATTTAAAAACACTTGTAGATATAGCAGATTTTTTTAATGTAACAGTTGATTACTTACTGGGAAGAACCGATTTTAGAACTAATAATATAGATAAAGATAATCATGAATATATAACAATTCAGTTAAGTAAAAATAAATACCCTGAATTAAGTCATAAGGATTTATTAGAAAAGTTAGATCTTTTGTCAAAATTAGAAAAATTAATAAAGAATATTTAATAGTTAACTTTTTATAGTTAAATTAGTATTTTTTTCAATATAAAATTTTATTATTATTAAGAATTTGAAATTAAGTTTCAAGTTCTTTATTTTTTTATACTATTTTTTAAAAATATACCAATCGATAAAAAAATAATCGATATGTCGATTACAAAATAAAATTCAAATAGTTTAGAATGTCGGTGTGGGATTTTATAAGCACTATATGTGTATTAATGGAGGGTGTATGGAGAATATTATTTCAAGAATTGTTCAGATTTCAAGGGATAATAAAATTATTTATCAAAAATCTGAACAAAACAAAAAGGTACAGAGTGGCAAATAGCTACTCTGTGCTTAAAGTTGAGGTGATAACTAATGAAAAAGAAAAAAAGTGCTATATACGTTAGAGTATCTACTAATTATCAAGTAGATAAAGACTCTCTCCCACTTCAAAGACAGGATCTTATCAATTATTCTAAGTATGTATTAGGTATAGATGAATATGAAATTTTTGAGGATGCTGGATTTAGTGGGAAAAATACAAGTAGACCAGCCTTTCAAGAAATGATTGAAAGAATACGAACGAGAGAATTCTCTCACCTTTTAGTTTGGAAAATAGATAGAATATCTAGGAATCTACTTGATTTCTGTAACATATATGAGGAAATTAAGAAGTATGATTGCACATTTATATCTAAAAATGAGCAATTTGATACCTCTTCTGCTATGGGGGAAGCTATGTTAAAAATAATTCTTGTATTTGCAGAATTAGAACGTAAATTAACTGGTGAACGTGTTACAGCTGTTATGCTTGATAGAGCTAATAAAGGGTTATGGAATGGTGCTCCTATTCCTTTAGGATACAAGTGGGATAAAGAAAAGAAGTTTCCAGTAATAGATGAAAATGAATCCAGGACAATTAAAATTATTTTTAATAAGTATAGAGATACTCAATCTACATCAATAGTTAGAAATGAATTAAATGAGATTGGACTTAAAACAAAAAGAGGTGGCTCATGGACTACTAAAACTTTAGCTGATATAATAAGAAATCCATTTTATAAGGGCACATATAGATATAATTATAGAGAATCTGCTAGAGGTGCTAAAAAGAAAAAGGAAGAATGGGTACTTGTTGATGATAATCATCAAGGTATTATATCTAAAGAGTTATGGCAAGAATGTAATGAAATAATGGATAAAAACGCTGCTAGTAATAATGCTAGATTCAGGAGTAATTCTAAAACTCATGTATTTGCTAGTATACTTGAATGTGGAGAATGCCATAATAATTTATATGCTAAAGAAGATAAGGCTAATAAAGACGGTTTTAGACCATCTATATATGTATGTAGTAGTAGATATAATAATAGTGGATGCAAACAAAAGACTATAAGTGATAAGGTTGTTGGAAGCTTTGTATTGAAATATATATCCAATATAATAAAACTCTCTGAATCTAATGTTACCAATATAGATGATATTCAAAAAGTATTACTATCTGGAAAAGTATTTAATGATGTTATTGCAATAGATAAAGGATCTTTAACATCTATTATTAAGTTACTTAATATTAAAAGTACTAATATATTTTCTAAGAAAGTACCTGATAAAAAGGCTATGAATAAAGAAATAATTGAAATTGAAAATTTAAATAAACAAAAAGAGAAATTTGAAAGAGCTCTTGAAAGATTAGAAGATTTATATCTTTTTGATGATGAAAGTATGAGTGAAAAAGATTATATTTTAAAAAAGAAAAAATTAAATGAAAAACTAGATGATATAAATAAGAAATTAAGCGATATTTCTTCTGAAAATGAAATTGAATTTAATACTAATCTTATAGAAAATGCTAAGAGTTTAATATTAATATTAGAGCTTAAAAAGAATTCAAATATTAATTATAAGAAATTAGTTACAACAATAGGCAAGGCTTTACTTAAAGAATTAGTTAACTCTGTAATTAATAAAATTATAGTTAAAGATAAAAAAGTATTATCTATTGAATTTAAAAACGGGTTAGTCAGCAAATTTATATATGCCGACTAGCCCGCACTATTACTATCTTAGGAGAATTCGTCTGTTATATAACGCTTGGACATCCCCAAGTTTCTATACAATATTTTAAATCTTTTGTATTTGACATAATAATCTCCTTTTCAATAAAAATCACTTGTTTAAATAGTCTTATATATTATATTAAATTTTATAATCAATTTAAAGCGTTTTTTAATTTTATGAATTAAGGTCTTATCCAAGTAGCATAATCTCCAATCATTTTAAAACCTATTTTTTTATAAAGATTAAACGCTTTAAAATTATTTTCTTCAACTCTTATAAATATTTCCGATATATTATTTTTATACGCTAAGTTTATTAGATAGATAAGTAAATCTTCACCATATCCTTTACTTCTATATTCACTAATTATACCTAGATTAACTATTGTATATATGTTGTTATTAAATATTATTTGTCCATAACCAATTTCATTATTATTAGAATCTAAAATAAAAATACAAAAATTTTCATTATAGTAAGATTGTTTTTCTTCAAAACGTATATCTTTAGGTTTTAAAGGAAGTCTAGATTTATCATAAAATATAGAATTTTGAATATTGCATCTTAGAAATTCATCTTTATTTTTATTAAATTTTCTAAAGCTAACATTGGAATTTATATTTAATTTAGTTTTTATATTATATTTTAATAATTTTGTTTGTTTAGAACGGATAAACAAATTTGATAATAAAATATTAGTTGTTAATTTATCTTCATATGTTTGATAAATTAATATTTTGCCATTAAGTTTAGGTATATCATTAAATTTTACTAAATCTACATAATTATTTTTTATATAAGTATCATTTATAATTATTGTATCTATATCGTTATAATCAAACCAAATATAACCAATATATTGTTTGTTCAATAAAATTAATATTAAGTTATTTTTAAGAAGTGATTTTTTAAATAAATTTGATTTGAAATAATATTTAATAAAGTTATTTTTATATTTATTAAAATTTAAAGATTCATTTATTAAAATTTCTAACTTAGAGAAATTTTTATTGCTTAATTTCTCATATTGTACCATATAAAAATATCCACCCCATAAATTATTATAAAATAACCCCTTTAATAAAGGGGTTATCATTTACTACTAAATATCTTTTATACTTAAGCTTATACGTTTATTTGATTCATCAACAGATAATATTTTAGCTTTTACATCTTCTCCAACTGATAATATGTCCTTTGGATGATCTATTCTATCATGACTTATTTTTGATATATGAACTAATCCATCAACACCAGGTTCTAATTCAACAAAAGCTCCAAAATCATTCAATCTTACTACTTTGCCTAAAACAATAGATCCTTCTGGATATCTTTCTGTTATATTGCTCCATGGTTCAGGAGTAAGCTCTTTAATACTTAAAGAAAGTTTTTTATTTTCTTTATCTAAATCAATAACTTTAACATCAATTATATCTCCACTCTTTAAATAATCTTGAGCTTTTTTTACATGATTCCAAGATATTTGTGAAAGATGTATTAAACCATCAACCCCATTTACTTCAGCAAAAGCTCCAAAATCAGTAAATCTTTTAACTTCAGCCTTTACAACATCTCCAACTTTTAGTGAATCAAAAACTAAGTTTTCTTTAGCTTCTTTTTCTAATTCTTGTACAATTCTACTTGATGCTACAACTCTTGAAGGATTTTCTTTGTTAAAATCTATTAATTTAACTTTTAAAGTTTTTCCTTTGTAAGATTCTTTATCATTAACAAATTTCATATCAATTTGTGATGATGGAATAAAAACACGTATACCTCCAAAGTAACCAACTAATCCTTTTTCTTTTATTTCTGAAATTTTTAATTCAAATGTAGATTTTTCATCAAACATTTTTTGAAGTGTATTTAGGATTTCTTCTTTTTCATATTCTAATCTTGATAGAACAACAAATCCATTATCATTATTAAGTTTTATAACTTTAGCTTTTAATTTATCACCAACATTTAAAGTTTTTGCATATTCTTTTGGATCTTCTTTAGCAGTTAATTCTTTAAATGGGATAACTCCATCTGATTTATATCCAGTAAGTGAAATAACTACTTCATCATTTAATATTGAAAGTATTTCACCTTCAATTTCACTTCCAGTAAATAATCTTTTATCGATTTCATTCATCAATTGTAATTGTTCGTTATTTGTATTTTCCATAACTTCAATAACCTCCCTTATTATCCATTCTGGTGTAGAAGCACCAGCAGTAATACCAATTTTTTTAAAGTTTTCATTATTTATAAAATCATTTGGTAATGCACTAACGTTTTCTATATGAATAGTATTAATACAATTTTCTTTTGAAATTTGGTATAACTTATTTGTGTTAGAACTATTTTTTCCGCCTATTACAATCATAGCATCTACTTCTCTTGAAAGTTCAAATGCACTTTTTTGTCTTTCTTCTGTAGCTAGACAAATGGTATTAAATTGTAAAAGGTTATCTGTCATTTTTTCTAGATTTGAAACAGTTTTATTCCAATTAGATTCCTTTTCAGTAGTTTGAGATACAACACAAGTTTTACCAAAATGATTTTTGCCTTCAGTAAATTCACCATTTTTCGTTATAGTAGCTTTATTATTACACCATCCATTTATACCAATTACTTCTGGGTGGTTTTTATCACCAAGTATAACTATATCATAACCTTCTTCAGAATATTTTTTAACCTTTTTTTGAATATTAGTAACAAATGGACATGTAGCATTTATAACTTTTAAACCTCTTTTATTTAATTCGTTTAAAGTTTCCTCTGAAACTCCATGAGATCTTATAATAATTACATCATTAGGAGCTAATTTATTAATATCTTCAATATTTATTGAAAATACATCGTTTTTTTCTAAAAATTTAACTACATCATTATTATGAATAAGAGGTCCTAATGTATAAATTCTCTTATTATAATTATTTTTTATTTCAATAGTTTTATCTACAGCTCTTTTTACTCCAAAGCAAAATCCAGAGTTTTTAGCTAGTATAATCTCTCTCATTTTAAATTCCTCATAAATTTTATTTATTAAAATTTTCTCTTATAAAATTATTTATTTTTTCTGTTACTTCTACTATGTTTAACCCAGTTGTATCTATTTCTATAGCGTCATCAGCTTTTCTTAATGGATCTGTAGCTCTATTGCTATCTTCATAATCTCGTCTAATTATGTCTTTTAATATTTCATTATATGAACAATCTATATTTCTATTTTTTAATTCAGTATATCTTCTATCTGCTCTTTCTTCTGGAGTTGCAGTTAAAAATATCTTAAATTTTGAATCTTTTAAAACAACAGTTCCAATATCTCTACCATCCATTATAACATTATATTTTTTAGACATATTTTGTTGAAGCTTTACAAGCATTTTTCTAACTTCAGGTATTGATGCATAAGCTGAAACTATAGAACTTATTTCTGGCATAGTTAGTTCTTCTTGAACATTTTTACCGTTTAAAATTAAATCATCATTTTCAAAATGCATTTCCATAGTTTTTATTAATTCGCATATTTTATCAATATCGTTTGGTTTTAAATTATTTTGTGAAGCTTTTAAAGCTACTGCCCTATACATAGCCCCTGTATTTATATACATCAAATCAAATTCTTTAGCTACTAACTTAGCTATTGTACTTTTTCCTGCACCTGCAGGACCATCTATTGCAACTGAAATTTTCAAAATTTCTCCACCTTTCTAATAAACAATTACAAAACTAATTATATAATTTTATTTATTTTATAACAAGTCTTTTAAATATTGCTACCCGCAACATATCCAGTAGATAAAGCTATTTGTACATTATACCCTCCAGTAAATGCATCTACATCAATAACTTCTCCTGCAAAAGATAGATTTTTTATAAGTTTACTTTTCATAGTTGATGGATCTATTTCTTTTGTATCTACTCCACCAGCAGTAACAATTGCTTCATCAATAGATCTTAATTTTTTTACATTAAGATTAAAATTCTTTATTAGAAAAACAAGACCTTTTCTTTCTTCTTTAATTATTTCATTTACCTTTTTATTTTCATCTATATTAGATAATCTAATTATTACAGGAATTAATTTTTTAGGTAATAGATCATCTAATGAGTTTTTAAAATCTTTGTTTATATATTTTTTAAAATCTTTTTGAACTCTTAAATCTAATTCTTTTTCAGTTAAAGCAGGTTTTAAATCTAAAGAAACCTTATATTTTTTATTATCCTTTATAAATCTACTACCAGTTAAAACTAAAGGACCTGATATTCCAAAATGGGTGAAAATCATTTCACCTATATTTTCATATACTTTTTTATTATCTTCGTAAATCTTCAAAGATATATTTTTTAAAGATAATCCCATTAATTCTGTGACGATAGGTTCTTTTATTTCTATTGGAACTAAAGATGGTTTTAATTCTTTTATATTATGACCAATATTTTTTGCAAATCTTTGGCCATCACCTTTTGAACCTGTTAACGGATATGAAGCTCCTCCTGTTGCTAAAATAAAATGATCTCCTAATATTTCTTTACCATTTTCTAATATAACGGAAACAATTTTATCATCTTTTTTTATTATATCTTTTACTAAACTATTTAACATTATTTTTATATTTTTATTTTGAAGTGCATTTTTTAAACCTTTTATAATATCTGAAGATTTATCAGATTTTGGGAAGACTCTCCCGCCTCTTTCAACTTTTAATTTTATACCTTCTTTTTCAAAAAAATTTATAGTATCTACATTTGTAAATGTATATAAAGCACTATAAAGGAAATAAGGATTTCCAGGTATGTAATCAAAAAATTCAGATATGTCTTTATTATTAGTTACATTACAACGACCTTTTCCAGTTATAAATAATTTTTTACCTAATCTATCATTACCATCTAATAAAATTACTTCATTACAATTACTTGCAGTTATTGCAGCCATCATTCCTGCTGGGCCTGCACCTATAACTACTACTTTTTTCATTTAATCAGCTCCTTAAATTATGCTAAAATCATTTTACTATACTAAAGCATATAAAAAAAGATGTGTACTAAAAAATACACATCTAAATTAAAAACTATTAATTATCATTGTCCCCAATTGTTTTATTATTGATTTGATATACATTATAGTCTTGCCATATAGCTTCTAATGATCCAAATATATCAGCTATATTTTCTTTTTCTCTCATTCCAACAGAAATAATTAAAGCATTAATAAGAGAAAGAGGCGCTACTAAAGAATCTACAAATGATGCCATATTACTTTGAGCAATCAATGTTAAATCAGCTTTAGCTGCTAATGGAGATATTAAGCTATCTGTTATAGCTACAACTTTTGCTCCTTTATTTTTTGAAAAATCAAGAGCAGCTATAGTTTTTGAAGCGTATCTTGGGAAGCCTATTCCTATTACTAAATCCCCCTGTTTAACATTTATCATCTGCTCAAAAATATCAGATATACCATATCTAACTGTTCTCACGTTTTGAAGTATTATATTTAAATAAAATCCTAAAAATTCTGCTACAGCAGTTGAACTTCTTAACCCTAAAATATATATATTGTTAGCTTTAAATATTTCATTTACAACTTCCTCAAATACATCTGGATTAATTTTTTCTAAAGTAGCTCTAATATTTTCAATATCTGCCTTTAAAACACCTTTTAATGAATCACTATCTGATATGTATTCATTAGATAATTCTAATCTTTGAACAGTAGTAAGTTTATTTTTTATTAATTCTTGAAGTGCTTTTTGTAACTTTGGATATCCACTAAATCCAAGTTCATTAGCAAATCTAACTACAGTTGATTCTGACACCCCAACAGATATTCCAAGTTTAGCTGCAGTCATAAAAGCTGCTTTATCATAATTATTTAAAATATATTCAGCTATTAACTTTTGTCCTTTACTTAATCTTTGAAACTTAATTTGTATTAATCGCATTAAATCTTTATTTTCATTCAAATTCTTATCCATAATTATCTACCTACTTATAACAATCTTTAGTCATATAATTTTAACATTAAATGATATATTTTTCAATAAAAATTTCATGTGTGTTAAGTTTATTATATAAAGTTCAAGTCGAATTATATGCTTAAAATTAAGTTTTTAAAAGTTATTTCTTTTCAACAATAACTAGCATTGGTGCAGTCTTGCTTCTGTTTAAGCATTTATGAATCATTACCCCAAACTCATTTTTAGGCAAATTTTCCAAGTAATCTAATATGCAAGTTTTTTCTTTTTTTCCTTCATCATGCCCAGTATATATACATATAGACATAATTCCATTGCTATTTAAAAGTTTTAATCCTATTTTTATACTAAGAAGAGATGTTTCATGCAATGTTGTTATATCTTTTGATGCTCCAGGTAAAAAACCAAGATTATACATTATACAATCTACTTTAGAATTTATATATTTGTCTAGTTTATGATGAGAATCACAAATTACAGTAACATTTGAAATTTTTTTATCTTTGTATCTATCACAAGCATTTTTTTGTATATCAAAAGAATATACACTGGAAAATTGGTCACTTAAAAAATCTGTATCATGTCCATTACCTAACGTAGCATCAATTGCTATATTTTTATTTGTTAAAAAGTTTTTTATTATGTAGTGTGATAGTTCACTAATATCAGATACGTATTTAAACATATTTAACACTTCTTTCTATAATAATTATAATGAATTTATGTAGTTTAATTCTTCTTCAGTTAAATCTCTATACTCTCCCGTTTTAAGGTAACCAAGAGAAATTTCTCCAATAGATACTCTTTTAAGATTTATAACATCATGTCCAAATGCAGAACACATCTTTCTTATTTGTCTATTTTTTCCTTCGTGAATTATTATTTCAACTGTGGAAATATTATTTTTAGAAGAGATTTCTTTGATAGAAGCATAAGAAGTTATATAACCTCCTATATCAACTCCATTACTAAATTTAATCATTTCTTCTTTTGTAAATTTACCCTTTACTGTTGCTATATATTTCTTATCTATAGAAACTCTTGGGTGTATTATTTTATTATATATATCTCCATCATTTGTAAGAATTAACAAACCTGAACTATCGTAATCTAATCTCCCTATTGGAAATATTCTTTCATTAACTTTAACTATATCTAAAATAGTTTTTCTTCCCTTTTCATCTTTTAATGAAGTTATATATCCAACTGGCTTATTTAAAGCAAAGTAAACTTTTTTTTCTTCAGGTACTATTATTTTATTATTAAATTCAACTTTGTCTTTATTTTCAATAATCTTTACTCCTAATTCATTTACAACTTTTCCATTTACTTTTACTTTACCTTCTAATATAAATTGCTCACATTTTCTTCTTGATGCAACACCGCATTTAGCCATAAATTTTTGTAATCTTTCTTCCATAAAATATCACTCCATCTTTCTATTCCTATATGATTATATATATTAAATTAAGGTTTTACAAGAAAATATAGTACTTTAATTAATAAACAAAGCTTAGGTGAAAAACACCTAAGCTTTTTATTTAAAAGAAAAATCCACCATTAAAAAATAATAACAATAACAATGGACTTATTCCACAACCGCCAAAGCCACAACCTCTACCTCTACAGTTATTAAAATTATTATAGTTATTATTATATCCACATCTATTGCATCTGTTACAATTATAATTATTACAACATCTATTCATGAGTTTACCACTCCTTTTCTTCTGTTACTATATAATATTCTTTTTTTTCAATTTGTTGAGTAATTTATTTTTGTTTATTTATATATTTTGTTAAAATATAATTATATATTTAAATAAGGAGGTTTAATTTATGGACAAGCGTAATCGTATTATTGCTCCAAGAAATGTTGTTAATACAAAAATGTTATATATGCTTTATATATTAAAGGAACTTTCAAAAGGAGAAGTTGTTTTTGGAAATAAAATTCTTACAGATTTTAGAGATATGTTTGATTCAACTACTATGCCTTTCCCAGTATCTTCTAGTACTGTTTATGAAAGTTTATATGAACTAGAAGATAGAGAGTATGTAGTTTCTAAATGGAGTGGTGAAGATTTATCTAATAAAAGAAGTAAAAAGGTATATCATATAACAGATAGGGGATTAAATTTTTTAAATGCAAATTTAGATGAATATGTTCTTAATTTAGATAAAACGAAATCAACATTAGATAAACTAAAAAAAATGCTATTAAAATAGTACATATTAATATGTACTATTTTAGCATTTTTTTATTTTTGATGATTTGCTTATAAATTTTTTTCTAAGTATAGCTTCTTCTTTACAGGAACAATCCAATTTAATAAAAATATTTTTATAACCTTCTTTTATGTATGAATTTTTATATAAATCTTCATAAGATAACTTTTCTATGTCTTCTTTTAAAATAGATAAATAATTATAGCCATATATTTTAAATAGTATATATTTAAATCCTAATAATATTTGTTCTTTATTTTTTTTATTTTCAATATCTAAGTTTAAAATATCATTATTTAATTTTTCAATAATTCCATATAATTGATATAGGTAACTAAGTTCTCTTATTGTGTATTTATCACTGAGAGATGCAACAGCACATGAGAAATTTTTATTTATTGGTATAGTGTAAATATAGCCTAATTCATCTTTATTTAATATTGTACGTATGCTTTGATAAATAGATGTACAAATATCTAACCTTATCGTATTAGCGTTTTCACATACTGCTTTTATTTTAAAAAGATTTTCATAATCTCTATTATAATTTATTAAATTAAGTTGTTCTTCTCTTTGAATTTTATGCATTTTATTATTTATAATCCAACTAAACCAAGCTCCCATTGCAGAACCAGCTAATATTGAACATGCAGAAATTATAGATGTAATAACTTGTATTTGTATATTTATCAGCTCCTTAAAAAATAATTCTATCTTATTATTAACTAAAAATATAAAAATATTATTTATAAAGATAAATTTTTTCTATAATTTCAAAAATATTATAATACTTATAAAACAATTAAATTAATTTTATATAGAAATTTTTTAATATAAGTTAACAATATATTGAAAAGTTTTCTTAATTAAATATTTATTTACATCGTTTAATTAAAATTTTATTTTAAAATCTATTATATTTATACTATAAAATTGTATAATAAATATATGGAGTGATAAGTATGATAATAAAAAATCAATTAATTATTTTAAGTGTATTATCTTTAATAATAGCTCAAGCATTAAAAATAGTATTTGGTTATTTTTACACAAAAAAATTTGATTTAAATAGGCTATTTGAAACTGGTGGTATGCCAAGTTCTCATTCAGCTTTTATAGTTTCTTTAGCAATTGGAATAGGAAGAATAAATGGTTTTGACTCATCAATATTTGCACTAGCTTTTGTATTTGCATCTATTGTAATGTATGATGCAATGGGAATAAGACGTGCTGCTGGTGAACATGCAAAACTTTTAAACTTGATTTTATCAAAAGATAATACATTTAAATTAGATAATAAAAAATTAAAAGAATTATTGGGTCATACACCTTTTGAAGTTTTAGGTGGGTTAATACTTGGAATTATAATTGGATGTTTTTATCCACTTTAAAATAAAAAACAAATGCTAATAATTGCATTTGTTTTTTATTTTAAAGTTTAAATCATAGAGTTTTTATATAATATAGATAAATTAATACTATCAAATAAAGAGTCATGTTGATTACCTAAGAATTCAATATTATATTTTGACAAAGCATTTTTTAAAGATAAAGCATTTTCAATTTCTAATAAATCTTTGCATAAAATTTCTTGAAAATCTAAGTTATTTTTTAAAATAGTTTGTAATATTTCTAAATTTGAATTATTTCTAGTTATATCATTTTTTAATACTTTTATATCATTTCCACCCCAGTATATAAATAATTTCTTTTTATTTCCACACCATATTGAAAATTTTTTAAACACTGTTTCAAAGTTATTTGCATTATCTATATCATTTTGATTTAATGATGTTATTTCTATACACTTTGAAGTTAATTTTGAAATATTTTTTGGTTTAATAAGCTCATAAAATTTAGAATTTATATTACCATAAATATCAGTTTTTACAGCACCAATACTTATTATCTCTACATCATTAAAATTTTCTAAGCAATTCATTTCAAAATCGAAAAATATAATTTCTTCTGAGGTTTCTATATTCTTTTTTAACATTACTAAAGTACTGTTTCTATTTATAAGTTTTTTGTAAGTTTTGCCTATGCATTTACATTCATTATATAATGAAAACGATACTCTTCTACTTTTTCTTATAATATCATATACATTTTTATTTAAAATTGCACTATAATCATATATTTGATTTAAGAAAAAGCTTATATATTCCAAATCTTCATTTAATGTAAAATAATTATTGTTTATTTTGTATATTATATCTTTATTATCTGTAAATAATTTTATTTTGCTATATTTATCTATTTTTTTTAGTTCTATTAAACAAACTATATCTTTTAAAATATAATATAATCCATGATAATGTGATGTTTTAAAAGAATCACTCTTTAATTTTTTTCTTATTTTCATTAAGGTTATATTATTAATATCTTTTATTAAATAGTATAATACAAATTTTTCATCAAGTTTTTTTATATGATAGTATATATTTATATAATTAATCATTTGTATAGTATCCTTTCTTTATATATACATACTTATTGGAATTACTTGAAAAGAATTTTCTGTACACTTTATTCTTGGACATTTAGGTGGAACTATACCTATATCTAATAAACAATCAAATTCTTTAATACATTTAGCAAGCATTTGTTCATTAAAACTTTGCTGTCCAGTTTTTCTTAAAAAGTGAATGTTATTATTATTAGAACATTTTTTAACTAATTTACCTAATACATTAACATTGCAATCTATATTATCAAATTTATTAGAATTATTATTAAAAAAATATGAGTTATTAACAGTTAATATAACATCTCTATTATTACATTGTACTATTAAATCAGTAGTATTATTAGCACTTAATTTACTTTGCATCTCAGAAAGGAATCTATCTATAATATTAAAGTCAATTATAGAATCTCCTTTTCTTATGCTATTTAGTTTATCCACACCAAAACAATCTATTATTAATTTAAGAGAGGATATATACTCATATAATGACTCATGACATACAAGACCATTTAAACTTATATAGTCCCCCTCTATTATAGAATCATTACATAAGTTTTGAATAGTTTTTAATTGATTATTTTTAGAAAGATTATTTATTAACTTATTATGAAAGCTAAACAAAGTATAAATTCTTTTTTCTTCTTCTTCAATTCTAATTGCACCTCTATTTTCTAGTATTTCATCACTTTCTGATCCTACTGTTCTTGTATTTGCATCAGAATTTGTGTATCCTTTATATCCTTCTCTTTTATCTTTTGAAAATCTGTCTTCATAATAATCACTTTCTTTATTTTCACAATGTAATCTTCCAGTTAATGATTTATCACATATTCTCTTACGTGAAAAAATTTCTATGTATCCCTCAGCTGTTATAGAAAAAATTCCTCTAAGCAATAATTCATCTAAATAAAGAAGAAAATCCAAATTATCTACCTCCAAAATTAACTCCTTTATATATATGTTTATGTATAAATGTAATAATATATTAAAGCATAAATAAAAAGCAAGATTTAAATCTTGCTTTTTATTTATTTTATTTTATTTAAAGCTTTAATAATCCATTTTCCTATTTTTTCGTTAGTCCATAATGGTAAACTATACTCTATACATAAACTAGCTTCTTCTAAACTACCTTTTCTATATGATGATATTTCACCATCAACTAGATTTATTTTTCCTACTAAACAATCTATAAAATAATGATTATGTTTTAAAGCTTTTTTTAAGGCTTTTCTAGCATTTTTTCTATCATTTGTATAGTAATAATATAATACTCTTCCATATTTAAAGAATATACAATCTTCATCACTATACTTGTCTAATATATAATTTGCAAATTCATAGTCTTTATTCATTAAAGCTCTAAACACTATTGAATGTCTTACATTTCTAGAATCATAATCATCTAAATTTAATATTTCTTTTTCTATATTAAAACTTCTATCATAATTACCTAAAGCAAATTCATAATTAGATAAAGTTGATAATATTGTTAAGTAAAAATCTCCTTCAGCAGAAAAGCCTATTTGACCTTTAAATTTATCAAAGTAGTCTTGTCCAAGTTGGGTTCTTAGAAGCTCTTCACATTTTCTAAGTTCACTTGCCCCTTTTTCTACATCATCTAATTTTAATGCATTATCGAACAAATCAATAACATTATTTTCAGAATTACATCCTGAACATTCAACATTTGAAGATAAATCTTCTATTTTCCATTCCTTTGAAGTTTTATCTATATTTAATAATTTTCTTATTTCTCTTGATTTAGTACCTATAGTTCCCTCTGAAACTTTAAAATAATCTGCTAATTCATCCATTCTTATACCTTTTTTATTAAGTGTATCATTTACAAAAAAGATTGCATGAAGCACTCCAGCAGACCAAGTATTAACTTTACCTCTTAATAATTTATTTTCATCAGTATTTGCTAAAAACTCTACTAATTTAATGCATTTTTTATAATAATCATCATTTAGTACATTATTACAAAAAGTATCTATACTAATTAACATTTCTTTTGCACGAGCTTCAAATTCAACTGGTACATTTATACTATATTTCATTTATACCTCCTAATAATTTATAGCTTCTGTAGTAAATCACATCTAATTATTATAACTTAAAATTAAAAAATTTTCATTAATAAATTAAATATTATTGAATCATAAATAAAAAAACGAAGAAAAATAACTTTTTCTTCGTTAATATAATCTAATATTGATTATGGTTGTTATTTGTTTTATTTTCATTATTATAATTTTCTCTGTAACTTTTAATCTTAGAATTTGATAATGCTCCACCTTTTTGTATATTCTTCTTATTTTTACCCATTATAAATCTCCTTTTAATGTAAATTTAATTATTAATCATTTCTCCACCATTAACATGTATAGTTTCTCCAGTTATAAAAGAAGCATTTTGACTAGCTAAAAAAACATATGCTTCTGCCAATTCAACTGGTTGCCCTGGTCTTTTTAAAACTGTATTAGCTCCAAAACTTTTAAATTGATCTTTTTTAAATGATGCTGGTATTAACGGAGTCCATATTGGACCTGGCGCAACTGCATTTACTCTTATTCCCATATCTGCTAAGCTTAATGATAAGCTTCTAGTAAGTGATGTTAATGCGCCTTTAGAAGCTGAGTAATCAATAAGTTCCTTGTGTCCATGATAAGCTACAACAGAAGTAGTATTTATTATACAACTTCCAGGACTCATATAAGAAAGAGCTTCTTTAATTAAATAAAAGGCTGAGAATACATTAATACTAAATGTTTTTATTAACTGATCATTTGTTAATTCTAATATTGACTCAACTGGATATTGTTGAGCAGCATTATTAACTAATATATCTATAATGCCATATTTTTCTGATACTGTTTTTATTACTTTTTTACAAAAATTATAATCAGCTAAATCACCTTGTATGCCTATAGAATTATTATTATATCTTTTTATTAAATTTAGTGTTTCGTCTGCATCTTCTTTTTCATTTAAATATACAATTACAACTGTTGCTCCTTCTCTTGCAAAAGCTAAACTAACAGCTCTTCCAATTCCACTATCACCGCCTGTTATTATTGCAATTTTTCCATTTAATCTTTTACCATTATTCATATAATCTTTATGTTCATATACAGGTTTTGGATTCATTTTTTGTTCAATTCCAGGTTGATTTAATTCTTCTTGTAAATCAAAAATTTTAGGAAAAGTATTATCAATCAAATAATCACCTCATTTTATTAAGTGTATTTCATGATTATTTTTTGTAAAACTTAAAATAATATTCTATATTATATTTATAAAAAATTGTGATGTATCATATGTTACAGAAAAAAGATTTAATTTTAAGTATAATAATATCATTATTTTAAAAATTAGGAGGAAATTTAAAATGTCTTGTGGATGTTCAACAATAAATAATGGAAAACAAGTTTCAGATTTAGTTAGAAGTAAGGGATTTGAAAATATGCAAACAAAGAAATTACATAATATAACTTGCTCTTGTGGAAATACTTTTATAATGGATAAGTTAATTTGTAAATGTAATAATTGTAATATGACTTACGCTGTTACACCATGTAGTTCTGATGATATAAATAGTATAAAAGAATGTGGAATTAATTATTAGTTTTTTATAAAGTAAATGAGTATAATTATTTAATTATACTCATTTATTATATCGTTGCTAAATTTTAAAATTAATTTATCATAATCTATTTCATTATACTTTTTTTCTAATATTTCTTTATTTTCTTCAAAATAAATTGCTTTTTCATTTATTATTTTATTTAAGCTATCTATATTAAAATCATTTATATTTTTAGTGTTTATTAATTCTTCTAAATAATTACTTATATTTTCTTTATGCCTGTTAATTTGATCATTTTTCATTGATTCCAAAGCTTCTTTCCAATTGTTAAAACCACCTATTGGCGTATCTTTTTCTTCTTCAATAGGTTCATTATTATAGGTATTTTTAAAAAAATTCATAAGTCCCATAATTTAATCCTCCGTACAATAATTATTTAATAATATTATATTACATTAATTTTTTATAATTTAAACTAATTTTTGATTAAATATATTATCTAAATTTAGTTTTTTAATTTTTTTATTTATTAAATCTATATCAGTTGTATATAATCCTTCTTCTTGCATTCTTTTAAAGTATATAGATCCTGCAAAAGTATATCTACTTTTTCTATCTTTACCTTCTGTAATTCTTTCATTTGAATAAGAAATTATATCACCTATTGCTAAACTTGTAGGTAAAGATAATAAAGGCATTCCCATAAAATATCTAACTGCATTATGACCTGCTAAAGAACCAGTACATATAGCTTCTGTATGTCCTACAAACAGTCCGGATTTTTCTCCACCACAAAATAGATTATCTACTCCTTTCACTTGCATAAAATT
Source organism: Clostridium sp. TJA020 (assembly GCF_058310295.1). Lineage (NCBI taxonomy): Bacteria > Bacillati > Bacillota > Clostridia > Eubacteriales > Clostridiaceae > Clostridium > Clostridium sp. TJA020. The sequence continues at coordinate 297,141 of NZ_JBZEFC010000001.1, forward strand.
AGTTCTAGGAGCTACTGATAAATATCTTATAGAATTCCCCTTGCTTCCAGCATAAGGATCTACATATTTTGCATTTTCAAGTCCCTTTACTTTTCTAAGTTTCTCTAAAGGATAATAAGTAGTCATTAATTTAGCATGTCCAGTGTAAACAAAAGAACAACCTTTAACCGAGTTTTTAAAGAAGAAACAGCATCTTTTTTATCATTATATCCTAATAAAACTATAGGTGATAAAATTAAACTTCTTAGAATTAAAAGTGGACTTACCTATAATCAATTTGCAAAGAAAGCTCAAGTAGCTGTTATGACTATTTATAGATGGGAAAGTAATGAACGTATCCCTTCTGATAAGTATTTAAAACAACTAATAAAAAATTTTAAATTAAATGATGATTATTTTAATTTAAATGATAAATAATCTTATAAATAAGAAAAGACTAGGAATAAAAACTCCTAGTCTTTTTTAATTGAATACTTTTAATATTTTATCCTTATATTCATTAAATGTATATTTTGCAGATAAATTTATTAAAAATACCACTTAATCTCACCATAAAAACTATCTTCTTGGATTATCAAAGGATGGTGGTGTAGGCTCTGGATGTTTATGTTCTGGTCCTGGTGTAGATAAATCAAAGTAAAGTTTTGAATCTTCTGTTACACCAAAATCTTTATTTGATCCTGTTTTTTGTACTTTATTTAATGCTTCCCTAAATAATGCATTATGAGCTTCTTCTCTATTAAGTAAAAAATCAATAGTTTCTTTAACATATTTATCATCAATCTGTCTATATAAATATTCATATACAACTTTTGCTCTTTGCTCAGATGCAATATTAGATAATAAATCAGCCACTAAATCACCTGTAACTGTAACATAATCAGCAGTCCATGGAGCTCCTGAAGAATTTATTAATACTGGAGATAATCCAGTAAGTACATGAGTTTCTATTTCTCCAACTTCAGTTTTATTATAATCTACTTCATGTCCGTTTAATAAATTAATTGTTTGAGCTACCATTTCCATATGACTTAATTCTTCTGCACCTATATCCAAAAATAAATCCTTTATCTCTGGATCTTTTATTCTAAAACTTTGAGATATGTATTGCATCGCTGCTTTTAGCTCACCATTCCCACCACCTAGTTGTTCTTGCATTAAAGCTGCATATTGTGGATTTGGTTTTTCAACTTTAACTTCATGTAATAATGCTTTATCATGTTTAAACAAAATAATTACCTCCTAAATTTAATAGATTGTATTATTATTATTTTTATTAAACAAGAAAAGTATTCTTTAATTTTTATTATTTTATTTTATTGTAAGTATCTAATAAATTTTCAACTAATGGTTTATTAGGATTTACCCATTCTTTACTTATATTTAATTCTGTTATAGCAGTATGTCCAGCCACCATTTGTCCTAACCCATTAGAATAAATAAGTCTTAATTCTGAATTACTACTTGTTAATGTAGCATTTAAATACATTTCAGCACCTTCTTTTGCAGCTGCTAGCATACCCATGGATATAATTTCATTACTCATTTCTGTTTTTCCTTGTATTAAGTTTGATATTAAATTTATCATGACTATTCCTCCATAGTTATTATTTCTTTATTTTCTTCAATAAAATTTTTAAGTGCTTTTATTCTTCCCTCAGCTGCAAGTACACTTGCCTCACCTTGTCTTTTTAAATCTTCATCTGTTATTAAGGCATTTATAGCTCTTTGTGCCATAACAGCATCATTCTCCATCTTTAAGATTCCTGTCAAAGATAGAATTTCTACTTCAGAAACTTTTTTCATATTAAAAATCCTCCACATAATAATATATTTTACAATCTTATATTATGTAATTCTTAGTATAAATAAACTATCAATTTACGTGAAAATTTTCAAAATTTATGAATTTTATTTTTATAAATATCTGATTCTTTTTCTATTACTACCGTAGATTCAAAATCTCATCTTTCATCAAGTGATTGCATACTCAATAAAGTTTTTTGTTTATTATTTTATAACTTCCATTTATGTCCACAATTTAAACATTTAACATACCCTTTTTTGCTAGTAAGACCTCCAAGAATAGCACCATCACTACCAAATAATATTTTCCCTGTTACAGCTCTTCCAACACTTAACTTTTTATTTTGATATGTTAATGATGTACTTTTACATTTAGGACAATAAGGTATATGATCTCTTTTTAATTGTTTTAATCTTTCTTTTTGATATTTCTTTTCTTCTTGTCTTTTAGATAGTTTGGGTTCTATTTTTATATCTATATTCTTTTTTAAAGTCACTTCTGGATTAGAATCCATTATCTTTTTAAATTCTTTTTGCTTTTCTGCTTGTAGTTCATTTTTTTTATTTATTCCATATTCTTTTTTTGAAATAAATTCTTTTTCAAGAGATTTTAAAAAAGTATTTAAGAATATATTACTTATATTTTCAATTAATATATTTTCACCATCTAATTCAATCTCTACTTTACTCATAATCATACCTTTTTTTACAATTACTTTATATAAATCATCTAGTAAAAATATTTTTTTATCTATTTGTTTATTTAATTTTTTTCTTATAAAAATCAATCTAAAATTTGTTACTGATATTATCCATCCTCTATTAAAAGAAAATCCAGATATAATTAAATTGCAAATTTCTTCCTCTTTTAAAATATTCCTTAATTCTTGTATCTCACATTTATCACTATCTATAGAATATTCTCCTAAATTACACTTATCTTTGCTCATTTGTTTTTCTTTTTGTTCTGCCATTTTATCAAGTAAAAATCCCATAAAAATCCTCCTTAGTTATTTATAAGGATATTTTAACATAAGGAATTATTTGATTTGTAAATAAACCTTTACTAGAATATGTATAAAATATGTTTTCATGGAAAGTATTATATATGTAAATAAAATCTCATTAATAATATTATTTATCATAACGCCACTTATCATTTATTAGAAAAGCAGTAAGATTAATTTCTTACTGCTTTTTCTAATTTAATCCATACAACTATTTTATTTTGTAAACAAAATATAAATGTAAATTTTTATAAGTTTATGTATAATTAGTTATATTAAGGGGGAACTAATTTGATTAAATTTATAAAACTTAAAGACAAAATAAATAATTTATCTGATTTTAAATTCATTTTATTATCAGTTATATTATGTATGCTATTACACTGTATATTTGCATTGTTCTATAGTGTATTAAATATTTCAGATTCATCTATTGGTGGACCAGTGATTGATTCAGTATATATGATTATTTCTGCTATATTAATAGGACCATTAATTGAAACAGGAATATTGATATTAATAGTAAAAGTGCTTAGAAAATTTATAAAGTATGATCTTTTAAATTGGGTGATTGTATCTTTAATATTTACTTTTCTTCATAACTATAGCATTTATTATATGATAGTGATACTTCCTGTATCATTTATTTTTAATTATGCTTATATATTTTATAAAAACAAGAAATTATCTATTTATTGGATTATGGCAATTATACATATATTATGTAATTCAATATCTATTTTAATTAATTATATTATTACATAAATAAAAATTTATAAAAATAAAGTGTATTATATTTATAATTTTCAAACTCATATACATTCTTATTAATTCTTTATTATTATAGACATCTTAATAGTATTACTTTATAATACTACTGATATTAAAAGGATATTTTGGATTTAAAACCAATATAATACACATTTTTTTTAGATTCTCTATATTATTTTTTTAATCCTACTTTTATAAGGAAGTGTTTTTATTGACTAAAGAAAATTTTGTAATAAACAATTTTAACGGAGAAATCCCTAGATGTATAAAAGAAAAAAAATCTATTGAAGATTTAATATATAGAGATTATCTTACTAATCTTTATAATAGACAAAGTCTTTTTAAACTTTATCACTTACTCAAAGGTGATATTAAAGCAAAAAATTTTACTGTTTTTATTGTAGATTTAGATGAATTAAAAGATATAAATAATTATTTTGGGCATGATATTGGAGATTTAGTTCTAAAGCTAGTTTCAAATGTATTAACTGATATATGTAAAAATACATATATAGCCAGAATTTATGGTGATGAATTTATAATTATCTATGAAAATATAAAAGATATAAAAATAATAAAATCCATTTCTAAAAAAATACTATCACATCTAAATAACATATCTATCGACAAAGTTAATCTTTATGGTATTTCAGCAAGTATTGGTATTGTAATAGGTGAAAATAATGAAAAGAACCTGCGTAAATTACTCATTAAAGGAAGCTTAGCATTATATAAAGCTAAAAATTTAGGAAAAAATACTAGTGTATTATTTACTCCTGACTTAGAAGAGGAAAAAAGAATAAATACAGAGATGGTTAACGATTTAATAAGTGATATAAAGACCAATAAAAATGTATGTTTACATTATCAGCCTGAATATACTTGTGATAAAAAGTTAGTAAGTTTTGAAGCTTTATTTAGATGGAGTAATAAAAAATATTCTAATATACCTATATATAAAGTAATAAATGTAGTTGAAAAAACTAAATTTTTTGATGAATTTAATAATTACGTAATAAAGGAATCTTTAAATTTTGCAAAGAAAATAAATAAAAATAGAAAAAATAAAATAATTGTATCTATAAATATTTCTGCCAAACAGTTAATGAAAGATACTTTTATAAATGAATTTTTAAATATGATTGAAAAATTTGATATACCTTATAATATTATTGGAATAGAACTTACCGAAACTGTTTTATTAAATAATTTAAATAAAACTATTGAGAAGCTTCAAAAGTTAAAGGATCTAGGTATACTTATATATATAGATGATTTTGGTACTGGATATTCATCCTTAAATTATCTTATAAGCCTTCCTTTATCTATGGTTAAAATTGATAAATATTTTATATGGCAAACAGATAAAGGGGAAAAATATATTGAAATATTAAAATCAATCATAAAAATATGTCATACATTAAATTTACCAATAGTAGCTGAAGGTGTTGAAACAACTATACAATTGAATTTATTAAAAAAATTAAATGTAGATTATATACAAGGTTATCTATTTTCTAAGCCCCTTCCTGAAAATGAAGCTTATAATCTTGTTGCAAAAAATTAATAGGTATTATTTTATAAATAAGTTTATATAAAATAAAAATAAAGGCAGGTTTTCTCCTGCCTAAATTAATTTCTATACACATTTACCATATCTTTTATTAGTGCTTAAAACTCTTACCGCCATATATCTTCTTTTGCCACTAGCACCTATCCAAGATATCCATCTATAACCTTCATTATCTACATAATAGTCATAATTTACACTTTCCCCTTTAGTATAAGAACCTACTGCTTTTGAATCTCTATAAGGTCTTTCTCTTATCATTAATTCATTAACTATAATTGTACAAGTTCCAGTTTGAGGTATTAATTTCAATGAAGGTTTAGAAGGTCTTGAAACTGGTTTGCTATTATCTAAATTATTTAATCCTGCTTCTTTTATTGCTTTAGCAAAACCTCTATACTCATAGTTCATATCTACGCTATTAGTTCCAATACCAGGTATAGAACCACTTTCAGAATACTGCCACATTTGACAACCATATTTTTTAGCTTGATTTTCTGTAGCTCCATACCATGCAAGCCATAAAGAATATCTCTCTAATTCACTTTGATAAAATTTATTATTTATAAAATCGGGATTAGCATAATTACCAGCCCAATATCCAGCACCTTCTATTTCACTGCAAAAAGCCTTTACCATATCAGTAGCAAGTCTTTTACTTATATTAATACCATTCTTTTCAGCATAATTAAATGTATCATATTCAATATCAGCGAAAACTGGATATTCAACTCTATATGGTTTTATAGCTTCTAATACATATTTAGCTTCTTGTTTTGCCATTTCAACTGTATAGGCATATGAGAACCAATAAACTCCAACTGGTATTCCTAATCTATTACATTCTTTTATATTCCTTACGAATTGTTTATCTATATTATTTCTTCCATATCCTACTCTTAATATAGCAAAATCAATATGATCTTTAACCTTTTCCCAGTCTATTCTTCCTTGGTGTTCTGATACATCTATTCCTTTTAACATTTTACATTACCTCACTTTTTTATAAATTTATATATATATATTAGGCTTTGTTTTAAACCAATGTTGATATTAGATAATTAAAAAGTGGATATGCAATGCATATCCACTTTTTTCATATTAATATTCAAATTCAATCTATTTTTTTCTTTTCATCATCTAAAACTATACCAATAGCAACACCTAAGCATAAACCTATTGGTATTTGATTAAATGCCACACCGATACCTAATCCTAACGCTATAAATATTGGTAAATAATAACTATTATCCTTTTTATCATTGTTTTCACTCATAAATTTCATCCCCCATAATTTACAACTATTATCTTATTATACATAATTTATAGATTATAATTCTAGTTATTATGTAATAATAAAATAGAATTTATATAAATATCGGTTGATATATTAAAAAAAGAACAAAGACTATTGTCCTTGTTCTTCCTTTGGTACATAGTTTGAAATAGCATTTAATTTGTTTTCCAGATCTAAATTTTTAGCTTTTAATTCTTCATTTTCAAATTGGAGTTTTCTTAGAATCTCCGAATTATCTAAAACTGATTGTTTACCTTGATTAATTTCTCCAGCTACTGCTTGTCTGAAATATTCAACATCTTCCTTAGATAACTCTTGATGTTCTTCTAAAAATCTTCTGTTAAATTCATCCGCTTTACTAGATAGTTTCTCTTTAACATTTTGTGTAATTCTAAACTGTTCATCTACAATTCCCCATATTTCTTTAGCTGTATCAATATACTTTTTATGATTTAATATTTCTTCTTCTATGCCTATTTTCTTTAACTTTGCTTCTACTAATTTTACTAAGATCTTAATAAGTTCTTTTATCATTTAAATTCCTTCTTTCTTTTTATTTATAAAAATAAAGCATAAATAAAATTATCTATGATCTTCTTTATCTTCTCTTAATTGTATTAATGCATTTTTAAGTTTTGTTGGAACTGGTGCTCCTAATTCTGATGCATTTTCTAATATACTTATCCCTTCATTTGCTATGTAAAAATAGCATACAAGACTTCTAAATACCCAATTTCCTGTATTTAAAAGTCTATCTAACATAACTGCTACAATAAGTATTGCAAATATAACTCCTTTTCTCGCTATACCTTTAAGACCTACTCGACTACTTAAATCTTTATTTACATAACCTTTTGTAACTCCCATTAAATAGTCAATAATCATAAATACAATTAAAACTATTAAAGGTGTATCCCATGCTCCAAATAGCCATGTAAATAAAGAACCTAAAATAACAATAATAACTTTAAGTTTTATTAAAATATCATCCATTCATTTTTCCTCACCTTCCTAATTTATAAAATAAAAAAAGACTAGAATTAACTAGCCTTTAATACTTCTAACCTATCTCTTTCATAACCTTTTTGTTTTGCTGTTATAGTCCAATCAAATAATGTATTTGGTGTTCCTCTAACTTTAAAATACTTATCTGTTTTTTCTACTACTCTTACATATGTTAACTTACCATTACTAGCAAATTCACCTATAGGAGTTACATCAATTTTATATTTACACCTTGTATTTACAGTTTGTAAAAACTTATTATCAAACCATATTATACAATCTCCATTAGAATCTGTTCTGCTTTGATCTATAAGCATATCTGTGAACCAACATTCTGTACTTTCTATTGCATTTAATTTTAAATCACCATACATGGTTTCAACTATTCTGTTTTTAGATCCCCTTACAGATAAACTTCCTTGGATTTTCATATTTACCCCAACTTTTGTACATATATCACTTGATCCAGCATCTACCCAAAAATATTTATCTTTATTTCCTCCATTACCACTTGAAAGAGCAAATCCTCCAGGGAAAAATTCAGCATAATAATAAACCTGATTCCATTTACCAAATCCAACCGAATCCGATCCTAATCTTGCTGTATATTTTCCTGTGTCCTTATCCATAATATATACTCCGTGTTTTGCTTCTATGCAGAAAATACCTTCCTTTGATTCGTAAATATCATTTATCTTAGAAGTTGAAAGATATAATAAAGAAGCATTTAAAGCTATATCTTCATTTATTTTTATAGGAACTTTATTACCTAGTATATTATTTTTATCAAAAGTCATAAAAGATGAATATTCATTGCCATTTTCATAAACTATATTAAATGTTGAGTTTACTTTATGCCCTATTGCTAAACCAGGCTTTCTAGCATCTCCATTAGTTCTAGTAGAAAATATTTCTCCTACATATTCTTTTCTTTCACTACCTTCCCAATCATAAAAGTTTATACTATTACCTTCTATTTCTATAGCTTTTAACCCTGTTTTACTAGCGAATGTTGTTAATCCATTTATCTTAATTTTTGAAGCATCTATTTTTATTTCTTCTGCACTTTGGTTTATAGCTGATATAATAGATCCTTTATCTGTCTTTTTAGCTACTTCATTTTTAATACCATCTAAACCTATATTTATACTAGCTAATTGACTTTGCATAGAACTTACTACACTTCCATCCGCTTTTGTATTTAACATGCTTTGTACAGAGCTTACTGTTGCATTTATATTATTTGTTTTTTGAATTAAATTACTTTCTACATTAGATATTTTAGTTGTTACTGTTGTTATATTATCTTTTATTTCTTGTTCTATATCTTCTGGAGCAGGTGTCCAATCACCATTTATAGTCCCTTTAACTAATTTTATATAAGGAATAAAAATAGATTGACCTTCTTTATTAATACAAAATCTAATTGAATTTTCGTTACCTTGTATTTTAGGTGTAAAAGTAATATTAAATGGAGTATATCCCCAACCATTTATAGTTATAATAGAATCAATTACACAATTTAAAGAATTATCATCAGCAATTTGAAATTCTACATTACCTTTGTTATTAGTCCATATTACACCTTTAATAGTATATTTTTCATTAACTTCAAATTTGAACTTTTTTGATTTTAAACTTGTATTAGTTAATATACACCATCCACTAGGAAAACTTATATTAGTTAAATTAGGGCCATGATATTCTCCATCTTTACCATTATCTAAAAATATATCTTTGCTAGTCGCTCCACCACCAACATTTTTTCCCCAATATTTTAGATCTTTACAGTAACCACTATTAAGAATTAAATTTCTTCCACCGAACTCAATACTATTAATACTTCTATCGATATCTGATTGACTTACTTTAGTTGATATTTGATTTTTAAGTATATTAATATTACTTTCTGCATTACTAACTCTTGTATTTACTGTTGTTATTTGTGCATTAGTATAAGTATTTGCACTATTTATAGCTTGATTCTTTGCATCATTTGCCTTGCTATCAGCATGAGCTATTGCTGTTGATTGAGCTATATTAGCTTTAGTAGTAGCAACCGAATCTGCATGAGAATTAGCACTTGAAATAGCATCATTTTTAGCTATGTTTATTTTATTACTTAAATCATTATTAGTTTTAGTTAAATTAGTTGTTATAGTTTGTGTTGTGCTATTTAAGCTATTAACACTAGCTTGTAGACTATCTTTAGTTTGAGTTAATTTAGTAGATACATCACTAATTTTATCTGTAACTACTTTGATATTATCTACGATAGTTTGATTAACCTCTAAAGGATTGCTAGTCCAAACATAAGATGAAGTAGCTCCTTCTACCATCTTTACAAATTCAATATATAAATCAAATTCATATCCTAAATTACTTGTAATAAATCTAAATTGTCTTTCATTTCCTTTTTTACTTGGAATAAATGTATATTTAAATATATTCCAATTTGTCGTTAATTCAAAATATGATCCACTAACAAAATTACTACTATCTCCATCTATTATTTGAAAATTAACTGCTTGATTTCTACTAGCTTTTAATTTACATACAACAGTATATTTTTTAGATGTATCTAATGGTATATTTCTTAAACTATCATTTGTTACATAACAACCCCAATTAGCATAATTGTTAAATTTAGCTACAAGATAATTATTTTGTACAAATAAATTTTCAGAACCATTTGTTATACTCCAATGTGAAATATCTTTAAAATTAGCACTATTAAACAACATATTTACATCATTGAATTTAATTTCTTGAACACTTTTATCTATATCACTTTGTCCTACCTTAGTTGATATCTGATTTTTAAGTATATTAATTTCACTTGTGGCTTTACTTAAATTACTATTTACAGTAGTAACTTGTGCATTAGTGTATGCTTTAGCATTATTTAAAGATTCATTAGCCTTATTTGTGGCAACAGAATCTGCATGAGAATTAGAACTATTAATAGCTTCTTGCTTCTTAGAATCTGAATAAGATTTAGCTGTACTCAAACTTGAATTTATTTTACTTACTAAATCATTATTTAAATTATTAATATTCTTATTTATAGTAGATGTAGATTGAGTAAATGTTTGATTATCTACTTTTAATTTAATAGCATTATCTAAAGCATTTATTGTAGCTTTTTGATTACTTAATTCTTTTCTATGTTCTGTGATAGTATTCTTTTGTGTAGATAGCTCTACATCTAAAGTTCTATCCCCTACAGTAACCTTAGTACCTTTAATAGTTTCAGTACCTTTATTATTAACTTCCCTAATAACAGAATTTATATCTAATTTATTTCCTGATATATTTGCATTATCAGCTACCTTATTATTATTTATAGCTCCATCTGTAATACCTGCATTATGAACTCCTTCACTATCAAGCATTATAGTTTTTCCATCTTTTGCTCTTATTAGTAATCCATAATCTGTTGTATTATCTTGTTTTCTATATTCTCCTAAAATAACTCTATTAACATTATTTCTATTTATAAGTATTTGATTTCCTACTATTTCTATAGTTCCATCTTCACTAACAATTTTATGTTTACTAGTAATTATATCTCCTGCTTCTAATTTATTTACACTTAAAGAACTTATTTGTGCTGATCCTATAGCACCTTCTGCTATTATTCCACTACCTGCTGTTATAGAATTAGTCTTAAAATTCTTTGCTGTAAGATTACCTGCAAGTTGATTTTCTACACTAAGTGTTTTACCTTCTAAAATCCCAACTCTTTCTACCGCTACATTAAGTTCATTTACATCTGCTTTTCCAATTAAAGCATGTTGTAATTTAGATTCTAAAGCGTTAAATTCTAATGTACTAATTTTATTAGATTGTAAATCTATAATTTTGGCATTTAGTACTTTTAAATCTTGTGCATACAGATTATTTATCCTAGCATCTATTACATCTAATGAATCTATATCAGCTTTTTTTATTAATGCCTTTTTGATAGATGCTTGCTCTATAGAATAGTTTTCCATAGTCTGTGTTATAGAACCTTTTATATCAAATCTATCAGAACTTTCTGTTTTACCACTTGCTTTTAATTCACTTTTAATTCCACCATTATAAGTAAATTTTTGTTCCATAATTAACGTATTATATACTTTTCCATTTATATCTACTATTTCAACTTTATCGCCAGCTTGAACTGAGGGATTTCCTTGCCAACTTAAAGTATAAGGTCTATAAGTAAAATCTTTAAACTTATTATAAAGATCATTAACAATTCCTTCTGTAATTACTGGATTATCAATTATTATTTCAGTATTAGAACCTTTACTAAAAGTCTTTTGTCCTTTTTTAGCTGTTATTTTTCCTATAATATAGTCTTTGTCATTTGTTTCAATCTTAAAGAATGTATCTGGTGTTATTCTTAAATCTGTATCTGTATAAGATAATATTTCTAATTCTCCAATTCTATTAAATCTAGCAAAACAACCGCAAAGAGTTGCTAAAATTCCTATTGCTTGTCTAAAACTATATCCTTTTATTTCATCTATAGAATAATTAGGTAAAATAGAATTACAAGTTATATTAGATTTTATACAAATTTCTTTTAATATCTGATTGATATTACAAGGATATTTTAAGTCAGAAAAATAAGCTCTTTCTAACTTAATCATATTATCCATACATTCTAATTTAACTTTTTTATCTTTTATTGTTACATTATCAACAGTAAAAACACCTAATGGAATATATTCTATTTCATCATCAAGTTTTAAACCTACATACGGTTTAATAGTTGCTTCTTTAAAAATCACACTAGTATCAACATTAATTAAATTTATTTCAAATGTATTAGAAACAACAGAACCTAGTGAAAAATTATCTCCAGGATTAACACTTTCATCTAGGCTCATATCTATAATTACATCATCATTATATTCTTTATCTCTTATTACAACTTTACTTACAAAACTTCTTCCTCCAAGCTTATTTATTTCTTTTTTATATTTTTCTGATACTTTAAACAAATATTAACCTCCTTTCTTTTAAGATTAATGAATTAATTATTCTTCTATCATAAAATCTATACACATCATCTCACTTGCTGTCATATCATAACCATTTAACATATCAATACTAAAAGTATGTACATCAATTTCAACAATAATTTCTTGTAAATCTTGTATATCCTTATTCCATTGTTCTAATTTATTTGGATCTATAGCATAGTTGCCATCTTCTACTTTAAGATTTCCATCTTCATCTTTTAAACAGCATTCTTCTAATATTTTTTGTCTTTCTTTATTGTAGTGCTTTAATTCACTTTCTATTTTTCCAATATTTTTGCCTATTGCATAACTAACCTTAACTGGTAACTTTCTATTGCTTATTTCTCCTAACATACCCACTTTTTCTATTATTTCTTTATTTGTTAATTTTGCCATCTTTAAATCCTTCTTTCTTAAATTTATTCAATATAAAAAGAGCCTACATAATGTAAGCTCTTAAATTAAAATACAAAACAATTTAATCCCTTAGCTACTTCTGTAGCTTTTGTTCTAAACTTTTGTACTTCTGCTGCAACTAAAGTAGAATTAGATTTAAATAAATCCATGTTAATTACATAGGTTTGTATATTAGCCACGTCATTCTCTTTTAAGGAGCAATTCATATTCATGACTTGCTGTTTCATTCCGTCTTTCTCCACTTCAACTACTCCATTAAGATTTGTAGTTTCTGTTATTGTACTTGTTACTTTTATTTCATTTTCCATTTTAAAATCCTTCTTTCTATTTCTCTATTAAATTAAAAGATAGACCTAACCACATATTGCTTTTAAAATCAAAAGCTGGTGCAGATCTATCTCCTGTATAAAATGTTTTTGTTATTTGTCCTTCCTTTGGATCTGGATAAGAAACTTCAAAATATACTCCACTTACTGAATTTAATATTTTCTTTATTTCATTGCCTGTTAATGGACCCCATTCTATTTCTAATTTTCTAGTAACCCTTATTCTATCTCTAAGCATTACACCCTTAGCATTTCTATTTGTATTTTCGCCATCCAAATCCATTATATTTACTTTAAAACTTTTAGGAGCAACAACTGTTACCCCATTAATTGTTAAATTTATTGTTGCCACCTCCTAAATAAGTAATAATTGCTTTCCATAAATTCTATTTAATTTATTTATAGTTTTTATAGCAATTCTACCAAATTCTATATCATCAATCTTTAATACTATATCTCCAGTGTCTCTATCGGCGTTTCCACTATCTTTATACTCATTATCATTTTTACTTTCTTTTATGGCTTCAATTATTGCTTCTTTTAATTTATCTAAATAATTAGAATCATTAATATTTTTATTATCTGTATTAGAATTTTGTCCAAGCATTGTTAAATCTGGTTGCTGTAATAAACTACTAGATGCTAATAACCTATTGTTTATTCTTTCTGTAAGTTTATTAGCTAGTAAATCTAATCCTTGTGTATTATTTTCTAAAGGTACTACAGCTTCTGTTCCTGCTTCACCAACTACTGCTTGTGTAGGTTTATCAACTATACCGCCTTTGGCTAAGTAAGGCATTTTAGGAATATTAACACCAAAATGTTGTCCTCCTACAACTGGTACCCAACTAGGTGCTGTAAAGCTAATAGTATTTAATCCATCTATAGCCATATTTATAAGTCCAATTACAGCGTTAAGTGGAGCTTTTGCAATTCCAGATAAACATTGAAATACTCCCCTAAATATTTCTTTAACCCCATTCCAAGCTCTACGCCAATTTCCAGTAAATACTCCTGCTATAAAATCAATGATTCCACTAAATATTCTTTTTACGCCTCCAAAAATATTACTTACATTTCTTGAAAATGCATTAAGTAAATTTCCTAAAACACCAAAACTTTTAGTCCAATCTCTTTGGAATACTCCTTGTAACCATACTTTAAATGCATAAAATATTTGTTTTATTTGAGACCAAACTACTTTTGCTTTTGCTTTAATAACATCCCAGTTTTTATATAATGCTACACCTATGGCTATTATTCCACCTATTGCTACAACTGCTATTCCTATTGGACTTGTTAAAAAAGCTATTGCAGCACCTAAAGCAGTAGTAACAGTTGTTGCTATTACACAAACTGCATTCCAAGCTACTGTCGCTGCTGTCATTATTCCTTGTGCTGTTGCATCTGCTATTTTCAAACCAGTATTTATCGTAAATTGTCCTGCTTGTTTTATTAATTCTAATGTTCCCTTTCCTAATGAAACAATAAAATCTTTAGCATACATTAAAGTTAACTTCATTGTTTCAATTCTATCTGCTATTTTAGTTAAAGTGCATGCTTTTAATGCTCTGCCTATGTTACCTAAAACACCTATTACACCACCAGCTTGTTGAATAAATGACATTAATTTAGCCACTTTCCAAGCTGCAAAAAAATAAGTTACTGTTACAATCATTGTATCTAATACAGGTTTACCACTTCCTAATAACCAACCTATTAAATTACTGAATGCATCTAAAACAGTTCCTACTTTATCTGCAACTTTAGCTATAACTGGAGCTATACTATCATCAAACCATATAACAAAAGGAGCAACAAACTCAGTATAAATATATCCTGCTAACTCAAATATTTTATCTCCTAATCTTATAAGTCCTTTAAATAAATGACTACCTCCATTATCCCAAACATATAATAAATTCTTTGTAGTATTTTTAAGTACTCCAGATATTGAATCCATTATTTTCATAAAGGTTTTTGCAACTCCGGGTCCCACTTCACCCCATACTTCCCTAAATGAATCTCCAATATGTTTTATAAGAGTTAATACATTTATAAATGCGTCTGCTAAAGATTGAACTATAGCTGTTCCTATTCCTCCATCATTCCAAGCATTAGCAAAAGTAACTCCTATATCTCCAATAATATTAAATATATTTTGTAAAATCTGTAGAATAACAACAAGTATTGCTTCACCAGTTCCATTAGTCCATACTTCTAAGAAACTATGCCCTATAGATTTTATTAACTCCCAAATTCCGTGTAATGCATATTTAATACTTGCAATAGTTGCAACACCTTCTCTTGCCCATGCATTTTTAAATGGTTGAAATACCTTTGATATAATATTTTTTAACTTTTCTACCATTGAATTTATTTTTTGCATTGCAGCACTTGTAGGACTTAAATCTATATTAGGTGCAACCATTGGTATTGGGTCAACTCCACCTCCACCAGATTTAGGTGTTTTTGGAGCTTTTTCTTTTGGATCTTTAGGTAAACTTAATTTATTTATTTCATCAAACCCCGCTAAAGCACCCTTTATTTTTTTGGCTGTCTTTGCTGTATTATCTCCTATCCCTTTTACTGCTCTGCCAGTTTTCTTACCTTGCTTCTCCATATTTTTCATTGCTGCTATTGAAGCATTCATATGTTTAGCAGCTCCAAAACTAGCTTGATATGTTTTACCGAATATAGCACTTATAAATGCTGCTATATATGCAGTTACAGTCGCTAACGCACTCATTAAAGCATTAAGTGCTGGTAGAACCGCTTGATAAATTGGCATAAAAGCAACCATTAAATTAGTTCTTACCTGAGCTAAACTATTAGCAAATTGTGCATTTGTCATTAAAGCACTACCTATATAGCTTCCAACCGCTGAAATACCTTTCATAATAATAGGAAATACTATTCCCCATCTAAACATACTATCTATAAACATACCTGTTGCACTTCTTGCTCCATTGATATTTTCTCTATAACTTCTGGATGAATTATTTGCGTTTCTTAAATTTCTTGAAGCATTGTTTGCAACATTTGCTGTTCTTTTTATACTTTCGTTAGCTTGATTCACTCCATTACTAGAACTTTTAGCAGCACTACTTAACCTTTGAAATTGTGCATCTAAGTCAGCAAGTTTAAATCCTGCTTTATCACTTTGTCCTATTAATTTATTTATAGTAGCTTCTGTCTTTAATATTTGTTCTTGAATCTTATTTTTTCTAGCTTGATTAAAAGTAGAATTATAAGTTTGTCTTAGACCTGCTAACTTTTCTTGTTGCTGTTCTATCTTTCTATTAGTTATGTCTAAGCTGTTAGATAAATTATCTATCTGTGCTTTAATACTTTCTAAATTAACTGCATTAGTCTTTGGTGGTCCTCTTGAACTAACTGTCTTTGCAGTAGTTTGACTAGGCATTGAAATATTCTTTGCAGGTTCAAAGTTTAAAGGAATATTTATTTTTTTAGCTTTTGCCATAATACTTTTTATACAATCTAAAGCTCTTTCCTTTATTTCCTCAATAGTCTTTAATATACTTTGTTTACTTTTTTCAAGATTAGAATTTATTGTTTCATTTATACTGTTAAAAGCTCTATTTAAAGAATCTGAAATTCCATTAGTTAATGAGCTAAAATCAAATTTACTTGTAATACCTTCTAATGATTTACTTATTTTGTTTCCTATATTGGAAGCCATCTGCTCTATTTGTTTTTCTATATCACCATCTTGTATCTCTAAATCAAGACCAATTTTACCTACACTATCATTATCTGCCACTAACTTCACCTACCTTTCTCATAAAATAAAACAAGCACCTAGATTTAACTAAATGCTTGTTTAAATAATTCTTGTATTTCTTTTATTTGCTGTTCTTTTTCTTCATCTGTCATTTCTTCTAATTGCTTACTTCTCCACTCATCTCTAATTTTATGTTGTTCTTTGGTGAAACTCTTTAATATTTCTTCATCTTCTTCACTTCTTATAGAAATAATTTGTCCAAGTGGAGTTTTAGGCATTATTCCACTAAGTAAAGTACAGAATTCATCCCAACTCATATCTGATTCATTTCTTAATCTAATACCATATTGAGCGGTAAATGAAGCATCTATAAGCTCCCAATCTTCAATTAAATCATACCATTGATTATTTTTCTTCTTGTTGAAATCGCTCTATTTCTTTTTTACCCATTTCCTCGATTTCTTCAAGTTCTGAATTAGATATTCCAGCCATTATAGCATTAACTATTGTGTTATACCCTTCCATACTTAAATCTAAGCTTTCTATATAGTCAAAGGCATCTTTCCCTAAAGAAGCTTTTATTATTTTTTCTATTAATTTTATTTCGTCTACTTCTTCATTTTTTTCTTTATCTTGCTTATTCTTTTTTACTAAAGATTGAATATATACTGCATTGTTTTTAGTATTATTAATCTTATACTCATGTTCTTCATCTATTTGCACTATTGGTTTTACATTAACTAATTTATCCATTATATTATATACTTTTGCCATTATTTATACCTCCTAGTGACTTAGTGTTGGTGATGCTGGAGTATATGTTGGTTTTCCATCACCTTTTAAATCAAATTCAAGTGGAGCAACCTTTGTACTATCATCTCCGCCTACATTTTTAACATCAATTACACAATCAAATGAAAGCTTTGATCCATCTGGAAATTCTATAGCTCCTTTTGTACTGCAATCTAATCCATCTTTCCATGCTGTTGCTGCTACATAATCATTTCCTGGATCACCTACATTTCTTTTTCCTTTTAAAGATATAGAAAAACTCTTTCCAGTCATTAAACTTCTTGCCCATCCCGCTGTGTCCATTGGTGTCCAATCTTCAACCTTACCATCTATTTTTATACCAAAGTTCTCCATGTCAGCTATGGGCTGCATATCTTTTTCTTGACTTTCTTTTCCTTTTGTACCTATCTTAAATTTAAGATTATATACTGGAAATACTCCTGTAAATCCTGCCATAATATATTACCTACCTTTCATGTATTATATTTACTTCTATCACATATTCATATATACCGTTTTTATCTGTTCCAACACTTATAGGTTCACTAGTTCTCATATTAAAATCTATAACTCGCTTTCCTCCTATAATAGCATCTTGTCCAAACAACGAGTTAAATACTTCTTGTGCTTTTTGTTCTGCTATATTAGCATTCTTTCCCCAATGTATTAATATAGAAATAGCCTTAGTAGAATAGCTTGTATTTTCTAATCCACCTAAGGCTATATGACTTATTGGTCCTCTTATACTATAGATACCTATACATTGTTCTTTAGTTCCATCTATCTTTCCTATATGCCATTGAGGACATTCTATTTTAGTTTTTAAATATTCTCTTATTTCACTTAGCAACATTACTTAATCAATCCTTTGCTAAACATTTTTAAAAATTTAGAATAAGTATCTGTTACAAATTCTTTGTTATCTCCATCAATATAAGACTGCATCCATCTTCCTTGTGCATTTATATTTTTATCTTGTCTAAAATTATACTCTGGATGCCAGTATAATCTTCTTGCATATGGTGTATCAAAGATTATAGATGTTATTCCATTATCTAACCTTGATAAATCAACAAAACCACTTCTTTCAAGTTCTCCAGTATCTTTAGGAACTACGGCACTCGTTTTAATATCACTTAAAATAGCTTCTGTAGTTTCCTCTAAAGCTTTGTTTTTAGCATTTATTATTGTATTTATCTTTGCTCTATCTAATTTTATTGTTACTTTAGACTTCATTATATAAGCTCCAATTCAGTACTAAATACAGAACCATCAGGATTACGTGGTCTTGATGATTTATAAATATCTTTTTTTATATCTCCAATTTTAATATATCCTTCTATTAATTTACCTGGATTAATATCACCTTCAATAATAACTTTACCTGAAAGCGTTACTAGCCTTCTTTCAGCATCAAGTGTTTGCTTACTCTTTTCATTATAATTACATAATCCATCATAAATTAAATCCTCTACTGGTTCACCATCTTCATTAATGAATGTTTGGTATACTTTTACGGGAGTATTTAAAATTCATTTAGGAAACGGTAACTTAACACCCATAATTATAACCTCCTACTATTTAAACCTGTTTGAGATATATAATTAATAACTTCCTTAGTTGTAGTTATTCCGTTTACAATGCTTCCATTAAAGCTAACAGATGTACCTCCAACACTATAACCACTTAAAGGCATATTAATAAATTCACCATACTGCTCTATAAATTCAGCTTGTAAGCATATTGCTTTTTTAATTTTATCTTGTTGAAATGGAGATAAATTTTTAAATTCTATTCCTATTATTCTGTTATGAGTTAAAGTATCAATCTGATCTGATGCTCTTTCTAATTTATTCTCTAAGTTATCATCATCAATGATTTTGCCTTTAAATTCTTCTTTATAATATGAACTATCTACATAAGCCATATTATTCTCCCTGTTGTTCTGCTACTTTAATTTTTTCTATTATTCCACTTTGACTTGTAGCTTTCCCTATATCTATATTATTTTCTTCAGCATAACTTACTAATTCTTCTACTGACATATTATCTATATTTTTCTCTACTTTTTCTACATCTTCTTCTATAACATTATATCCATGTTCTTTAAACCAACTAATTAAATCTTCATTAGTTGTTTCTCCAATTCCATTACAAAAATATACACTAGCACTAATGCCAGTGTATTGTTTATTTGGTGCTATTATTTTAGCCATATTAAAACTACCTCCTACTTAACTTTTATATTTCTAAATACTCCTGCAGCTTTGCTAGCTTTTAATGCTATAGCTGCATTCATTTCAACTTCACCTGTTTTTACTGCTCCTGCTGTTTTAAAATCAGGTAACCATGTTTGTACTGGTGATACTCCAGCCATAGATACTCCATGTAACCCATCTAAACCTAATCTAGCAACATATAATGATGTTGTTCCTTTAGATGAATCAGTAGCAACTACATCTTCATTAGTTCCAGGTTTTGTACCTAAATCTACAAAAGGGATATTTCCGTATTGTTCTACTTGTTGTCCCCAATCATTCTTTGTTACTTGATACATACTAGCTCTTCTAGCACATGCTCTTAATTTAGATATAAGTTTTGTGTTACCTGCTATAAATGATGGTGTTCCATCTAATGTAGTTAAAAATTCATCTAGCATATCTAAAAATGCAACGTAATTATCTGTTACAGCTTTAGAAGTTGATAAATCAATTATATTATCTCCACCAGCATTATATTCAGTAGATGAACCTTTAAGTGCCTTTTCTAATCCATCAAACGCCTTACTATCTGTAGCACTGTCTCCATTTATAAAGGTATCATTAAATAATGCTTGAGCTGCTTTAATTTTTTGACTTTGTTGTAATTCTACTTCTGAAATAATTCCACCCATATTGGCTATAACTCTGTCAATTTGATAACTACCACCAAATATTTTTATATCTACTGAATGTCTTTCTTTAGTAACTTCACTTGGTGAATATTCTGTATTAATATCTCTAAATCCAGCTTTTGGTTGTGTTTTTAATCTAGTATATGAATAAGTAAGTGTTGCCCCACCACCTGTAGGTGAAACTGCATCATCAAATATTAAATGATCTAAAATCCAATTTGACTTTCTAAATTCATCTATTACTCCCATTTGTAATGCATCTTGTACATTTAATTTTGCCTCTGCTAATGTTACTGGCATATAAAATCATCTCCTAATTAAAATTATTTTTATAAATTTATTTTTGAATTTGTGATTGAATATGAGATGCTATAGCATCTCTCATACTAATACCTGGATCATTATGTTTTTGATTTCCATCATTACCAACTCTAAAACCTGGTAATGGATTATTATTATTGTTTTTTTCTTCACTCTTAAATAAAAAAGCTTTATTTTCTGCTAAACTCTTAACCTGTTCATCAAGTCCTGTAACTTTTCCATCTTCGCTTAATATTAATTTTGTTTTATCAATTAACCCTGCCACTAAATCAGTATCTTGTGCTTTTCCCGATATAGCTAATTTAATAGCATTAGTTAATTTTAAATCCTTAAGCTCTGCTTGATGATCTTCATCTTTCTTTTTATTATCAGATTGAAGTTGTTCAATTTGCTTTTTAAGTTCTTCATTATCACCAGTTGATTTTTTCAAATCTTCTAATTGTTTATTTCTATCTTTAATGTCCTTTTCTAATTGTTTTTTAGACTGTGAAACCTCATCAAATTTAGATTTTTCAATATAATTAGCACTATCAACTAAATCAATATTTTTGTATTTACTTTTTATATCTTCTGGTAAGCTATTAAAACTATCACCTAATATCTCTTTTAAATTTGCCATATTAATCAATCCTTTCTTAAATATTAATAATTTCATGCACAGTTTAATGTCTTAAGCAAATTTTGGACAAAATAAAAAAGCCTTATTTATAAGACTTAAATTTCTTCTCTATAATAATTTCTTCTAAGTTCTTTATTATCACTTAAAAGGTTTTTCAACATATCTTTATAGTTTTTAATTTTTATATTTGCATTATTTTTGTTGTCTTCATCTAAAGAACCTATATAAATTCTTTTCCACTTTCTTATCTGTCTTTCATAATATCTTTGCTTTTGCTCTGCTTCATACAACTTAATAGCTTCTTTACCATCTTGAACTATTGGCAATCTTGTTATACCTGGAAAGTATGTTGCTAGTGTATGCCTACAGTTAGGATGTAATAAACCTTCTGTTATAGCTTTACTAAGTAGTGTATATTCTCCATCTTCTTTAGTTCCATTGCTAAATAAATCATCAATAAGTATTTTACCTTGCCAAGGCTCGCACATCTTACAAGTATTTGCATGAGCTGATACAACTATTAAATGTATTCCATACTCATCTCTTTTTTTGCCTTCACCTAAGAATGTAGCTCTTTGACTTGCTGTTCTTAAGCACATCTCTGCGTAACTAGCAATATTAACTCTCTTGCCATCTTTATAAACTATACTATTTATCCCTTTGTCTAAAAAATCTTTAGTAGCCATATCTATAGCTTGATTAATAGTCTTAGTACCACTTTGTAAATAAACATGAGTTTTAAATATAGTTTGTCTATAAACATCATCCATTTTTCTTAAAACAGAATATTGAGCCTTTTTCAAATCATTTGTTACAGCTTCTTGTAATGCATCTAGCTTCTTTTCATTAACTCCAAAAAAGTTTTCTTCCTTAGGTGGTTTACTTTCTTTTCCTAGCTTATTTGCTATATATTCTTTAACTGTTTGAGATTCCTTTATATCTTCTGGAAACTGTACTTTAACACTATCAACTAAGTTTTCTACATACTGTTGACCACTAATAAACTTATCTTCTAATTCTCTATCTATTGCTTCTTGAATAGGCTTATTATAACTTCCAACTATTTCCTTATTTCTTTTTTTGTATTTTTCTATCTCCCTAAGTTTAGTACGTTGCCATTGTTCCCAATTAAAACCCTCTTCTTGCTGTTGTTTTTTATGAAAATAAAAAGCCCTATGCATAGATGATATTAAGGCAAGTTCCATTTCCTCAAATATCCTTCTTATGTCATAAGACTTATCTCTTTCTTTTTTATGATCTTCTAATATCTTTTTCTTTGTTATACCTTCAAGTATTTTACTTAGCTTTGATGGATTATTGTTGTTCTTGTCCATCTTCATCAACCTCTAAATTCAAATCTTCATCATCTATTGATTTAGGTTCATCAGCTTCAAGGTATCCATTCTGTTCCTTTATTCTTTTAATTTCTTCTTCCTTTTCTTCATCTGTCCATGTATCTCCATACATTTCTTCTATACACTGCTCTATTGACATTACACCATAACTTTTAGCCTTACCTACAGTTTCTACCTTATCATCAAATGATGGTGAAGCGTACTCTCCAAAATCTACAGTAATATCTATGTCATCAATAGCTTTATTTCTATTCAATATACAATTGACTTTAAGCAATGTATTTATAAGTTGTGGTATAACTTCCTGTAATTCATCTACTATTTTCTTTCTAGTATAGAGAGTAGTTTTTTCCTTCTCTCTTTGTGCTTCCGCATTATCCAACTTCTTTAAGTCTATACCTAAAGTTGCAGGACTTAATATGCCTTGTAAACACATATCTAGTGATTTTGCATAACTTTCAATAAAAGCTTCGTATCTTATTTCTGGCTGTATCATATTAATTTCATTTTTAGCATCTTCTGATAAACTTGTACCAATCTTTATAAATTGATTATCAAAAGGATTAGGCTCCATAATTTGCCCTTGAGAATTCTTAGGTAATAAATCCTCTGGTATATATTTTTGTACCCTACCACTTCTTATCGCATCTATCCATTGTGATATTACTTCATCTAAACTATCAAATGCATCTGATTTATTATCAAATAATGATTTACCTCTATTATTCCATTTTTGAGATTCAAAAAACTTTAAAGGTACAGCCATTATAAATTTACTATCATAAGTTACATCTTTTAATTCTGATAATTCAGGAACAGTATTTAATGGAACTTCTGCGCCTTTTTGATCTATAAGTTTATTCCTTATATATCCCATTCCAAATGTTTCTATTAATCTATAATTATTATTTCTAACAGAATAATCAGTATAAAATAATACTTCCTGTAATCTACCTCTTTTTATTATATAATCAACTCTTTCTCCAGAATAAAATTCTAAAATAGGGTATGGAGTAATATCAGTATCAATGGTTATCTTATATGCTCCATCACCAGTAACAAGTGTTTCTACTAATGACTTTTTTAACAATTTATCAAACTTATTATCATTACTTATTTTCTCCCATTTATTTAATAATTCCTCGTTCTCAATTGATATGTTATTTATATCACTTATAATAATATCTGCTAATGTTTCAACTAATATTGCAGGTAATCCAGAATGCATTTTTCTTATATTTAGTTTATCACTTGGAACTGCTGCCCAAAATCTGCTTTTACTTACTTGATCCATTACTGTTCCTTTAAAAAATTGGTCTAACTCTGATGGATCACCTCTATACCACATTCTATTTTTCATAACATTTCCTTCAAAAGATAAAGGTTCTTTTATAATTACAGGCTTAGATATAGCAGGTTGTATATCTAATAACTTTATAGCTGCATTAGTCAACATACTCTTAATCCACCCCATTTCTATTCCTCCTTATAATCTCCTATCATTTTTCTAAATGGTATCCATGCATACTGACAAGAGTTAATTGTATGGTCATTTGCATCTTCTGGCTCATACTTATCTTCTTTCCATGAATAACACTCCAACTCCCTTGTATGCTCTTTACAAGTATCTACAACATAATAAAATATTTTGCCATTAACATTTATCCAACCTAACATTAAATGTATTCTATCTAATATAGCTACCTTCTTATAAGAATTAATAAAGTTATACATACAAGCGTTAGTTCTTTTAAACTTCTTAAGCTCTGTTATTGTTGCTTGGTCAGCACAATCTATAAACACATCTCTAGCGAATCCCCAATCTTTTCTATTCTTCTCTAAGAACTTAAAGTATTTAGGAGCTATATCACTAGGTGCTAAAGGTATTTCTAAATCTTTATTGTTATATACTTCTTCATCTAGCATTACTAACTCTTTCTTATCTGTAATACCTAAGAAAGTAAATGCAAATGTATCTGGACTATTCTGTGAGTATGCTGTATCAAGTCCTGCTGTAAATTGAATAAATTTCATTCCTTTAGCTTTTTCTTTAGATATAACATTATTCTTTCTTTCAAAGTTAGAGAATATTAAACCTGTTGCTCTACCTCTTAAGCCTAATATCTTATTTTTATATAATTTAGTTCCCTTAGGAGCACTTGTCTTTTTCTTCTCTATATCTTCATCGCTTAATGATGCATTATCATAAAAAGAAAAGAACCAATAAGTCCAATTAGGCTTTGGTTCTGATTTTAATTGTTCCATTATTTCTTTTGGAACATCCTTCTTATATTTTTCTAATGGTCTACAGCAATTAATAAATTCATCATATATAGGTAAATTAGGATCATCTGGATTAAGTGTCATCATAAGATAATCATTTCTAGTACATATTTCTCTTACAAACTCAATACTAGCTGTGTTAACCTCATCTATAAGTACACATCCAAATTGAGAACCTAAAGCCATCTTCCATTTATCTACGTTATCATAACCTAGTATATATATGATTTTTTCTCCATTATTAGTTTTGTACCTTATATGAGGTATTTTATTATCTTTATCTCCATTACCGTTATATCTGACTAAATCACCAAATACATCAGTAATTCCATATTCTTTTTGTATTATATTCTTTTCAGCAACACCAGTTGTTTTAGCTGCTATAACATGCATTTTCTTAGTAGATTCTGCAACCATTAACATAAACTTAAGTATTCCTACTGTAGTTTTTCCTGCTGCTGTTGTTCCTTCTAATGCTTCTACTGGTGCTCTATATTCTAAAAAGTCTAGATACTTATCAGATAATTTATATTCATCACTCATTTTTATTTCTTTCCTTTAGTTGTCCTAGTATAGAATCTAGTTTAGCTGTTGAATTAACATTTAAGTTTGTATCTTTCTCAACCTTATCTACAAATAATCTATATCTTTTGCCTAATAACTCTGCTGCTTTAGTTCTATCTTGAAGAGATGCATCTAATCCAAACTGGTCTTTTTCTTCTCCCCTCATAACTTTTGTTAAGTATTGAAGGACTTCTTCACCTTTTGCTATTCTCTTTTCATCTAAGACTTTTATTCTTTCTTCTATATATGATTTAACACTAAGTTTTTCTAAGTTCTGACTTCCTTGTACATTAGGCTTTTTATATCCTGCTCTTCTTGCTGCTTCTGTTGCATTCCCTAATTCAATATAATAATCTGCAAATGCTTTCTGTTTTGGTGTAAGCTTTTTATTATCCATCTGCTCCACCTACTTCTTTATATATCTCAACTAATTTTAAAAGTATTTCTTGTTGTTTAAATGTACTTAATATTTCTACCTTAACTTTAGAATACTTATTAGGATCTTTCTTATCATCTGGATACATTTCGTTATAATCTTCAACATCTATTAAGTGAAATAACTTATATACAGTACATACATTTCCTGTTTTATTACTTATGAATTGTTCTCTATTTACTAAATATATATATTCATAAATATTTAATCCTTTTATTAACTTATTTATTTTACCTTGCATATTCATAATTTCACCTCAATTCAATATCGTAAAATGAAGGATTATTTTTCCTTTTATAGAATATTTATTATTAGAAATATTTTAAATTTATAGGAGGAAACTAATGAAAAAAAATATTAATAAAATACCTAAAAATATAACTGATAAAATCATAAATCTAAATAATCCAATAATAACATTTGGTTATTTAAAAATATCTAAAGAAGATATTATACAAAACAAATATTCTAAACTAGGAATTAAATTTGAAAACAATAAAATTACTTATAACCAAAATATCCTACCTGATATTAGTCAAGGAAAATATTCCAAATATAATATAAATGGTAAAGTAAGTGGACCTTTAAAACATTTGCCTAAAATTACTAAAAGTTATTCTCATGATGCTCCTAATTTTGGTGATCCTTCAAAAGGTTATCATACAATAACTATCAATAGAGAAGTTTGGCAGAGAAAAATTTTTCCACCTAAATTTATAAATTTAATATTTGAACTTGAAGAAAACCATGAAAATGAATTATTTATCTTTAAAGTATTTACAGATAGTAAAATTGATACTAATTCTGAAACATTTGAATATGACTTATTATTCAATTGCAATTTATTACAAGAAAATATAGGCAATTTTGATATAACAGATAAAATAGATTCCGAGTCATATATAGATACTTTATATGTTAACTGGGAAATACTTCCCCCAGGAGAATCTAGTTTAAATTTAATAAAAGCTTTATTAAATAATAAATCTAACAAATCAAATAGTTCACAAGATACTTCAGAACGTATGCTTTTTTTTGAAAAACTAGGTGTCAAAAAATATATTCGTGGAACTAATTCATTTAACTCATATATAGGAGCTATTTTTGATAATGATGTAGTATTGCTAGAAAACTCATCTTATGGTAATGCTGCTTACATATTAAAATCAGATTGGCAAACACTAAGTAAATTAAGTCGTACAGAATTACTGTCCAATTATAGTGATGATATCATTCGAATACCTCACAATAAAAATTGGAAAAATAACCTTAAAAGTGCTTTACTAAAATTAACGCAATAATTTTTTATTTGTAACTTAAATGAGTTTCCTTATAGGAGCTCATTTTTATTCTTCATAAATAACTACAAATACAAAAGAACCTAGCCTAGACTAGATTCTTTAGTAAACTTACTAATAGCACTTGTAATCCCTACTATTAGTCCTATTTAATTATAATAAAGGGGAACTTATGAGAGGAAGGTGAATGACTTGCACATTCATATTAACACTTGTCCTTCCACGTTGCAGGGAACATAATCCCTGCCTAATATGAAAACAGGAGGATTGCATAATGAACTGACTTCAATCTGCCCACATCTATATTCTAGCACAACATTTTGGGTATTTGTTGGGGGTAAATTGGGTATAAATTGGGGGTATTTTATATTATAAATTTTTCTTGTTTACACTTATCTATAAATATAGTTTTACCTAATTTAGTTATTGCATCCTGCCTTATTTCTTTTCTTACATAATCTACATTAAATCCTAAAATAGATGCTACTTGATTCCATGATAAAGTATTTCTATTAGTATATTTAAACTCTATTAACTTTCTCTCGCTATCATTCATTCTTTCTACTGTACTATCTATTTGATCCTTAAGTGTTTTCTTATCATTTAATTTTTTTGATAACATTTTTATTTCTTTTTCTTTATTTAGTATCTCATTCTCTACTGAACTATTAAATTTATTAGTAGGTCCTGATTTTTCTTCATATCCTATAGCTCCACAACCTTCATAATTATTCTTTATATTATTTATTTCTAATTCTAAACATCTTATTTCTGCTTCTAATTGTGGGTAACTATAAAGTATTGCTTCTGTTTTTCTGAATATATTTTTATCTATCATTTATATCACCTCTAATTTTTTATAAAAAATACCGCATATTCATTTTTGAATAATACGGTATTTTAAGTAATTTAATATTTAATTTTAGTTTCATAATATATTAAAATTATTCATTAATATACTCTATTTAGCGTTCCAACATATTAAATACCTTATTAATAGACATACATTTAGCATATCTATCATTCCACATAAATTCATTATAATACTTATAACTTTGCTCTCCACTAAAGAAGTCATTATCAACAGTTGAGTTAGCATAGCTTGGTACAATCATATTAAGTCCATGTTCAAAACCACACTTTATGGTAGCATCAATACATTTATCAGTTTGAAGTCCAACAACAATTATATCTTTTTCACCCTTTTCTCTTAAATATTCTAACAAACCAGTTCCTCTAAATGAACTATTTACATTTTTTACAAACACTTTTTCTTGTTCCATAGGCTTAAATTCTTCGTAAACTTCAAATCCATCTTTTCCTTTTGTTAAATCACTTTCTACTCCATCATCATGTATTACATATAATACTTCAATATTATTTTTCCTTGATGTATTAATTAATTCCCTAATATTTGTAATAAAATTTTCAAAATTATATAATTTACTATTTACTAATAGTTTTTGTGTATCAACGACTAATAAAACCATTTATGTACGCCTCCATTATTTTATTAAATTCCCATTTATTTATATATTATCAGAAAAATTATCAATTCACATTATATAACAATTACGAATCAATTATAACAAATTTTTACAACACCGTAATATTCAATTTTAGTTTCATAATATATTAATAATGAGAATTAACTATAAAAATGACTGATACTATTTGATATATAGTGCCAGTCATTTTTACTACTTATACTAACAAGTAAATAATCTTAACATAGCCTTTTAATATTTATTTTTCTGTGATTATTTTAGTGGGATTCGCATCTGTTACAAATATCATACTATCGTAAAGTACCGCAGGTGGTTGAAATATTCGGTAACTTGGAGGAATAAGACGCATAAACCAAGAATAACTTTCTCCAAGATTACCCATATAGGTATATTGTGAAATTAATTCAGCCAGCTTAGAATTTTTAGGAACATTTGCAAAGTCCAACCAGCAAATATCTAATCCAGCCATTTTTGCGGTTTTAGCCAATGGATTATGAGAGTAAAACACTTGATTTGTACGCCTTGTAGATGAGCTGGTTGGCATATTACACTTAGTTCTATAAAAATCTGTGCCTATTACATAGTAACCATTATCTGCGTTACTTGAAAGCAACTTTCCCATTGAATCGAAGCTACCCCATTTAGCCACATGACTGTTATGCCCCGTAACAAATATACGCTCATTCCCCCTCTGTTGCTCTTGCTGCAATATCCATTCAACATTCTCAGCCATAAATCTGTCTCTTAATGTACTGCCATCTGTTTCTGTTATGTTTTGAAGTTCACAATATTGCAATAGCATATCTGCAAAATGTATTGCTTTACTAGAATCTTGCTTGCTCTTAAGTTCATTTTTAACTTGAGTTATGATTTCCATTCGATTAAGGTAATTGTATTCACTACTCCATTTTTCGCCATCTA
Organism: Clostridium sp. TJA020; assembly: GCF_058310295.1. NCBI lineage: Bacteria > Bacillati > Bacillota > Clostridia > Eubacteriales > Clostridiaceae > Clostridium > Clostridium sp. TJA020. Next base: position 327,093 of record NZ_JBZEFC010000001.1, read on the forward strand.
TAAGTTTTTGTAAACTATTAGTATCTACCCCTAGTTCTTTGCAGACTTCATTTAAGAATTGAAAACTGTAAGAAGTTCTTTGCATATCAAACCCGTAAAAGCGAAGATCTTCACCTTCCTCTGCACTTTCATTATACTGTTTCATATACGAAATAAGCTCAGCCATCTCATTCGTGCGATATATAGTAAAACCAATAGCCTCAGCTGATTCTTGAGCAGTTCCTTCTCCACCATGTATGTAGCGATTTACTTGCTCACAGCCACCATAGTCCCCCTCAAGCACAAACGCTCTCACACCATAGTCTTCCACCATTTTTTTGAATACATCGAGCTTAAGCTGTTGGAATTCTACATTACCGTGTGTAGCTTCTCCTAAGGCTATTATTTTAGCATTTTCTGGTATTGTGATATCTTCCACAGATTTTGCATATTTAGCAAACTCTTCTGGATTTGTATTTTCTCCTGTACTAAATCCGCCGAAGTGCATAAATATGAATGCTACCAAAGCTATTACTACTAATATTCCAAAGACTATATACCATATCTTAGAGTGTTTTATTCTTTTTTTCATAAATAAGACTCCCCCTTATTATTAATATGAATTTCTCTACGTCATACTTATCATATCTAATGTACTTCGTGTAATAGTTCTTCAGCAGAAATTTCAAATAATCTTGCAAGTGCAATTAAATTGGACGTACTTGGCTCAGATGTTCCATTCTCCCATTTAGATACCGCTTGTCTACTTACACCTATTGCCTCTGCAACAAACTCTTGAGTCATATTAAAGTCTGTTCGATGCTGTTTTAAAACTTCACCAAGAGATTTCCTGATGATTGACTTTTCTTTTCTAACATCTCCTGATTTTATATATTTAATTAGTGCTTTCATAATAAATATACCTACACCGATAAAACATATTATCACTGTTAGTCCAATAAGAAGTATGCCACCAAAAATGGCTACTCCTAAAAAATCAAGTTTCATACTATCAACTCCTTTCTTAGATTTACTGTAACAATATTTTGTGTTTGACACCACCAACTATCTCGCTATTTTCAGTTGCACTTTGGTTGCAAGCGTAAAACAGTGTAATTTAGCTATTTTCTATCATACTTAAATTTATACTTTATCAGTGTTATTACTTCGAATTATGAATTAACTATAACAATTATGAATTAATTATAACATATTTTTACAATACCGTAATATTCAATTTTCAAAGAGCAACTTTTCTAAAAAGGTTATTATTTATATCAACATTTGTAATTTCTTAATGTTGAAATAAAAAATACCGCATATTCATTTTTGAATAATACGGTATTTGAGTTATAGTTTTAAATATGTACTTAATAAATTGGATTTTAACACATTAAATTTATAGAAACTAATCTAAATTTTCAACATATTGTTTTGCTTCTATTAAAGACATTTGTGTTTGTTCACGAATTCTTTTAATGGCTTCAACTTCTTTCCCAGTTCGTTTTAAATGGATAACTAATTCTTTTAATTCATCAGAAACCCAATAAGAAGATAAATTATCATGTCCTGTTAGCTTACATAATTCATTTAAACGATCTTCTTGTATTTTTATTCTTTTCTTCAATACAGAAATTTCATTAAATGCAAGCATACCAGCTATGATAAATAGTAAAACAATAAAATATTCCATGTGTTTTCCTCCTTATTATAACTTTTAATTTATAATTATAAGTTGATTATAACATATTTTATAAATACCGTATTATTCAGTTTTTAAAGAACATTTTCTATTAATAATTAAGTTTTTATCTCCAATTTTTTAGTTTGTTTGGTTATATTCATATAACCTACATTTTAATTTGTTATGCTTTAATATTTGAGATATACTTTGATTTTATTTTTAGTTATTTAATAATCATTTACGAGTATATCTATTAAGAATATTATTTCCTAAAGAAGTTATCTAACTCGTATCTAAATCTAACTTTCTTTTTAATCCCTTCAATTTCTATTCCATTTTCTATACACCATTTAACAGGAATACTCTTTCTCTCTGCCTTTTTTATAAAGTCTTGTACATTTTCTACTCTAACGGCGTAAACCTTCTGTAATGGTCTAAAATTTAACATAAAATACGGCTCTATGTTTTTATAGTTACTTGCCTTTAACATTTCTTCTAATTGTGTCTTTCTTATGCCACTTAAAGGAATACTTACCCCGTTATAGCTCTTAAGTTCTAACAGGAATAATTTATTTTCTGCAAATACTTCAAAATCACATACATTATGTGCTTGAAATCTTACCTTTTCATTTTTTACATTTCCTATATTTGCAGTTCCATCTTTATATCTATTGCACCAACACCAACTAGGTATTGATTTTTTAAAATCTTCTTCAAACTTTTTACCTTCATTCTTCATTTAATTATCTCCTACATGTTGCAAATGCTCTATTAGGCTCTAAATACATTACTTTAATCATATGGCTTGATAACATATCTTTAGTTACATCTACCCACTCTTTATTTTGTTTTATTTGCAATTTACTTGAAGAAGGATTAACTATATCTGCTATATTAAAACATTCTGTATACTTATCTAACTTAACAACTATATAAGTTTTCTTAATTAATATAATCTTGCCTATAAATTTAGTTACTCCACTATTTCCATCCTTCTTAATAACTCTTATATTAAGTCCTCTCTTTAACATTATTTCACCTTCTATCATTTGATTTTCATATGAGAATGAAAAGTTATAACTATAATTCAATTCATTCTCATATTTATTATTAATAATCTTCCTTAATTCTTAAATCTTCTTTAGCACTTTTCCAAATAATTCTGCTAGTAACACCTACATCATAAAGATATTTGCACATTTAACCTAGCCTTTCTTTTATAGCTGCCTTTTCTCCACGTCCTAATTCTTTCTTAATATCACATTTAATCTTTGACCATCTATTGTAAGCTTGAAAACTATCTAACATTAATCTATAAGCTCCTGCAACATCATTTTCTTGTATGTTATTAAATCTGTTATAAATGCTATTAAATAATTTCACTTCCTCTTTGTACTGTTCTTCATAATTCATATACACCTCACAGAATTAATTTACCACCCATACAAGCTCTTATAATATCTTCTCCAATATATTTATCATCTTGTGGTAATAAAGTCTTTAAAAGCTTGTCTACTTCTTTTAAACTTATATTTAATTTTTCTTTTATTTGTTCTTTAGTGTAATAAATATTTGCTCCAAACATTAATTTTAAATTATCTTGTAATCTTTTCTTTAACTCCTGGTCTAATTCATGTCCATATATACCATGAATTCCATAATTACCTTTGTGGTGCTCCCAACATAATGGTATTAAATTATATTTGCAATCTATTAATGCAGGAGCTTGACTTCTTTTTATTATGTGATGAATTTCTACTAAGTGATTAGAGCCACAAACTTCACATATTTTCATCAAATCACCTCTATTCTTTTATCTAGTTGCCAATCTATTCTAGGTATATAACCAGATATTATTTTTTTATCTATATCATTTTCTGTTTTTATAGATATAATCTTTTCATTTTCTTCTATATTAGAGTTCATAAAAAACCTATAAGCATTTTCTCCTAATAAGCTATAAATTTTTCTACAGGTCGGAGTTGGAAAGGATAGTGGTTCAAGTTTAGGTATATCTTCTTTCCTTTCTTCCCCTTCTTTAACTTCTTTAATTTCTTTATATTCTTTAATTTCTTCTTTTGTGTACCTTTTGATGTTTTTTTGATGTTTTTCTGCTGTACCTTCTGATGTTTTTTTGATGTCCTTTTCATTGTTTTTTTGTTGTTTTTCTGTTGTACCATCACCTTGGTAAAAGTCATAGTTTTCAAGGGTTAACATTGTTCCTTTTGTTGTACCTTTTTTGATTATCATTCCTTCACTTTCTAATAACTTAAGGTAGTCCCTTATTTTATTCCTACTCCAACCCCATCTTTCAGCTAATTTTAATTCGGAAGTGTAATAACTTCCTCTAGGAATTTCTATAACTTTATTGCCTATTATTAACTTTTCATCTTTCCATCTCATTAATTGGATAAGGTCCACAAATGCTTTAAATTTTTCTGCATCTTGAAATATCCAATGTTCAAAGATGGCTCTATCTAGTTTTATAAATCCTTTTGAAGACTTATCCAAATTAATCACCTTTTTCTACTTAACTTTTCCTTTATTGTGAACCTCGTAATTATATCCATTTTCTTTCAAGAACTTACTTAAAGATTGGATCATATCAAAATTATGTTCTACATAAACATCTACAAAGAATTTATCTTCTTTAATTTCTTTCTTAGAAGCTTCAACTTTCTTACTAGAAAAATCTAAAGGTACTTTAATAGCTTCTTTTTCTTCTTTGATTTCTTGCTTAGTATTATTTTCTGCTTTTAATATAATGTCAGCTTCTTTATTTATTTCATTTAAAATCTTTTCTAACGGATAATCTTTTGATACATATACTTCAAATTTCTTATAATCTAACTTTGTATTAATATTTTCATTTACTCTATCAATTTCATTCTTAACTGCAACTTCAAGCATTTTAATTCTTGTTTTCTTATCTTCTTGTTCTCTTTTAAGCATCATTGCTCTCATTTCAACATCTTCTTTAATGCTCTTTATACTTCCAGTTAATTTTAAATAACTATCCTTTAAACCTAATTTATCTGCATAATCTTTTTCTAATTCAAAATTTTCTATTGCTGCATTAATTATTTCTAACACTTTTTGTTTCTTTTCTTCTTTACGTTTATTATCAAAACCTTTTATGCCTTCTTTTATCGGTTTCTCCACCTCTGATATAAGACTGATAAGTTCCTTACAGTTACTCTCAAATTCTTTTATAGGTACTTCCATTTCTCTTTTAACATCTTTTCTATAAGTATCTATCTTATTTCTAAGACTTGCTAAATCTTTTTGAGTTGCTTTACAGTCCTTTAAGCCTTCTTCTGTAACTATAATCCCTTCATACTTTTTCATTGTTTCTTGAAGTGATCCTTTTACTTCCTCAAAGTTCATTGTTATTACTGGTAATTGTTTATTTACTTGTATCTCTTTCATTTCTCACCTCTCCTAAAAATCAAAATCTTCTTGATGTTGTTCTAATTCCTTCTGATGCTCTTCCTGTTGTTTTTTCAAATCAATGTCTTTTTTCTTTTTTTCTTCTAACTTTGCTTTCTTTTCCTTGAAACTCTTAAGACATTCATTAAACATATCATTTGTTATATCTTCAACTTTCTCAACATTAGCCCAAGTCAAAAAGCTTTTAATATCTGTTTTAGTTTCTGCTATTAATTTATTTATAGTGAATACATGAGCTTTACTTATTTTTTGACTAGCAAATGCTGCTTCCTCATCTATTTCACCAGAATCTATCACATCTGATTCTGCTATTTCAAAGGCCATCATATATAAATATCTTCTAGCAAAGCTTTGTGTTCCTCCAATATTTTGTATAGTACTACATCCTTTTAATTGTGCTACTTCTACTGGTGTACTCCACTCTCTTTTAATATCTGGATTATCTGAATCTATTACATAAAGAAACGATTCTTTTTCACCATATTTAAATTCGGTATAAAGTCCTATGTTATTGCAAATTTCATTTATATAAGGTAGAAAATCTCCTAGTTCAAAATATTTATAATTAGAGTACTTATTGTGACCTGTTTTTTTAAGATCCTTTTTTTGAAGCTCTACTCTTGCTATCTGTATCTTTTGAAATATATTTAATTTCTTTTCTTCTGCCATTTATATTCCTCCTAATCATCTGATAACTTAGTTAAAAAATATAATTTATCTTCATTACTGTTGTATTCAATTCCGTCTAAATAAAAATTTGGATTTTCAATATCATAAACTTTATAGTTTGATTTATTAAACTCTTTAATCTGTGCATTTATAGAATTTATTAATATTTCTAAAGCACTCATACTAGCCTCCCAAAAATGTGTTATAATATTAATGGATAATTTCCAAAATAATTGACTTTGTACCTTGAATACTTTGGTCGGTGTCAAGGTACTTTTCTTTTACCTTTTCTATTGCTTCTGCAGCTGAAATGTTTTCTTCAAAATATATAATCGCTGCTTCTTTTGCAATTTCTAACTTATCCATAAACTATTCCTCCAATGTTATAGTTTTTATGAAGTTTTCCTTTTCTTTTTTAGTCATTGCTAAGCCTAAAAGACTTCTTATAAATTTAATCATTACTACATAACTCCTTTCTTTCTTAATTTACAAACTTTAGACCTTATAGATGCTTCTGGTCTTTCTAATGCTAAGCTCATTTCAGCAGCACTTATTTTTTCATACCAGTTTATTAAATAGTCTAAATCTTCATCACTCCACAACTCACCTGTTTTACTATGAAATCCTTCTGTGTAGGCTATCCTACCTTGATTATCATAGTTTAACTCTCCTTTCATTAGCCTACAGCTCCATCATCTAAGTTTTGGATTACCTTTTCTAAAACTAATGTCCCCTCTCTTTTCATTAGTTCACTTATTAATTCATCTGTAGTAAAAACTCCTGCTCCAAGCATTATTAAATCCATCACTTCTTCTAAAGCTTTTACATCATCTTCTGTACTTTCTATGAATTTTTTATTTTTGAAATTATCATGCAATTCTTCTACTTGCATATACAACTCTTTCTTGTTCATTCTTAAATCCTCCTAAAAATTAATATAAAAGTACTACTGGATTAGTAAATAATATAAATCCTATTAATCCACTTAGAGATATTATTAAATATTCAATTTTATCTCTTTTATTGTTTGATACTATATACTTACTTGCTGCTATACAGAATGTTATTATCTGTAATAAAGCTATAATTGATATTATTAGATACTTCATTAAGTTCATAAATTTTTCCATCCTACATATCTTTAATTATGTTAACAACTTAATTTGGTGGACTACTCCACATCATTTGTTAATCTAATCTCTTTTCTAATCCCTCAGCTATACTCATACTTCCTTCTGGTCCAAACTTTTTATATACTATATCTGCCAAAACCTCTGACATTTTCTTTTCAAGCTTGTCCATATCTTTAGGGAAGTTCAGTTCAACTTCATAAATTTTCTTTGCCATAAAATCACACCTAAAATTTTTTCTATATATTTTATGATTAATAACCATTTTGGTTACTATTAATATTTATCTTGCTTATGAATTAATTTCTTTAATAAGTTTATTTATTATATAAACTTGCCCTTTACCAGTTACCCTAGTTGTATATTTAGTTTCTACTCCATGACTTCTTTGAATTACAAACTCTGATTTTTCAAATAGCCCTTGCTCTAAAGCTCTTTGCATTGGTTTAGTTGAACCTTTTTGAATAAGACCCCATTCCCTAAGTTTGTTCCAAAGCCTCTTTTCTCCAATTTTTATATTTTGCTTAGTTACTAAATGTGCTACATCTCTAACCAATATTGAATTTGAACTTGCTGATATTTGATTTAAGAATCTATTTTTTTCTTCAAGTTCTTTTATTTTAGTCTTTAAAAGTTCATCTTTTTTCTCGATTGTCTTTTGGGATATTAAAAGTGCTTTTGCCATTATCTCTGCTTCTGACATCTCTTCATTAACTGGAATATATCCTCCAGTCTTTCTTATCTGTGGTAATACTTCTGATGTAATCCACTTTTTGAATTTCTTAGCTTCTTTCTTATCGCTTCCTAAAATTGCATTGTATAATCCACTTTCTGTTATAAATGTTGCTTTAGGTGAAAATTTAGATAATCCTAATTCACCGAAGGTTACTCCCAATTTGGTCGCAACCTCATTTGATTTTATTTCTATTTTTTCATCGTCATCTAATCTTTTTAGCATTTTAGATGTTTCAGAGTAATTCAAAGCTTCTGCTAATGGATTAGCTAAAAATATTGGTTCTCCCTCTTTAACTATTGTTTTAATAACACCAAAACTTTCATTTTTAAAAATCATTAGATTATTCATTGTTTTCCTCCTAACTAACTTTCTTTGTTTCTTCAATATCAAACAAATACTCAATACTTAATTGTGGGAAAAATTTCTTTTTAATCTTAAATGCTTCATCCAACTTAAAACTATATTTCCCATTTATTTTGTCGCAGATAGTAGCCACTCTTAAATCTAAAAACTTAGCTATTTCTTTTTTTGTTATACTCTTTCGTGCCATTTCTGCTAATAAATTTCTATACATATCGTCACCTCTTTTTTGTTTACTAAGTACTCAATTTCGCACTCGTTGACTTAATATTATACTCATTTTCGTATATTGTCAATGCTTTTTTACGAAAATGAGTATTTTTTTATTTACTTTTTAGTTTTATTACGATATAATATATTCAAGATACGAAAAAGCGTAATAATAATAAAGAGGTGGATAAAATGGATAAAACAGAATATTTGAAGCAATTAATAAGTGATACAGGTCTTAAATTGAAAACTTTCGCTGAAAAGGCTGATATACCATATACAACTCTAAGGTCTATGTTGGAAAGGGGTATAGAAAATGCTTCTGTAAATAATGTTATGAAAATTTGCAGAACATTAAATATAAGTGTTGAAACTTTATATACTAAGTGCAATCAGAGTATATCCTTAACTTCTACTGAGGAAAACCTTTTAAACAAATTCAACAAGCTAAATACTAAAGGTAAAAAAGAAGCAATAAAAAGAGTTGATGAACTTTCAGAAATTCCTAAATATCAAAAAGAAAGTAATGTTACTACTCTTCATAATAAAGAACATCAAATATGGGAAGATGAAGGAAAAGAATACCTTATGCCTATTGCTTGTCATAATGATAATTTATCAGATGAAGAAAAAGAAAATATGGATAATATAATTGATGATTTCCTAAAACATAAAAAATAATTTTTAGATGGGGGTTGTGATTCATGACAAGATATGAAAAGCTACTAAATAGTGCCCATCTTCAAGGAATTAATGTTTATGAACTAGATTTAGGTATAGACATTCCATACGGAAAATGTGTTGGTAATAATATTATTATCAATAATAGAAGTACAGAAAAAGAAAAATTATGTGTACTTTTAGAGGAATTGGGTCATTTTAAATATACAGTTGGTAATATTACTAATCTAAAAGATATAAGAAACTTAAAACAAGAATATACAGCTAGAAGTTTTAGCTATAAATCTTTAGTAGGAATAACCAAATTAATTGAAGCTCATAAATCAAGAATATCAAATCATGATTTAGCTGATTATCTTGGTGTTACAGAACAATTTCTTTTAGAAGCTCTTTCTTATTATGAACGTAAATATGGAAATTGGTATGAAATAGATAACTATATAATTAGATTTAATCCACTAGGTGTCATTGAAAAATTTCAAGACTTCTAGTGATTATTTTAAAGTCTCAAAGAACGTACGTTCGTAAATAAATTTTAATACTTTACAATATAATTTTATAAGGAGGGATTAATTTGAAAAAGGTAGCTATATATTCAAGAAAATCAAAGTTTACTGGTAAAGGTGATTCAATAGAAAATCAAATAGAAATGTGTAAAGAACATGTTAGAAACTTTATTTCTAAAGATGTTGAATTCATTATCTATGAAGATGAAGGATTTAGTGGTGGAAATATAAATAGACCTCAATTTAAAAAGTTAATGAAAGATATTAAACATAAAAAGATAAATTTATTAATTTGCTATAGATTAGATAGAATCAGTAGAAATGTTTCTGACTTCTCTTCTGTTCTTGATACTTTACAAGAATATAAAGTTGATTTTATTTCTATAAAAGAACAATTTGATACTTCAACTCCTATGGGTAGAGCTATGATCTATATTGCTTCTGTATTTGCACAATTAGAAAGAGAAACTATAGCTGAACGTATTAAAGATAATATGCTTGAGATGGCTAAGAACGGTAAGTGGACAGGTGGTAAAATACCAGTAGGATTTAAATCTAAAAAAACATTCTACTTAGATGATAATGGGATTAAAAGACAACAAACTATATTAGAGCATGATGAAAAAGAAATTGAGTTTGTTAAATTTTTATATGAAAAGTATTTAGAGCTTGGTAGCCTTCATAAATTAGAAATATATACTCATGAAAATAACATAAGATCTCATAGTGGAAAGTTATTTGAAAAAAGTACATTAAAAATTATTTTACAAAATCCTATATATGTTAAATCAACACAAAACGTAACTACTTATCTTAAAAATAATAACTGGACTATATATGGTGAACCAGATAATATTCATTCTCTACTAACTTATAATAAAACTGAAAGTGTAGTTAAAAAAGGTAAACTTACAAAAGCAAATAAAGATATATCTGAACGTATAGCTTCTGTAAGTAATATAATTGGATATTTAGATGATAAACTTTGGCTTAAAGTTCAATTACAATTTGATAAAAATAAGTCTACATTTCCTCGATTAGGTAAAACCCATAATGCTCTTTTAGTTGGTAAATTATATTGTGGCAACTGTGGTAGCCGTATGATTATACAACATGGAAAGACATCAGTTAAAACTGGAGAAAAGTTATTTTATTATGTATGCTCTTTAAAGAAAAAATCAAGAAAAGCTTTATGTAGTATTGATAATGTAAAGTTGTCTGAAATAGAACATTTAGTTTTAAAATCCTTAAAAGATTTAAGTTATAATAAAAAAGAGTTTATAGATTCTGTAAAAATAAAATATAAAAAAGAAGCAAATAAATCTATAGAGCTACTTTCTTTAAATAAATCATTAGAAGATAAAAAGCAACAAATTAATATTTTAGTAGATAAACTTGCTCATGATGATAAAAACCTTTTAACAGATATATTATTTGAGAAAATATCTATCTTAAAGAAAGAATGTATTGATATAGAAAATAAAATAGAAACTTTAAATAAAGAAAAAATTAAAATAGAAAATTCATCACTAGAAATATCTTTCATAGAATCTCTATTGAATAAATGTTCCTTTATTGATAAAATTAGTCATGAAGAACAAAAACAAATAATAAATGCATTAATAGATAGTATTTATTATTATAAAGAAGATGATGATAAATATAAAATAAAAATAAACTTTGTTGGATCTATTGAAGAAATAAGTTCTTCAAATTTAGATAGTAATTGTAAAAGGCAGCTTGATAAGTTGTCCTTTTACTTACACGGCATGTCCAGTATCTAACAAGATAATATTTTCTGCAAATTCTTTTAAAGCATATTGCTGACAAACTTTACTACTTAACTTATTATAATTTACATCTTCTTCTGGTATTTTAAGTATTACTAATCCCTTTTCATCTAATTCATTTACTATTTCTTTTGATAAACTATCTTTTGATAATTTACAAGACCCAGAAAAGGCCCCTAATTCATCACTTGCTCTTTCACCTTTTATATCTTCAATATTGCATCTTTCACTTATACTAATTCTTGGTCCAAATGCCGGACATCTTAATACACACATTGAGCATCCATTACCATATCTTAAGCAATTTCCCATAGGTCCAGTTGATCCAGTTGTTTCTATAAATACATCTCCATCTATGCATGTATCATCAGCCAATACTATTTTTTGTATTAATTTATCTTTAAATTCTACATCCTTAACCCTAGTTTCCATATATAAATTAATACCCATATTCTTCAAATGAGATTTAACTAATCCTTCTACTAAATTTACATCATATAAACTAGCATGTTTATGACCTGGAAACTCTATATTTTTATGTCTTGCACAATCATCAGTAATTTTAATTAAATCCCCTGCTCCTAATGCAATTAATTCTTCTGACGCAGTAAATCTTCCATTATTTCTCATTATCCCACCTACATTACCAAGTCCAAGAAGTAAGTCAGTTTTTTCAAATAAATGAACATCTGCACCTGCTTTTTTAGCTGTAATAGCAGCTGCAACCCCAGACCAACCTCCACCTATTATAACTACCTTCATATTAATCTCCTTTCTTCAAATATGTTTCTAGGATTTGTTTGGATTTTACAAAATCTTTTTACCTTATGACCTTTATATCTAGCTGTACATGCTCCACAAACTCCTTCGCCACAACACATTTTAAAATTATTACAACAAGATAATAGTACTTCATCTTTTCCTAACTGATGCAAATAATTTATAATATTATATGTCAATATATCTGCTCCTCCTATGTGTATATAATTAACTCCTTTTTCTATATTATTATATATTCTATATTTCAATTCATCTGTTAATTTTCCATTTACCAATGTATTTATATTTAGACTACTATCAACATATTTACTTACAAAGTTATCTATAAATTCTTCATTTAATGATGAATAATCTAAAATACAATCAATTGAACAATTTTGTAATCTTAATTTTCTTAATATTGGAATCATAGGAGCAATTCCTATCCCTCTTCCAATTATCATGCAATTAGTGTTTGCTTGTTTTTCTATATTTTTAATTCCAAATATTCCATTCCAATAAGGTGCTCTTATATTTATAAAATCTCCAACTTTAAAATTTAATAATTTTTTCGTTTTAATTCCTCTTATTTCTATAGCCATAGTTATACAATCATTATTTGTATTAGATTCTAATATTGATATAGGAAAATCAAAATTTTTATCATCATCAGGACATAAAAAAACAAAACTTCCTGGATTAATTAAATCCAAAGCTAGTTTGTGAGTAACTTTTATTTTAATTACTATAACTTTTCCATCATAATTTTTTATATCTAATATATTGCAATTAAACTTTTCTCTTTTTTCTTTTGCTTTATTTCCATTGTTAAAAAATTCCTGATATATACAAACTCCTTTCCAATTTATACAATCACAAAAGCATTTACCTTGCAATTGTGAGCATAAAATACATTCACCCGTTTCTGCTAATTTGCATGGACAATATTCACTCCCAGCATCAATACAATCTATGTCTTCTCTAATCATTATTTCCCCCTAAAACTTATTTCTCCTAATAAGATATTAGTTAAGTATTTATTTTGTTCTTAATATACAGAAAAAAGTATGATAAAACCAATTTGGTGTTATCATACTTTTTTATTATTTGAATGTTATTATATTATCTAAATCTTCTCTTTTCATATTTCTAGATAATTTTAACTGTTGTTCAATATTATTATTTTTTGATTTTATCTTACTATTTTTAAATGCTCCTATTATATCTCCCTTATTTAAATTTGTATAAGGTTTAAATACTTCTAATTCATATTCTGTATTATCTTCACTATAAGATTTAATTATTTCTTCTTCACTAATATTTTGTGCCAACAAAGGATTTACTTGTTCTAAGACTAGCTGTTTACTATTTAATAAATTAAATGAATATGTATCTTTTATGTAGTTAAATATTTTTTCAGTTTGATTCCACCTATCTGGACAATTTAATACAACTATTATTATATCTCTTCCATCCTTATTCACAGAAGAGACTAGACACTTACCAGCTCCACCAGTATAACCTGTTTTTATTCCATTTGCTCCTGGAATTTTCCAAAGAATTTTATTGATATTATTATAATCTCTTGAAAATCCATATCTTTCTTTATTTATAGACTTAGTTCCTACTATTTCTCTAAAAATATCATAATTCATTGCAGCTGATGATAATATTGCTAAATCATAAGCTGATGAATAATGATCTTCTTTATCTAACCCATGTGGAGTTTGAAAATGTGAATCTAAAATTCCTATACCAATAGCAAAATGATTCATTTTTTCTGCAAATCCTTCTACTGAACCTCCAATACCTTCTGCAATTGCTATAGCTGCATCATTACCTGACTTGTACATTAAGCCATATAATAACTCTCTTAATTTTATTTTTTCACCAACTTTATAGCCAACCTTTGATCCTCTAACAGATGCTGCATTTTTTGAAATCTCAAATTCTTCATTTAAATCTCCATTTTCTATTGCAACTAATGCAGTAAGTATTTTTGTTGTACTAGCCATTTTAACTATTTCAAAAGCATTTTGTTCATATAAAATTTGTTTACTTTCTTTATCTATTGCTATTGCATTTCTAGCAGATACTTTAAGATTAGTATCAGCAAAAGCATTTATAGAAAATATATTTAAAATAAAACAAATTAGAAGTGCCTGTATTATGTATTTAATTTTTCTCATAAAATCACCTCATTATTATTTTTAAATAATCTTTTTCTAATATTCATAGTATATTTTTCCTAATAATTGCTCAGAATATTAATATTGTAGGGAGGTTTAAAATGAAAGTTTCTAATTTTGTATTATTAATTATAATGCTCATTATATTAACTCCTATTCCAATAAAATTTAGTGTATTTTATGAAGATAAGGTTTTAAATGTAAAATTTTATAATTTTTCAGCAATATCAACTAATAAAAAAGATAAAAATTTAAATAAAAAGTTAAATTTAAATTATGTAAAGTTTATAAACAATATTTTTTCAAATATAAATAAATATAATGCTAAACCTTCCATTAAACTTTTAGGAAGTTTAGATTATTCATTAGGAGATGCATGTAAAACAGCAATTACATATGGAATTTTAAGTTCATTTTTAGCATTTTTATATAGATACATTAGTATAATATTTAAAGTTAACAATTCAAATTTTAATATTAATCCTATATTTAAAGAATATTCTTTTATTAATATTCATCTTAAATGTATATTATATTTATCTTTTGGAAAAATTATTTATATATTAGTTTTAATATTAAAATCTTTAATTGAATCTAGGGAGGTGAACCCTGTTAAAGGGGATTTATGAACAAAGAACATCCAATTCAAAATTTAATGAAAAGTACAATGGAAAATATAAGAGATATGGTTGATGTTAATACAATTATAGGTGATGCTGTAGAAACTAGAGATGGAACATATATTATTCCTATATCAAAAGTATCTTTTGGTTTTGCATCAGGTGGTACAGAATTTGATTCTCCAAATAAGGTATCATCAGATTTTGAAATAGACTATCCTTTTGGTGGTGGATCAGGAGCTGGTGTATCAGTAAAGCCAGTTGCATTTTTAGTTGTAAGAGAAAATTCAGTAAGGTTATTACCAGTAGAACAAGATAATACATATGATAGGATAGTAGATACTGTACCTCAAGTTCTTGAATTATTTAAAGATACATTCTGTAAAAAAGAACAAAGTAGTTGCCAAAATAAAAAAGAAAATCAAGATGTTAATATAAACATAGATGCAAGCACTAAAACTATAGATGTTGATGATTAAAAAATAAAAGCATAGTTGGATTAACCCTCTATGCTTTTATTTTTAAATTATCTTTGCATCTATTCATTAATATCTTCTATTTCTTCTGTTACAGCTACTTCAAATAATTCTAATGATGGTAATTCTTTTATAGAAGATAATCCAAATTGTCTTAGAAACTCATTTGTTGTTCCATAAAGGATTGGTCTTCCTGGAACTTCAAGTCGTCCAACCTCTTCCACAAGATCTCTTTCTAATAATTTTTGAATTGCGCTTTCTGATTTAACACCTCTTATTTCATCTATGTCAACTCTAGTTATTGGTTGTTTATATGCTATTATAGATAAACTTTCTAAAGATGCTTGACTTAATGATTGTCTTTTATTTTTCTTTAGTAACTTTTGAATATAATTTGAATATTCATTTTTTGTAACTAATTGATAAGATCCATTTATATTTATTAATTTAATGCCTCTATTTGATATTTCATATTCTAAACTTAATTCAGAAATTATTTCTTCTAAGTATTTAGGAGTTACTTCTAAATTAATAGCTAAGTCTCTTAATGTTAAAGGCTCTCCACTTACAAATAGTAGTGCTTCTATAGCTCCTTTAATAGGATCTTTTCTAGATATTTCTTTAAATTCAAATTGCCCTACACTAACTTTCTCCATTACCGTCACATCCTTTTATAATTATGTCTTCAAAATTAGAGTTTTGATATATTTTAACTTGTTTTTGTTTAATTAATTCTAATAAAGCTAAAAATGTAACAACACACTCTAACTTATTTTCACATTTATTAATAAACTCACTAAACTTTCTTATATTATTTTTCTTTAAAGATTTAAGTATATAATCATATTTATCTTCTATTTTATATTGATCTGTCTTTATATTTCTTTGAATAATATTAAAATCATTTTTTTTATTTTTTTTTACTTCAAGTAATTTATTATATATATTATAGAGGTCTATTAAAGTTAAATCTTTAAATAATTCTTTATTATCGATTTTATTATCACTTATATCTTCTATAATTTCTGGTTTTTTAGAATAACTTATATTATTTTCTAAAGAAACTTTTTTGAAATATTCAGTAGATGCTTTTATTTTTTTATATAATATTAATTTTTCTAAGAGCTTTTTTTCAACATCTTCTTCAACTTCCTCTACCTTTTTTACTTTAGGTAAAAGACTTTTTGATTTTATTTCTATCAAGGTAGCAGCTATAACTATAAATTCAGATGTAATCTCTAAATCCATCTCCTTCATAGTATCTAAATACTGCAAATATTGATTTGTTATTTTATAAATTTCTACATTATATATATTCATCTTATTTTTTTTAATAAGATACAAAAGCAAATCAAATGGACCTTCAAAGTCCGCTACCCTTATTTTTGGTAGTTCCATAAATACACACCTTTCAACTAAAATAACATTATAATTATATAATAAAATTGTATTAATTTAAATTAAAAAATAAAGAAGCTATATAATATATAGCTTCTTTATTTTTATTATTTAAACTTTGGAATTAAATTTTTAATTTTAAACTTAACTTTTTCGAATATGTTAGGATTACTTATTTCTCTATCTGTATATATTTCAACTTCTCCAACTTTTTGATCATCTATATATACTTCACACTTTCCAACAATTTCTCCTGAATTATATTTATTTTTGTTGTTATCAAATTTAATTTCATTTTTAATTTCACCTTTAGAACCTTTTTCTACAACTACATTTAAATCTGTTTTAGCTTTAGCAATAAAATATTTATCAGTATCAGGTCCCATAAATACTTTACCTATTTCTTCATCTTTACCTAATAATTTTTTACCAGTAAATTTTGAAAATCCATAATTAAGAAGTAAACTTGCATCTCTATTTCTTATTTTAAATGTAGGAGCACCCATAATAACACTTAACATTCTTACTCCATCACGTGTTGCTGTTGCTGATATACAATATTTTGCTTCTGATGTATATCCTGTTTTTAATCCATCACAGCCTTTAAAAAATCTTACAAGCTTATTGTGATTAACTAATTCAATTGGAGATTTTCTTCCTTCTGATATAGTTTCCATGTAAGTTCCAGTATATTTTAATATCTTGTTATGTTTTAATAATTCCATAGACATTAAAGATATATCCTTAGCTGTTGATAAATGTCCTTCAGCTGGTAAACCAGTACAATTTTTAAAGGTAGTATTTTTCATTCCAAGTTCTTGAGCTCTTTTATTCATAAGTTCAACAAAACTTTCTTCTGATCCTGCTAAATATTCAGCCATTGCAACTGCTGCATCATTTCCTGATGCTATTGCTATTCCTTTAAAAATATCTTCTACAGTTCTAACTTCACCTGTATCTAATAACATTGTACTTCCACCCATTTTTTTGGCATTTTCACTACATGTTATTTTATCATTTAATTTAATTTTTCCAGAGTCAACTGCTTCCATTGCTAGTAACATAGTCATTATTTTAGTAACTGATGCAGGAGCGAATTTTTCATCTGAATTTTTTTCATATATAATTTTACCTGTAGTAGGTTCAATTAATAATGCAGATTTAGCTTCTATTTTCATCTTATCATCTGATTTATCATTTGCAATTGCTTGTATTGGTGCGAATGGTAACATTAAAAATGTCATAATTAATAAAAGTATTTTTGAAAATTTACTACATATTTTTTTCATATAAAATCCTCCCTTCGATATTAGTGTTACCATAGAAAGAATAATTAAAGCTGTTATTTATTTCATATTTTAGAAAAATAAAAAACTAGCCAAGTATGGCTAGTTTTTAAATTATTTACCACTAATACTTAATTTAATTTTTATGCTCTTGGATGTGAGTTTTTATATACTAGATTAATTTTATCACTATTTATTATTTCATAATAAGTATCCATATAGGTTAATACTTGATTACCTAATAATTTTTGAACAGCTCGTACATTAGCACCATTTTGTAACATATGAACAGCAAAAGAATGTCTAAAAGTATTAAGATTTACATCTTTTTTTATTCCAGCTTTATGAGAATATTCTTTTACTATTCTCCATATCCCTTGCCTTGTTAATCCTCTTCCATTAAGATTTACAAATAACTTATTAACTCCACTTTCTGCAATTTCATCTCTTACTAATATATATTCTTCAAGAGCTCTAATAGCACTTCGTCCTATTGGAATTAATCTTTCACATTTTTTGTTATCTGTACATTTTACAAATGATAAATCTAAATTAATATCTTCTACATCTAATGATATTAATTCTGATACTTTCATTCCAGTAGCATACATAAGTTCTAATAAAGCATTGTCTCTTATTCCTTTTACTCCATTCTTTTCTACACATTTTATTATTTTATCAACTTCATCTACAGTTAAAATTTGAGGTAATTTTTTATTTGTTTTTGTACTCTTATAAGATATTTTAGGAATATCATCTATCTTACCTTCATTTTTTAAAAAACTATAAAAACTTCTAAGACTAATCACTATTCTATTTATTGATCTTTCAGATTTTCCATTTTTCAAAAGATTATTTATATACTCTATAATTGAATTATTATTTGATGTATATAATGGTTTTTTAGTTGAGTTAAGAAACTTAATAAAAAGATTAACATCAGTAACATATGCATATACTGTATTTTCACTTTTTTCATTATTTAATAAATACCTTTTGTAATTCTCTATAATTTCTAACATTATTCTCTCCTAAAACATTGCTTTATATATTGAATATTTTATACTTCTTTTTTAAAACATCATTAGCTAACCATTATTTATAAATATACATTTTTTAATATTACTTTAATTATATTAGGACATACATATGTTTCTATTATTATTCCAATAATAAAAATACATAGCAATGCAATTATTAAATTTGCTCCACCTTTATTCAACATTAAATTTTTTATATGTGTTCTTTTTATAAACTTCTCTTTAAATTTCATAGTTGATAAATTAAGTCCTAATATGCTTATAGCTATTATACAGGGAATATATATTATATTTTGTGGTATTATAGATGCCAATGCAATTCCAAGCCCCTTACCATTAAAAGTTGTAAGTAAAAAAGTAAATGTATAACCTAATGTGAAGCCTTTAACTAAATTAAGAGCAAGTATTAGTGGTGCTCCAAAAAAAGTGAAACTTAATAAAATTATTGGCGCTATTAAAAATATATTCTTCTTTAATACTTCTAATAACAAAATTCCATAATCTATTGTCTTTTTTTCTATACTATTTACAAAACTCGTATAATAATTAGCTAGGTCTTGTCTATCTATATAATTCATACTTTTTATAGCATATACTCCTAATACAATACCAACACAAAAAAATAATATTACCAATAAATAATATACTTTTTGTTCCTCAAAAGTTTTACTTAATTTATTTAATGAAAAATGCATCTCTCTATCCTCCTAAAGTATTATAACTAATACTATGATTAGGAACTTAAATTTATTCTAAAAATATGTAAAATAAAAAGAAGTAATATTATAAATATTACTTCTTTTTATTAATTATAAATACATAAATGCTGAAATTGTTTTTGTATCTATTATTTTACCTGATTTTATCATTTCTTTTACTTCTTTTAATTTGTAAGGTTCTGCTTCTATAAATTCATCTTCATCTCCACCTTTTATTCCTTTGTAAAGATTTGTTGCTTTATAAAGATGAATTCTTTCATCAGTAAATCCAGCACCAGTAGCTATAGTTCCTAAATATTCTATATTTTCTGATTTATAACCTGTTTCTTCCTCAAGTTCTCTTATAGCACATAATTTTGGATCTTCTCCTGCCTCTAATTTGCCAGCAGGTATTTCAAGTAATATATCATTTAAAGCTACTCTAAATTGTTTTACTAATAATATTGTTTCATCATCTAAAAATGCTAAAATAGCAGCTGCACCTGGATGTCTTATTACATCTCTACTACCTTCATTTCCATCTGGAAGCTTAACATTTATATTTACAAATTTTAAGAAATTCCCCTTATATTTTAGTTCTTCGTTTAATATTTCTTCTTTTAAGTCCATATAATCTCTCCTTTTAATGAATGTATATTTATAGTATATAATTATTAAATTAATTTTACAAATTTTACTCTATATTAAATATACCTTTTATCCATGATACAAAACTGTCCAAAATATTTTTATCACCTGAATTAGAATTGTTTTCATTTGATGAAGATTGACTGTTTTCATTAGAATTATTATTTTCTGTTTTAGTTCCTTCCGTATTGCTTGTTACAACAGTATTTCCTGATAATGCTGAATCGTTAGTTTCATTTATTATACCTGAGTTTTGATTATTATTTTTCTGTTCTAATCCATTAAAGAAGTTCTTTATGCTAGTCCAAATTTTATCAAAAAATCCTGAGTTTTTTATAGCTTCTCCAGACTCTTTTAATACTTCATTTATATTGTTCCCAATTTCATTTAATGTCTTTTTTAATTCATCATAATTATAATCTTGTTTACCTATATTAACCATTAAATCTTGTAATTCTTTTTTATTTTCTGGAGAAAGATTTATATTATAATTATTAGTTATATTATTAATTATTTTAGTAACTGCTTGTTCATCTTTCGCTTTATCTTTAATTACTTCTGTTTTTACATCATTTACAACAGCAGCAGCTTTTTCTTTTCCTATACTAGAATTATCAGATAAATTTCCTGTTACTATTAACTCTTTATTTGCTAATTCTTTTTTCTTATTATCAAGCTTTTCTCCGGTGGAATCTTCAAATCCTTTTAATATTCCTGTTAAAGCTCCTGTACCTGAAACTTGAAATGGAGCTGCTGCTATTACATTAGCATCATTAACTCCAGCTGTAACCAATGTATTAGTAATCATTGCTGCTGTAACCCAAGTTAAATTAACAGTTTTAACATTTATTCCATTACCTTTTTCTGTAGGTTGCACATATGAACAAGATATAGTTTTATTTCCTATTTCATTTTCAGTAGCTATTCCTTTTAGAGCTTCTCTTTCTTCTTTATTATTTATAGTTATTAACTGATAAGTACCTTCTTTCGCATTAAAATATTTAAGCATTTCTTCTTTTTGCTTTGATGTTAAATTAGCACCTAAAGTTATTACATTAAATTGATCAGCAAATGATACATTTCCTACTATACCAGTAAAAACAGATGCTATTATAAGAATTTTTGCTATAAAAGTTTTTTTCATTTTAACTCTCCTTTATTGTCTTTAATTAATTTGTACTTTATTATTATAATTTTTTATTCTTAATAGAATATTATTTAAATATTAAATTTTTCTTATCTATTTAATTATCATTTACGAGTATATTATATAAGAACATATATTTTGTTTATTTGTTCTTATTTACGAGTATTTCTTTTAAGATTTATTTTATTTTGTAAATTTTAAAGATTTTACAAACCTTTAAATTACTAAATTAATGTTTTAAATTATAAAATTAAAGCGTTATAGAGTAATAACAATTAACTAAATTTGAATAATCTCCGAAATATATTTAGATATTTTTTCATAAAAAGAGCCTAAATTATTTAGAATATACTATAAATATTCTTTAATATCTTTTGTTTTAACTTTAAGTGGTGAAAAAATCTTTTTATCATTTTATATATATTTTGCAAATAATTTTAATGTACTTTCATAAGATTTTAATGTTTTTTTAGTTAAATCTTTATTTGTACAATAAATCATAAAGTCATTAATAGCATCATCAAAACTTATAATTCTTTTACTAATTTTAGGCAAAAAAAGACACCTCCTATTAGAATTAACTAATAAAAGATGTCTGTCTTACATTTTATTATATTTGTTGGTATGTTTTTATATTTGTTGATTATAGAATTGGTTATTTTACATTTTATTCCTATCCCTTAACCATTGATATTACTAACTTTATGCTATTTAACTCACTTTATTTTTAAGTCTTAATTTATCTGCAATAATTGCTATAAATTCACTATTAGTAGGCTTACCTTTATCATTATGAATTGTATAACCAAAAAGCTTATTTATGGCATCTATTTGACCTCTGCCCCATGCAACTTCTATAGCATGTCTTATTGCTCTTTCAACCCTTGATGCAGTTGTATTATATTTTTTAGCTATTGAAGGATATAATTCTTTAGTTACAGCTGATAATAATTCCATATCATTAACAACCATAGTTATAGCTTCTCTTAAATACATATACCCCTTTATATGTGCAGGAACTCCTATTTCATGTATTATACTTGTTATTTCTGTTTCTAAATCTACTGGTTCATTTGATGAAATTGATGAATGAACTGAACTATCATGACTTTGATATCTTGAAGTATTAGATAAATTTTTATTTGTATTTGAACTAAACATTTCTCTAATCCTTTTAGTAAATATATCCATATCAAACGGCTTAACTACATAATAATCTGCTCCTAATGTAATAGCTTGTTGTGTTATTTTATCTTGTCCTACTGCTGATAAAATAATAACTCGTGGCATTTTTTCTAACTTCATATTATTTAACTTCTCTAAAACCCCTAATCCATCTAAGTGTGGCATGATAATATCCAAAATTACTAAATCAGGCTTTCTTTCCTCTATTAATGTTAATGCTTCCCTTCCATCCTTTGCTATACCTGTTACGACAATATCTTTTTGATTTAATAAGTAATCATTTAATATACTGCAAAATTCCTTATTATCATCAGCTATAAGTATAGATATTTTTGAATTTTCCATGTATTTCTCCCCTTTATCCATTTTTTATTCTATATACCCACAAAAACAATCACTATATATAAGAATATACTTAAATATTAATTCTTACAAGTAATTTATTCGACATTTCTTTAAAAATTCCTTTTATATAGCTAGTTTTTATTTTAATAAAGTTAGCTTATACTTTTATTCCACTATTTGTAAATTATACACTATCAATCGTTCTTTGTCTATATTTATTGTAAAAAAATACCACTTACTGTATTAAAGAAGCTTTATTTTGCAAAAACAGGCAAGATAAAATTTCTTGCCTGTCTTTTTTACTTATTTTATTATTCCAGCATCTTTTAACATCCAATCTATATATATTCCATACCCTACATCTGGTTTATTTATTAATACATGAGTAACAGCTCCTATTATTTTCCCATTTTGTATAATTGGACTTCCACTCATTCCTTGAACTATACCACCAGTTTTTTGTAAAAGTTCTTCATCAGTAACTTTTATAATCATACTTTTAGGACTAGGACTTTCCTGATTTAATTTTTTTATAATTTCTATATCATATTCTTTAGGTCCAGTTTCATCTATAGTTGTTATAATTTTAGCTTTACCTAAATTTATTTCATTTCTAAATCCTACTGGTAACTTTTCATTTAAATTATTATTTATATTCTTTTTATTTTCTAAACCAAATATTCCACACTCAGTATTTTTTTCTATTTTTCCAATAGGAGTTTCTTCATTAGTAAATATGCCCTTCAATTCCCCAGGAGAACCTTTCTCCCCTTTTCTTAAACTTATTATAGATGCATCTAATAAATCCCCTGACTTAACAGAAAATCTAGTATTAGTATCTCCATCGGTAATTGGATGTCCTAAGGCTCCAAATTTTTTACTTTCTTCATGATAAAATGTTAAAGTACCAACTCCAGCTGTTGAATCTCTTACCCATAGTCCTAATTTAAACTCGTTATTCTCTTTTAATAGTTTCACATTTTTTGTTATTATACTTCCATTTCTGTTTATAGTTAATTTAACTTCTTCATTTTTTGAAGTTTTTATAAAATTATTTAATTCTTTAGTAGTACATATATTTTTACCATTTATCTTTGTTATTAAATCTCCAATTTCTATTTCTGATTTTTTTCCTGGACTTTCACTTCTATTACTATTTACAATAACATCTGAAAATCCAACTACTAAAACTCCATCTGAAGAAAGTCTAACACCAACACTAGTACCACCAGGATACAACTTTAAATCTTTAACATTTTCAACTGAAACTGACTTAAGAGGAATTAAACCCATAAAACTTATATCAACAGAATCTTCACCATAAGTTACATAATTTAATGGATTCATAGAATCAAACATAGAAGTAGTTTCTATAGCATTATTTGTATATATCTTATCTGGCATATCTTTAAGAGTAAATATTGTTGTTGATATTAAAATAAGCATTAAACTAAACATTAAACTTATTGATTTTATAACTTTTTTCATATTATCTCTCCTCCTTTGTCTTTATATTTAAGTTACCCTTAGGACATGCTATGTATTCTATATTAACATTTCTATAATAGACAAAATTTTAAAAAATAAAAAAATAAAACCACGTAATTACCGTGATTTTATTTTTTCCAATTATCACTCTATATATGTATTTATATAGATTTTAATTCACTTTTTTTTATAATAGAATTATTAAACATTTCTCTTACATTTTCCAGTGTTGCATTAGTTACACTATCTCCGCCTAACATTGTAGCTACTTGATATATTTTTTCTTCATTTGATAATAATCTTATATTTGTAAAAGTTTTTTCATTTCTAATTTCCTTTGAAACAAAATAATGATGATCTGAAAGAATAGCTATTTGTGGTAAGTGAGTTATACATAATACTTGATGATTTTTTGATACTTGATACATTTTTTCTCCAACTCTTTGTCCTACTTGACCACTTATACCAGTATCTATCTCATCAAAAATTAAAGTAGGTATATCATCTTTATCTGCAAAAACACATTTTAAAGCTAGCATTATTCTTGACAATTCCCCACCAGATAAAACTTTTTCTAATGATTTCATAGGTTCACCAGGATTAGTTGAAATCATAAATGTAACATCATCAAATCCTTTTTCATCAAAATTTTCTTTAGTTTCTATTAAGATATTCATATTAGATTTATCCAATCCAACATAAGAAAGTTCCGTTAAAATCTTTTCTCTAAGTTCTCCACTATATTTCTTTCTTATATTTGATATTTTTTCACCTAATACTTTCATATCATTATATATTATTTTTTCTTCTTCTTTCAATTCTTTTATTATTTCTTCTGCATTAATTAACTCTTCATATTGTTGCTTTAAATTATTATAAGTATCTAACACAGCTTCAATAGAACCACCATATTTTTTCTTGTAACTATTTATTAAAAATAGTCTTTCATTTATTTTAGATAATTCTTCTTCATCATAATATATTTCTTCTAAAATATCTCTTAATTCTCTAGAAGTTTCTTCTATGTTATAAAAAGCCTCTTCTATTATTTCACGCTTTTCTTTTATTTTAGAAAGATGCTCTTCAACATAACCTAATTCAGTTAAAACTTTAGATATATTTTCTATTATACCGGCTGATTCAACACCATTTAACAAATTATAACTAACACTAACTGATTTTGTTATTTTTTCTGCATTTGATAAAATATTATACTGATCTTTTAAATCTTCTTCTTCACCAATCTTAAGATTTGCTTTGTCTATATCTTCAATTTGAAATTTAATATAATCAGCAAGTTTTTCTTTATCATTATTTCCACTTATAGACTTAATTTTTTCTCTTATATTTAAAAGTTTATTTCTTAAATCTAAAAATTTCTTTATTTCAACTTCAACTTCACTACCTATATAATTATCTAAATAATTCACATGACTACTTTTTTGTAGAAGATTTTGACTTTGATGCTGTCCATGAATATCTAATAACTTTTCACGTATCTTCCTTAATTGAGATACAATAAAACTTTTCCCGTTCACCTTTATTATAGTTTTTCCACTTATTAATGTTTCTCTAGATATTATTAATACATCATCTGATTCAATTTCTAATTCATTTAAAACTCCTCTTAAATCATTTGAATCTATACTAAATATAGCCTCAACTCTTGTTCTTTCTTCACCAGTTCTAATTAAATCTTTAGAAAACTTACCACCTAATACATAGTCTATAGCATCAATTAATATTGATTTACCTGCACCAGTTTCTCCTGATAATATATTAAATCCACTTCCTAAATCTAAAGAAATATTTTCAATAAGAGCAAAATTTTTAATATTTAACTGTATCAGCATTTATATCACCTATATTTAATCATTAATTCTACTATTTATTTTTTCTACAAGATTTTCTGCTCCACTAATACTTCTAACCAATATAAATATAGTATTATCTCCAGCTACAGTTCCAGCTATATCATCAAAATCAAGACTATCTATAGCTTCTGCTGCTGCTGAAGCACCACCTGTAAAAGTTTTTACCACTACCATCTTATCTATATTTTCAACACTTACTACTGCATTTTTTAAAATATTTGCAAGTTTATCTGTTATATTTGTAGTATCTTTAGTTGGAACTACATACTTATACTTTCCAAAAGCAGATTGCATTTTCAATAGCTTTAAATTTTTTATATCTCTTGAAACTGTAGCTTGAGTAACGTCAAAACCTGATTTTTTTAGTTCTTCTGCAAGCTCTTCTTGTGTTTCTATATCCTTTTCTTTTATTATCTCTAATATTCTTTCATGTCTTTTTGATTTCACTGTACCTCACCATCTCATTCTATTATTTATTTAAAATTTTTGTTCTTAAAACTTTGAAATAATCATAATTATCAAACTGTATAAGCTTAGCTTCTTTATAAGTTTTACTAACCTTTATTATAGAATTTTCATTCACCTTATATACTTTTTGTCCATCAATAGTTAAATAAACTTCTTCATCATGATGAAAAGTTTTTATTTTTATTGTACTTTCTCCTCTTAACACCATAGTTTGCATGCTTTTTGTATGTGGACATATTGGTGTTAATAACATAACATCTAAATCTGGATATATAAACGGTCCCCCAGCTGAAAATGAATATGCAGTAGAACCTGTAGGAGTAGCTATTATTAATCCATCACCTTTAAAAGATGTATAATATCTATCATCTACATATATCTCAAAATTTGTCATTCTAGATAATGTTCCTCTAGCTATAACTACATCATTTAAAGCCACTTGATCATCATTAATTATATCATCTATAGAACAACTAAGAAGCATTCTATTTTCTATTTTATATAAACCATTTTTTAATTTTTTTACTGCTTCATCTAATTCTGATATATGTATACTACTTAAAAAACCTAAATTTCCTATATTAACACCTAATAAAGGAATATCTATTTTATTAGAAATAATTCTTGAAACTCCAAGTAAAGTTCCATCTCCGCCTAACACAACAATTAAATCCATATCTTTAGATATATCTTCATATTTTAACTCGTAAGTATTTAATACCTTAAATCTTATATTTTTAAATTCATCTTTTATTTTTCTTTTAACTAAATCAAGAATACTACCATCTGGATCCTTAGATGGATTTATTGCAATACCTATGTATTTCATAAACATTCAATCCTTATATTTCTGAATGTGAAGCTTTAATAACTTTATCTATATCTTCTAAATTAAAAACACTATTTTTGTCCTTATCTTTAGTAAAGTAAACTAAATACTCTATATTTCCTTCTGGACCTTTTATTGGAGAATAACTAACACCCAATACATTAAGATTATTTTCTAATAAATAATTTACTATTGACTCAACTACCTCTTTATGAACACTAGCTTCTCTTACAACTCCCTTTTTTCCAACCTTTTCTCTACCCGCTTCAAATTGAGGTTTTATTAAAGCTACTACTTCACCATTATCTTTTAATAAATTTAAAGTTGCTGGCATAATTGTTTTAAGTGATATAAAAGATACGTCTATTGATGCAAAGTCTAATTTTTCTCCTATATCATCTGGAGTTACATATCTTATATTTGTTCTTTCCATACAAACGACTCTTTCATCAGTTCTAAGCTTCCAAGCAAACTGTCCATATCCAACATCTACTGAGAAAACTTTTTTAGCTCCATTTTGTAACATACAATCTGTAAATCCGCCTGTTGATGCTCCTATATCCATGCATACTTTATTCTCTAATGTTATAGGAAATTCTTTCATTGCCTTTTCTAATTTAAGTCCACCTCTACTAACATATGGTATTGTATCACCTTTAAATTCAATATTAGCATCTACACTTACTTTTGCACCTGCTTTATCAATACGTATACCATCAACAAATACTTTTCCAGCCATTATATTAGTCTTTGCTCTCTCTCTTGATGTTATTATTCCTTTTTCTACTAATAATATATCAAGCCTTTCCTTTTTTTCTGCCATTTTTATCTCCTTTTGTTTAATAGTTTTAAAACTTCTTCTTTTATTCCTTTTGGGTCCATATATTCATCGCTATAAAGAACATTTACGTCTCCCTGTTCTATAAACTTATCATCATAACCTATAGATTTAAAGTTTCCTTTAAAACCATATCTATTGATAGATTGTAGTATACTAGATCCCATTCCACCTTTTATTATATTGTCTTCAACTGTTATTATATCATATCCATCATTAACTAATTCTTGCAAAACACCTTCATCTAAAGGCTTTATAAATGTGGCATTAATTAACTTTGGATATATGCCTTCTTTATTTAATAAATTTTTTGTTAAAATAGAATGTTGAGTCATCTTACCACATGCTATTATGGCTATTTTATCATCTTTTCCTTCATCTAAAACTTCCCATTTTGAAAATTCTATATTTTTTAACCCATCTATATTATCTATTGTATCTCCACCTCTAGGATATCTTATTGCTACAGGAGTCCCCTTTTTTAATGCCCATCTTAGCATAATATCAATTTCTGATAAGCATTTTGGAGCCATTATAGTCATATTAGGTATTATCGAAAGGTAAGATATATCAAATATTCCTTGATGTGTCTCTCCATCTTCTCCAACCAACCCAGCTCTATCTATTGCAAAAATAACTGGAAGGTTTTGTATGCAAACATCATGAAGAACTTGATCAAATCCTCTTTGAAGAAATGTTGAATACACTGCAAATATAGGCTTTAATCCCGCACAAGCCATTCCTGCTGAAAGAGTAACCGCATGCTGTTCTGCTATTCCAACATCAAAGAACCTATCCTTGAATTTGTCTTTAAACCCATTTAATCCAGTACCATCTGGCATAGCTGCAGTTACAGCAACTACATCTTTATCCTCTTCTGCAATTTTTACTAAAGCTTCACCAAAAGCTTTAGAATAACTAGACCTAGCAGTATTTACCGGTTCACCATTTTCTAAATTAAATGGAGAAACTCCATGATACTTATTAGGATTTTTTTCTGCAAGTTCATATCCTTTTCCTTTTTGTGTTACAACATGTATAATTACAGGTCCATCTATTGTCTTTGCATAGTTTAAAACTTTTGTTACTTCATTAATGTCGTGTCCGTCTATAGGACCTAAATATTTAAGTCCCATATCTTCAAACAACATTGATGGAACAACAAGTTGCTTTATACTATCTTTTATTTTACTTAATTTTTTTGCAATTCTTTTTCCTGTTGAACTAACATTTAATTTATTATTAACTTCCTCTTTAAATTTATTATAATTAGGTTTCATTCTCATTTTATTTAAATATGATGATAATCCTCCTACATTTTTTGATATAGACATTTGATTATCATTTAATATTATAATCATTTTTGTTTTTCTAAAACCTAAATCATTTAATGCTTCTAAAGCCATTCCACCGGTTAAAGCTCCGTCACCTATAACAGCAACTACATTGTTTTTTTCTCTCTTTAAATCACGTGCTCTTGCAAATCCTAAAGCTGAGGATATTGATGTACTACTATGACCAGTATCAAAAAAATCGTATTTACTTTCATTTCTTTTTGGGAATCCACTCATCCCATTGTGTTTTCTAAGATTTATAAATCCTTCTTTTCTTCCTGTTAATATCTTATGTACATATGTTTGATGTCCAACATCCCATACAATCTTGTCATTATTAAAATCAAATTCTTTAAATAGGCTTAATGTAAGTTCAACTACACCTAAATTTGAAGCTAAATGTCCCCCAGTCTGTGAAACAGATTCTATTAAAAATTTTCTTATTTCCTCTGATAACTCATTAAGTTCTTCAGTTGTTAAATTTTTCATATCATTAGGAGATTTTATTTTATTTAAAATATCCTTCATATCATCCCAACCTTCTTTTTAAAATTCCCTATTTAAAAGGTTATTTGTAATTTCTATTAAATTATTAGCTTCAACAGACAATCCATTTAATAATTCAATACATTCTTCTGTAAGTAATCTACAAATTTCCTCGCACTTTTCTACTCCATATACTGTAACAAAATTTGTTTTTTCTTTGTTTTCATCCGCATGTATTTTTTTACCTAATTTTTCTTCACAACCAATTACATCCAATAAATCATCCTTAACTTGGAAAACAAGACCTAATTTTTTTGCAAATTCATTTAATTTATATAAATCCTCTTCTGGTGCTTTAGCCAATAATGCTCCTGAAATCACTGAACATCTTATAAGCTCTCCAGTCTTTTTTGAATGCATATATTCTAATTCTTCTAAAGATATTTTTTTACCTTCACTTAAAATATCAACTACTTGACCTCCAATCATTCCATCAGATCCTGAAGATTTTGATATTTCAATAGCTGCCTTTAATCCGTCTTCTCCATTTTCTAAGGCACTTTGCATAAGTATTATCATTGCTTCATTTAATAATGCATCTCCTGCTAAAACAGCTATATTTTCTCCATAAATTTTATGATTCGTTGGTTTACCTCTTCTTAAATCATCATCATCCATACAAGGTAAATCATCATGTATTAATGAATATGTATGTATCATTTCTATTGCACATGCCATTTTCATAGCCTTTTTTACATCTGTTTTATAAAGTCCATAAGTAAGAAGTGTCAATATTGGCCTTATCCTTTTTCCACCTATATTCAAACTATAACTTTGAGCATCATAAATTAATTTATTATAACTGCCTTTATTTTTAAAATAATCACGTAAATAAGCATCTATTTCATACTTTAAGTCATTAATATTCATTTATATCTTCAAACCCCGTTTCTTTATCATCTATAACTACAGATATCTTTCCTTCATAATCATTTAATGTCTTATAAAGTTTATTAACAAGTTTTATACCTTTTTCATATTCTTTTATAGATTCATCTAAAGTTAAATCATTTTCTTCAAGCCTTGATAGTATATCTTTTAAATTAGAAAGCATATCTTCATAACTAACTTTTTTAGCCATATTATTTCTCCTTTATTCAATACTAAATTTACCTTTTAAAGTTCCATCTTTAAATACTATTTCAACTATTTCATTATTTTTTATATCATTTTTACTTTTTAGTATTTTATTTTCATTATTTTTTATAATAGTATATCCTTTATTTAAAATATTAAGAGGATTATTTGCAACTAAAAGTGAAGCTATTTCTTTAAGATTCCCTTTTTCTCCTGAAAGTTTTGTTTTAATTATTGTATTTAGCTTATCACTTATAGAATCTAACTCCATATAATTATTATTTATTTTAATAATTGGTGAATTTAATCTTAATATCTTATCCATTGAATTTAATTTATTTTTTTCTAGCTTTATTATACTATCAATATTTTTATTTAGTAAAGTTTTTAATCCTATAATTTCATTTTTTAACTCTATTTGGTTAATTACTGCAAGTTCTGCACCTTGAGATGGAGTAGCTGCTCTAATATCAGCAACAAAATCTGATATTGTATAATCAACTTCATGACCAACAGCTGATATTATAGGTATTTTAGACTTAAATATAGAATATGCCAATTCCTCTTCATTAAAATTCCAAAGTTCCTCAATTGATCCTCCACCTCTTCCGATAATTATAACATCAACAGATTTATTTTTATTAAAATATTCTATACCTTTTATTACGGTTTTATATGCACCTTCACCTTGAACTTTTGCAGGGTATAAAACTATATCAACTGAAGAATTTCTTCTTTTGGTTACATTTAATATATCGTGTATAGCTGCACCTGTTAAAGCAGTTACAACTCCTATTCTTTTAATATTTTTAGGTAAAGTCTTTTTCTTTTTATCATCAAAAAGACCTTCTCTTAACAGCTTTTCTTTTAATTTCTCAAACTTTATATAAAGATCCCCAAGTCCTGTTTGAGTAATTTCAGTACAATAAAGCTGTAAGCTCCCATTTGCTTCATAAATAGATGCTCTAGCTCTAACAATTACTTCCATTCCATCTTTTAGTTCTATATCCAGACCTAAAGAATCACTTCTAAACATAACACAATTTATTTTACCTTTTTCATCTTTAAGTGAAAAATATATATGTCCACTAGAATGATATTTTAAATTAGAAATCTCTCCTTTTACAGAGAGATTTCTTAATATAAAATCATTGTCTATTACCTTTTTAATGTAGTTATTAACCTCTGAAACACTTAAAACCTTAATTCTCATTTTTCTTAATTGCCTCACAAACATTTTTTATAAGTAAAGTTGTAGTAATTGATCCTATACCTCCTGGTACTTTTGTAATCATAGAAACATTATCTAAAACATCCTCTAAATCTACATCTCCTGTTATTTTACCATTAAAACTTGAAGTTCCAACATCAAGAACTATAGCATCATCTTTTATGTAATCAGCTGTTATAAATTTTGGCTTTCCAATAGCTACAACTAATATATCTGCTCTTTTACATACACTCTTTAAATCTCTTGTTCTTGAATGACATATTGTTACTGTAGCATTTTCATTTAATAGAAGTTGTAAAGCTGGCTTACCAACTATATTACTTCTTCCAACAACAACAACTTCTTTTCCTGATAAATCTATATTGCTTTCTTTAAGAACAGTCATTATAGCATTAGGTGTACATGGTAAAAACTCAGGATTTCCTAAATATAATCTACCAATATTTTCATAAGTCAAACAATCTATATCTTTTGTGCTTAATATTGTATTTACAACTTTTTCTTCATTTATATGTTTTGGAAGTGGTAACTGAATCATTATACCTTGAACACTTTCATCACAGTTAAGTTTATTTATTAGGTCTATTAACTCATCTTCCGTAATATTTTCTTCTAATATTACTTTATCGAATAAAACCCCAAGAGAAGTTGCTATCTTCTCTTGTGAATTCAAATAATATATTGAGCCGCCATCATTGCCAACTAAAATAGATGAAATTTTTGGTACTATTAGACCTTTATTTCTTCTTTCATTTATAAATTGTTTTATATCCTCTTTTAATTTTTCTGATATTTCCTTGCAATTAATAACTTTCCCCAATATAAACACCTACTTATTTTTATATATTTTATCTAATACTCCATTAACAAATGAAACTGATTTTTCATCTGAATATTTTTTTGTTATTTCAAGTGCTTCATTTATAGCAACTTTTTCTGGAACATCACTTACATATTTCATTTCATATATAGCAAGTCTTAAGATTGAAAGATTTACTTTTGATATTCTATCAATCTTCCATTTTTGAAGATTGCTTTTAATTAATTCATCTATTTCTTCTCTGTTTTCTTCAACACCTTTTAGGACTTCTTTTATGTATTCTAAATCTATTTCTTTTATGTTTCCTTCATAGTTATCTACAAATGTTTCAATTGCTTCTCCATGTGATTCCTTAGTTAACATAGTACTAAATATTAATTCCATTGCTTTTTCTCTTGATAATTTTCTGCTCATTTTTTCCTCCTAAAATGCTTTTCTTCTAAATTATAGACTTATTCTAATAGTATTAATCATTATATATTCAAACAAGGAAACACCCTCTGAATATCAGAGGGTGCGATTAAATCTCCTTTGATTCTTTTTCTGAATTCTTTGGTAAGTAGATGTTTTGAACATATACATCTACACTACTTACAACTAAACCAGTCATAGCTTCAACAGTCTTTTTAACATTTTCTTGAACTGAACCTATAACATCTAGAATCTTCACACCATACTCTACAGTAACTGCCATCTCTATCTTAGCTCTATCTTCTTCTAACGTAACTTTAACTGCTTTACCAGATGACTTTTTACCTTTAAGTAATTGTGATATGTTGTTTGTAACGCCATGTTGGAATTCCATAACCCCATCAATCTCTTCTGCAGCAATTCCCGCAATAACTGAAACAACTTCATCAGAAATCTTAACAATTCCAATGCTATCATTATTGAAGTTTTCCATCTAATTCGACCTCCTATGTTTTGTATATATCAAAACTATTTATCTTAGAATTATTATATCAAATATGATATGGCATTACAACGGATTTATTTTTTTACTTCTATTGATATATCATTTACATTAGCAACATCTTGTACTATTTCTTGAATTTCTAAACTCATTTTTTGATCTATGCCTTCAGTTTTTACAAATACTTTTGCTTTATCACCATCAACATAACATATAGCATCTTTTATTCCTTTATTTTTTATGTTCATTTCCACTCTATTTTCAATAGAATTTTGTTTAGTTTTTTCTAATAATTCTTTTTGAGCATTTGCTTTTTGCTCTTTTGTTGTATTTTTATCTTCTACAATAGCTTTTAGATTTTGAATTGTTTCTGCATCTTTTTGTTCTTTTTCACCTCTTGCATCATAGAAAAAGTCTTTTTGTGCTGAAGTTTCTTGCTCTTTTTCTTTTTCTTCTTCATTTGCAATTACTTGACTTAAATCACTTGGATCATTAAATCCACCCTCATTTAGTTTACTTGCTAAAAGTCCTACACATATTATTAAGCCAAGTAGAGTAAAAATAATCCCAAATTGTTTTTTGTTCATTTTTTATTACCTCCCATCCTTTACTTATTGAATTATATGCTAAGTATTTTTAATATATACATTAACTTTTACTTTTTCATCGGATGAACATTAACTTTATCTACTGATAAATCATAAAGAGTTGAAACCATCTTTTGAATCTCATATTTAATTTTGCTATTTTCAGCTCCTTCTGCAGCTACTACTACCCCTATTACTTTAGGCTTTTTTGTTTGAATTACAAATGGTTCATTTCCATCATCATTAGTACTCATTACAACTTTAGAGCCATCATTTTTTTGCTCATTTACCCTCTTTCCACCTTCGCTATCTTCTTCTTCTGTTACTGAAGTTTGAGTATCTTTATCATAAGCTGGTATTTTCACCTCACCACTTTCAAATGTCATCATTACACTAACTGAACCTACACCACTTATATTTTGTAGTATATTTGTAAGCTCTTCTTTTTGACTTGCCTCATATTCATCCTTACTTTCTTTTGTTCTTTCATTATTTATCTCTTTCTCTAATTCACTGCTTAGAGTTTCTTTAGCTTGATTATTTTCATTTTTACTTATTACACTTAAAGCTGTAGTTAAGAAAACTATAATTATTATTATGACAATTAAAACATTTATATGTTTTTTACTTAAAAATTCATCTAAAATTTCCTTAAACTTTTTTTTATTCATAAATAATCCCCTTTACTCCACTTTATATATATTAATTTTATTCTCATCAATTTGAAACTCTTTGGATATAAAATCTACAACTTCCTTAAACTCACTATTTTTATTTTCTTTCTTTTCTTCTTTCTTATTTTCTTTGTTTATTTCAACTTTTTCTACTTTCTTAATTTTTTTTATATTTTTATCTTTAATAGTTACATTAACTAACTTTATTAAAAATTTTTCATCTTTAATATCTATATCGCAATCTATATCACAAGAAAAATCTAAATCTTTAAATTGTTTTTTTAACATAGACTCACAATTTTTCGAAAGATTTTCTTTAAAATTTTTTTCTTGAATTTTTAAAACATTTTGTTCATTATGTTGATTCTTTTTTTCATTCTCACTATATTGCTTCTGAAATTTATCTATTGAATCTTTAAGCTTAGTTTCTCCATCTAATACTATTGATAAAATAGGGCTTAATATAACTGCAGTTAAAATTAATCCTAATACAAATTTCACATATTTTTTCATACTATTATCTGGAGCTATAATTTCAATTGCTGATATAAATATTAATAATGTCACTAAAATAATCACAAAATTTTTTATTAAATCCAATTATCTAATTACCCTCCTACAATAAATTTACTAGCTGTTGCCATTATTCCAAGCAAAATAAAGAACATAAAGCTAACGCTAATTACACAAGACATTAAAAGAATTAAATAATCTCCTACAGCTGCGATAGAGTTAGTTATTCTTTTATCACTTATAGGCTCTACAAGAGCTGCTGATAATTTATATATAAAAGACATTAAAATTAATTTAATTATTGGATATATTAAAACTAATACTATAACTATAAGACCTATTCCAGTAACTGCATTTTTTATTATTAATGAATATCCAGCAACAGAAGTTATTGCATCAGAAAAGGTTTTTCCTACAATAGGAATAAAATTATCTATTGCAAATTTTGCTGTTTTTACCGCAACCGCATCCATAGTATCTGCCGTTATTCCTCTTATTGTAAGTATTGCAATAAATACAGTTATAATTATTCCTTGTAACCATAAAATAACTTGTTTAAATAATTTACATAAATTGTCTATTTTATGTTCATTAGAAATATTATTTGCAAAAGTCATAACAAAACTTATCAAAATTAAAGGTATTATTACTGTTACATATATTTTTGGAATTAAAGTTACAGATGCTAAAATTATAGGATCTAATGTTGCGGCTTGCATAAATCCACCAGCTAGAGCAATCATAGTAACTAATACAGGCAAAAGAGCTGCCATAAAATTTGCAATTTCATTAATGGCTTCTGTTGCCACAGATATTGATACTATAAAACTTTTAGATAATACCATAATTAATATTGAATAACAGGCAAAAAACGCAATTTGTGATATACTCTCATTTTTAAATGCATCTTGCAAACTCTTAATTAAAGAACAAAGTATTGCTATTACTACCACAGAAACAACTAAATTAAGCACCGTTCTAACTTCTTTAAATAATAAGCTAACTACACTTTTCATTAATTTATCAAAACTTATGTTTCCATGACCTTCACTTATATAACTTTTTATATATTCAGCTGGATTTAATTCGTTTATAAGTTCAACATCTGTTTTCATATTATTTATATAGTTATATAAATTATTTAACTCTTCTTTTGTTTCTTTATTCATAGACTCATCAATTAAGTTTTCTTTAGCACTTACTATTATTTCTCTTGAATTAATAAAAGCTACAAACATAGTAGAAAATAATATAGTAATAAATAATGTAATAGTAATTTTTTTATATTTTAAATTCATATATATCACCTAAATTATTTTTAAAATAGAATCTAAAACAGCCATAAGTATCGGTATTGACATAGTTAAAATCATTATCTTTCCAGCAAATTCAACTTTAGATCCAATAGTAGACGCCCCTGCATCTTTACATACTTCAGATGCAAATGATGCTATATAAGCAATTGCAAGTATTTTCATTATTATCCCTAAATAAACAGTGTCTATTCCCGCTTTATAAGATATTTCCCTAAGAAAATTTATTATTTGCTGAAGCTCTCCTAAAATAAATATAAGCATTGTAGCTCCTGCTATTATAGATATTAAAACAGCTATGTCAGACCTACTATTTTTAAATAAAAGTATAATGAATAATGCAACAAGAGCAAATGATACTACTTTCAAAATAATCATATTGTCACCTATAAAATAAATATAGTTTTAACTGACTGAAATAAATCCCCAATCATTGAAACTATCATAAGTAATATAATAACTACCCCTGCTATATTAGTTATAACAGCAATATCATCTTTACCACTACTTTTCAAAACTTTATCTAGTATTATTAACAATATTCCAGCTCCACCAATTTTAAATAATATACTAATGTTTAACATAAACTCCCTCCCCATTTAAATAAAAAATATAAATATCATAGCACCAACACATACTCCTAAGTATCTATATAGCTTTATATTTCTTTCTGCAATAATTTGTGCATCCTTTATATTAATATTTAAATTAGCTTTTGCTAATTCAAACATTTTTTCTTGTCCATATACCCCTAGTTCTCCAAGAGACTTTAAAAAATCTGATATAATTCTAATATCTTCCTTCTTCAAACATAAATCTTCTTTATATTTTTCGTATGATATCTTAAACATATCAAAAATACTATTTTCTTCTGCCTTATAAATTAATCTAGATACATCCTTTACCAATAAACTTAATGGATCTCTGCATATTTCCGAAACTACATTCAATGCTTCTGGAAGAGCTGTACTATTGTACATAATTTCATTTTGTAAAATATTTATAGCCTTAAGTATTTCTTGTAAAATTTTATATCTATTGTTAAATTTTTCTCCATATATATATCCAAAATAAGAAAATATTAAAAATATTATAGATAAAACAATTAATTTAAACATATAATATCTCCCTCTTTCTTTACAGAATATATATTTTCTATAGTTCCTACTCCACGCTTATTGCTTAAAACTATTACCCTTTCTATAATTCCATTTTGGAAAAGATTCTTAAATATATTTCTTGATTTAATATCATATAGATTATTTCCATGAACTGTAATAATAATATTTACCCCTGAATTAAAAGCTGTATTTAAAGCCTTAACATCATCTTCTGTTCCTATTTCATCACATATTAAAACTTCTGGTGATAATGACCTTATTGCCATTATCATCCCCTCTTTTTTTAAACAATTATCTAATATGTCTGTCCTTATACCTAAATTCATTTGCGGAATACCAAGATAAGATCCTCCTATTTCACTCCTTTCATCTATAACAACTACTTTTTTACCTTTCGTATCAAAGCTTCCATTTGAAATAACCCTAGATAAATCCCTTAGTATAGTAGTTTTTCCACATTTTGGTGGAGATATTATTAATGTATTTTTTACCTTATTTTTATCTACTATAAATTTAATTATTTCTCTTGAGCATCCTATAATTTCTCTAGATATTCTAATATTTATTGAAGATATATTTTTTATAGTTTTCACTTTGTTATTTTCCATTACGCACTCACCAGCAATTCCAACTCTATGTCCACCTTTTAATGTTATAAAACCTTGCCTTAACTCTTCTTCATATGCATATATAGAATAATTTGATATACGTTTAATAATAAAATTAAATTCCTCTCTATTTATATTAATATTAGATACTACTTCTTCTTTATTTGTATAAATTATTATTGGATTGTTTATTTTAACTCTAATCTCTTGAATCTTATCTTTTTCATAGTCTTTTAAAAATACAACTACTTTAGGAGGAAAGATATTTAAATCACAATCAAGCATTAACGTTCCCCATCCTTTCATACTAAAAAAGTAAATCATTCTTTATAATTAATATTTTTATATAGCTTTAAATATTACATATTTTATAAAAAAATATGTAAATTAAAAATAAAAAAAAGAGCTTTGTAATCAAAACTCTTTTTATTTACTCTATTATATTTTTATTGCAAT
The DNA here is from genome assembly GCF_058310295.1 of Clostridium sp. TJA020. Classification (NCBI taxonomy): domain Bacteria; kingdom Bacillati; phylum Bacillota; class Clostridia; order Eubacteriales; family Clostridiaceae; genus Clostridium; species Clostridium sp. TJA020. Next base: position 366,769 of record NZ_JBZEFC010000001.1, read on the forward strand.
ATGGACAAGGAATTTTATTGTTATTTTCTAGTGTAGAAACTTCTATAAATACAGGCTTTTTACAATGACTACACTTTATTTCTTTATACTCATCATTAAAGTCTTCTAATTCATCTAATGAAACTTCTTCAAAAAGTTCTTCCTGAATTCCTGATAAATCATCATCCATATATTCTAAAGTTTCCTCAATTGTCTCTTGGTTAACCTTAATTTCTTCAACCTTTTCAGTTAAATTTTCTAATATATTAGATAACTTTAAAAATAAATCTTTATTTTCAATATCAATAGTATTTATTGTAGCATTTAAATCTTTAATTGCTTCTTTTATATTATCCATATAAACACTTCCTTTTATATATTAAAATTGCTAAGTTCTAAGAACTTAGCAATTTATAATACTATTAAACTCTTTCCATGTACTCTCCAGTTCTAGTATCAACTCTAATAGTATCTCCTTCATTAACGAACATAGGAACATTTACAACTGCTCCAGTTTCAAGTGTAGCTGGCTTTAAAGCATTTGTTGCAGTATTTCCTTTTACTCCTGGTTCACTTTCAGTTACTAATAATTCTACGAAGTTTGGTGCTTCAACTGAGAAAGCGTCTCCTTTATAGAATTTTATTATAGCAAACATATTTTCCTTTAAGTATTTTATAGCATCTTCAACCTTTTCATAATTTAAAGGAATTTGATCATATGTTTCTTGATCCATGAAGTAATATAACTCTCCATCTGAGTATAAATATTGCATTTCTTTTCTTTCAATAACAGCTTCTTGGAACTTAGCTGTAGGGTTAAATGTTGTTTCAGTAACTCCTCCTGATATAACATTTCTAAGTTTTGTTCTTACGAAAGCTGCTCCTTTTCCTGGTTTAACGTGTAAAAAGTCTACAACTGTATATACTTGTCCTTCGTGTTCAAAAGTTGTACCTTTTCTTAAATCTCCTGCTGATATCATTAAATATCCCTCCAAAAGTATAAATTCAATCCAAATAATTATATCAATTAGAAGTTAATCATATATAATCATAATTTGGTTTCTTCTGACATACAAATTTATTTTATCAAAACTCCTTATTAATTGCAATTATTTAGAGTATTATTTTAACATTATTTTTATATTTAAAATCCTTCTTTAAATATTATTATAATTTTCGTTTAAATTTATACTCTTCAAGATTTAATTTTACATTAAAATTGTCATTATCATATTTAACTTCATAATCTTTTATAATATAACCTTTTATTTCTTTCATTGCCTTAATAATAACGTCCTTATTTCCTTCTATAGTTACAAGAGCTTTTATATTTTTATTTCCTTCTATATTATTTACAATTAGTCCTTGTATGTTGCTTAAATCATTAAATACATTATCAATAGTTTTTATATCTCCATTAAATACATTTATTGCATTATCATAATAACTTTTTTCATCTATTTTAGATGATGATACAAAAAACATTCCCTGAATCAAAATCATTATTATAAGTGATATATATTTAAAATAAATCTTTTTCATAATCATTTTCCTAAAACCTTTAAATAATAACCTTCCTCTCCTTTATTTTCTATACTTTCTATTGTTTTTTCTTTGCTTATATAATCTATATATTTTTTATCCATTATAAGCATACTTCCCTCATTATTTTTAATCTCACCACTGCGTGAGGTTTTATATAATATATTCATCCAATCTTTTAATTCATCTATATTAACTCCAATATCAGCTACTATATTTTCATTTATTTTTGATTTTATTTCCTTATTATTTATCAAAACTTTTATATTACTAATTGTACTTGGTAATAATATTAAATTAATAATTAAAGTTATTTTAATCATTATATTTAATCTTGTTTTAGTTTCTTTCATCCTTTTATCTATAAACTTTTTAGGTATAAATTCATTGCTCATATCATACCTCCTCTAAAATAAAGCTTTTTTTATTAAAAGGAAAACTTATTTTTCCAACTAGAATATTATCTAACGAATCTTTTAAATTAAAATTACTGTATATTTTATTATTTATTAAATACCCATTTACCACCTTAACAAAATACCAATTTTCATAAACTTTTATTACAGCCTTAAATGTATTTAATTTCTTCATTTTAATTATTAAATTTATTATTTGAAATTGGATTGGTATAACTTTAAGTTTTCTTATATTATTTAATACTTGTGATATTTTATTTCCACCTTTAACAGCATATATATACGTTTTATTTAGTTTTTTATCAACTTTAAAATCTAATAAATAATCATCTTCATTAAACTCACCCTTTATATCATTATCTATAATATTACTAATTTTCTTTTTATTAATTTCTAAGTATTCTTTTATATAAATTTCTTCATCTAATATAAAAATCTTAGCATTTAATTTATTATGTAAATTTAGTGAATTTTGTTGTCCTTTATAAACATATCCAAATTTATTTATCTCTAATATTTCTTTATTTATCATAAACTCTATACCTTTCTTTTAGGAAACAATCTTAAAATTTTATTTTCTTCATTTTGTAAATCAGCTTTTAATTTTTCATCCTTTTTTAAATTATTCTGACTTTCTTTTTCTATGTAAACTTTTTCTTTATCTTCTATACTATAAAGACAATATAAAGTTTTTTCTTCTTTTTTAATACCATAAGCTATTTTAAATATTTTTTTACTTTTTAAATAATGTAATTTAATATAATTTTCATTTGGTATAACATAAGAATTTTCTATATCATTTATATTTTCATTATTCATATTGTTAATAACTTTATTACTATTACTTTCTAGCCAAGCATTGCATATATTTAAAACTTCAACCTGACTATCTTTTAAATCTAAAAAACTAGAATAAATTTCATAATTTTTTATATATTTAATATTCATGTTTGATATTTTAGCTCCTAAAATTAATATAGTTGTTATAAAAAATATTAATATTATAGAGTTTATAAGTACATACCCCTGTTTTTTTACATACATATTAAGTACTCCTTATCATCAATTCCGAGTTCAACATATATAAGTTTATCTTTTTTATAAACAATAAATTTTGTTACATCATCTAAAATTATATTTGTTGTTAACTCTTTTTTTACTCCACCTATTTCTCTATAATACTTAATTTGTAATGTTTTGCTAACTAAATATATCTTTTTATATTTAACTAATAAATTTTTATCTATTGCATTTTTATCATTTATTTCTTCTAACTTATGTTCTTCCTTTGAAATTTCAATTTCATCACTATTTTTTGAAATTTTATAATTTGTATTATCTACTTCTGAAAATATTTTCTTTATATTTAATATTGCCCTATCAATTTCATTTTCTTTTTTTATTAAAGTATTTCTTTCACTTGAATACTTATATGTATTCAATGTTAACTTAATCAAACATAAAATTATAATTGATGATATAAATATATATGATAAACATTCTATTAATGTAAAGCCTTGCTTTTTCATTTTAATTCCATCCAATACTCTTTTAATATTTCAGTTTCTAAAAATTTTTCATCATTTAAAGTTAAACTTATACTCATTTTAATCTCTTTATCATTTTTGAAAATTTTACTTATTTTTACAAAACTTTTAGAATTAAATTTAGAAAATAAATTTATTATATTTTCATCTTTTAATTTATTTGCATCATTTAAATTAATAAAAATATTTTCTTCAAACTTATTAAATATTCTATCTAATTCATTTATACTAATATTAAACTTAAGCTCACTTATAATATTATTTAAAATAATATTATTTTTTCTTGATTCTTCCCTAATAACAAATGCCTTCAAATCTAATTTATTCATTTTTACAACTACTCCACATAATATAGTTATTATAAATATAGAAACTATACATTCAAGCAATATACTACCACTTTTCTTTTTCAATATTTATATAGTCAACTCCTACTCTTATTTTTAATAAATATTTTTCCTTATCTTTATAATTCTTCATTACAGTTGTTTGAGATGAAATTTGTCCATTAGTACTTATTTGAATAATAGATCCATTTTCAACACTTATATAATCTGGTATTTTAAAAGATTCTATTACGATACCTTCTTGAGTTAAATTAACTTTACTATTTGCTTTACTAAAGTTAATTTGAAAATTTTTATTCTCTTTTATTGCCTTAGCCTTACTATAAGTTAATATACCTTCAATAGATGTAAGAAAATTTTCTGTTTCTAAATTTCTAATAGCCTTGGTATAGTAATTTATAATACTATTTGAAGATCCTATTATAATAGTTGTAATTATAATTACTGCCATAAGCTCAATAAGTGTATACCCCTTCTTTTTCTTTATCAAATTATTCCTCCATAAACACTTTGAAAAATTGGTAATATAAATATTCCAATAAATGCTAATATTAAAATAGACATAATAACAATAATTATCGGCTGAAACATAGCTGTTATTTTTTTAAGTTTATCATTATTTTTCTTATAAAGTCTTGAATATAAATTATCTAAGTTATTATCTAAAGAACCACTTTCTTCACCTAACCTTATCATAGCTAGACTATATTCAGATAAATTTATAGTTTTCTTTAAAGATTCTGAAAGTTCTAATCCACTTAATATATTTTTATTAATATCTTTATAAATTTCTTTATTTAATATATCGTCTTCACAATATTTAAGCCCCAATGATATATTTACCCCACTTAAAACAATTATCTTAATAACTAAAATAACCTCAAGCTCTCTAAATTCTTTAAAAATTTTATTCTTTTTAAATATTAAATTTATTATTTTATTAAAGTTATTTTTAAATAATATGCAAGGAATTAAAATTACCCATATAAACAAAGATAATATAAATATAATTGGAGATTCGTTTATTTTATAGGAAAAATCAATTAGTACTTGTGCTATATAAGGAATAGAATTTCCTATAGATTTATATATATCCTCCAATTGAGGAATCATAAATTTCATTACAAAAATTAATATAAATATCATAGAACTTAATAAAAACATTGGATATATCAAGAAATTTATTATATCTTTAAGTAATTCATCTTTTCTTTTATAATATATACTTAATTCATTAAGAACTTCTTGAAGTCTTCCAGTCTTTTCTCCAATTGAAATCATTCCAACAAAAAACTTAGGATATAAATTATTATTTTTCATAAATCCTTCACTTAAAGATTCTCCTTGCATTATTGAGTTAACTAATACTTTTATACTATTTTTATAATCATTTCTTAATGGAAATTCATTTAATAAACTAATCGCTTTACTTATTTGCAATCCATCTTTATATAAATTAGATAAGTTTTCACATATAATACTTAAATTCTTATATGAATATTTTTTGTTGAAATTCATATTTTACTAATTCCTCTCCATTTATAAATCTTTTATATTGCTTATAGCTTATTTCTCCTTTATACAATAATTCTTTACATCTGCTATACATTTGTTCATTTGACAATATTTCTAAATCTTCATTTATATTTTTAAGCTTACTTCTTATATTTTCATCTATAAAATGTACTGCACATATTAGTCTTCTTCCACTTATACCAGTATAATTACATCTTTTACATCCAACTTCTTTATAAAAATAGTAAATCTTATCATTTATGATTTCTTCTTTTTTAGTTTTACATTTTTCACACAAGCAACCAATTAATCTTTGAGATATAGCCCCAACCATTGAATCGCGTATTAAATAATCCTTTACATTCATATCTTCAAATCTAAAAAATACATCTCTACTTGATTTTGTATGAATTGTAGAATAAACTTTATGTCCAGTAATTGCAGCTCTTATTGCTATATTAGCTGTTTCTTCATCTCTAATTTCTCCTACCATTATCACATCTGGATCTTGCCTTAATATGCTCCTTAGACCATTTGCAAAATTTAAATTTATTTTATTATTCACATTTATTTGATTAATTCCACTAAGATTACATTCCACCGGATCTTCAATGGTAGTTATATTTATATCATTATCTTTAATTTTTGAAATTATTGAATATAAAGTTGTAGATTTACCACTTCCTGTCGGACCATTTATTATGACTATTCCATTGTTAGCTTTTATAATTTTCTCTAAATTTTTAGACTGTTCTTTTGATAAATTAAGTAATTCCATATTATAATCAGATTTTTCTTTATAAAGTATTCTTATAACCATTTTTTCTCCAAATACTAATGGTATTATAGATATTCTGCAATCAAAATAAATTTCATTATACTTAACAACAATTTTTCCATCTTGAGGTTTTCTCTTTTCTGCAATATCCATATTTCCATTTAACTTTACTCTAGATAATATTTGATTATAATCACATATTCTTATTTTACTAACTAATATTAAGATTCCATCTATTCTTATTCTAACATTTACGAAATCTTCAAAAGGCTCAAAATGTATATCACTGCCTTTTTTAGATATAGTATATTTTATAAAAATTTCCTCTAAAGATTTGCTTAAGTCCGGCTTAACCATATAAAATAAATCATAAAAATCATCCTTACTTAAATAAATAAATTCTACTTTTTTACTAAATATAAATTCTATAAACTCTTTTGAATTATTATTTTTTTCATAAGTTGCAACCTTTATATAATCCTTTTCAATATATAAAGGTAATATTTTGTATTCAATCATCTTATCTTTATCTATTTTGTATACACAATTTAAATCTATATTTAAAATTAAATTTTTCATATCTCCTCCTTAATATTATTTATTTAATTATTTTCCAAATATTTCATATAATATTCAAAGCAAAATAAAAAAGCCTTAATAAAAATTAAGACTTTAATTTATATTTATAAAGTTATAGTTTCCTTCTTTATTACTTATTAAAGAAACACTGTTATCCTTATAAGAAAATACTTCTTCTTTACCTTCTGAAGAATTACTTCCAATAAATAATATTCCACTATTTGAAATCTGAATTCCTTTTTTCATATTTATACTTGATGGAAAAGAAAATACTAATTTTTTAACATTTTTATCTTTTAACTTATATAATGATTTTGTATCATCAAAAGCTTCGCCTAATATATAGTATGAATTATCTTGTTTTTCTAAATCATTTATAGATTTAAAACTATTTGATATATTATTTATATTCTTATTTTCAGCATTTATTTCTAATAAGATTTTTTCATTATTAGCTTTTTGTTGAAACACAAATACACTATTAAGATCTCCCTTTAGAAAATCTACATATCCTCCAGACTTTAGATTGTATAAAAGTTCTTCTTTATTCTCTTTTAAATCGTAAGTAAATATTCCATTTATTTTATCTTCTGAAATTCCATAATAGACAAGTTTATCATTTTTTATAAAATCATATAAATTGCCAGAAATAGCAACCTTAGATTTTATATTTATTTCTTTATCATCTTCTAAAGAAATTACTTTTAAATTATATCCGTTATCATAACTCATATAAGAAACATATCTTCCATCATAAGATATTTTTATAAAGTTATAATTACTATCCTTTATTGGAATTTCTTTACCCTTATAATAAATATAATGTTTTCCATCTTTAACAAAAATATAAGTTCCACTTTCTTTGTTAAAATTTATAATAACCCTATCATTACTTATCCCATGATATTTATCTTCTTGTAAATCAAAAACTTTATACTTTCCATTACTTTCTAATAACACAGAACCTTTTTCTAAGTTTATAGGTTGCAAATTTAAATTTGAGTTTTCTATATTTGATTTACTATTACACGAAATAAATGTCAAAGATAAACTTAAAATAATTAGTATATACATAGGTACTTTGATTGATACCTTTTTTAATAAATGCATTAAACTCCCTCTTATCTATATTTATAATGTTTCACCTTTACATATATACTCAGCATTCCCCGTCATATAAACACCATTATCTAAAACTTCTATAATTAATTCTCCACCTGGTAGCTTTGCTAATACTTTATTATTAGTTAATCCAAATTTATTAGTTACAACAGCAGATGCACATGTTCCAGTACCACAAGCTAAAGTTCTTCCTGCGCCTCTCTCCCATGTATCTACTTTAATTGTATCACTATCAATTACTTTAACAAAATTAACATTTGTTCCTTCTTTAAAATAACTAAACTTCTCTATATACTTTCCTTCTAAAACATTATAATTATTGTTTTTATCAATTACTATAGTATGTGGTACACCCATTAATAATGTTGTTAACTCATATATCTTATTATTTATATTTACCTCTTCTTTTATTAATTCTTTTTTATTATTTAATGGAATTAATTCGCCTTTAAATGATGGCTTACCCATATAAACTCTAGCTCCAATTATAATATTATCTTCACTTATAAGTTCAATTTTTTTTTTTCCATCATCTGTTTCCACAATAAACTTTTTATCTTTAACATATCCTTTATCATAAATATATCTTCCAAAACATCTTATTGCATTTCCACACATATTTGCTCTAGATCCATCACTGTTTATAATAGTCATTTTCATATTTAAATTATTTAATTTTCTAACTACAACTAATCCATCTGCACCTATTCCAAAATGTCTATCACATAGCTTTTTAGCTATTGAAACTTCTTTTTCTAATAATTTGTTATCTAAATCTTCAATAAATATAAAATCATTCCCAATACCTTGCATCTTTGTAAACTTCATTTCTATTCCTCCTGTAACTAATATATATAATTGATTATTATCTTTATTTGGTGTTATACTATCCTTAAATTAAAGAAAAGAAAGGACGATAAACGTGGCATTAGACGGTATATTTTTAAACAGCTTAATCGATAATTTAAGAATTTCTATTATAAATTCTAAAATAGATAAAATAAATCAACCTGAAAAAGATGAAATTATTTTAACATTAAGAAAAGATAGAAAAAATATTAAACTATTAATCTCAGCATCTTCACAATTTGCTAGATTACATATTACCAATACTCAAAAAAATAACCCTCTTAAAGCTCCATTATATTTAATGGTTCTTAGAAAGTATTTACTTGGAGGTACTATAACAAACATAACTCAAAAAGATAATGATAGAATAATAACTCTTCATATTTCTTCTAGAGATGAGTTAGGTTTTGATAGCAAGTACCAATTAATTATTGAAATAATGGGAAGACATTCAAATATAACTTTAGTTCGTGAGCGTGACTTTAAAGTTATGGAATCAATAAAACATATTACTCCTGATATAAATAGTTTTAGAGTTTTATATCCAGGTGTTACTTATATCTATCCACCAAAATCTCAAAAATTAAATCCATTTAATTTTTCTAAGGAAGACTTTGAAAATATTATAAATGCTAACTCTTATGAAGTTAACGAAAATCTATTCTTTAATATATTTACCGGGATTAGTAAAACCTTTTCCAAGGAAATATTTTTAAATATTACTATTGATTATTATAACCCAATAACTTCAGAAAGGTTATACAAATTTGTTACAAATTTATTTAATAATTTAAAAAATAATATTAATTTTAATATATATATAAATGAAAATGGATTATTTAAAGATTTTTATTCAGTAGATTTATTAAATGTTTATAAAAACTTAAGAAAAATAAATTATAAAGATCCATCAAAAATGTTAGATGATTTTTATTTTAAAAAAGATAAGCAAGAAAGACTTCATAGCAGATCTCAAAACTTACAAAAATTAATTAATACAAATATAGAACGTTGCAATAAAAAAGAAAAAATACTTAATTTAACATTAAAAGATTGTTTAATAAAAGATGCTTTTAAAATTAAAGGTGATTTATTAACTTCTTCTATATACAGCTTTAAAAAAGGTGATAAATTTGTTGAAGTACAAAACTTTTATGATGAAAATTTACCTATCGAAAAAATTAAATTAAATCCAAATAAAACTCCATCTGAAAATATACAAATATATTATAAAAAATATAATAAATTAAAAAAAGCTGAAGAAGAAGCTAAAGTGCAACTTGAAAAAAATAAAACTGAATTAAATTATTTAAATTCAGTTCTTACTAATATTATAAATGCTGATTCTTATGATGAAATTGAAGAAATTAAAAATGAACTTATGGAAACAGGATACTTAAAATTCAAAAAATCAAACAAGAAAAAAATTATTAAGTCAAAGCCTCTACATTTTATATCTTCTGATAATATCGATATATATGTAGGTAAAAATAATTTACAAAATGATTATCTAAGCCTTAAATTTGCAAATAAAAATTTTATGTGGTTACATACTAAAGATATTCCTGGATCTCATGTAATAGTTTGCTCTAATGAAGTTCCTGATAATACATTAGAAGAAGCTGCTGTCATTGCTGCTTTTTATAGTAAAGCAAAAACATCATCAAAAGTTCCTGTAGATTACACTTTGGTAAAAAATTTAAAGAAACCAAACGGTGCTAAGCCTGGGATGGTTATTTATCATACTAACTATACTATGTATGTAGAACCTAAAGATTTTGAAACACTTAATTTAAATAAATAATAAAAAGGTCTAGAAACTTATTAAAGTTTCTAGACCTTTTTATTATATTAAACATTGCATCAAAGTATCACCTTGATTTTTTATTAAGCTATTATCAAAATATTGGTAATAATAACATTTTAATTTACCATTATAAAGTTTTCTATTTTTAGTTGATTTTCTATTGAATGACTTTTCAAAATTTTCATATGATGTAAGGATATTAAATTCCCATTCTGAATACTCCTTTTTATATTCTCCAAATATTCTATAAAGCTCTTTTACTTCTCTTTCATCACTTAATCTTTCCCCATATGGAGGATTAGATATTATGAAACCATATTTATGTTTATTTGAAAATACTCTAAAGTCTCTCTCTTGAAACTCTATATATTCATCCACACCAGCTTTTTTTGCATTTTCTTTTGCAACTTTTAAAACTCTATAATTTATATCATAACCTATAAGCTTTAAAGGCTTATTTTTTATAGCTTTTCTCGCACCATTTCTTACTTGATCATATATATTAGGTGGCATTGTTGGCCATTTTTCTGATACAAACTCTCTATTTAATCCTGGAGCAATATTTTGCATAATCATACAAGCTTCTATAAGTATTGTTCCTGAGCCACAAAATGGATCAATCAATATATACTCCTCTTTCCATCTTGATAATAAAACCATTGCTGATGCTAATGTTTCTTTAAGAGGTGCTGCTCCTGCATGTTCTCTATATCCTCTCTTATGAAGTCCAGCTCCTGATGTATCTATTGTAAGAGTTACTTTATCTTTTAATATAGCAACTTCTATTTTATATACTGGACCATCTTCACTAAATTGACTTATTCCGTAAGCTTCGCTCATTTGAGTTACTATTGCCTTCTTTACTATAGATTGACAATCCGGAACGCTATAAAGAGTTGATTTTATAGATTTTCCAACTACATGCATAACTCCATCTTTAGGAATTATTTTGCTCCAATTTACTTTTTTTGTACCTTGAAATAGCTCTTCAAAACTTCTTGCTTCAAATTCTGCCATTTTTATTAAAACTCTATCTGCCGTTCTTAAATGTATATTTGCTATTGCTATATCCATTTCATCTCCTTGGAAATGAACTTTACCATTTTTTGTCTTTAACCCTTCATATCCTAAAGCCTTAAGTTCTTTTGCAGTTACTCCTTCTATTCCAAAGGTTGTAGTTGCAATTAAATTGTATTCCATTAAATTCGCTCCTTTAAGTTTAAATTAAACTTCTTTTTGATATATTTTTACTGAATCTTCTCCATCAATTTCTTGTATTTTAACTCCAACAACTTCTTCTTTTGATGTTGGTATATTCTTTCCAACAAAGTCTGCTCTTATAGGTAATTCTTTATGTCCCCTATCTATAAGAACTGCTAATTCAATTACTTTAGGTCTTTCCACATCTATTATTGCATCCATAGCTGCTCTTGCTGTTCTACAAGTGTATAATACGTCATCAACTATTATTACTCTCTTATCTTTTATATCAACACCTAAATCAATACTCTTTAACTCTGGACTTTCATTATCTTTGCTTAAATCATCTCTATATAAAGTTATGTCAACTGAACCAACAGGTAATTCTATTCCTTCAATATCTTTTATGAAGTTAGATATTCTTTTAGCTAAAGGATATCCTCTTCTTTTTATACCTATTAAAACTAAATCATCTACGCCTTTATTTTTTTCAATTATCTCATGTGAAATTCTTATTAAACTTCTCTTTATAGCCTTATCATCTAATAAGTTTGCTTTTAATTTCATTTTTATCCTCCTATACATTATCTTTTCTTAAATTATTTAATAACACTTTATAATTTTCTGGAAGCTCTGATGAAAACTCCATATATTCTGAAGTTGAAGGATGAATAAATCCTAATGTTTTAGCATGTAACATTTGCCCTTCAGTTTTAAATTTACCTTTTTTAAAACCATATGTAGGATCTCCAACAAGTGGGTATCCAATAGATGCCATATGAACTCTAATTTGATGAGTTCTTCCAGTTTCTAAAACACACTTTACTAATGTAGAATTTCTAAATCTTTCTATAACTTCATAATGTGTCACTGCCCTTTTACCATCTTCACATATTGCTATTTTTAATCTATCTCTCTTAGATCTAGCTAAAGGCTTATCTATTGTTCCTTCATTTTGCTTCATTCTACCTTCAACCAATGCATAGTATTCTCTTTTCATAGAATGTTCTTTTAATTGTTCTGATAATTTATTATGAGCATCATCATTTTTTGCAATTACAAGTATACCAGTAGTATCTTTATCTATTCTATGAACTATACCTGGCCTTATAATTCCATTAATACTTGATAAATCTTTGCAATGATATAATAATGCATTAACTAGGGTTCCTGTATAATTCCCTGGAGCTGGATGGACAACCATTCCTTTTGGTTTATTTACTACTATTACATCTTTATCTTCATAAATTATATCTAATGGGATGTTTTCTGATTCAACAGCTAATTCTTTTGGTTCCTCAACAATTACCTTTATTTTATCATTTTCTTTTAATTTATAATTACTTTTTATTTTTTTATCATTTACCAATACTTTTTCACGTTCTATTAATCCTTGAATAAAACTTCTTGATTTTCCTTCTAATTTTGTTAAAAGAAATTTATCAATTCTAATGTTCTTTTCTTCATTTGTTATGCTATATATTAATTCATCCATTTTAAAATTCTCCTAAAACTTTATTACTTAACAATTATAATATATAGTATACTTTTACTCAACTATATCAATATATAAAAAAGTCGGCATTACAAAGTAATGCCGGTTTTTATTCTTCTTTATTTGCAAAAAAACTTTTTATCTCATCTAATTCACTTGATGAAACCCCTTCAACTACATTATCAACTATTTCCTCGTTATAATTAACATCTTTAATATCTAAATCTTCTATTGTATTTGTAATTGAGTAATTTTTATTTATATCTTTCTCTAAATCATCAAAAGTTTCTAATTGTGTATTCATAAAATTTCTAAACTTAGCTCTAAACTTAATAAATTCCTGTTTTACTCTATCAAATTCATCATTTATTTGAATAACATCATTGTGTGCTTTATCTACTATTCTTTGTGCTGTTTCATTTGCATTCTTAACAATAAGTTCGGCCTCTTTTTGTGCACTTTCTTTTGCTTGATCTGCAGCATTTTGAGCTAAAACTAAAGTGTTTTGAATAGTTGATTCAATTTTAGCATAATGTTCTATTTGTTCTTCTAAAATTTCTAACTTTTCTTTAAGCTTTGAATTTTCTTTATATAGTTCTTCATAATTATCAACAACTTCATCTAAAAATTCATCTACTTCATCTGGAATATATCCTCTAAGACCCCTCTTAAATTCCTTATTATTTATATCCATTGGAGTTAATTTCATTATTTTCACACCTCTACTATGTATATTTTTTTATATCTATTTTACATTTTCCACTCTTTGTATATCCAGTACATTCCCCAAGTATGTACTTTCCATATTTTCTTATAGTTATTCTATCTTCCCTTTTTACCTCAAAACTTTTATCTCTTACTGTAGAATAATTTACAAGTACTAAACCCTCATCAATCATACTTTGAGCTATATTTCTTGATTTATTTATAAGCTTTGCAACTACAGAATCTATTCTCATAGATGAAATATTTATTGTAATATTTTCAAAATTATAAGTTACTTCATTTGTAGTTTTGTCAACTTCTTCTACATTACATTTTGCTTTTCCTATTTGAATTAAATTAGATATTATATAATCTTTTATATCTTCATGAACTACAACATAACAGGTATTATCTTTAACTATTAAATCACCAATCTTATTTCTTTCTAATCCTAATGATAGTATACTACCTAAATATTGATTATGAAATACTTTATTAAATTTCGTGTTTACTGTTATCTTAAGAAGAACTATTGGAAAAGGTAAATAAAAGTTATTATTAAAACATATCATACGTCTTTCGGAATCTTCAAAAACTCCTTCACTTTCAACCTTTAATCCATTTATCTTTTCTTCATCACAAAAAAATTTCCATATGTTTGGAGTATAAAATTCACTTCCAAACATAGGAATATCTCTATTATATGAAATTATCATTTTTTCATATAAATTTATTGCTTTATTTTTATCTTCACCTATAAATTTTTTAATTATAGTTTCTTTATTCATACTAAAAAACGCTTAACAATATTGATAAAATTATTGGTCTTATTAAATCTAATATAATAATTGCGAATATAGGTGATAAATCAATTGGTAAATTTCCTAAAAATTTATATTGTATAATTCGAAATGGCTTCAAAATAGGATCTGTAAAACTTGTTATAATACCCATTATTCCATTATTTCTATCTCTTATAACCCAAGATAATATACATTCTAAAATAATGGCTAATTCTATTATACGAAAAAGGGAGTTAATAAAATTAACTAAAAAGCTTTGCATATAATATCCTCCTATTATTTAGACCAATTAAATAAAGCTTTTGAAGTTAACTCACTTTTTAACTCACTAGTTACCTCAACATTTGAAGGTGATAGTAAATATACTCTTTTTTCTATTTCTTGTATATCTCCATGTAATGCATAACAAGAACCACCAATAAAATCTAACAATCTTTGAGCTGTTCTTATATCAAGATTAGTTGTATTAACTACTACTATTCTTCTATTTCTTATAGCATCACATATTTCCATAGCTTCTTCATATGCAGTAGGTTTTGTTATTAAAACTTTAGCTGATGCTGAAGTATGAATATTTACAACCTTGTTTGATCTCTTTCCTGATACTGCAGGTGCTGAAATATTCTCATCTGTTTCAGTAACATCCTCATCTATTTCTTCGATTTCATCTGCAAATCCATCATCATCAAAATCTTCATCAAAATCTCCAAAACCTAAAATATTTTTCATCTTTGATATCATATTTGCCATAAAAATTCCTCCTAAATATTATAATTTCTTTCTCCAAATATTCCAGTTCCTATACGAATCATATTAGAACCTTCTTCTATTGCTATTTTATAATCATTTGTCATCCCCATTGATAATATTTCCATATTTATATTATTAAAAGATCTTTCTTTTAATTTTGAAAATATATCATAAGTTTGCTTAAAATAATACCTATTACTTTCATCATTTCCTTTTGGAATGATAACCATTATACCCTTAACTTTCACAAATTTACATTCTTCAATTTTCTCTATAAGCTCTTCTAAATTTTCAAGTAAAATCCCTGTTTTACTTTCTTCCCTTCCTATATTTATTTGAATTAAAGTATTAGCTACAACATTGCTTTTTCCAAATAATTCTTCTATTTTTTCTAAAAGCTTAATACTTGAAAGGGAATGAATTAAATGTACCTTGCCTACAATATATTTAACTTTATTAGTTTGCAAGTTACCTATAAGATGCCATCTTACATCTTTATGAAATAACTCTTCTTTTCTAATTAATTCTTGAACTTTATTTTCAGCAAAATCTCTTAATCCAAAATCATAAGCCTCTTCCATTTCTTCTATAGTTCTAGTTTTAGAAACTGCTAATAATTTTACGCTTTTAGGTAAATTATTTTCTATGGTTTCTATATTTTGCTTAATACTCATAAAAGCCTCCTTAATTAATAGTTTCTACCCTAAATAATATTATTCTTCATTTATTTTCAAATTCCTCTAATTTATATATATTTTTTTATATATTTCATATTTTTTATCAATTAGCTACATATTCCTTCATATATTCATTGTGCATTATCTTAGATGTAGCTGGCATAACTATATTTTCTTTTATTTCTATATTAACTGATAATTGTCTAATCATAAGTTCTCTAATATGACTTCCTTCCTCTAATAAAGAAGTTTTCATAACTTCTGGGTCGCCTATTGCATATATGTAAAATGGTGCATATTCTGTTGTTTCATCCCCAAAACCCAAAAAAGCCCAATTACATATAACACCACTACCTGGTGTAACTCTATGATTATTTATACTTATAGCTTCCGCCCCTGCTTTTCTTAAATCATTCAAAACTAATGCCATATCATTATCATGAAATATTTTTGATTTAGTTTCAAAATCTGTATCCTTATTTAAATCAATATTTCCATCATTTATTTTTATTAAAAGTCCTGGACCTTGAACTTCTGTAAGTCCTGTTATCATACTATAATCTTTAAGCTGTAATTTCATACTATCTAATATTTTATCTTGTTTTTTATCATCATACTTATATTTATTTATAGTTTCTTGAGTTTTAATATTATTTTCTCTTAAGCTTTCAACCTCTTTATATAAATCTCTCTTTTCATTTATTGCATCTTTATATTGTTTTGCACTTAAGCTTAAATTCCTTTCTATTATTTGATTAAAGTTTATATTAAACGATATAAGCATACCTAAAAATATAGCTGCAATAAAAACTATAAATCCGCCCTTTATTTTCATACCTTTTTCTCGCTATGTCTTGATCTAAGTTTTTCTATCAGTAATCTTCGTATTATTGCGAAATTATTAAATATTCTTCCACCAAATACTATTACTGCTGCAATATAAATAGGTATTCCAAGCTTATCTCCAAGATATGCTAAACCAGCAGCCAATAAAGAATTTCCAAAAAAACCTGAAATAAATATATCAGCTTGAAAACTATTTGATAGATTAGCTCTTATTGCTCCAAAGACAGAATCTAAGCACGCCAATATAGCAACAGACATATACGGTGAAAGCTTATCTGGAATATTTATATCAAATATAAAGCCAAATACTATCCCTATTAATAGTCCTATAAATGGTACCATTATTTCTCCTCCTTTTTTTCAACTGGTTTTAAATAATCACTTTTTATAGTTTGAGTTGTTTTATCTATAATTATATTATCACTTTGTTCAACCTCACAATTATAATTTTGAAGTGCTCCAAAATCTAAAGACCCTGGAAAATTCAATCCAACATTTAACCTTGCCTTATCCCCTATTGCTTTTATTGTTATAGGTTCCTTAGGACTAACTTTACCAGCACTTCCAATCCATATATAATTACTTGAATTTTTTATACCAGTTTGTGGAGTTATCCTGTATCCATTTACTGAAATTGCCTCAGCCTTTGAATACCAAAGTAAATTAATAATATGTACTAATTCTTCTTCAGTAATCCCTCTCCCCATTTCTTCTGTATTGCTTCCAAATATTGATGTCTTTGGAGTTATCTTTATAGTAACTCCTGGTCCTTTTACATCTACAAGCCCTAATTGCATCCTAGCTGAATCTAATTGGTTTTTTATTTCTTTCCCAACATTACCTTCTTTTGAAGCTGATTCTTCTAAATTTTTCAATTCTTCTCCTAATGAATTATTTTTCTTTTGAAGTTCTTCCTTTTCCTTCTTTAAACTATCAATTTCTGCAATTATATCACTTTTATTGTAACTGTCTATTCCTGTTTCATTATTTATTTTTAATATTTTAAACTGATATGCTAATAAAAATCCTAATATAGCACATACAGCAGCAATAGAAATCTGTGAAACTGATTTCTTCATTTATATATAACCTCCTCTATTTTCTCTCTCTAATTACAGGAGCTCCTTCAAAACTTACATCTATATATCCATTTTTCATATCAACTTTTTGTTCTTTTAACCCACTTAAAATATTTAGAGCATCATTCATTTTTTTAACTAAATCATCTCCATTTCCAATCCTTACTTCAGTAGTACCAAAATATACTATTATTGAATTAAGATTTGAAACATTAACATTAGTTATATTATGTTTTGTAGTATTTGCTTGTTTTATCTTATACAATTCTTTTAGAAAATCTTCTAACCTTGTATCATCCTTAGTATCAATATATTTACTTCCTAAAGTTTCATTTCCAGAGTTTAACCCTGTTATTTCTATCAAATTTTTTCCATTCAAATTATTTACTTTTTCTAAAAAAATAAAATCAGAACTTATAATATCGTATCCGTTATTAGATTTTACATAATACGCTACATTCTTTTCTGTAATATCAACTTTAAGTGTTGATGGAAACTTTCTTGATATAGAGATTTCATTTATATATGGATCTGATTTAAGTTTTGTTTTTATATCATTACTTTTAATAAAAAATATATTTTCTCCCTTAACACCTTGAAGTTTATTAACTATAAGATTTTTAGAAATTAATTTATTTCCACTTACTTCTATATTCTTTATTAAAAACATATTTGATTTTGTGATAAATAATCCTAATGCAACTAATATTAAAATTAATATAAAAATACTTCGCTTTATCATCCTTTTCCGTCTAGCTTTTTTTATATATCTATTTTCTGATGTTCCCATACATTTACCTATCCTCACATATTTTATATATACATTAATATAATACCATTGTTCATATAAATTTTCATCAAAAAATTCTTAACAAGGAATTAATTATTTTATATTGCCCATTAAAAAACTTAGTAGTGTTATTACTACTAAGCCTTTTTTTCATTTATATTCTTAATCTTTTCTTTGCCTTCAACTTGTCTTGATATATTAAGTAATATACCCATAGCTATTAAGTTGATTACAAGGGATGTTCCTCCATAACTTATAAATGGTAGTGGAACTCCTGTTACTGGCATTGATCCAGTAACAACAGCTATATTTATTATAGATTGTACTGCTATAACGGATGTTATTCCTATAGCTAAAAGACTTCCAAAAGTATCCCTAGCTTTTATAGCAACTCTTATTCCTCTCCAAACAAATACAACAAATAATAATATGATTACTATACAACCGATTAACCCTAATTCTTCTCCTATTATAGAAAATATAAAGTCATTATGTGGCTCTGGCATATAAAGCATCTTTTGTCTTGATTGCCCAAGTCCTAAACCTGTTACTCCACCAGCTCCTAATGCATAGAATGACTGTATTAATTGATATCCATTTCCTGCTGGATCCTTCCAAGGATTTATAAAATTTAACATTCTTGCTCTTCTATACGGTTCTAAAAATGCAAATGCTGCTGCCGCCGCTCCTAAAGTTGGCATAACAAGGCCAAACATATGCTGATTTCTAGCACCTGATGAATATACCATTATAAACGTAACAATCATAATAACTGAAGCTATACTTAAATTTTTCTCAGCAAGTACTAAACCTGCAAATATACCAGCAATTAAAAAGCAAGGAATTACACCTTTTTTTAGACTTTTTACATAATCTCCTTTTCTTTCTAAAAACATTGCTAAATAAAGTACAACTACATATTTTGCAAGTTCTGAAGGTTGAAATGAAAGTGGTCCAAGTTGAATCCATCTTTTTGCTCCATTAACACCCGGAAAAGCAAAAACAGCTAATAATGCTAATATAGTTATTGGGATTAATGGTAGTATTATCTTCTTAAGCTTATGATAATCTACTGACATCATAATCATCATAGATACAACACCTAAAACACTCCATATAAGCTGTCTTTTCAAATAATGCATACTATCATTATTATGAAACATAGCATAATAAGAACTTGCTGAATATACCATTACAACCCCAACAGCAAGTAATAATATTATGGTACAAAACACACCATAATCAATTTCACCCATTCTCTTCCCTTTGGGTCTTAATTTTCTCATACAAAACTTCCTCCGATATATATTATTAAAGTGATATCCCCCCTATAATACAAAGGATAATAGTTACTAATGAAAATACAAATACTACTTTCTTTTCTGACCAGCCTAATTGTTCAAAATGATGATGAACTGGAGCCATTTTAAATACTCTTTTACCAGTTGTTTTAAATGAAACTACTTGTATTATTACTGATAAAGTTTCGAAAACATATATTCCTCCAACTATTGCAAGAATAATTGGATTCTTTAAAAGTAAAGCTATACTTGCAACAGCACCGCCTAATGCTAATGACCCAGTATCACCCATAAATATTTTTGCTGGATATTTATTATATTTTAAGAAACCTAAAAGTGCTCCTATTAAAGCTACACAAAATACTGTTATTTGATAATTACCTTGTGTATAAGACATTATACTAAAGAATATTAAAACTATAACTGTAACACTTGAAGCTAATCCATCTAAACCATCAGTAAGATTTACAGCATTTGTCGCTCCTGCATAATATAAAATTACAAATGGAATATATATTATTCCAAGGTTTAAATCTATTCCTAAGAATGGAATTACTATACTTGTTCCAAGAACATTATAGCTATAATAAGCCATTGCTATTGAAAATAATAAAAGTAATAACATCTTTTGCCATGCTCTTAATCCTAAGTTATTTTTGTGTATTATCTTTAACATATCATCTAAAAATCCAATAAAACCAAAGGCTATCATTGAATATAATATTATCATCCCTTCATCTGATAACTTATATCTCATAACAAACATTACAATTGTAACTGATATTATAAATATAACTCCTCCCATTGTTGGAGTACCAGCTTTTTTAAAATGACTTTTTGGCCCCTCTTCTCTTATATTTTGGCCAAATTTAAATTTGTGTAACATCGGTATAAATATTGGTCCTAATACTATTGATATAACAAAACCTAATATTAACGCTAATGCTAACACCATAAATGGACTACTAAAACTACTTAAAAATTCCCCCATCTTTACTACTAAAGAAATCTACTTTAGTAGTTCACCTCCTTCGTTGTTATTTTATATTTTTTAATTCTTCGACTATTTCTTCGAATTTTTCTCCTCTTGATGCTTTAACTAATACTACATCCCCAGGTTTAATAATTGAATTTAAGTCGTTTATTAAATTTACCTTTGTATTATATAATTTTATTCTATTTTTTTCAAAACCTTCTTTGAAATCATCTATATGTTCACCACATGATACAAGTAAATCAACTCTATCTTTTGCATACTCTCCAACTTCTTTATGACATCTATTAGCTTCATCACCTAATTCTCTCATAGTGCCTAGTATTGCAATTTTTCTTTTTCCTTCTCTATTTTTTAATACATCAAGAGCTGCTTTCATAGAATCTGGACTAGCATTATAACAATCATTAATTATTTCTATTCCAAATTCATTTTCTATAAATTCTAATCTCATAGATGTAGCCTCTAAATTTTTAAGACCTTCTTTTATTTCATCTACTGTTAAACCTAATTTATATGATGCAGCAATACCTAGTAGAGCATTTAGAACGTTATGAATACCTACCATTGGTAATGTTATTGTATTCATTTCTACATTATAGTTAAAATCAAAAGATGTTGTTTCTTTATCTAATTTAATATTTTTAGCAAAATAATTACAATTTTGATTATATCCAATATTTATTATTTCATACATATTGCTATTAACAGTTTGAAGCATATCATCTTCACTATTTAATATAAGAATATTATTTTTATTAAAGAAATCAGTTATTTCCATCTTCGCTTTTAATATATTTTCTCTAGTTTTTAAATTTTCTATATGAGAAACTCCTATATTAGTTATCATAGCAATATCAGGCTTTGCACATTCGGCAAGATTATGAATTTCATTAAAATTACTCATTCCCATTTCAAGAACAGCAACATCAATTGAACTATCAAGTTCTAATACCATAAGTGGAAGTCCTATTTCATTATTAAAATTCCCTTTTGTTTTAAAAACTTTATATTTTCCACTTAAAAACGCACTTACCAAATCTTTAGTAGATGTTTTTCCTGTAGACCCTGTTATGGCAACTACTTTTATTCCTAACTTTTCTCTATATCCTCTTGCAATGCTTAATAAAGCCTTCTTTGTATCTTTAACTTTAATTACAATACCATTTATTTCTTCTTCATTATATAAAACTTCATCAACTATAGCTATTGAAGCACCCTTTTCGAAAGCTTCCTTAACATACTTATTTCCATTAAAATTCTCACCTTTTAATGCTAAAAATATATTATCTTTTTCAATTTTTCTAGTATCAGTTGATAATTTATTGAATTTTTTATTTTTATTATTTAAAATTATTTCTCCTTCGCTATATTTTAGTAACTCCTCAAATGTCATTTCCATAATAACTACACCCCTAGTTCTTTTTTAAAATTTCATCTATTACTTCTCTTTCATCAAAGTGAATTGTTTTATCTTTTAAAATTTGATACGTTTCATGACCTTTACCTGCTATAACAATTACATCATCTTTTTTAGCAATATTTATAGCCTTTTCTATAGCTTCGTATCTACTTGTTATTTTAATAAAATTATCTTTATCTATTCCTTGTATTACATCTTTTATAATTAATTCAGGTTCTTCACTTCTTGGATTATCTGATGTAATTATTGCAATATCTGAATAATCTACACCTATTTTTCCCATTTGTGGTCTCTTGACTTTATCCCTATCTCCACCGCAACCAAATACTGATATTAAATTTCCTTTAGTAAATTGTCTTGCAGTTTTTAATATATTTTCTAATCCATCTGGAGTATGTGCATAATCTATTATTATTTCAAATGGAAGATTATACTTTCTAGCTACCCTTTCACATCTACCTGGTACAACTATTTCTTTTAATCCTTTTTTTATATTTTCTAATGATATACCAAGTGAATAACATGCACCAATAGCCCCTAATGCATTATATACGTTATATTCCCCTGGAATAGGAAGTAGAATATTTTTTTCTCTCTCATCTTTAACTTTTAAATCAAATATTATGTCCATACTTTCTAACTTTTCATTTTCAGCCTTTATATCAGCATTATTTTTTATACTGTAAGTTAAGTAATTATTTATATTTTCTTTTTCTAAATCTTTTATTATTCTATTACCATATTTATCATCTATATTTATTATACTTACTTCTGTTCTTTCAAACAATTTATATTTTGCTTTATAGTAATTTTCAAATGTTTTATGAAAATCTAAATGATCTCTTGTTAAATTAGTAAAGATTGAAGTTTTAAACTTCACTCCATAAACTCTATCTAATTCTAAAGAATGTGAAGATACTTCCATAACACAATATTTAACACCTTCGTTTACCATATTACAAAATAATTCTTGTAACTCCAATGATTCTGGTGTTGTTCTTTCTGATTTTATTTGCTTATCCCCTATGTAGTTAGCAATAGTTCCTATAAGTCCTACCTTTTCTCCTAAACTTTCTAATATACTTTTTATCATAAAGGCTGTTGTAGTTTTACCATTAGTTCCTGTTATACCTATTATTTCTAATTTTTCAGAAGGTCTTCCATAGTAATTAGCTCCTATACTTGCAAGTGCTTTTCTTGTATCATCAAATTTTATTATTGTAACATCTTCATTTATATTTATATCATCTTGACAAATAATAACTTTAGCACCTTTTTTTATTGCACTATCTACAAATTTATGTCCATCACTTTCAAATCCCTTTATACATACAAAAACATCTTTATCTTGTACTTTTCTACTATCATAGTTAATTTTATTTATTTCTCTATCTATATCCCCTTTTATTAATTTATAATTTAACCCATCTAATAATTTAGCTAAATTCATTTAATCATCTCCTTTAATAATATGCACTTTACTTAGCTATAATTACATTTACTCTTTAAAATAGCATGTAAGGATAACCCTTACATGCTATAACAATTAAAGAATTTAATCTTTATAATCTGAATTTAATGTTAACTTAACACTAGTTCCCTTATTAATTAATTCTCCACTAGGTACATTTTGATCAGTTACTTTGCCTTCACCTTCAAAAATAGCAGATATTCCAAGACCTTTTAAAAGATTTGATGCAGCATCTTTTGAGTACCCTCTAACATCAGGCATTATAACAGCTTCTTTGTTATTATCATTTCCATTAGTATATAATGTTACCTTAGTACCTTCCTTAACTGAATAGCCTGGATATGGTTTAACACTCTTTACTGTTGTTCCATTTCCTTCTATATTATAATCTAACTTTGAATCTTTTAAAATCTTTTTAGCCTCTTCAATACTTTTACCTCTTACTTCTGGTATTATAGCATCTCTAATTATAGCTGAATCATTCTCTTTAGAAAAGTCACTTTCTAAATAATTAAAAATATCAGTAAATAAAGATTTTGCCACAGGACTTGTTACAACCCCAGCATAATATGCTCCATTACTTGGTTCATCAATTGTTATCATAACTGTTATCTTCGGATCACTAACTGGAGCCATACCTACAAATGAAGATATATATTTACCTTGTTCATAAGTACCATTCTCTGGATTAACCTTTTGAGCAGTACCAGTTTTTCCACCAATATGATATCCTTCTATAAATGTACCCTTTGCAGAACCTGCTGTAACAACTCTTTCTAAGTATTGTCTAAGTTGTGCTGTAGTCTCTTTATCTGAAACAGCCTTCTCTGTTGGCTCAAACTTTCTATCTACTACCTCAACTCCACTATCATCTTTATGAGTTATTTCTTTCATAATATGAGGTTGTATTAATGTACCACCATTTGCAATAGCATTAAAGGCAGACATATATTGAACAGAATTTACAGTATTAGTTTGTCCAAATGATATTGTAGCTAAATCTGTTGCTGAAATATTTTTAGGATTCTTTATTATTCCTGATGCTTCTCCAGGAAGGTCTATACCGCTTTTTTTACCAAATCCATATTTATCAATATATTTATATAATTTATCTTTACCAATCTTTTCACCAAGTTCCATAAATCCTACGTTACATGAATTTTGAATTATTTCAGGAAATGTCAACTTACCATGTCCTGTAGTTTTCCAACATTTTATTTTTCTTTTTCCAAATGTTAAACCTCCGTTACATACAAATGTATCGTCTGGTTTTACAACACCTTCTTGCATAGCAGCAATTGCCGTTATTACTTTAAAAATTGAACCTGGTTCAAATGTATCATTTACAAGTCTATTTCTCCACATTTTTTGAACTTTATCATACTCTGTTTTTCCTGTAAATTTATCAGCACCTTCAAAAGGATTATTAGGGTTAAAATCTGGCTTATTTGCCATAGCTAATATTTCACCATTTTTAGGATTAAATACTAAAACTGATGTTGCTTTTGCCTTATTATCCTTTAAAGCTTTTTCTGCTGCCTTTTCTGCAAAAAACTGAATATTTTCATCTATAGTTAAAACAACATCTTTTCCTTCAACTGGAGGAACAAATTTTGATATTGTATATGGTAAATCATTACTCTTACTATCTAATTCTGCAATTCTCATTCCTGGTATTCCTGATAATTCTTTATTATATTGAAGTTCTACTCCCGTTAATCCTTGACCATCTATATTAGTACTACCTAAAAGATGAGCTGCAAAATTATTATTTGGATAATATCTCTTTGTATCTGGTGAAACTATAACACCATGTATTTTTAAATCTTTAACTTTATCAGCTTGGTCTTTTTCTATTCTTCTCACTAAAGTTGCTGATCCAGCTGGAGCACCACTTGGTAATTTAGTTTCAAGTTTCTTTAAAACATCAGCTTCTTTCATATTAAGAGCTTCTGCTATTTTAGGTGCTATTTGACTATTTGTTAATTCATTATCTTTTAAATATGCTCTTATAGAATTTAAATCAAAGTCTACTCTATATACATTTGCTGAAACAGCAAGTTCTGATCCATTTCTATCTAATATTCTTCCTCTTCTTGCATCAATCTTAACTTCGCTTGTCCATTGTTCTTCAGCTCTTGCTTCATAATCTTGTCTTTTAACAATCATTATATAAGATAATCTAATTGTCAAAACTACAAATATTAATGTTAAAAAACCTACAACGACTCCAATCCTTTTTCTAGTTAGAGCTCTATCAACAAAGCCTCTTTTTTTCACTTTAACTCCTCCGTATAATTGCTAAAACACTTTGGATGCACTTTAAAATATTGAAAGTGCATCCAAATATTTTTTAAACTCTTTAAATCTATCTTGCTAGTCCATTTAAACAATCTTTTGATAAATCGATATTTACCTTATCAGCTTTAGCTGGTGGAATCATACCTAATTTACTTTTTGCTTTTTCCTCTATTCCTTTAAGTGATGAATGTTTCAATAAATCTACCCTTAATGCTTCATTTTCATTGTTTACAACTTTTATTTCATTACTTATATTTCCAACCTGTGTTTGTAAATTATAAACTTTTGTATCTCTCCAAATTGTAGCAACCCCTAAAACAAATATAACTAATGCAACTTGAATAGTTGAATTTATTTTTTTCTTTTTTTGTAACGTAGCTAATTTTTTCTTTTTATTGTTTTTTTGATTCTTTCTTTGCTTATCTTTTTTTATGTCATCGTATTTTCTTTGAGGTTTTACTGCAGTATTCCCTCTAACATAATCAAAATCCTTCACTATCACTTTATTCACATCCCCTTAAAATTATAACATAATATTTTAATTATAGCTTTTCAATAACTCTAAGCTTTGCACTTCTACTTCTTGGATTTTCAGTAACTTCTTCTTTGCTTGGCTCTATTGCCTTTCTACTTACTAATTTAACAGTTGGTTTCTTTCCACAAACACATATAGGAAACTCTTTAGGACATTTACATGGATTTGCAAGATCTCTAAATTTCAACTTAACTATTCTATCTTCTAAAGAATGGAATGTTATTATAGCCATTCTGCCACCCTTATTTAATCTTTCAACTCCATCTTCTATAGCCTTATTTAATATTCTTAATTCTCCATTAACTTCTATTCTTATCGCTTGAAAAGTTCTTTTTGCTGGATGAGGTCCCTCTCTTCTAGCTTTCGCTGGTATTGCACTTTTTATTATGTCAACTAATTCTAAAGTTGTATTTATAGGACCTTCTGACCTTCTCTCTACTATAAAATTAGCAATTCTTTTTGCAAACTTTTCTTCTCCATAATCTTTTATAATTTTAAATAATTCTTCTTCACTATATTCATTTACAACATTATATGCTGAAAATTCATTATCTCTATTCATTCTCATATCTAAAGGTGCATCTTGCATATAGCTAAAACCTCTTTCACCTTCATCTAATTGATATGATGATACTCCTAAGTCCATTAATATTCCGTCTACATTTCCTATATTTAAACTATCTATTATCTCACCTATATTGTAAAAGTTATTGTGAACTAATATTTTATTATTATATTGTTCTAGTCTTTTTGATGCAGCTTTTAATGCATCTTTATCTTGATCTATTCCAATTAAAAGTCCGTCTTTATCTAATCTTTTAATTATTTGAGATGAATGTCCAGCTCCACCTAGTGTGCAATCAACATATTTACCATCTTTTTTTATATTTAACCCTTCTAAACATTCATTTAAAAGAACTGAAATGTGTTTAAATTCCATATATTATTCTCCTCTTTTTGCTGTAATTTAAGCTACTAAATTATATAAAATTAATTAACAGTTTATACTATTCTGTTTGAACTTATTTTTAATACATATTTTCACTTTCTCTATTATACTTTACATTTATTTTTATATACTTTCAACTACTATATTCTATTTTTAGCTATTTATTTATAGTTATTCTATAATTATTATTAATTTCCTTCATTTAAAAGTATATTTTTCAATAGTTTGACTTTTAATTATATTTTTTATAAAATAGTTCTATTAAGGGAATAGATAAGTTCTGGTGTACTTACCGGTCTTCAACACCGAGTTGTGGCGCTAATACCGTCATAGGTAGGTTCGATTCCTACATATTCCCGCCATAAATTTAAAATATAACTATAAAAAAGGTGGAGAATATTCTCCACCTTTTTTATAGTTATATTTTATTAAACATTAAATCTAAAGTTTACAACATCTCCGTCTTTCATAACATACTCTTTACCTTCTAATCTGAAAAGACCTTTTTCTTTAGCTGCAGCTTCTGATCCACATTCTACTAAGTCATCATATGAAACAACTTCTGCTCTAATAAATCCTCTTTCAATATCTGAATGAATTTTTCCAGCAGCTTGTGGTGCTTTAGTACCTTGTCTTATAGTCCATGCTCTTACTTCTTGAACACCAGCTGTTAAATAACTTATAAGTCCTAATAATTTATAACCTTCTCTTATAAGTTGATCAAGTCCTGATTCACTTAAACCATATTCACCAAGCATTTCTTCTTTTTCTTCATCTTCAAGTCCTGATAGTTCTTCTTCTATTTTAGCACTTACTATAACTATACCTGAATTTTCATTTGTAGCATATTCTTCTACTTTTTTCACGTATTCATTATGAGTGTTTCCACTTACTACGTCGTCCTCTGAAACATTACAAGCATATAGTACAGGCTTTGATGTTATTAAGAATAAAGTTTTTATAAATGCTGCTTCATCTTCATTAACGTCTAAAGTTCTAACAGGTAAATTATTTTCTAAGTGAGCTTTAACTTTTTCCATTATCTCATATTCAGCTTTAGCTGTTTTATCTCCTGATCTTACAAGCTTAACAGCCTTTTCCATTCTTCTCTCTAAAACCTCTAAATCTGAGAATATAAGCTCTAAATTTATTGTTTCTATATCTCTTATAGGATCTACTGAACCTTCAACGTGAACAACATTTCCATCATCAAAACATCTAACCACATGAACTATAGCAGCTACTTCTCTTATATGTGATAAAAATTTATTTCCTAATCCTTCACCCTTTGAAGCTCCTTTAACTAATCCAGCTATATCATAAAATTCTATTGAAGTATATACTTTTCTTTTCGTATTATACATTTTTTCTAATACATCTAATCTTTTATCTGGGACACTAACTACTCCAACATTTGGCTCTATAGTACAGAATGGGTAGTTTGCTGACTCCGCTCCTGCCTTTGTTATAGCATTAAATAAAGTACTCTTACCAACATTCGGTAAACCTACGATTCCTAACTTCATTATGTACATTCCTTTCTAACTTTTACTTATACCCATAAATTATACTCTACATAATATTAATTTTCAACTTTTGAATTTTTTATCATTAAATCTTAAATATTACCATGTTTATTTTTTAAAATTTTCCTAATACTAATTATGACCTTTAAGAAAGGAGGTTTTATATTGAAAAAGCATTTTAAAAAGCTTTTATTTATTTTTTCATTTATTTTAACTTTATTAGTAAGCGCTACACCTTTAGCCTTTTCTTCTAATGATAATACTGAATTTAATTGGTACTTTGTTTCTAGAGAAAAAAATAAAACTCCTGAAGCACCAAAAGAATCAGCAACATTTTTAAAAGATAGTAATTCTTTTTATGTTGGAGATACAACAAAAAAAGAATTATATTTAACATTTGATGAAGGATATGAAAAAGGAAACACAGAAGAAATTTTAGACATATTAAAATCCTTAAATGTAAAAGCAGCTTTTTTCGTTGTTAAACCTTATATAACTTCTCATGCTAGTACAGTTACTAGAATGGTTAAAGAAGGGCATTTAGTTTGTAATCATACAAATACACATCCATCAATGGCAAGTATAACAGATGTTTCTAAATTTAATGAGGAAATAAATAGTGTAAATGAAGCTTACAAAGAACTTATTGGTGAAGATATGCCGAAATTCTTTAGACCACCTATGGGAAAATACTCTAAAAGCTCGTTAGATAAAACATCTGCGTTAGGTTACAAAACAATTTTTTGGAGTTTTGCATATAGAGATTGGTTAGTTAATGATCAACCAAATCCTGAATTTGCTATGAAAAAAATTAAAAATGGTGTCCATCCAGGATGTATAATGTTATTACATGCTGTATCTGATACAAATACAAAAATATTGAAAGATTTAATTATATCTTTACAACAAGATGGTTATGAATTTAAAACTTTAAATGATTTACCAGATAAAATGATTATAGAGTGAAGTTAAAACTTCACTCTATAATCATTTTAAGAAAATATATAATTATTTACATCTTTTAATATTTTATTTTTATATTCCTTAGATTTATTTAAAATATCTTCTAACTCTAATTTTATTTCATCAAAATATTCCTCATCCTTTAATGAATTTAAATTAACTTTCACATTTATTATAGAACTTTCTATAGCTGAATGTAATAAACTTGCTGAAACTCCAGCATCTGATATAAGCATTTTATTACCATATTTTATTGCAAATTCTATATTTTCATAAAATTTAATACATTCTCTACAAACTTTAAGAGGTGATATCATAGCTTCATATGTTTTAGCTTTTAATTCAGATTTTCTGTACTCTTTTTCTTCATCTGTATTTTTAGGGAGTTTATAGCATTTCATTAAGTTATTGAAACAAGTTCTATCTTCCTCCATAAAATTTACACAATTTGAAATAAAATTGTTACATTCATTTTCAAATTTTATCATTTCTTGTTTTTTCTCTTCAGTTAATATTTCAAATGACTTTTTATTTATTGTAAGTGAGTATACCATATTATTCAAGCATCCTGCCAATGCTCCTACAAATGCTGCAGTACTTCCTCCTCCTGGAGATGGAGCATCTGAAGCTAATTCATTTACAAATTCTTGTATTTTATAATCTTTAAATAGCATTTGACTCCTCCTTAAAAGCTATATTTAATTATCTTTTTCATTTTCTAATAATTTTTCAATCTTTTTAACAATTTCATCTTCACTATTTAATTTTTTTGCAATTTCTAAATGTAATTTTGCTTCTTTAATATTACCAATATTTAAGTAACACATTATTATGTTTGTGCAAATTTCAACTTCTTTTGAAGCTTCAAAAGCTTTTTTAAAATATTGTATTGCTAAATTATATTCTCCTATACAAGCATAATTTAATCCAAGCTCATTTACAACTTCAAGTATTCCGCTTTCTATTTTTATACTTTCACATAAATAATATATAGCTTTATCATGTTTACCTAATTTTCTAAAGCAAACACCTAAGTAATAATATATTAATGGATTACTATCAAATTTATCTACTAATGATAAAAATAATTCAATAGATTTTTCTGGCTCAGTTTCAACTAACTCCACAGCCTTTTCATATGTTGTTACATTTTCTATATCATCCATAAGCATTTCTATTTCAGAAGTTTGTTCTCCACCTCTTCTTAAATACTCATTGATTTCTACCTTAGCTCCAACATAATCATTTTTATCTTTTAATATTATTGCTTTATATAAATAAGGTTCTTTCATATTTCCAAATAGTTTTTTAGCTTCTTCTATATCTTCTAGTAAAATCTCTTCAAAAGCCTTGTCTTTCTCTCTTAAATTAACACCTAGAAGAAGCAACTTTTCCATATATTCTTCCTTTTCTTCAAAATCAAGTAATCCTTTTAATATAAGATAAGCATCATCTAATCTATCCTCTTTAACTCTTTGTGCTACTAAACTTTTTCCACATTCTTCACTTTGAGGTATTTGCATAAGTAATATATTATAATCATCTGCATATTTTATATTTCTATCAGCTCCTAAAGTTAAAAGCATACCTTCTACAAAATAATATATAGGTAAATTTTCTATTTTTATTTTATCATCTATATTACTTGTTATGTATTCAGAACTTATTGGTACAAATAACTCCTTACTATTAAATGAAATATATTCTGGTATATTTAGTATATTTTTAAATCCTTCCTTATCAATCTCTAAGAATAAAAGCTTTCCTAATTTCTCTTTAAATACTGCTTTATAATCCATTTGTTCACCACCTATATAAAAATATCGCTACCACCTATATAAGATGATAGCTTAAATTTCAACTTATTTTTAATTAAGCTTACACATTTTCTTTAAATATAATATATAATTTTACTATATATAAAAATTATTTTTAAAAAACATATTTTTATTACTCTTAATAGTTTTAAATTTTAATATAAAATATAATATATTTTCAAGTATAAATTTTAACATATTTATCTTAAGTAGTTCAATGTTAGTTTTTATATTTTAAATTAAAAGTTTTTAAAACTCTATCTTGAATCATATTTAATATTTATTTTATATAGTAAAAATTTTACTAATAAAATAATAAAGTTATTTTTTATACCTTGTTTAAGTAAAGTAATTTAGTATAAATAAATAAACGGAGGTAAATCCTCCGCTTAAATAAAAATATACTTTTATTTATTTTTTTCTGAATTGTTAGCTTTTTGTTCTTCATCCATTAAATCTGATGTTAACTTTCTTTCATTTGATATTGAAGCCATAACAGAATTTAAATCATCTAAAATATTAAGTTCCTCTGCAATTTCTAAATCACAAACTCTAAATACATCTCCATTCATTCCCTTTGACACATCAAATTTAATTGATTTTGGAATAGAGTTTAAATCACATGAAACTTTTATTGAATCTTTTTCTTTTTGTAAAACTGCCCCTTTATTATTTAAATATTTTTCTCCTAAATATTGTATTGGTACTTCCGTTTCAATATTTTGATTAGAGCTTATAAGTTCTAAATCTAAATGTATTATTTCATGATTTACAGGTTCCCTCTGAACTTCTTTTATTAACGCATCTCTTTTATTTCCATTAATATTTAAACTTAAAACTCCATGTTCCCCAACATTTGCTACTTCTCTACAAAGTTCTAAAGAAGATACCTCAAACATAAAATTTTTCATTTCTTTTCCATAAACTACTCCAGGCACTAACCCCTTATTTCTAGTTTTTCTACCACTATGAGTAACTCTTTTTCTTTCAGTTATATTTAGTTCTGCCATAATAAATACCTCCTATTTTTATTGAAACTCTTTTTAATTATTCCTAAAATAGATAGTATTTATACTACTAATTTATATTAAATATTTTCTGGTATATTATTTTCTGAAAAAACTTCTATTCCATTTTCAATAAATTTTTTTGCTGTAACTCCAAAACCATTAATTTTATTATTTGTAAATGTTCCATCATATATAAAATTACTTCCACAAGATGGACTACCATCTTTTAATATTGCAAATTTTGCATTTATAAGTTTTGCAAGTTTAAAAGCCTCTTCTGCACCTTTATTAAAGTTTTCCGTCAAATCTTCATCTAATTTATTAATAACTGTAAGATTTCCTTCTTTTTTTATAATTTCACAAGGTATTCTAGGAGTGCTTAATCCCCCTAATTGTTCAGGGCATACTAAAATCGCTTTCCCTTCTTTAAATAAATTTAAACATTTTTCATTTTTATTATTTTTACCATTATATTTACAATTACACCCACAAAGGCATGCGCTTATTATAATCACTTTACCACTCTCCTATCTATAAAAATAGCTAAAGGATTTACCTTTAGCTATTTTTATAATTAATATGTATTTTCTTCCCACTCAATTTTGTTCAGATATACATCTACATAGTCATTACTCATTTTAGGATTTATAGTATCTTCATGGGAAATAGTTATTGTTGACATTGCAATTGCATATTTAACGGTATCCTTTAATGATAATCCATTCATATATCCATATCCAACTCCTGCAACAAATGAATCACCAGCTCCAGTTGTATTTTTAACTTTAACTTTTTTAGCTTTTATTTTTCCAACTTCTACTCCATTTGTATAATATATGCCATCTGCATCTAAACTTATAAATATATTTTTTACTCCTTGATCTAAAAAGTATTTTCCTGCTCTTTCTAAATCATCTTTAGTTTTTATTTCAAAACCACAAAGTATTTCAGCTTCATATCTATTTGGCTTTATTGTGTGGAAATATTTAATTAAATGTTTTATATTTCTAGCTTTAGCCGCTGATACTGGATCTAATATAAATTTTGTTTTTCCTTCATATTTTTTAAGTATATATTCAAGTAATTCTGCATCATCAGCATCAAGTATAGTGTATTCTGCAGCCTCTATTATGTGACTTTTAGAATCAATAAAATCAGTATCCATTTCATCTAAACTTTCCATGTCAACTACTGCTGATACCATATCACCTGTATGGTCTAAAATAGCCATGTATGTTGGAGTACATCCGCCTTCAAGTATTAACGAATCTTCCATATTGTAACCTATCATTTTTGAATGTGATAAAATATTTCTACCATTTTCATCATCACCTATAGTTGATATAAACTTAGTTCTAACTCCAACCCTTGCAAGATTTTCTGCAATATTTCTACAAACACCACCAAGTGATATTTTAATATTTCCCGGATTAGAGTCTTTTCCTTTATATGTATTTCTACTAAAGCCTAATATATCAACTATGGATGCTCCAATAACTAGTACATAAGAATCTTTTTCTATCATATTATCTCTCCTGTTTCTATTTCCCATTATTATAAAAAAATCTATCATAATTATAAGTTACAAAAAGAAAAAAATAAAGAATAATTATTTAATTTTTTTAAATAACACAATGTAAAGGTTTATTTGTATTATTTTTATGTTAAAATCATAGATTATTTATGAACTTAGTGTTTACTTTAATATAACTACAGTGACTCCATCTCCCCCTTCACCATACACTCCTAATCTATGTGACTTTACATGAGGATGTCTCTTTAACATATCATTTATAGCTTTTCTAAGTATTCCTGTTCCTTTACCATGAACTATTGTAACTTCACCTAAATTAGCCATATAAGCATCATCTAAATATTTATCCGCTCTATAACATGCTTCTTCTGCATCTAACCCTCTAAGATCTACTCTTGATGATACAGAACTTAAATTTAATTTCACTTCCCTCTTTTTCTTTTCTTTTTTCTTTGTATTAGGATTATTTATAGCTCTTAGATCTTTAGCTTTAGCTGTTATTTTCATTATGCCTGCCTCTACTAAAACTTCACCTTTATTATCTGGAAGAGATAATACTGTTACATTCTGATTCAATGATGGAAGATATGCCTCCATTCCAAGTTTTATATTTTTTATTTCTTCTCCTTTTTGTTCTTTTTGCTTATAAATTTCATTTTCTTTATTTTCTAAACTTTCTCTAAGTTTTCTTCTCTCTTCTTCAAGCCTACTTCTTCCACCGCCTGATATTCCTAACTTTTCAAGTTCCCTCATAGCTTTTAATATATCATCAGCTTCTTCTTTTGCATCTGATATTATATTTTTCGCTTCTTGCCTTGCTTCCATATAAACTTTATCTCTAGTTTTATCTAACTTCTTAAGTTTTTCTTCAAATTTTTTCTTTAATTCATTAGCTTCTTCTTTTATTTTTAAAGCTTCTCTAGCATCTCTTTTAGCTATTATACTTTTTTCTTGAAGTTCTCTTATTAAATCTTCAAATTGTAGGTTTTCATTAGATATAAATTCTTTTGCAGAATTTATTACATCTTCATTTAATCCTAATCTTCTTGATATTTCAAAAGCATTAGATTTACCTGGAATACCTATTAAAAGTCTATATGTTGGCTTTAATGTTTTTACATCAAATTCAACTGAAGCATTCTCTACATCTTTGTTTTTAAGAGCATATCCCTTAAGTTCACTATAATGGGTAGTTGCAATAACTTTAGTTCCTCTAGCTTTTAAATTATCTATTATTGCAGCAGCAAGTGCAGCTCCTTCTGTTGGATCTGTTCCTGCACCTAACTCATCAAAAAGCACTAAAGATTGTTTAGTTGCTTTCTTCATTATATCTACTATATTAGTCATATGCGATGAAAATGTTGAAAGAGATTGTTCTATACTTTGTTCATCACCTATATCTGCAAATATTTCTTTATAATATGCAATAGTTGAACCTTCCTTAGCAGGTATTAAAAGTCCAGACATTCCCATAAGATGTATTAATCCTACTGTTTTTAATGTTACTGTTTTACCTCCTGTATTAGGTCCAGTAATCATTATTACATTATATTCATCACCTAAATATATATCTGAAGATATAACTTCTTTTGAATTTATAAGTGGGTGCCTTGCACTTATAATATCAAATCTTCCATCATCACTAACATTAGGATAAGTCCCATCAATACTAGATGCATATGCACCTTTAGCAAATATAAAATCTAATTTACCTAATATTTCATTATTGCTTTTACATATATTTATATTGTTTGCTATTTTAAGTGACAAATCTTGAAGTATTCTTTCTATCTCAGCCTTTTCTTTTAACATAAGCTCCTTAATTTCATTATTTAAATTAACAAGACTCATAGGCTCTATAAAAAGAGTTGCTCCTGTTGAACTTTGATCATGTACAATACCTGGCACCTGACCTTTATATTCTACCTTTACAGGTAAAACATATCTTTCACCTCTCATAGTATAAAGAGTTTCTTGAAGATATTTTGAATAACTTCTAACAATACTATTTATCTTTTCTCTAACTGAAGAATTTTTTTCTTTTAAATTTCTTCTCAAACTTCTTAAAGTGGCAGATGCCCTGTCACTTATTTCATCTTCTGATACAATTGCTCTTTCTATATAATCTTCCAAATCCTTTAAAGGTTCCAATATATATGCTAAATCTTCAATTCTTTCAAAAGCTAATTCTTCTTCTTCTCTTTTAACATACTCTTTAAATCTTCTAGAACACTTTAACATATTGCCAACTCTTAATATTTGTCCAGCTGATAATACTCCACCCTTTCCAGCTCTTTCTATAGCTTCTCTTACATCATATAACCCTTCAAAAGGTGGTGCTCCCTTTGAAACTAACATATCAAGTGCTTCTTTTGTTTCCTTTAATGCCATTTCCATCTCATATTTAGTTTCATAAGGAACAAGTTCATCTATAATCTTTCTTCCCATTTGTGTTTTAGAATATTTTTTTAAATTTTCCTTTACTTTTTTAAATTCTAATACTCTAAATGTTCTATCATTCATCTTTTATTCTACACCTCTTCTGTAATGACCTTTTGTGTAATCTTTAACATCTATAACTTTTTTGTTATTAAATTCATTAATTGCTTTTCTTACTTCATCTATTGTCTCATCTGTAAAATCTAATCTTAAACAATTTATCCCCATATCTTTTAAATCATCGATTTCTTCTATTAAATTTAAAGGAAGAGAATTTAATATATAACTTCTACAAAATACATCTGTCATAATACTAAACTTTTCATTTACTCTATCAATCAAAGTATATATGTCTTTTTCACAAGCTCTATTACAACTTTTATTTGTATCTTTTAAACCAAATGTACTTCCTATAGGGCAATATTCACTAACCATAAGTTCAGTTTTTCCATATATCATTTTAGCACAATTATATTTTGAACTCTTTAATAATGCTTTTATTTCTTTTCTATTTAATTCTTCACTAACTGTAATTATATCTAAATCTTCTTTAAAGAAATTTAAAGCTTCACTATTAAATATGTTTAATTTATAGTCACCTATAATTTTCAATTCATTTTTATATTTATTTATTATACCTACATTTGATGTTAAAATACCATAAATATAAGGTTTTGCTTTTTCTATAATATTTACAACTGAGCTAAATTCACTTTTTATTATATTAGGTAATTTAAGTATTAATTTATTTGTTTTACTATATTCTTTTAAATCATCTATTTTAATTGAATTTTTATATCTACTAAATATATCTACTGCAATATACTCAAAATCTTTTTTTAATTCATTAAATTGATCTTTTAATATAACCTTCGGCAAAACATCTATAGATTTAATTTCCTTAGAAATATTTTTAACTTCTACTTCTTTACCATATCTATTTCTTCTATACTTAGAACATTCACCTTTTACTATTTTCTCAAATAAAGCTCTTCTTAATTCATTAAGGTCTCCTATTCTTATAAACCCGTTATCAAAATCAATAAAATTAATTTTATTAAATTTATAAGGATAATCACCAGATTTAAATAATGCTTTTTCAATTCTTTCTTTATCTAAAGGCCTATTTGTAGCTTCTTCAACTATTTCCCCTGAAACTTCATAGTAATTATCATTAAATAAAGCACCTAATTTCAATTTCTCATTAACTTTAAATGTTACATATCCTTCTAATTCTATTTTTCTACCATATGGTTTAATAGTTTCAGAAAGTTCAAGAGTTAATTTTTTATCTGACATTTTATATAAAAAATCACCTTTTTTATAATCTATAGGAAAAAGTTTTACTTTATCACCTTTTTTAGCTTCTTTAATTTCATTTTTATTTTTTATTATTTTACTTAAAGTAAAACCACCATCATTTACTCTTATTCCATCACCTAAAGATATATCTCTTTCTAATATTACTTCTCCATTTTCTAATACTTTCCCTAATATAACACCTGTATTTTTAGGAAAATTGTAACTCATCATATCTCTACCAACATCTTTTTTTAAATAAGCCTTAGAAAAACCTTCTCTATTAAAAAGCTGTAATAATTCATCTTTTCCAATCTTTACATCAAATTTTTCATGAAAAAGTTCTTTATCTACTGCTTTTCTGTAATTTCTAACTACACCAGCAACATACTCTGGCCTTTTCATTCGACCTTCTATTTTTAAAGAATACGTTCCACTATTAATTATATCTTTAACATCTTCTATAGTACACATATCTTTTGGAGATAATAAATAGCCTCTTTTTTCTCCAGATTTTCTTGATTTTAATGTATACTCCATTCTACAAGGTTGTGCACATCTTCCTCTATTTCCACTTCTTCCACCAATCATAGAACTCATTAAGCATTGTCCTGAATAACATACACAAAGTGCTCCATGAACAAACATTTCTGTTTCTATTTTTAAATCTTTTGATATATGCTTTATTTCTTCAAAAGTTAATTCTCTTGATAATACTATTCTATGAAAGCCTCTCTCTTTAAAGTAAAGCGCACCTTCACCATTATGTATTGTCATTTGAGTAGAAGCATGTAATTCAAAATCACTATATTTTTCTTTTATTAATTTAACTAAACCTAGGTCTTGTATTATAAGTGCATCTACTCCTATTTCATATAAATAACCTGCATATTTTAAAGCCTTTTGCAGTTCTTCTTCCTTTAATAAAGTATTCATAGTAACATATACTTTTACTCCATAGCTATGTGCATAATCTATAGCTTTTTTCATATTCTCATTATCAAAGTTAGATGCATATGCTCTTGCTGAAAATTTATTTCCGCCTAAGTATATAGCATCTGCACCATTATTTATTGCAGCATAAAGACTTTCCATACTTCCTGCTGGTGCTAAAACTTCTATTTTGTTCATTTTCATCTCTCCTAAATTTTTAAAAAATAATTTCTCCTATGTATTATTTTAGTTTAACTTATAAACACACAAAAATAAAGTACTGAGCAAAATTTAGTTACTCAGCACTTTATGATTATTTTCTCTTTAATAAAACAGGCTCATTTTTAGCTTTTACCTTAGTAACTTCTATTTGAGCATCTATAAGCTTCTTTTCTAAATCTAAAATTTTATATTTACTAGTTTGAAGTGCTATTCTTGTGCTTTTTCCAGCTTCCATAAGTTTATTTCTGTCTTCCTTATACTTACAAGCCTTTTCTGTTAACTCTTCTATAATTGATTTCTTATCATTTATATCTTTATTTAAAGTTTCTATTTCTATTTTAAGATTTTCTATCTCATTATTTTTTTCATTTTCTATACTATTAAAGTTATCTATTGTATCACGATTTTTTCTCATCTCATCTTTTAGTGAATTATTTAACTTTTCTTTTTCTGCAATTAATAAGTTTAACTTTTCCTCGTTTTTATCTAATACATTAGATAAAGTTTTATTTTTATCTTCATATTCATTTATAATATCTTCATTATTTTTTATTTCTACGTTCAGTTCTCTAATCTTTCCATTTAATTTTCTTATATCTTTTTCTAATATATTTTTTTGTTCTGCTTCTTTGTTTAAGTTTTCTAATAAATTAATCTTTTCTTTTTCTATATTTTTAATTTTCTGTTCAAGATTATTATTTATAATAGAAATATTATTTATTAACTCTTTATTAGTATCATTTTTAGATTCAAGATCCTTTATCTCTCTATATAATATCTTTTCACTTTCTTCTCTTTCTTTTGTTATTTCTTTTATTCTATTTTTATAAGTTTCATTTTCAGATTTTAATATTCTATTTTCTTCTTTAAGCTTATTTACGTAACTCTTTAAATTTTTTATTTCTTCTTCATTTTCTTTTATCTTAATTTGATTTTTTTCTTTTATTCCTTTTAAATCAATATTTGATTTATTTAGTTCATCTCTTTCCTTTAGAAGATTATTTCTATCTTCTTTTAAACCATTTATAGTATTTTCTTTTCCATCTATTATTTTAGAACTTTCCTCTTTAAATTTTTCTAAGTTAATTTTTACTTCTTCTAAACTTTTATTTAATGCTAGATTTTCTTTTTCTATACTATTTTTTAACTTTGCTATGTTTCTTAATTCATCATCTGTTTTATATAATATATCTGTAATATTAACAGCTGCTAAAACAGATGCTTGTGAAATACTAAGCATTTTATTTTTAGCTAGTACCTCTTTTATTCTTTCGTCAACATAAGATGCAATATCTCTTAAATATTCTTCACTTTCTTTACCTTTTAAGTTATAATCTACTCCATTTATGTTAACCGTAATTTTCACCATTATGTCCCACCTCTTAAAATATAATCTTCCTATTATATTAATTATATTTGATATTTTAAGTTTGTACAATTATGTATATTAAAAAGGTAATTAATTTTATTATTATTTTAAAGAAAAGAGGTAGTTTAAAAACTACCTCTTTTAAAATTTATTGTTCTCTTAAAATAGCACCTAATTTATGTTCAAGTGATCTTAAAATTTTATCATGTACTTTATTTACTTCTTTATCTGTTAAAGTTTTATTTTCATTTCTATATGTTATTGCGTAAGCAATACTTTTCTTTCCTTGTGGAACTTGTTCTCCTCTGTAAATATCAAAAAGTTCTACTTTTTCAACAATATTTCCACCAGCTTTTATTATTGAATCTTCTATATCTTGAACTAATATATTTTCTTCAACTAAAAGAGCTATATCTCTTGTAACAGCAGGGAATTTTGGTAAAGGTTTATACTTCTTTTCAAGTTCTGAATTTTTATATACTTCATCTAAATCTATTTCTGCTACAAAACAAGAAGTTTCTATACCAAAGTTTTCAGCTACATCTGGATGTATTTCTCCAAATACTCCAGCCTCAAATTTTCTACCAACAACAAGTTTTGCTGTTTTTCCTGGATGGAATGTAGGATTTTCTGATTCTCTTAAGAATTTAACGCCTTTAACTCCTAATCCATCAATTAAGTTTTCAACTATACCTTTTAAATCTAGATAATCTACGTTTCCGTAAATTCCAATAGTTAAAATATTCTTTTCTATTGGTAATTCTGTTTCATCTTCTGAAGGAATATAAACTTTTCCTATTTCAAAAAGATAAGCTTCACTATTATTTCTTGTATAATTTCTTGAAAGTGATTCCATCATTGAAGCTAAAGTTGTTGTTCTCATAACACTATAATCTTCACCTAAAGGATTTTTGATAGTTACAACTTTTCTTAAATCACTATCTTCACTTAATTCTATCTTATCAAATGCTTTCTTTGATATAAATGAATAGCTTATTGATTGATTTAAACCACTAGCTATCATTATATCAACAACTTTTTCATCTAATAATTCTTTCTTATATTTAGCTTCTCTTTCAGTTTGAGCCTTAAATATTGTACCTTCTATGTTATTATATCCATATATTCTAGCCACTTCTTCTGCTATATCTTCTTTTATAGCTATGTCAATTCTAAATGTTGGTATTGTAATTTCTAACATATCACCATTTATTTCAGTTTTTAAATCTACTGAATCTAAACATCTTTTCATTTCCTCTATTGAAATATTTGTTCCTAAAAATTTATTTATCCAAGTAGAATCAACAGCTATATGTCCTTCTTCTTTAACTTCGTTATATACGTCTATAGTTCCATCTATAACTTCTCCAATACCTAATTCACATACTAAAGCACAAGCTCTATCAAGTGCAAGTTTTGCTAAATTTGGATCTATATCTTTTTCAAATCTTGATGAACTTTCTGTTCTAATTCCTAGTTTTTTAGAGTTTACTCTTATATTAGTTCCTTCAAAATTTGCACATTCAAAATAAATATCTGTTGTGT
This sequence comes from Clostridium sp. TJA020, assembly GCF_058310295.1. Taxonomy (NCBI): domain Bacteria; kingdom Bacillati; phylum Bacillota; class Clostridia; order Eubacteriales; family Clostridiaceae; genus Clostridium; species Clostridium sp. TJA020. The sequence continues at coordinate 409,226 of NZ_JBZEFC010000001.1, forward strand.
CTTTTTTTACTTCTGAATTTAATCCACCCATTATTCCTGCTATCGCAACAGTTTTATCATCATCCTTTATACATAAAACGCTACTATCAAGTTTTCTATTAACTTCATCTAAAGTTACAAACTCTTCACCATCTTTAGCTCTTTCTACAACTATTTTATTTGACTTAATTTCTCTTTTGTCAAATGCATGCATTGGTTCGCCAGTTTCTAACATAACAAAATTAGTAATGTCAACTATATTATTTATAGGTCTAACCCCTGCTTCTAAAAGTCTATCTTGCATCCATTTAGGTGAAGGTCCTATTTTAACATTTCTAACTCCTCTTGCCATATATCTTCTACATAAAGAATCTCTAACTTCAACTTTCAATTCGTCATTTATGTTACTTCCATCTACAGTTTTATATTGAAAGTTTGGCATTTTATAATTAGTTTTTAAAGTAGCAGCTGTTTCTCTTGCCATACCTATCATACTTAGGCAATCTGGTCTATTTGATGTTATATCAAAATCTAAAGTTTCTTTCTTAAGACCTAAATATTCTTTTATTTCAACACCTATAGGAGCATCCTCTTCTAATATCATAAGTCCATCAACTTCTTCTTCACCTTTTAAGCCAAGTTCTGCTTCTGAACAAAACATACCATTTGATACAACGCCTCTAAGTTTTCCCTTTTTAATTTCTGTTCCATCTGCTAATGTTGATTTATGAAGTGCAACAGGAACCTTGTCTCCAACTTTCATGTTAGTTGCAGCTGTAACTATTTGTATTTCTTCTCCTCCAATATCAACTTGACATATACTTAATTTTTCAGCATCTGGATGCTTTTCTATAGAATTGAATTTACAAACAACAACTCTATTTATATTATCTCCTTGAACTATTATTCCTTCTAAGGCTGAACCTGTAAGAGTTAATAAATCCCCAAGTTCTTTAGCACTTACATTTATATCAACATAATCTTTTAGCCAACTATATGGTACTTTCATTTAATTTACCTCCTGATTTATTAAATTTTTACTAGAATTGATCTAAAAATCTCATATCACTTTCATATAGTAATCTTATATCATCTATTCCATATTTAAGCATTACCATTCTATCTACACCGAATCCGAAAGCAAATCCTGAATATTCTTCTGGATCTATTCCACAATTTCTTAAAACTTCTGGATGAACCATTCCACAACCTAGTATTTCTATCCATCCACTTCCCTTACAAACTTTACATCCTTTTCCACCACAAACAAAGCAAGTAGCATCCATCTCTGCTGAAGGTTCAGTAAATGGGAAATGATGAGGTCTAAATTTAGTTTTTACTTTATCTCCAAACATTTTCTTTGCAAATAATTCTAATGTTCCTTTTAAATCAGCAAAAGTTACTCCTTTATCAACAACTAAGCCTTCCATTTGATAGAAGATAGGTGAATGAGTAGCATCAACATCATCTGATCTATAAACTTTTCCTGGTGATATCATTTTTATTGGAAGAGTTTGTTTTTCCATAGTTCTAACTTGAACAGGAGAAGTTTGAGTTCTTAAAACAAGACTATCATTTATGTAAAAAGTATCTTGTTCACTTCTTGCTGGATGATCTTTTGGAATATTTAACGCTTCAAAATTATATTTATCAAGTTCTATTTCTGGACCTTCCTCTATAGTAAATCCCATTGATACAAATATATTTTTCATACTTTGAAGAGTTAAATCTAATGGATGTCTCTTTCCTATTCTATTTTTCTTTCCTGGTAATGAAATATCTATAATTTCACTTGCTAGCTTTTCATTTTTTTCTTTATTTTTTATTTCTTTAGAAACACTTTCAATTTTTTCTTCTAATATACTTTTTACTTCATTAACAAGCTTTCCAACTATAGGTCTTTCCTCTTTAGAAACATCTTTCATACCTCTTAATATAGTTGTAAGTTCTCCTTTTTTTCCAAGAAATCTTACTCTTATTTCTTCTATTTGAGAAGAAGTATTAGCAGTTTCAATTTCTTTTAATGCTGCTGCTTGAATATTTTTAAGTTTTTCTTGCATATTCAAAATCTCCTTTCTTTAAAAACAATATTTTTTTACAATAAAAAAACCGCCCCTAAAAAGGGACGGAATATCCGCGTTACCACCCTAATTGGTTTAATAAAATGAACTTTACTAAACCCAACTCGTAAATATAACGGTTTTAACCGCTAACCACTACTTTAATTAAATTTCACAGTTAGAACTCCAGAGTGAACTTCAGAATAAAACTTTTAAAATAGCTTACAGTCAACGGCTATTTCTCCCTTAAAAAGTTATTTATACCTACTCTCTCTTTCTTAGTCTTTTAATGTAATTTTATACTATTAGATTATACATATTATTAATCAAAATTTCAATAGTTATCTTATTTGTCTTACTCTTTCATAAATAATAATAGATGCTGCCACTCCAACATTTAAAGATTCTGCTCCGCCAGGCATAGGAATTTTTACTTTTTTATCAGAAATATTATATATCTCTTTTGATACACCGTTTCCTTCATTTCCAACAGTAATTATAATATTTCCTGTCAAATCCTCATTAAAAAAATCTTTGCTTCCTTCAAGTGAAGTAGAAACAATTGAAAATCCTTTATTTTTTAAATTCATTATATTTTTCAAATCTTCATCTTCTTGAATTATTGGTATATAAAACATAGAACCCATTGTAGATCTTATAGTTTTATCATTATATATATCTACAGTTCCTTTAGTTAATATAACTCCATCTATATTAGCTGCATGAGCTGTTCTTATTATAGTTCCTAAATTCCCAGGATCTTGAACTTTATCACAAAGCAAATAAAAACTACCATTTAACTTTCTATCATTGTTATCCATACATATAACTGCAAGTATACCTTGAGGGTGTTCTGTTTGAGTACAGTCTAAAAATAAATCATTATTTAATCCAAAAATTTTACCTTCATAATTATATTTTTGCAATAATTCTTCTGCTTTATATTTAGTACCTTCTGTAAATAATATACAATCTATTTTTGTATTAGCTTTTAATGCTTCCTCTACAAATCTAAAACCTTCGATTAAATACTTTTTTGCTTTATTTCTATTTTTTCTCTCTTTTAATTTTTTTATTTCTTTATATATAGCATTTTCTTTACTTTCTATATAAATCAATGTAATTACCTCGTCAATTAAAATTTAACTATCATACCTTCTAACTTACTTAAGTCTTCAGCAGATCCTATTGCAACTATAATATCTTTACTATTAATTACAAAGTCAGCAGGAGGTGAAAGATTTATTTCATCATCTCTCTTTATAGCCATAACATTTATCCCGTACTTACTTCTAAGTTTTAATTCTCTTATAGTTTTATCGTTCCAATCTTCTGGAGTCTCTATCTCCATAATACTATAATCAGGAGATAACTCTATAAAATCTAATATACTTTCTGATACCAAATTGTGTGCAACTCTAACTCCCATATCCTTTTCTGGTAATATTACTCTGTCTGCACCTATTTTATATAGTACTTTAGCATGTAAATCACTATTTCCCTTTGCAATAATATATTTAACTCCAAGTTCTTTAACTAAAAGAGTAACCATTACACTTGCTTGTATATTAGAACCAATAGTAACTACTGCAACGTCAAAATTTCTAAGTCCTAATGTTCTAAGAGCACCTTCATCTGTTGCATCCATTTGAACAGCATGAGTTACCTTATCTGATATATCTTGTATTAAATCTTCATCTTTATCTATTACTAAAACGTCATTGCCTAGTCCATATAAAGTTTCAGCAACTGATGATCCAAATCTACCAAGACCAATTACTACAAATTGCTTTTTTACCATATAATTCATCCCCTAACCGATTAAAATCTTACCTTCTGGATATTTATGTGTTTGCTTTTTCTTATTTCTTATAAATGCTAATGCTACAGTCATAGGACCAACTCTACCACAATACATAGTTATCATTATAATAATTTTTCCAGCAGTACTTAGCCTTTGGGTAACACCAGTTGTAAGACCAACAGTTCCAAATGCTGATGTTGCTTCATACAAAATATTTATAAATGATTCATTTGGGTCAGTTATAGATAATAAAAGTGTAACACCTATAACTAAAGTCATTCCTATAATTAGTAAAGCAAATGATTTATAAACTAAACTTTTTGAAAATCTTCTTCCAAAAACTTGAGTATCTTCTCTACCTCTTATAACCGAAATTACTGTTAAAATTATAATTCCAAATGTTGCTGTTTTTAATCCACCTGCAGTTGAACCAGGTGATCCACCGATAAACATTAATATTATAGTTAATAACTTCCCTGAATTTGTCATTCCATCTGTAGAAACACTATTAAAACCAGCTGTTCTTGGTGATACAGATGCAAAGAAGGAGTTTAAAACTTTATCATCAAAACTCATATTACCAATAGTTTTTGGGTTATGCATTTCAAATAAATACATAAAAATAGTTCCACCAATTATAAGAACAACTGTAATTAATATAACTATTTTAGAATGTACAGATAATTTCTTAAGTCCTCTATAATTATAGACTTCAAGCCATACTGTAAAACCTAAACCTCCTATTATTATAAGAGCACTTATAGTAAGTAAAACTACAACATTACCTGAATATGAAACAAGAGAACTAAATCCTCCAAATAAATCAAATCCAGCATTACAAAAAGCCGAAATTGAATGGAATATACTATAATAAATTCCTTTTGCTAATCCAAACTTCGGAACAAACTGAGTAGATAATAACAAAGCTCCAAAAAATTGTACTGCAAATGTAAATCCAAGAACATATCTAACCATTTTAACAAGACCTTGAATATTAAATGTATTCATAGCTTCTTGCATTATAAGTCTATCTCTTAAGGTTATTTTTCTTCCAAGAAGTACAGCTATAAATGTTGCAAAGGACATAAATCCTAATCCACCAATTTCAATTAAAAACATTATAACTATTTGCCCAAATTCGTTCCAATGCGTACCAGTATCTAAAGTAATTAATCCTGTTACACATACAGCTGATGTTGAAGTAAATAATGCATCTAAAAAGTTTGTACTTTCACCACTTGCAGAAGATATTGGTAAACTTAATAATACACCACCAACAAATATTACTATAAAAAATCCTAGTGCTAATATTTGTACGCCACTCAACTTCATTTTTTTAGTAAAAAATTTTTTCATTTAATCACCTCAAAGGTTTATATCCAATATAATATCTAATATTTATTATACACCCTTCAATAAAAATATTAACGTGTAAATTTTATCAATACTCTGTTAAAGATTTATTATACACATATTAATAAATTATGAAAACAATTTTTGTTTAATTTTATCTATATATAAAGAAAATGCGACCTAAGTCGCATTTCAAATTAAGCGTTTATATGTTTTTTAGCTACTTCAACTAACTCAGCGAAAGCTTTTGGATCATTGATAGCTATTTCTGATAACATTTTTCTGTTTATATCTATACCAGCTAATTTGATTCCATTCATGAATCTTGAGTATGAAAGACCATTCATTCTTGTAGCTGCATTTATTCTAGCTATCCATAGTCTTCTGTAATCTCTCTTCTTTAATCTTCTTCCAACATAAGCATTTCTTAATGCTCTGATTACTGATTCGTTAGCTGTTTTAAATAACTTGCTCTTTCCACCGTAGTATCCTTTTGCAAGTTTTAATACTTTTCTATGATTCTTACGAGCGTTAACTGCTCTTTTAACTCTTGCCATTTAACAAAACCTCCTGCGTCTAAACTCTTATAGGTATGGTAATAATTTCTTAATTACTTTTTCTTGTGCTACTGATACGTATCCACCTTTTCTAAGTTTTCTCTTAGTTTTTGAACTTTTCTTAGTTAAGATGTGGCTTCTGAAAGCTTTAGCTCTCTTAAGTTTTCCTGTACCTGTCTTTCTGAATCTTTTTGCTGCACCTCTGTGTGTCTTCATTTTTGGCATGATAAAATCCTCCTCTCAAAAGTTATGCCTTTTTTGGACCTAAAATCAATGTCATGTTTCTGCCTTCTCTTTTTGGTTTCTTTTCGATAACACAAACATCTTCAAGTTTTCCAACGAAGTTATCTAGAATTCTTTCAGCTATGTGACCTAATTCCATTTCTCTTCCTCTAAATCTTACAGTGACTTTGACTTTATCTCCATCTAATAGGAACTTTCTTGCTTTTTTAGCTTTAATTGCAATGTCATTTTCTTCAATTGTTAAACTTACTCTGATTTCTTTAACATTAATGACTTTTTGTTTCTTCTTAGCTTCTTTTTCTTTTTTTGATTGCTCATATATGAACTTACCTAAATCCATTATCTTGCAAACTGGCGGATTAGCATTTGGTGATATCATAACTAAGTCTAACTCTTGCTCTTCAGCAATTTTAAGAGCTTCCTTACTTGATAATATTCCAAGTTGTTCTCCATCCTTTGATATTACTCTGATTTCTTTCTTTCTAATATCTTCGTTTATTATATAATTTTTACTAATAGCTTCCACCTCCGGATTTTAACAATTAAAACATATAAAAAAGGACGGCTTTAGCCGTCCTGTTTAATCCAATAACCTAAAATCGAAATAAACTAACCTTACTTGCTACACTATTGCGCTCGTAGGTGAGAAACGGCGTTTCTACTTTGCTTTATTATAATATCTAATTATTTTATCTTTGTCAACACTTTTTTATTTAACATCTAAATTCTTAGTTAAATTCACTTCGCTAATAAAATTAACTCTATTTCCAAAGACATTTATTATTGTATCAATAAATTCTTTGTTTGTACAGTATTTTTTTTGATAAATATTTATTTTTTTTGGAGCATTTGTTATTAACCCGCTTATAATCACGTCTTCAACATTTGCATCAACACCTAATTTGCAGTCTGATAACTCTTTCATAAATTCACTAAATAAATTACTATTATTTTCATTTAAAACAGTATACTCTCCTGAATTATTTATGAAAATATTAACTGTATCTATTCTACTATCTTGTATATCAACAAAATACCTTAGTAATTTTATAAACTCTTTATATTCTTTTTCAACCATATATTTCTCTATTATTTTATCTATAATAGATTCTATATAATTTCTTAGTTCTTTCATTCTAAATGTAATAAATCCATTTATATTAAATTCATTGTTTTCTTCTAGACATTCTTTTATTTTAGTTATTATTGTATTTATTTTATTTTCACAATAAACACTTGTTTCATCTCTTATGGAGGTTCTTCTAAAAAACACATCCATAATTATAGTTTCTACCTCTAATATTTCTTCTTGTTTTAAAAAGAAATAGGTATCTGTTATAAATTCAAATAATTCTTTTTCTTTATAGTTTTTTATGACCATTTCATATAAAAGTTCACTTATATATATTTTAATCTTTTCAAAATTTTCTTCACTATAACACTCTTCTTCACACAAAACTTTTACAAGATGAGTTTTACCTTCAATCTTTTCAACTAAACCTATTACTATATTCTTCTTTTTTAGTAGGGCTTTTAATTCTTGTAACTCTTTTATAAAGTCTAAATCTCCCATATAAGCTAATTTCAGCACAAGCATATCTTTCACTCCCTTCTTAGTAATAGTATGTATTGAATATATAATCCCTATACTAAAATTAACTTTGTAAAACTTCCTAAATTTATTGCTTTTTTTACATATTAGTAGTAATTTAAATATATATTTATAATATTAGGAGGATATTTATGTATTCTTTTGTTGATTACAGGATTACCTGTGAAGAATTTTCTAATTTAATACAAGAAGGTGTAATACCTATAAAAGTCCCAAAATCACCATTGCTTTATGAAGCTATAAATGGTCATGTTGATATTCAACTAAATATATTAGATAAAAAATCAAAACTTATAGTTGTCCATAAAGATATTGATACTAATTTTTTAAATATCTTAAAAAATTATTCTATAAATTTTATATTTTCTGAAAGCTCTTTAGATTCTAAATATCCTAAAGATATAATTTTAAATGCATTAATTACTGATGAAATTTTAATGCATAATCTTAAATACACAGATAAATCAATATTAAACAACTCACAAAACAAACTAAACTTAAATGTTTCTCAAGGTTACACTAAATGTTCGGTTGTTAATATTTATGATAAAGCATTTATAACATCAGATAAAATTATTTATAATACTTTAGTAAAATCTAGCTATGATACTTTATTTGTTCCACCTGGTGACATAATTTTAGAAGGTTTAGATTATGGATTTATTGGTGGTACTTGTGGCATGATAGGTAAAAACAAATTAGCTTTTTTTGGAAACTTAAATAAATACAAATACGGGAAAGAAGTTCTTTCATTTTTAGAAAAACATAATGTAATTCCAATATTTTTAAAAGATTCAAAACTTATAGATCGAGGTAGTATTTTATCTATATAATCTTCTCTATATAGTACGTTCTTAAATACAAAATGTTTCTTTTTATAGAATAAAAGCTATAAAATTTAATATTTATAGCTTTTATTTTAAATTTACATTTAGGTTATACTTCTTCATAAAATCTTCTATGCTCTCTATTATTTTGTTTTTATCCTCTTTATTTAATCCACCTCTCCCTAACCTATCACACAAAAAAACTAATGATATATCATTCAAATTAACTTCTTCAATCATTTTAATTTCATTTCCAAAAGGTAAATTCTTAGTTATATATAGAAAATGCATATGGTATTTTATAAGTTTCTCTACTTTATCTATAAAATCATAATCCTTTACTTTTAGACTAATTAAAAATTCTCTACCATCAATTGCCCCAACTTTATCATGATTATATGATGTCCATCTCCCTTTCCTAAGTTTAGTTGTTTTTAATTTTCCTATATCATGTAACAAAAGTGCCCACATAAAACTTTCTTTATCATTAACATACTTTTTATAATATGCACCATTATCTATAACTAACATTATATGATTCCATACATTTCCTTCTGGATGATATTTAAATGATTGAGATACATCTTTCAATCTTTTTAGTTTAATAAAAGGTTCTTCATCTAATTTCCCACTTAACAGCAACTCTTCAAAATACTTTGATGGCTTTTGGCTATTTATTAATATTTCACTTATTTCATTAAAACTTAAAAATTTACTCAATTAAATCCTCTCCCTTCGTAAAATATTTTATCCATAAATATATTTTAAATGTATTTATTTTTTAATAATTAGTAATCTTTTATATGTTTTTGCATATAATTTAATTATAAGGCGCTATAGCCAAGTGGTAAGGCAGAGGTCTGCAAAACCTTTATTCCCCAGTTCAAATCTGGGTGGCGCCTCCAATAAAAAAGGAGAACTATAAGTTCTCCTTTTTTATTTCTATTTAATTTTTTCAATTAATTCTCCAATTTCATCATGAGTTATTTTATACTTTTTGTTACAGAAATTACAAACTATTTCTTCATCTTTTCCTTCATCATATATTTCATTTAAATCTTTTGATCCAATACTTATTAATGCTTTTTCTATTCTTTCTTTTGAACAATCACATTTATACTCTGGTTCAATTTCTTCTAATATTTTAGGATCCATATCTTCAAATATTTCTTTTATAATATCTTCAATTGTTTTTCCTTCTTCTATAAGTGCTGTTATAGGTTTCATATCTTGAAGTCTATATGTTATAACATCAGCTAAAAGTTCATCTGCATCTGGCATCATTTGAATTATAAATCCGCCTGCTGCCTTTATTGATAAATCTTTATCTACTAAAACTCCAAGTGCAACTGCAGATGGTGTTTGTTCTGATACAGTGAAATAATAAGCTAAATCCTCTGCAACTTCTCCAGTATATATAGGAACCTGTCCAACATATGGATCTTTAAGACCCATATCTTTTATAACATGTAATAATCCATTTTTTCCAATAGCTCCACTTACATCAAGTTTTCCATTTTCTTTTAATGGAATATCAACTTTTGGATTGCCAATAAATCCTTTAACAGTTCCATTTGAATGAGCAGTAACAGTTACTCCATTAACCGGTCCTCCTCCATTCATTCTTAAAGTTATTGCTTCTTTTTCTGATTTTAGTTGAACTCCCATTAATGACGCAGCTGTAAGCATTCTTCCAAGAGCTGCTGATGCAACTGGTGTACATTCATGAAGTGCTGTTCCTTCATTTACTAAATTAGTAGTTATACCCCCTATGAATCTAACCATTCCATCTTTAGCTGTACCTCTTATTATTTTATCTTTCATGTACTATCCCTCCATATTCCTTTTAACTACATATAATATTCTTTCAGATAAATCTGAAACTGCCTTATCTGTATATCCTTCAAATTTATCTAATATACAAAATCCAGTCTTATGAATAAGATCTTCTATAAATTTTTCTTTATAAGCTCTTTCAAAATGCTCTTCTTCAAATCTTTCATATAACTCCCCATCTTTAATAAAAAATGTTAAATACATACTTGTAATATCATCTTCAAAAGTATTTTCCCATGAATAAAAAACATCTTCTGAATTATATGTATAAATATTATTTCCTAATATAGTAGAAAGTTTATAATATGAATTTATATCAAATATAAATATACCATTATCTTTCAGATGATTATAAACACTTTTAAAATAATTTTCAATATCAGAATCTTCTAATATATAATTTGTTGAATCTAAAACAGAGGTAATAAGATCAAATTTATGATTTAAAGAAAGCTCTGTCATATCTTGGCATACAATTCTACTTTTAATACGCTCTTTTTTGAATTTATCAAAAGCTTCTCTAAGCATATCTTCTGATAAATCAACTGCAAAAGAATTTTTAAACTCTTTTGCTAATCTTAAAGAAACGTTTCCTGTACCACATGCTAAATCTAAATAATCTTCATTATTAATTTTATATTTAGATAATAATTCTTTAACTCTACAGGCTATTTCATCGTAATTAATATCTTCATTTATTAATTCATCATATATTTTAGCAAACTCTCCATATGCCATAATATTCCCCCATTCACTTATATAAACATTATAACTTATATTATAATTATTTATAAATTTAGTCAAACTAATTAATTACAATTTATGATGATTTACTTTCTACCTAATATTTGATCATTTGTTGGTATATGTAGCTTTTTCTTTCTGCTAGTCATTATACCTCCAATTCTACCTGTTTCTTCAGCAGTTAATGAGCCCCATCCACCTTCATCAACTTTATCTTTAAGACCTAATTCTTCTGCTATTTCATATTTTATTTTTTCTCTAAGTTTTTCAGCTTCTGTTAATTCTCTATTAGATTTTAATTTAGATTTTATAATTTTTTTTAAAGGCGTTTTACTCAAATTAAATCCCTCCATTCTTTAAAATTATTTTATCCAAATTATATTAAAATAATGTATATATCCTTAATATATTTATTAAGACTCTTTTAATAATGTATATTTTAAATTTATTTCTTATTATAAAACTTGATATTTTTTTAATAAATATTTATAGTTATTGTATACATATATTGAATAGATATATAAAATTGGAGGGATTAAATTGTATAATGTCGCAGTAGTCGGTGCTACCGGAAATGTTGGTAGAAAAATGCTAAGTATTTTAAAGGAAAGAAATTTTCCTATAAATAATCTTTATCTTTTTGCTTCAAAAAGATCTGCAGGTAAAAAGATAGAATTCAAAGGAAAAGAGTATGTTGTAGAAGAAACTTGTGATTCAAATATATTATCAAAAAAAATTGACTTTGCTCTATTTTCAGCTGGAGGAGATACTAGTTTAACTTTCGCTCCTGTATTTGCTAAAAATGGTGCTATAGTAATTGATAACAGTAGTGCTTGGAGAATGGATCCTAAAGTACCTCTTGTTGTTCCTGAGGTAAATCCTGAGGATATAAAGTGGAATAACGGAATAATAGCTAATCCAAACTGTTCAACTATACAAGCTATGCCTGTATTAAAAGCTATAAATGATAAATACGGATTAAAAAGAGTTATATACTCTACTTATCAAGCTGTTTCAGGTGCTGGTATGCAAGCTATTGAAGATTTAGAAAATGGTGTTCAAGGAATAGCCCCTAAAAAATTCCCAAAACCTATATTTGGTAACGTATTACCTCACATAGATGTATTTTTAGAAAATGGATATACTAAGGAAGAAATGAAGATGATAAATGAAACTAAAAAAATCCTTCATCTTGATGATTTAAAAATAACTGCTACAACAGTTAGAGTTCCTGTATTAAATTCTCATAGCGAAAGTATAAATGTAGAAACTTTAAAACCATTTGACTTAAAAGATATAGTTACTGTTTTAGATAATCAACCTGGAGTTAAGGTTTGTGATGATGTTAACAACCTTGTATACCCAACTCCCCTTGAGGCATCTGACAAAGATGAAATATTTGTTGGAAGAATAAGAAGAGATTTTAGTGTTGATAATGGTTTAAACATTTGGGTTGTAGCTGATAACATTAGAAAAGGTGCTGCATTAAACGCAGTTCAAATTGCTGAATTAATAATAAACAATAAATAGATTGGAGGATTTTATTATGTCAATTTTTGAAGGATCTGGTGTTGCTTTAATTACACCATTTACAGAAACAGGCGTGGATTATGATAAATTAAAAGAAATTTTAGAATGGCACGTTAAGGAAGGTACTGATTCTATAATAATATGTGGTACTACTGGTGAAGCAACTACAATGACATTAGATGAGAAAAAAGAAGTAATAAAATTTACAGTTGATACTATAAACGGAAGAATTCCAGTAATTGCAGGTACTGGTTCTAATAATACAAAAGCTTCTATCGAAATGAGTAAATATGCTGAGAGTGTTGGAGTTTCAGCAGTACTTGTAATTACTCCATATTATAATAAAACTAATCACAAAGGTCTTTTAAAGCACTTTGAATCTATAAATAACGCTATAAATATACCTATAATTCTTTATAACGTACCAAGTAGAACAGGAATGAACATTACTCCTGATACTTTAAAAGAATTAAGCAAGCTAAATAATGTAGTTGCTATAAAAGAAGCTAGTGGTGATCTAAGTCAAGTTGCTAAAATGGCAGAAGCTTGTGGAGATAGAATAGATATTTATTCAGGAAATGATGATCAAATAATCCCTATTATGTCTCTTGGCGGAAAAGGTGTTATTTCTGTTCTTGCAAATGTAATTCCAAAAGAAACTCATAACATGACAAGAATGTATTTGGATGGAAAGTGTCATGATGCTTCAAAAATGCAATTAGAGTATTTAACTCTTGCTAATTCACTTTTCTTAGAAACTAACCCTATCCCAGTTAAAACTGCTCTTAACTTAATGGGATTTAAAGTTGGTCCTTTAAGACTTCCTTTATATGAAATGGATGATGCTTTAAAGAATCAATTAGAAAATACCCTAAAAAAATATAAATTAATCTAAGGAGATTTTAAATGACTAAAGTAATAATAAATGGTATATCCGGAAAAATGGGAACTGTTATATGTAATGTAGCAAAAGATTTTAAAGACATTGATATAGTTGCAGGTATAGATAAATTTCCAAAAGAAAATTCTAATATAAAAATATTTTCTTCTCCTTCTGAAGTAAATATTGATTATGATGTTTTATTAGATTTTTCAAGAGCTGATGCATTAAAAGGCTTATTAGAACTTACTGAAAAAACTAAAAAACCTCTTGTTATATGTTCAACTGGATTTTCAGAAGATGATTTAAAACTTATAGATGAAAAAAGTAAAAGCTTGCCATTATTTAGATCTGCTAACATGTCTCTTGGAATAAACTTAATAAATTCTTTATTAAAAAAGGTAGCTCCTTTATTATACGGAAACTACGATATAGAAATAATAGAAAAACATCATAATCAAAAAGTAGATGCTCCAAGTGGAACAGCTCTTCTTTTAGCTGATACTATCAAGGATTCTTTAAAAGATGATACTAAATATATATATGGAAGAGAAGGACAGCACAAACGTGAAAAAGAAGAAATAGGTATACACGCTATACGTGGCGGTTCAATTGTCGGAGATCATGATGTAATATTTGCTGGTACTGGAGAAGTTATAGAACTTTCTCATAAGGCAATATCAAGAGATGTATTTGCTGTTGGAGCTTTAAAAGCTTGTGAATATATGAGCAATATAAAAGAACCTGGACTATATGATATGAATGATGTTATAGGATTATAAATTTCAAAAAAATAGGCAATTTTTTATTTGCCTATTTTTTTATAATAACTTACTCATATAATATTCATCATAATAAAGCCCATCCTTGAAAATAGCTCTTTTCTTCAACCCTTCAACTTTAAATCCAACTTTTTTATATAAATTTATTGCAATAATATTATTGCAAACTACAGTTAATTCAAGTCTCTTTATATTATTTTCATATGCCCAAATAAATAATTCTTCAAATAATTTTCTTCCTATTCCTTTGCTCCTATATTTTTTTCTAATTCCAACTACACTATAAGATACATGTCTTATTCTATTGTACTTACCTCTAAAAGAACTTAAATAACCTATAAGTTCCTCACCATCAAATGCCCCAATAAAAACTAAATCTTCTAAGCTACTTGATAACATTTTATGAACTTCTTCTTCTGTTATTTTTCTTTCTCCTTCTTCAAATAGCAGAAATTCACTTTCTTTATCTAAATTATAAAAAAGTTTATGAAGCTTTTTATAATATCTTCTATTAAGTCTTCTTATTTCCAAATATTAGACCTCCTTATAATAAACGCTTTATATTTATATATATAAAAAAGAAGCAAGAATTATATCTCCTTGCTTCCTTTTTTATATTAATGAGCTTCTACATATGATTTATCAAAATAAATTTGTCCAAGTGATGATGATTGATAACCCTTAACATATGATTGAATTCCATATACTTTAGTATAATCATATAATGGAATTATAGGCATTTCTTCTAGTAATATTTCTTCTGCTTTTTTCATTAATTCAAATCTTTTATTATTATCAGCTTCAACCTTTGCCTTTTTAATTAACTCATCATATTCTTTATTTGAAAAATGTGAATCATTATTTCCCCAACTATTTTTATCTCCATCATTTCCACTAATCCACATATCTAAAAATGTCATAGGATCTATATAATCTGCAGACCAACCATGTCTTGCTATTTCATATTGACCATTTTGTCTTGTATTTAAAAATACTGCCCACTCTTGATTTTTAAGTTCTACATTAACCCCAATTTCTTTCCAATTTTGTTGAACAACTTCCATTATTGCTTTATGACCACCTTCTGAATTATACATTAATTCTATAGTTGGAATACCTTTACCATTTACATATCCTGCTTCCTTTAAAAGCTTCTTAGCTTCTTCAACATTTTCTGATTGTTTTGTTGGGTCAAACTTATTATTCTTAAAATCCTTTCCATTTGAATCTTTTATTCCTTCTGGAACATAACTAGCTGATGCTACTTGACCTGCTTTAGTAACATTTTCAACTATAGAAACTCTATCTATAGCTAAAGAAAGTGCTTGTCTAACCTTCTTATCTGAAAGTACCTTTTGAACTTCTTTATCTAACTTATCAAATTCATTATTTACATTTACACATAAGAAGTATGTTCCAAGATTCGGATAAATTTGTACTAATCCACTCGCCTTCCCATCTTCTATTCTTTCAGTTGGAACATTACTTATAATATCAAAATCCCCTGATTCTAATGATGCATATGAACTTGTTTCATCCATAGCCATCTTATAAATTAATGTTTCAAGCTTTACGTTATCCTTATTCCAATAATTATCATTTTTAATAAAAGTATAAGAATCCTTCATTTGAAAATCATTTAATTTAAAAGGTCCATTTGATACATAGGTTTCAGGCTTATTTGTCCACTTATCACCATGCTCTTTTATTATATCTTCTCTTACTGGCATATAAGTTGGAAATGACATAAGTTCTATAAAATAAGGAGTTGGTGAATTTAAAGTTACTTCTAAAGTTTTATCATCTATTACTTTAACTCCAAGTTTATCCTCTTTTACCTTGCCCTCATAAAATTCCTTTGCATTTTTAATGTAATAAAGTTGATATGCATATTCTGCTGCTGTTTCTTTAGAAAGTGCTCTTTTCCATGCATATGCAAAATCTTTTGCTGTAACAGGCTTACCATCTGACCATTTGGCATCATCTCTTAAATTAAATGTATAAGTTAATCCATCATTTGATATTTTCCATTCTTTAGCGACTCCAGGTATAGCTTTATCATTTTCATCTAATCTAGTTAATCCTTCAAATGCATTCCCAATTATAGTAGATCCATCTACAGCTGTATTTAAAGCTGGATCAATAGTTTCTACAACTGCTCCAACATTATAAGTAATTTTTTGTTCTACCGCTTCACTATTTCCCCCATTACCTTGATCACCTGAACCTCCACATCCAGCAAAAACAGATGCACTTAACGCTACAGCTAATGCTACAGCACAAAGCTTTTTGATTTTACTTAATTTCATTTTTTATCCCCCTTTTTATATAGTTATAATTAAATTATCAATTAGATAATAAATTATCTTAATATTATATTATTAATTATTAAATAAGTGACAAGAAACAAAATGTCCTTTTTCCACTTCTTTGATAGATGGTTCTACCTTACTACATATATCTTTGGCATAAATACATCTTCCACAAAATCTACATCCTGGTTTAGGGTCTATTGGAGATGGTATATCTCCTGTTAGTACTATTCTTTTATTTTCTTTAGCAATTTTAGGATCTGGTATTGGTACTGCTGATAAAAGAGCTTTAGTATATGGATGCTTTGGCCTTAAATAAACATCATCACTAGGACCTTTTTCAACCATTTGACCTAAATACATAACTCCTATATGTGTTGATATATGCTTAACCATTGATAAATCATGAGCTATAAATAGATAAGTAAGCCCCAGTTCATCTTGAAGTTCCTCTAACATATTTATAACTTGAGCTTGAATAGAAACATCAAGTGCTGATATTGGTTCATCACAAACTATAAATTCAGGTTCTACTGCAAGTGCTCTAGCAATTCCTATTCTTTGTCTTTGTCCACCTGAAAATTCATGTGCATATCTATTTATATGGCTTCCATTTAATCCAACTTTATCTAGTAAATATCTTATTCTATTTTCCCTTTCTTTTCCTTTATATAATCCATGAATATCAATAGCTTCACCAACTATATCTCCAACTGTCATTCTTGGATTTAACGATGCATATGGATCTTGAAATATCATTTGCATTTTTCTTCTTAAAGCTATCATTTCTTTTTCAGATTTATTTGTTATATCTTCTCCATTAAAAATTATTTTTCCACTTGTTGGCTCATATAGCTTTAATATAGTTCTACCTGTTGTAGTTTTTCCACATCCTGATTCTCCAACTAAGCCTAACGTTTCTCCTCTTTTTATAAAAAAAGATACATTATCAACTGCTTTTACATAACTTTTCTTTGAAAAAATCCCTTTGCTAGCTTGAAAATATTTACAAAGATTTTGAACTTCTAAAATAATATCATTATTTTTCCCCATATTGCTTCACCTCTATTTCTGATGTAACTTTAGGTGCATTTTCATGACATAGCCAACATGCTGAGTTATGATTTTCTCCCAATTTAAATAATGGTGGCCTTTTATCTAAGCAAATTTTCATTGTATATTTACATCTTTCTGCAAAAGGACATCCTGTTGGTGGTTTTAAAAGGTCAGGTGGTTGTCCTTCTATAGGAATTAATTTTTCTCTAAGTTCACTCAATGGATTAGGAACACTATTTAATAATCCCCATGTATAAGGATGTTTGCTTCTATAAAAAATATCTTCAGCACTTCCTGTTTCTACTATTACCCCTCCATACATTACATTAATTCTTGAACAAAGATCTGCAACAACACCTAAATCATGAGTTATAAGTATTATAGATGTATTTAGTTTTTCTTTTAAATTTTTCATAAGGTCTAATATTTGTGCTTGAATTGTAACATCTAATGCTGTTGTAGGTTCATCAGCTATTATAAGACTTGGCTCACATATAAGACTTATTGCAATCATTGCTCTTTGTCTCATTCCGCCTGAAAATTCATGAGGATATTGTTTCATTCTACTTTCAGGACTAGGAATACCAACTAAATCTAATATTTCTATTCCTTTAGTCCACGCATCTTTTTTTGATAATCCTTTATGTTTAATTAAATGTTCAGTTAATTGAGTTCCTATAGTATATAAAGGATTTAACGAAGTCATAGGATCTTGAAATATCATACTAATTTTATTTCCTCTTATTTGTTCCATATCTTTTTCTTTATATTTACTAATATCATCTCCATCAAATAAAATTTCATCGCATTCTATATTTGCATTTTCTGATAATAATTTCATAATTGACATCATAGACACAGATTTCCCACATCCTGATTCACCAACTATGCCTACTGCCTCTCCCTTATTAACATAAAAAGAAATTCCTCTTACTGCTTTTACATCTCCTAAATGTGTTTTAAAGGAGGTTTTTAAATTTTTAACTTCTAATAATTTACTCATATTTTTCCTCCTACTATCTTTGATGCTTTGGATCTAACGCTTCTGTTAATCCATCACCAAGCATATTAAACGAAAGTATTATTAAACATATCATTGCTGCTGGGAAGAATAGCTGATAAGGATTTGTATATATAGCTGGCATTGCATCATTACATAAAGTCCCCAATGATGCAAGAGGAGCATTAAGGCCTAACCCTATAAAACTTAAAAAGGCTTCAGTAAAAATAGCTTGTGGAATTAAAAGAGTCATGGTAACTATTATTGACCCCATACAATTTGGTATTAAATGTCTAAATAATATTCTTTTTTTAGATGCCCCTAATGTTTTAGCTGCAAGTACAAATTCTTGTTGCTTTAATTGAAGAATATCTCCTCTTACTATTCTTGCCATTCCAACCCAATATGATATAGAAAGAGCTAATATAATACTAAGTATTCCTGTTTTATCAAATGCAGTATCTTTTAATACAGCCATTATAATTACAACATATATAGTTGTTGGAATTGAATAAAGGCAATCAACTATTCTCATCATTATATTATCAATCTTTCCACCAAAAAAACCTGATATTCCACCATATATAACTCCTATAAAAAGATTTATAATAGCTGCTGCACCACCAATAACTAATGAATACCTTGCCCCCATCATAACTCGTACAAATAAATCTCTACCAAGTTTATCTGTACCGAAGAAATTAGTTTTATTAGGCCCCAAGTCCTTTAATGCTAAATTTTGAGAATCATATTTAAAAGGAGATACTATAGGAACTACTATTGCAAGTATAACTAAAGCAATTATAATTATTAAAGAAATTAATGCTACCTTATTTGACTTTAACCTTCTCCAAGCATCACTCCAATAACCAACACTTGGTCTTATATTTTTTTCGAAAGCTTTTTCTTCTTGCGATACAGGAGTAAACATACTTTTATCAAATTCTAAATTTTCCATAAATCTGCCTCCTTTATCCTTCAATATCATCCAATTTTATTCTTGGATCTATGATTACATATAATATATCAACTAATAAGTTACTTATTACAATTAATGTGCAGAAAAACACTACTACTCCAAGTAAGGAAGTATAATCTCTATTTGTTATAGTTGATACAAATTCATTTCCAAGCCCAGGTACAACAAATATCTTTTCAACTACAAATGATCCTGTTAAAATTGATGCTATAAGTGGTCCTAAATAAGTTACAACTGGAATAAGTGAATTTCTCAAAGCATGTTTAAATATAACAATTTTGCTACTTAAGCCTTTAGCTTTTGCTGTTCTTATATAATCTGATTTTAATACATCAATTAATTTGCTTCTTGTAAGTCTTGTTATAAATGCCATTGAACTTCCTGCAAGCGCAATAACTGGCATAATATAACTACTTGGCCCCTTCAATCCAACTGCAGGTAGTAACTTCCATTCAACAGTAAAAAAATATATAAGTACTGCACCTATTACAAAACTAGGTACTGTTATGCCTAAAGTAGATATAAACATACATAATTTATCTGGTAATTTTCCTGATTTTAATGCTGATACTATTCCAAGTAAAGTTCCAACTGCTAAAGAGAAAACTACTGCAACAACTCCAAGTTTTGCTGATTTAGGAAATGAGTATTTTATAGTTTCTTTTACTTCCCTTCCTCTAAACTGCATTGATTCACCTAAATCACCTTTTAATAAATTTTTCATATAGATTTCATACTGCTCACTTAACGGTTTATCTAATCCATATTTTTCATTTAATATAACCTTCATTTCAGGTGTTACTTTTTCACCATCAAATGGTCCTCCTGGCATTGCCCTTACCAAAAAGAATGTTATAGTAACAACTGCCCATATTGTTAAAATACTAGTAAAAATTCTTTTTCCTATGTACTTTAGCATTTTACCCCCTCCATTCTATTTTTGTAATATTTTTTACATTTATTTATTGTTATTAATTATATTATATATAGTCATTTTGCTAATTTATTATAACAATTTTTATAGTAATTTATTATTAACTTATCAATAATATATCAATATTTTTAATATTAACTCAAAATTCCTTTTTCTTTTTGAATACGTTTACTCTAGCTTATACTGTTAATTTATGGATAAAATTTAAATAAAATAAATATCTTTTTTTTATCGTTTTTATTGAAATATTTGTAAAAAACTTTTTTTATTTTACTATTCTTTTTTAAATACATTTCTTTATTTTTGTTCGCATTAAACAAACATTTTGAAAGTTTAATTTTTTAACTTTTATTTTTTATATTAAAAATAAAGAAAATTTATAGTATTAACTAGACTTTTTGAAGTAAAATTTAATCTTTCCTTCATTTTAATTTTTTTCAAAATAAAAATACGTTTGTTACTTTTTGTATAACAAACGTATTTTTTATAAAATTTATATATTATTTATTTTATGTTATTAATAAAATTTTCTATTTTATTCAGTGCTATTTCTAATTCTTCCATTGAATAACAATAAGATATTCTAATATAACCTTCACCGTTACTTCCAAAAGCTGTTCCTGGTACACAGGCAACCTTTTCTTTTTCAAGCAATTTATCACAAAACTCTTCTGAAGTTAAATTAAATTTTTTTATAGATGGAAAAACATAAAATGCACCTTTTGGATTATTCACATCTACTCCCATTTTTCTTAATCTTTCCACTACATAATTTTTTCTTCTTAAAAATTCATTTTTCATAAATATAACATCATCAAATCCATATTTTAATCCTTCAATCATACCATATTGTACAATAGATGGAGCACATGAAACACCATATTGATGAACTTTCATTATCTCATCCATTATTTTTTCTTTACAAGCTATATATCCAATTCTAAGACCAGTTGCTGAAAACATCTTAGAAAACCCACTTATATATATTATTTTATCTAATATAGATTCATCTTGAGCTACTGAATAATATGTATCATATATAATTGAAGCATATATTTCATCTGTAATTACTATAATATCTTCTTTCTTTATAAACTCTACTAGCTTATCTCTTAATTCTTTATTTAAAATAGCTCCAGTTGGATTTGTTGGAAAAGACAATACTAAATATTTACTTTTAGTTTCTTTATATTTATTTATTAAATTATCTATATTTATATTAAAGTTTTCATCTAACTCATAATTATTAACTTTCCCACCAATCATTTTCACAATACTTTCATAAGCTGGGTATGCAGGGTTTGGAATTAGAACTCCATCCCCATTATTTAAAAGTGCCATAAAACAATCAAATATTGCTTCACTTCCACCAACAGTAATGCAAATATTGTTACTATTATATTTAATGTTTAAGCCATTTAAATATTTTGCTATTTCCTCTCTTAATTCCATTATTCCAGCATTTTCAGTATACACAGTTTTATTTTCATCTATAGCTCTTTTAATTCCATCTTTAACAACCTTAGGTGTATTAAAATCCGGTTGACCAAGAGTTAATGATATAGCTCCATCAACTTTCTTTACTTTATTATAAAATTTTCTTATTCCTGATATTTCTATTCCTAGTACTTTATTATTCATTAAAACTCTATCCCCTTCCTAGCTGGAATACCTTTTTGATAATAATGTTTAACTAACTTCATTTCAGTTACTAAATCTGCTTTTTCAACTATTTCTTTTGGTACATTTCTACCAGTCATTATTATTTCTACATGTTTTCTCTTTCTATCAATTATATTTATAACATCTTCAACTGTTAAAAATTTATTTTTTAATACTCCCATTATCTCATCAATAATTAGAACATCACATCTATCATCTTCTAAAAGACTTAAAAGAAAATCATAAGAAGCTTTAACTTCCTTTTTTACTTCTTCTTTTTCTTCTTCACTTAAAGTCCAAACGAAACCCCTTCTCTTATTAAATCTAAAAATTTCAAAATTTTCTCCAAGCTCTTTTACTGTTTGAAGTTCTCCTGTTTCTCCACTTTTTAAAAATTGAATCATAATAACCTTTAAACCATTTCCATAAGCTCTAATCCCTTGACCTATTGCTGCTGTAGTTTTTCCTTTTCCATCACCTGTATATATCTGAACAAATCCTTCACTTAGTTTCAAACTTATCATCTCCTTATTAAAAATATTTTACATTAAACTTTTAATACTAGCAAATATTACTCTTTTTTACTCTAAACTCTTTTATTATTAAACTTTTTTTATTATAATTAACTTGTTATTTATAAATAATAGTAACTGTTAGAAAGGATGATATTATGGAATATAATTTAACTGATCCATATGAAATAGCTAGATTTATAAAAGAATCTAAAAAGTCAACACCTGTTAAAGTTTATATAAATGGTGACTTAAGCGAAGCAAACTTAGAAAATATAGAATGGTATGGTGCTAATGGATTTTACATATTAGCAGGTGAATCTGATTCAATACTAAAAGTTGTTTTAGATAACAAGCATTTAATTAAACACTTTAGAGTTGAAAATGATAGAAGAAATTCAGCAATTCCAATGCTTGATCTTCTTGAAGTAGAAGCTAGAATCGAACCAGGTTCAATAATTCGTGATAGAGTTAAAATTGGTAAAAATGCAGTTGTTATGATGGGAGCTGTTATTAATATAGGAGCTGAAATTGGTGAAGGAACAATGGTTGATATGAATGCTGTAATAGGTGCTCGTGGAAAACTTGGAAAAAATGTTCACTTAGGTGCCGGTGCTGTTGTTGCTGGTGTTCTAGAACCACCTAGCAAATCACCATGCGAAATTGGAGATAATGCTTTAATTGGAGCAAATGCAGTTATATTAGAAGGCGTTAAAATTGGTAAAGGTTCTGTTGTTGCAGCTGGATCTGTTGTTACTGAAGATGTTCCAGATGGAGTTGTTGTTGCAGGTTCTCCAGCTAAAATAATTAAATCAGTTGATGATAAAACAAAAGATAAAACTCAACTTCTTGATGATTTAAGAAAATAATAAAAAAGGTATTTGAATTTTCAAATACCTTTTTTTAATATTAAACTGCACCTTCTTCGTGCTCACAAACCTCATCTTTTTTTACTCTTTCCATTTTAGAAATTGAAACTTCATAAGCAATTTTCTTTACTACTTCTGTTTCTGATATTTTCTTTTGATATTCTCTACTTTGTAATCTACCCCATACTTTAATATTATCTCCAACTTCTAAACTCTTGCAAAATCTTGAATTTCTTCCCCATGCAATTGTTGGAATATAATCTGACTTATTATATGCTCTGTTAACAGCTAGTAAAACATCTGCTATTTCTCTTCCAAATGGTGTAGTTCTATATACTGGTTCTTTACATATGAACCCATCTAAATATATTTCATTTGGATTTTTGCTTTTTTCTATACATGGTTCAATATTTCTAGCAAATACAGTAAGTATAAGTTTATTAGAACCATCTACAAATTTATTGTATGATCTTAATTGTCCTTCAACTATAACGTCTTTTCCTAAGCTTACATCAAAATCAGCTAATAATCTTTCTGAAATCGTTATATTAAGTAAGTCTGTTGAATCACTTAATCTTTGAACTTCTAGATTAAAAGTATAAAAACCTTCCCCATACATTTCATGACTATACTCTAATTCTGAAACTACCTTTCCTTCAAGATAAATTTTGTTGTTTAACATTAAGTTATCCATTGTAACCCCTCTCTCCCTTTATAATTAAGTATTTTATAAATTTTAATGATCCCCACACCAGTACATTTCCATTATAATACATAATTTATTGCTTTTTCAATATAATTTATTATTTTTTATGTTGTATGCCTTGAGAATCTATATAATAACTATCTTTATAAATCATTTCACCAACCTTTTTAAATGAATATCCATCCTTTTTTAGTTCACTTATTAATCTATCTAAATTTTCTACTGTATACTTTGCATTATTATGATAAAGAATTATAGATCCTTCCTTTATCTTATCTTTAACCCTTTTATATTCCTTTTCTTTTCCATCTTCTCTCCAATCTACAGAATCTATATTCCATTGTATTGGTATATAACCCATACTTTCTACTTTTCTTAATGAATTATTCGAATAATCTCCACTTGGAAATCTAAATAAAATAGTTTTTACTCCCGTAGCTTCATATATTACTTTTTCTGTTTTAATTATTTCCTTTTCAATAAGCTCATCTCTAAGACCTGAAAAATTTGGATGTATATAACTATGATTTCCTATTTCATGACCTTTCTCATTTATAATTTTTAATTTTTTTAAATTTTCATCTGTATAATTAACCCATTTACCTATTATAAAAAATGTAGCTTTAACATCGTATTTATCTAACACATCTAATATATTCTTTAAGTAATCTTTCTCAGCCCAATTTATATCAAATGTTAAAGCTATTTCCTTCTCTTTAGTTTCTATACAATGTATAGGTAATTTTTTTTCAGTTGCTATAGTTTCTAATGATATTTTTTGATATTTTACATATACAAAACTCATAAGTAAAATTATAGCACCTATAACTAAAAAAATATTCCTTTTTCCCTTCATACCCTCTAAACCTCTTTCAGTGTTATATATCATTTATATTTTATTTATAGTCACTATATTCATTATTTAAAAATTTATGCTATAATTAAAAATATATCTAGATAGATGGAGGCTTAATTATGTACGAAGAAAATTCATTAGAATTAGCAGAAAATAAATTATTGCTTTTATATATTTTAAAATCTTTAAAACATCCTATTTCTAATACACAACTTACAGAAATAGTTCTTGAAAATAGCTTTATTAACTATTTTACTCTTCAACAATACATAACAGAACTTAATGAAGCAAATTTTATAGAGTATGCTGAAGTAATGGATAAAAAATTATTAAAAGTTACAAATGAAGGTGAAGGAGTTCTTTCATTTTTTCAAGATAGAATATCCCCTTCGAAAATATCACTTATAAATGAATATATTAAGTCACATATAGATTTAATAAAAAAAGAATTAACTATACATAGCGATTATACAATTGGACAAAATGATAGCTTTATTGTAGATATTAAAGCTTTAGAAGATGATTCTCCATTGATAGAATTAAAATTACAAGTTCCTACAAAAAAACAAGCCACTTATCTTTGTAACAAGTGGCAGGAAAATCCTTCTGAAATTTATAATCAAATTATAAATCTACTTTTTGATGATTTAAATTAAACTATAATCATTGCATTAGGCTCATTTCCTATTGCAATGATTTTTAAATTTTCAAGCTCCTCATCTATTTGATATAAATTTCCATTAAAGTAATCTGTAACATATAGTTTATCTTCATGCTTCAATATTCCGTTTGGCATCCCACCTAAAAATAATCTTTTTTCTTCTTTTTCTTCTTTTTCATTTATTAAATTTATACTACCACCTTCAAAATCTGAAACATATAAAATTCCTTTATCTTCATAAATATCAACAGGTGTCTTCCCCGCTCTTATTCTACTCTCTAAATTAAAATTACTTAAAGAATAAATACTTATATATCCATTATTATCATCTTCTAAATTACTTTCACAAACATATAGTAATTTTTTATCTTTAGATAATTTTATTTTTATAGGATAATTTCCAACCTTTATATTTCTTATAACTTTATTTTCTTTTAAATCTATAACTGTTATTGTATCTTCTAATATATTAGCACAAAAAAGCTTACTATCTTCCTCACATAATACAATACTCCCTGGCGAAATACCTGTTTTTAATTGCATTTCTATTTCTTCTTTTATTATATTGTACATTATTATTGAATTTGTTTCATTACTAGATATATAAGCGTAATCTCCATATATTTTTATATCCCTAGGTGCTGGACATATATATTTTCTATTATTCTCAACAAATGATTCTAAATCAATATTTGATATAGTCCCATCTAACTTATTCACTACAATACAATTATTTTCTTTTATATCTATAGAAATAGGTCCTATAGATTTTTCATCTATTAGCTTTAAATGTAAACTATCTATTTTAAAATTATCTATGTTTAGTTTTTTAATACAGTCGTCTATAGTATTACAAACATATATATTATTTATAGGTAACACCTCCTTAAAAGACTTACCTATATATAATATGAATTATTTATAGAATTAGCGACAAATTACACTTTATTTCTTTATAATTTACAAATATAATATACTTGTACACTTTATAATTGGAGGTAAACTTAATGTACACTTATAAAACAACTGGTGTTTGTTCAACTGAAATACACATTGATGTAGAAAATAATACAATAAAAACTGTTGAATTTGTTAGAGGATGTCCTGGAAATCTTTTTGGAATTTCTAAATTAGTAGAAGGTATGAATATTGATGATGCTATATCAAAACTTGAAGGTATAAAATGTGGCAATAAAGATACATCATGTCCTGATCAATTATCAAAGGCATTAAAAGAATATAAAAATAAAAAGTAAGCTTATTTAGCTTACTTTTTATTTATTATTTATTATTTTCCTCATATCTCCTATCATATAAAGAGAGCCAGTAACTAAAATCAAATCATTTTCTTTAGCATCTTTTAAAATTTCCTCTAATCCTTCATTATAATCTTCAAAACTTAATACATTTTTATTTACCATTTTTATATGTTCTCTTAGTTCACTAGCAAGTTCAGCTCTGTCACTATGTGGAGTTAATGCAATTACTTTTTTACTTAATGGAACTATCTCCTTTATCATATCATCAACTTGCTTATCACTTAAAATACCAATTAATAAATACATATCATCATAATCAAAATATTCTAGTATATTTTTTTTAAGCATTTTTATTCCTTGTATATTATGAGCCCCATCTATAACAATAAGAGGATTTTCTCTTAGTACTTCTAATCTACCTATCCATTTAGCATTAAATACACCTTTTTCAATATTATTAATATTAAAATCTTCTATTTTAGATAAAACTTCAACTGCATTTATAGCTACATTACAATTTAATACTTGATGCTCTCCTAAAAGTCTAAGCTTTAATTTATAATCTTTTTTTAATCCTTTCACTTCTATATTCTGATAAAATTTTTCTTTATTTATGCTTATTAATTTAGAATTTTTTTCGTTTACTATATAAACTTTTGAATTTTTTTCTTTTGCTATTTTTAAAATCTCTTTTTTAACGGATTCTTTTTGAGGATATAATATTAAAGGAACATTATTCTTTATAATTCCTCCCTTTTCCCCTGCTATTTCTTCAATAGTATTTCCTAATAAATTTGTATGATCTAATCCAATTGAAGTTATAACAGTTAAAATTGGACTTACTACATTAGTAGAATCAAGCCTTCCACCAAGACCAACTTCTATTACTGCATAATCAACTTTATTTTTATAAAAATACTCAAACATTACACAAGTTATTATTTCAAATTCTGTTGGATGGCTGTACCCTTCTTCAATAACTTTATCTACTGCTTCTTTTACAGTTTCTACAAAGATTGCTAAATCTTCCTTTTTAATATTTTCTTTATTTATTTGAATTCTTTCTTCAAATTCCTCCAAAAATGGTGAAGTATACATTCCTACTTTAAATCCTTCTTCAATTAATATAGAATTAATAATAGATGTAGTAGACCCCTTACCATTTGTTCCTGCTATATGTATACATTTCATTTTTTTATGCGGATTTCCCAAAATCTCTAAAATTCTTTCAGTTCTTTCAAGACCATAATTTGATCCAAAATTGCCTACTTCTTTTATATAATCCATTGCTTGTTTATAATTCATCCATCTTCTCCTGTTAATTTTATTAATAATTATAATAATATTTTATAATTAAAAGTTAATACTACAATTATATTATATTTTTCTAAATTTATCTAATAAATGACGTTTTATCATTTACATTAAATTGTTTTTTTGATATCATAAAAATAGTCGGATTAATATTTATTATTTAATAAAAAGTATTGTTAGTAAGAGGTGTTCAAAGTGAAAAATGTTGAGATTAAAAAAGACATCTACTGGGTAGGTGCATTAGATCCAGGTTTAAGAGTATTTGATATTATTATGTATACTCCATATGGAACAACTTATAATTCATATGTTGTTAAAGGAAATGAAAAAGTTGCTTTATTTGAAACTGTAAAAGAAAAATGTTTTGATGAATATTTAAAGACTCTTGAAACTTTAGATATAAAACCATCTGACATAGATTATATAGTAGTTGATCATACTGAACCAGATCATGCAGGATCAGTTGGTAAAATACTTGAGCTTGCTCCACATGCAAAAGTCGTTGGTTCAATGCAAGCAATTTCTTTCTTAAAAGAAATTATAAATAGAGATTTTGACCATATAGTCGTTAGAGATGGTGATACTTTATCTCTTGGAAATAAAACATTAAAGTTCATTTCTGCACCATTTTTACATTGGCCAGATTCAATGTACACTTATGTAGTTGAAGATAAAGTCTTAATGACTTGCGATTCATTCGGAAGCCACTACTCATGTGAAGAAGTATTTAACGATTTACTTCCTAACAAAGATCATTATTATGATGCATTAAGATATTATTATGATTGTATATTCGGACCATATAAGCAATTCGTATTAAAAGCTATCGATAAAATAAAAGACTTAGATATTGATATTATTTGTCCAGGACATGGACCTGTGCTTAGAGATAATCCATGGGAAATAGTTAAAACTTATAAAGAATGGAGTACTCCTGTAAAACCTAATATAAACGGAGACAAAAAAGTTACTATTTGTTATGTTTCAGCATATGGATATACTAAGGAATTAGCAAATCACATTGCTGAAGGTATTAAAAAAGATCATAATGTTGAAGTTAAAATGTACGATGTTATAGAACATGAAACAGCAGAAATACTTAAAGATATAGAAGAATCAGATGGTATATTATTCGGTTCTCCAACTATAGTAAATGAATTACTTCCACCAATTAGAATATTACTTGCAAACTTAAACCCTATTATTCATGGTGGTAAATTTGCTGCAGCATTTGGTTCATATGGCTGGAGTGGTGAAGCTGTTCCAAGAATAGAACACAGATTAGAAGAATTAAAAATGAAATTAGTAAATCCAGGATTAAAAGTTAGATTTAGAGCTTCAGAAAAACAAATTCAAGAAGCTATAAACTTTGGTAATAGTTTCTCTAAATCTATGTTTGGCGAAATTGATCTAAAAGCCATTGATCACGGAAAATGTGATGTTAAATAATATTTTAGATTAAAAAAGAGGCATTAGCCTCTTTTTTATTTAAATTTATATTTTCTATGAAAAAACGCTGGTAATTAAATTACCAGCGTTATAATAATTAAATTATTTTAATGTATCAATTCTGCCTTTAACAGCTTCTAACATTTCAACATATTTAACTCTCTTTTCTTTTTCACCAAGAACTACTTTTTCAGGAGCTTTAGCTACAAATCCTTCATTTGAAAGTTTTTTATCTATTCTTTCAATTTCTCCTTCTAATTTCTTAAGTTCTTTATTTAATCTTTCAAGTTCCTTTTCTCTATCAACTAAATCAAGAAGTGGCATAAATAATTCTCCACCTTTAACAACTAATGATACAGCATTTTCTGGAACTTCATTTTTGCTTTCTATAAATGAAACATTTGATGCTGATGCTAACTTCTCAATATAAGCAGCTCCATTTTTAAATGCATCTTTAGCTTCATCTGATATATAACATATAACATTTGCTTTTCTTGAAGGCTTAACATTCATTTCAGCTCTTAAATTTCTTAAGTTTTTAATAGCTTCTATTATAAATGCCATATCATTCTCGGCTTTTTTATCATTTAATTCTTCTTTATATTCTGGCCAATTAGATAAAGTTATTGTTTCTTCTTTATCATTTAAATGCGTAAATATTTCTTCTGTTATAAAAGGCATTACAGGATGAAGTAATTTAAGTCCTGATTCTAAAACATTAAATAATACATTATAAACTATACCTTTCGCCTTTTCATCTTCTCCATATAATACAGGTTTCACAAGCTCAATATACCAGTCACAGAATTCATTCCACATGAAATCATAAATTTTTTGAAGAGCTATTCCAAGCTCAAATTTATCCATATTTTCTGTAACTTCTTTAATTAAAGTATTTAAGTTTGAAAGTATCCATCTATCAGCTAAACTATATTCATTTGAATCTTTATATTTATCCATTAATTCTCTATCTAAATTCATCATTACAAATCTTGAAGCATTCCAAATTTTATTTGCAAAGTTTCTTGCTGATTCAACTCTTTCTGGATAATATCTTATATCATTTCCTGGTGCATTACCAGTAACTAACATAAATCTTAAAGCATCTGCTCCATAAGTATCGATAACTTCAAGTGGATCTACTCCATTACCTAATGATTTACTCATTTTTCTTCCTTCTGAGTCCCTTATTATTCCATGAATTAATACATTTTCAAATGGAGTTTCTCCCATATTATGTATTCCACTAAATATCATTCTAGCAACCCAGAAGAATATAATATCATATCCTGTAACTAATGTATTAGTTGGATAGAAATATTCTAAATCATCTGTTTTATTTGGCCAACCAAGTGTTGAGAAAGGCCATAGCGCTGAACTAAACCAAGTATCTAAAACATCTGTTTCCTGTTCTAAATTACTGCTCTTACAAGCTTCACATGTTGTTACTTCTGATTCACTTACGTTTATATGTCCGCAATCATTACAGTACCACACTGGTATTCTATGTCCCCACCATAACTGTCTTGATATACACCAATCTTGTATATTTTCCATCCAGTTAAAGTATGTTTTATCAAATCTTTCTGGAACAAATTTTGTTTTTCCATTTTTAACAACTTCTATAGCTGGTTCTGCTAAAGATTCCATTTTTACATACCATTGTTTTGATATTATTGGTTCTATTACTGTACCACATCTATCATGTGTTCCTACATTATGGCTATGGTCTTTAACTTTAACTAATAGTCCAAGTTCTTCTAAATCTTTAACTATTGCCTTTCTAGCTTCATATCTTTCAAGACCTTCATATTTTCCACCCTTTTCATTTATGAATCCTTTATCATCCATAACTCTTATTTCAGGAAGTCCATGTCTTTTACCTACTTCAAAATCATTTGGATCATGAGCTGGAGTTATTTTTACTGCACCTGTACCAAACTCTAAATCTACATACTCATCTGCAACTATTTGAATTTCTCTATTTACTAATGGAAGTATTAAAGTTTCTCCAATAAGATGCTTAAATCTTTCATCATTTGGATTAACTGCAACTGCTGTATCTCCAAGTAATGTTTCTGGTCTTGTTGTTGCTATTTCTAAAAATCCTTCTCCATTTTTAAGAGGATAATTTATATGCCAAAAATGTCCTGCTTTTTCTTCATATTCAATTTCTGCATCTGAAAGAGCAGTTTGACACTTAGGACACCAATTTGTTATTCTATTTCCTTGATATATAAGTCCTTCATTATAAAGTTTAACAAATACATGCTTAACAGCTTTATTTAAATTTTCATCCATAGTAAATGCTTCTCTAGTAAAGTCTGCTGAACAACCCATTTTTTTAAGTTGAGTTCTTATTCTCTCTCTATATTCATCTGTCCACTCCCAAACTTTTTCTAGGAAAGCTTCTCTTCCCATTTCTTTTTTCTTTAAGCCTTGCTTAAGCAATTCATTTTCAACTTTAACTTCTGTAGCTATTGAAGCGTGATCTTCTCCTGGAAGCCATAAAGTTTCAAATCCTTGCATTCTTTTAAATCTTATAAGCATATCTTGAAGTGTATTATCAAGCGCATGACCTAAGTGTAATTTACCAGTTATATTTGGTGGAGGCATAATAATGGAATATGGCTTTTTATTTTTATCTACTTTTGGAGTAAAATATTTTTTTTCTTCCCAAGTTTTATAAATTCTATCTTCAAATTCTTTTGGATTATACGTTGTCTCAATATTTCTTATATCTGACATTACAATCTCCTCCTTTAATAAATTTCTAAAAATTATTTATATTTAAGTATAATTACTATTTTTATAATTTTATATAAAGATAAATTTTTTTGCTTTTTTATAAAATAAAAAAAGAGCCTTCATCCTAAAAGGACGAAAGCTCGTGGTACCACCTTTATTCTTATAATAACTAAATATTTATTATAAGCACTTAATTCAATTAACGATTATTTTAAAACCGTCTTTAGTTACTACTATTTCACTAAAGAAGCTCCAAAGCTACCTTCAAAATATTCAGTATAAAGGGCTCTCACCTAATCCCTTTTCTCTTTGATACTTAATAAATTTACTCCTCTTTTTCTAAGCCTTTAATATATGATTTTCGTATATATATGTTATAGTAATATTTGTTTTTTGTCAAATATTTAATTTATTTTTTATTACTATCCTCTTTCATCTTTTTAAATGCAACTGAAAGCATTAATTTTATTCTATTTACTTGATTTACAACTGATGCACCTGGATCATAATCTACAGCAACTATATTAGCATTTTTATATCTTTTTTTAAGTGCTTTCATCATACCTTTTCCTGTTACATGATTTGGTAAACAAGCAAATGGTTGCATACAAACTATGTTATCAGCACCACTTTTTATAAGTTCTATCATTTCAGCTGTTAAAAACCAACCTTCTCCAGTTTGATTTCCAAGTGAAAGTATTTGTGAAGCCATCTTACCTAAATCTCTTATATTTTTAGGTGCTTCAAATCTTTCACTTTTTTCTAGAGCTTCATTCATTGATTTTCTATAACTATTCATGTATTTCATTGCTAAATTGGATAGGTTCTTTGACATCTTACTAAATGCTAAATAATCAGCTTTAAATTCACTATCGTAAGCTGAATAAAAGAAGAAATCTAAAAGATCTGGAACAACAGCTTCTGCTCCTTCACTTTCTAAAAGACTTACTATATCATTATTAGCTGTTGGATGATATTTTACTAATATTTCACCAACTACACCAACTCTAGGTTTTTTAATATCTAATAATTCTAACTCATCAAATTCTTTTATTATATTTTTAACATTTTTATTAAATTCTCTCTTGCTTCCATTTCTAACATTTTCTTTAGCAATTTTTTCCCATTTTTTATGAAGTTCATTTGCTGAACCTTTAACTTTTTCATATGGTCTAGTTCTATATAAAACTCTCATAAAAAGATCTCCATAAATAAGCGCCATTAAAGCTCTTCTTATAAGTCTTATAGTTATTTTAAACCCTGGTTGCTTTTCAAGCCCAACTGCATTTAATGAAAGTATAGGTACATTATTAAATCCAGCATTTTTCATAGCTAACTTCAAAAATCCTATGTAATTTGTTGCCCTACATCCACCACCTGTTTGAGATATTATAACAGATGTATTATTTAAATCATATTTTCCTGATTTTAAAGCCTTTATTATTTGTCCAATTACAATTATTGATGGATAACATGCATCATTATTCACATATTTTAAACCTTCTTCAACTGCACCTGGATCTGTTGATGGTAATATTTCAAGGTTATATCCAGAAGCTCTAACTGCCTCTTGTAAAATATCAAAATGTATTGGAGACATTTGTGGGCATAATATTGTATGTTTTTTCTTCATTTCTTTAGTAAATGTAGGATTTTTATATTCTATATCCTCTGTTACTGGACTATAATTATTTCTATCTCTTTCTTCAATAGCAGCTTTTAGTGATCTAATTCTTATTTTTGCAGCTCCTAAATTATTTCCTTCATCTATTTTTAATACAGTATATATCTTACCTTTTTCTTGAAGAATTTCATTTACTTGATCTGTTGTTACAGCATCTAATCCACATCCAAAAGAATTAAGTTGAATCATTTCTAACACTCTTGAATCTCTAACATATGCTGCTGCTCTATATAGTCTTCCATGATAAGTCCATTGATCAACTACTCTTAAAGGAGCATTTAATTCACCTAAATCACAAATGCTATCTTCTGTTAATACTGCCATCCCAAATGAAGTTATAACATCTGGTATTCCATGATTTATTTCTGGATCTATATGATAAGGTCTTCCTGTAAGAACTATACCTTTTTTATTATTTTTTTCAAGATATTCAATAACTTCTTTTCCCTTATTTTTTATATCAGCTCTATATTTATCTCTTTCTACATAAGCTTTTCTAACTGCATCTTTTGCTTCATTTAATGTTATTTTAAAGTCTTTAAACTCTTCAACTATTCTTTTAACCAATACTTTTTCATTATCTAATGAGAAAAATGGTGCAATATATTTTATATTTTTTTCTTCTAATATATCCATATTATTTTTAATTACTTCTGGATATGAAGTTACCATAGGACAATTGTAATGGTTAGTTGAATCACTAAACTCTTTTTTCTCATATGGTATACATGGATAAAATATTGTATCCACTCCAGCTTCTATTAAACTCATTATATGACCATGCACAAGCTTTGCTGGATAACAAGCTGATTCTGATGGTATCGTATCTATACCTTTTTCATATAATTTTTTTGAAGAAACAGGTGATGCTATCACTCTAAATCCAAGCTCTGTAAATAAAGTAAACCATAAAGGATAATTTTCATACATATTTAAAACTCTTGGTATACCAATAGTTCCTCTTTGGGCTTCTTCTTTCTTTAATGGTTTATATCCAAACGTTCTTTTAAATTTATATTTATAAAGATTTGGGACTTCATCTTTTTTTATGTGAATTCCAAGTGGTCTTTCACACCTATTACCTGATATAAATTTTTCATCTGTAGAAAATGTATTTTCAGTTAACAAGCAATTATTTCCGCATAAACCGCATCTTCTAAATTCAGATGTCATTTTAAATCCTTTTATATCTTCTTTTTTAAGTAAGCTAGATTCTTCACCTTCTACATATCTTTCTTTTGATATAAGAGCTGCTCCAAAAGCACCCATAAGTCCTGCTATATCTGGTCTTATAACTTCTCTACCTGATATCTTCTCAAAGCTTCTTAAAACTGCATCATTATAAAAAGTTCCGCCTTGAACTATTATTTTTTCTCCCATTTCTTTTTCGTCTCTAATTTTTATAACTTTATATAATGCATTTTTTATTACTGAATATGAAAGCCCTGCTGATATATCACCAACACTTGCACCTTCTTTTTGTGATTGCTTAACTCTCGAATTCATAAATACAGTACATCTTGAACCAAGATCTACAGGAGAAGTTGAAAATAATGCTTCTTTTGCAAAATCTTTAACTTCCATACCTAAAGATTTTCCAAATGTCTCTATAAAGGAACCACATCCTGATGAACAAGCTTCGTTAAGTAATATACTATCTATTACTCCGCCTTTTATTCTTAAACACTTCATGTCTTGTCCACCTATATCAAGTATAAAATCAACTCCAGGTAAAAAGTATTCAGCTGCTTTATAATGGGCTATTGTTTCTATTTCTCCAAGATCCATATGAAGTGCAGATTTTATTAAAGCCTCTCCATATCCTGTAACAGTACTTTTTGCAATTTTAACCCCTTCTGGTAATTTGCTATATAAATCATTCATTATTTCTATAATAGTTTTTAATGGATTACCCTCATTACTACCATAAAATGAATATATTATTTTTCTATCTTCATTTATTAATACAACCTTTGTAGTAGTCGAACCAGCATCTATACCTAAAAATACATTCCCTCTAGTATTTTCTAAATTTCCTCTTTTAGCTTTAGCTTTATCATGTCTTTCTTTAAACTTTTCAAACTCTTCTTTATTTTCAAATAATGCTGGTAATCTTTCTATATTATCATCTTTTGCATCACTAATATTTTTAGTTTTATCAACTAATTCTTTAAAGGATATACATTCTTGTTCTTCTGATAAAAGTGCAGCTCCCATTGCTACAAATAACTGTGAGTTATCTGGAAATATAATTTCATCTTCTTTTAATTGTAATGTTTCTATAAACCTTTTTCTAAGCTCTGATAAGAAATAAAGTGGCCCTCCTAAAAATGCCACATTTCCCTTTATAGGCTTACCACACGCAAGTCCACCAATTGTTTGATTTACAACAGCTTGTAACACTGAAGCTGCGATATCTTCTTTTTTAGCACCTTCATTTATTAATGGCTGTACGTCTGTTTTAGCAAAAACACCACATCTTGATGCAATTGGATATATAATTGTATGTCCTTTTGCAAGTTCATTTAATCCTTGTGCATCTGTATTTAAAAGAGCTGCCATTTGATCTATAAATGCACCTGTTCCACCTGCACAAGTACCATTCATTCTTTGTTCTATCCCATCTCTTAAATATGTTATTTTTGCATCTTCTCCTCCAAGTTCAATTGCAACATCTGTTTCTTTTATAACTTTTTCTATAGTTTCTGTACAAGCTATAACTTCTTGCACAAAGTTTACTCCAAGCCACTCTGATAATGATAATCCTCCTGAACCTGTTATAGTTACAGTAATTTTTCTATCTCCAATTTTTTCATAACATTCTTTAATTAATTGTATAATTGTATTTTTTATATCTGAAAAATGTCTTCTATACTCTGAAAAGACTATTTCATTATTAGTATTTAAAACTACTATTTTTACAGTAGTTGATCCTACATCCAACCCCATTTTATAATTATTCATTAATTACACCTACTTATCCATTTTAAATAAAACACTTATATATGTATTATATATTAACTAATTGTCAAATCAATAATAATTATATTATCACATTATTATTTATCAAAAATTTAAGGTTAAGTTAAATCTTTATTAAAATTTCAGTATATATTTGGTAAGTTTCGTATATAATATTAAAACTATGTATATAATGTAAATGTTTAATACTTTTATTCATTCACTTTTAAAAAAATAAATTTTAATTTGTTAATTTTTTTTAAATTTAAGGAGGAATATATGAATTATTTTAGCGAAGCTAATAGATTATATAATACAAAAGATTATGAAAAAGCTATAGAATTTTATCAAAAAGCTGTTGAATATAATGAAAATGAAGCATGTTCTTACTATAATTCAGGTGTTTGCTTTATAAAGCTTAAAAACTACGATAATGCTATATCTATGTTAAAAAAAGCAATAACTTTACAAAGGGATAGTAAGTATTTTTTTAATCTTGGATACTGTTATGCAATGAAAAATGAAAATAATAAAGCCTTAATATATTTCAATGTATCTTGGTCTTTAGACAACAAAGATAAAGATTGTGAAAAGGCTATTGATTTAATATTATCTAAACATAAAAAAAGTTAGAATGAGATAAACACTCCTTCTAACTTTACCACTCTCCAGCAATGCTCTTACTTTTATGATCATTATTAAAATATTTATTATCAAAGTAATTTCCTGCTGAATAAAATGTTGGATCTACATTAATCCACTTTCCTTCATTACTTAAATATACTTGATTCCATGCATGATTTATGTATTCATGTCCATTATAAGCTTTACCAATTATCATTCTAACCCTTATATTATTAGCCCTACACATCGCTACAAAAAGACATGCATAATCAAAACATATTCCTTTCCTTTCATTAAAGGCAACTATAGCTCCACTACTATTTAAACTACTATTTTGAATATTTTCTGCCTTTTCAAAATCATACTTTATATTACTTCCAATCCATTTATAAAGCTCTCTAGCCTTTTCTCTATCTGTTTTTAAGCCTTTTGTTATTTTTATAGCCTTACTATCTATAAAATTGTTAGATTCTATCCCCTCATCTAAAGTTACACCATTATAATAAATTATTGTTTTTAATGAATTATCTTCAAATAATCCATTTTTTATTTTATCTACAGTTTTATTATCAATAGAAGATGCTATTTTACTATAAATATTTAGTTTATCAAAAAAATTTATTTCAAATTTTTTATTAACTAATCCATTATAAAAGATTATTCCTATTAAGAGGCTTATAACTATTAAAAAACCTCTTAAAATACCAAGAAAGGAACTTAATGTTATAAGTAATGCTTTTTGAGAATTTGAATTTCCATTAAATTCAAAATTAAAAAACATTCTATCTATAAAATTTAATATAAAATATATAATACACTTTATAGTCCAAAATATTATTATAAATCCTATTAATCTAAATAATACTAACAAACTTTTCCCACTATAAATATTAGATAAAATTATACTTACTCTCTCGTAAAAATAATTATAAAAATAAAATATTATAAAAAAGCTTAAAATACTTGATGAACTTCCTATTATAGAATTTTTCACATAAAAAAGACTTTTATTTAAAAATGAATCCTTTATACTTTTTAATGTAATCATAAAAATTATAGTAAAAATAACTAATTCAGGTAGAGTAAAATTCATATTATTCTCCCTTGTATTGTAAATAAATTTTAGACACAACATTTCGTGCTACTTCATATTCATATCCTCTTCCTAACATATATCTTATAAGCTTATTTTTTATTTTGAAATCATCCTCCTCTCTTTTACATATTGATAAATATTTTTTTTCGCATATTAAAAGTGCTCTCTCTTCTTCATCATTTCTATCTAACTCTTCTAATACTTCATCTACTAAATATTTATTAACACCTTTTTGTATTAATGCATATTTAATTTTATTTCTTCCTTGAGTTCTTATTCTATCTTTAACATACATCTTAGTAAACTTTAAATCATCAATAAAAGTGTACTCTTTTAAAAAATTTATTGTTTTTTCAACAGTTTCTTCATCGAATTCTTTATTTAAAAGTTTATCTCTAATCTCTTTCTCTGTTTTATAACTTCTTTCTATAGTTTTTAAAGCACTATCTTTACATTTAGATAAATTTTCAACCTTTGCAATTTCTGTAAGTTTTTCTTTATCTACTTCTTCATTTACCTTAAGATTAAATCTATATACAAGTTCCATATATATTGCAAAAGCAAATTCTTCATCTATATAAATATTTACTCTCTCTTTATTTCTTTTACACTGTTCTATTTTTGTTATCTTGCTCAAAATTTCACCTTATTTCTCTCTTCTTAAAATATGAATTGTTGGATTTTTAAGAACTTTTTTGGAAACCTCATAAATTTCATTCTTTTCTATATTATTTATTCTATCCATATCATCAACAAATTCTAGTAAATTTTCATTTTCAAGTTCTTGATGAAGTATATAATTACAAAGGTCTGCTGAATCTTCAAGTGTACTTATAACTGCTGTTTTATGAACCTTTTTCATAATATTTAAATCTCTATCTGTAAACTTTATTTTGTTATTTAATATTGAAGATATAACACCATCTATAGCTTCTTTTGCTTCTTCTACATCTTCATCACCTACTGAAGTATATATATATAATGATTTATAATCTTTATTTATATCTAAATGTGTAAATATATCATAAGCTAATCCTCTATTTTCTCTAACCTCTCTAAAAAGCAGTGAATTAGCACTTTCTCCAAGTCTATGATTTAGTATTCTAAGTGGAAGTTCATCATCTTTTTTAAGGTTATCAAAAGTATATAAGTATACTATTGTACTTTGTTCAATTTCGTTTTTATAACTTGTAACTTCTTCATTTTTATTTTTTTCTGATATTACTTCTTTTTTTCTAGTTTCTTTCATTTTCCAATTAGAAAAGGATTCTTTTATTATATTTAATGCTTCATTATGTTCAAAAGAAGATACCATTACAATAACAGAATTATTAGGTCTATAATTTTCTTTATAATATTTATATAAATCTTCCCTATTAAATCTATTTACATTTTCTTCGAAACCTATAACATCAAATTTTAAATAACTTTTATCAAATGCTACTTCACTTGTTTTTTTAAAGCTTAAATCCTCTATATCATCTTTGCTAGTTCTTATTTCAGCAAGTATTACACTTCTTTCTTTTTCTATTTCATCTTCTGGAAAATTTGAATTTATAATCATATCACCAAGTAAAATAGTAGCATTTTTAATTTCATCTTCTAAGCAACTTATAGTGTATACTGTTGATGCATAATCAGTATATGCATTATATTCTCCTCCTAAATATTCTAATTCTTCATTTAATTCTTCATTTGATCTAGAGCTTGTACCTTTAAACAACATATGTTCTATAAAATGACTTATTCCTTTTTCATCCATTCTTTCATACATTGCCCCAATATTTACTCCAATATTTATTGATGCTATCTTTGTATCTTTTTTTACTGTTATTACTTTTAATCCGTTTTCTAATACTTTTTTATTTATATCGAAATTTAATTTAATCATATCCATCTCCTATTTGTAATTTAATTACAACCTTTAATATAATATGTTTTCATAAATAATACAACATAAACCTTGTGAAACCCTTCAAATATTTTTATATTTGTATATAATGTAATTAGGTTAAATAAAATGGAGGGTTAATATTATGAAAAAATCAATACTTATTGTAGAGGACGAAATAAGAATTAGATTTTTAATTAGAGATTATTTCATAAATGAAAATTTTAATGTATACGAAGCTGAAGATGGTGAAAAAGGTATTGAAGTATTTTCTAAAGAAAAAATTGATTTAATAATTTTAGATATAATGATGCCTAAAATGGATGGAATATCTTTTTTAAAGAAAATCCGTTCTGTATCATCAGTTCCTGTTATACTTCTTACAGCTAAAAGTGAAGAAGATGATAAGTTACAAGGTTATGAAGTTGGTGCTGATGATTATATGACAAAACCATTTAGCCCTAAAGTATTAGTTGCAAAAAGTAAGGCTTTATTAAAAAGAACTAGAACAGATATAGACTCTAGTTCACAAGATTTTAATGGACTTACTATAAATAAAATGTCTCATGAAGTTAAAGTAAATGAAACTGAAATATCCCTATCTCCAAAAGAATATGAACTATTATTATATTTAATATCTAATGAAGGAATTGCACTTTCTAGAGACACAATTTTAGATAACGTATGGGGAATAGATTACTATGGAGATATACGTACTGTTGATACAAATATAAAAAGGCTTCGTGAAAAACTTTTAGATAAAGCAAATTATATAGTTACAGTTCGTGGTAGTGGATATAAGTTTGAGGTAAAGTAATGAAAGAAACTTTATCAAAAAAATTATTTATAATAACAGCTTCATTTTTAGTTTCTTTTATGGCTTTAAGTTTAATTTTTCAAACCTTTATATTTGAAGACTTTTATGAGCAAAAAAAAATCAAAGATTTAACTTACGAAATTGAAAACTTTTCTAAGGCAAATTCTTTTCAATTAAATAATTTGCCAGGCCTTTATAAAGCACTAAAAAACTTTGAAAATACAAACAATGCAAAAATCGCAATATTTTCAGTAGATGGAAGCTTAAGATATATATCTAATAATTTAGAAAATGATAAAGATGATATAAAAATACTTAGTGATTTTTGTTCTACTTTGATAAATAACAAAGATATTTTATTTAAACTTCTAGCAAGTAATAAACCAATATCAACTATATTTTCAACTGATAATAGTCAAATTAAAAACATAGGCGTTGCCTCATCAATGTCTTTAAATTATAAGCATGACTCTATAGTGCTTGCTGTATCATCAATTCAACCAATAATAGAAGCTGGTAATGTTATAAGTGAATTTTATATTTATGTATTTATCGGAATAATGTTTATTGCTTTAATTATTTCATTAATTTTTGCAAAATTAGTTACTAATCCATTAAAAAAGATTAATCATGTAGCTACAAAATTATCTAATATGGATTTTTCTGAAAAGTGTACTAATATAAGTGATGACGAAATTGGTAATTTAGGAAAAACACTAAATTTCTTATCTGAAAATTTACAAAAATCATTAAATGATTTAAAAATGCAAAATAAAAAACTTGAAAAAGATATTGAAAAAGAAAGACAACTAGATATTATGAGAAAAGATTTCGTTGCTAATGTAAGCCATGAATTAAAAACACCTATAGGTATAATAGAAGGATATGCAGAAGGTATTAAAGATGGTATTGTTACTGGTGATGATTTAAAACTTTATCTTGAAACAATAATAGATGAATCTAAAAAAATGGGAAAATTAGTTGCTAATATGCTAGAGCTTTCAAAACTTGAATCAGGAGTTATAAAATCTAATTTTGAAATATTTAATATAAATAGACTTATTAATAAAGTTGTAAAAACACTTAAACATGAATGTATAGAAAATGGACTTTCTATAGAATTCAATCCTAAAACTGATTATTCATATGTTAAAGCTGATATTTTTCAAATGGAACAAGTTTTAACTAATATTATTACCAACGCTATAAAATATACAAGTGAAAATAATTCAATATATGTATCTATAGAGGACTTTGATGAAAATAACTTTAAAATTTCTGTATTAAATACAGGTTCATCAATACCAGAAGGAGAAAATATAAATTTATTTGATAAATTTTTTAAAGTAGATAAATCAAGAAATAGAAAAGATAATAGTACTGGACTTGGTCTTGCTATAGTAAAAAATATATTAGATCTTCATAATTCAAAATATAGTATTAAAAATGTTAAACTTGGAGTTTTGTTTGAATTTACACTAAAAAAAGCTGAACAAAGTGAAATGGAGGAATGATGTTTAAATCATTCCTCCATCTATTCTAATTACTTGTCCTGTTATATATGATGAATCTTCAGAGCATAAAAATAAAACACACTTTGCAACTTCATTTCCTTCTCCAAATCTTCCCATTGGTATTTCATTTTCTAGTTCTTCCTTATCTTCATTAGTTAAAAAAGCATTCATACTTGTATTTATAACTCCTGGAGCTATAGCATTTACTCTTATATTAGATGGCGCCATTTCTTTTGCTAAAGCCCTAGTAAATAAATTAATTCCACCTTTTGATGTAGAATATATAACTTCACAAGAAGCCCCCACATCTCCCCACATAGATGAAATATTTATTATACTTCCCCCATTATTAAGCATATACTTAAGTCCATGCTTTGATATATACATAGCTCCTAAAAGATTAGTTCTAATAAGATTATCTATGTCCTCTTTAGTTGAATCCATAAATAACCCTATATTGCTTCTTCCCGCATTATTTACTATAATATCTAATCTTCCAAAAGTCTTAACTGTTTCATCAACTAATTTTTTTGAATCTTCGTAATCTCCAACATCAGCCTTAATTTTTATTGCGAAATTACCATTACTTTTTATTATATTTAATGTGTCACAAGCTCCATCTTCATCTTTTGAATAATTTATAACAACACTTGCTCCACTTTTTGCAAGTTCTATTGCAATATCTCTCCCAATACCTCTTGAAGCTCCTGTTACTATTGCAACCTTTCCCAATAATTTCATTTAATTTACTCCTTATTACATTCTTTTAATACTCTTATTATGTTCTTATAAAATACCTTTTCTATTTCATCATCAGTAAACCTTTCTTTTTTAAGAGCATAATAAAGCTTGTTCATTTCACTAGTATCT
Source organism: Clostridium sp. TJA020 (assembly GCF_058310295.1). Taxonomy (NCBI): domain Bacteria; kingdom Bacillati; phylum Bacillota; class Clostridia; order Eubacteriales; family Clostridiaceae; genus Clostridium; species Clostridium sp. TJA020. Next base: position 453,207 of record NZ_JBZEFC010000001.1, read on the forward strand.
TTAATCTCTACTTCATTTTCTATTCCATCAAAATCACTTCCTAAAGATAATACATCTATTCCTCCAACATTTTTTATATGTGTTGCATGTTTTACTAAGTCATCTATCTTTGTTATTTTGCTTTCTCCTACAAAATCACTACAGAAGTTTAGTCCCATAACTCCACCTTTTTCTGATAATTTTTTAATCATATCATCAGTTAAATTTCTAGGATGATTTTTAATTTCTCTTGCATTAGAGTGAGTTGCTATAAATGGCTTTTTACAAATTCTTAAAAGATCATAAAATCCACCATCTGACAAATGTGATGCATCTGGAATTATATTATACTTTTCCATTTCCTTTACTATTTCTATTCCTTTATCTTTAAGACCTTTATCTTTAAATTTAAAATTGTAGTTTGGATATCCAATAGTGTTTTCATAATTCCAAGTTAATGTTATTATTTTGATTCCAAGATCTGAAACTTTAGACACATTATTTATATCCCCTTCTAAAACTTCTCCCTCTTCTATTGATAGAATTGCACCTATCTTTGAATCATTTTCTATAGAATCTAATCTTTTTATATCTTTTATTACTTCTATTTTATCCTTGTTTTTATTTATTTCTTTCATAAAATTATTATACATTTTATGAAATTCCTCAAAAGGACTTCTTTTTATTTCTTCTAAATCTATAAAAAACGCAAATATTTGTGAAAGTGCCCCACCTTTTTTTAATTTATCTAATGTTACTTTACATATACTATCTTTAAGTTCTAGATTTTCATTTAACATTCTATATGCAGTATCGCAATGTAAATCTATATATTTCATAAGCTATTCCCCCAATCACAGATAAACTTTATTACTAATAATTATATTATAACTTTTAGTTATTAACAAAATTTAAATAACTATCTAACCTTTCAGGTCCTTCTAGAAAACTTCTTTTTATGTAAAGATTGTTATCTTTACTAATATCTATATTCCATTTAACTAAAGCTATAAGCCCTTTATTTATTTCTATTGATGTTATACTATGTGGAAGTACACAAGAACCATCATTAAAATAAGTTCCTTCTCCAACCTTAGGAAATCTCACTCTATGAGTATGTCCACATATAAGTATTATTTTATTTTCACTTGCCCAATCATTTAGGTCTTTATCTATTTTATTTCCTTTTTTATAACTGCTTGCTGGACTATTAGGAGCTTTAAAACCAAAAAATCCTTCCATAACTCTCCAAAAATATCTTACTAAAAATCTACTAAAAAAAGCTAATTCATTATTCATAATATCAAGTTGATGTCCATGAACTACTAATCCTTTTTTATTATAAGGCTTAAAATTTATTACTAATCCTTCATAAAACTTAGTTTTGGATATAAGATTAATAAAATCTTCTCCAAAATTCCCTCCAATTTTTTGAAATTTTTTTCTTTGCTGTTCTTTAAAATCTTTTTTACTTTTAATTTTATCATGATTTCCATATATCATATAAAGTCTATTATCACTGTTAAATCTATTATATATGCTAAACACATCTTTATAATTATATGCTATATCTTTGCAATCTTTATTTTTCCAAAGCTCATCTCCATCTCCAACTTCAATTAATGTATATCCTTCTTTATAATAATAATTTATAGCCGCTAAATATATATTTTTATTTCCTACTAGAGAATCTGATGTTCCAGCATCCCCTCTATGAACATCACTAATAAAAACTATTTTAGAATTTATACTAATATCTAAAGTTTCGCATTTTTTTAATATTCTTTTTAAGTCCCTCTTTCCCATAATACATCCTACTTAAATTATTTTATAATATATTATATTATCAGTGTTTCCTAAAAAATTAAGCGAGTAGAAAAATCTACTCGCTTAATTTTTATTAAATATACATTCTATGTTTAGAGCTTAATTTCTTAACTCTATTAATTAATTCTTCATCACCATAAACTTTTTTATTTATAGCATCATTTATAATTGATGCTATTTCTTTCATATCTTCTTCTTTATATCCTCTTGTAGTTACAGCAGCAGTTCCTATTCTAACTCCTGATGTTACAAAAGGACTTCTTGTTTCATTCGGAACTGTATTTTTATTTAAAGTTACTCCTATTGAATCTAAAAGTTTTTCAGCATCTTTACCTGTTAAATCTTTATTAGTTAAATCAACTAATATTAAATGATTATCTGTTCCTCCTGATACTAATTTGAAACCATACTTAACAAGTTCTTCTGCTAATACATTACAATTTTTAACTACTTGCTCTATATACTCTTTAAAACTAGGTTCTAAAGCTTCTTTAAAGCATACAGCTTTTGCTGCTATTATATGCATTAAAGGTCCACCTTGCATTCCTGGGAATATATTTTTATCTAATTCTTTAGCATATTTTTCTTTACAAAGTATAAGACCTCCCCTTGGTCCTCTTAAGGTTTTATGTGTAGTTGATGTAACAAAATCAGCATAAGGTACAGGTGACATATGTAGTCCTGCTGCAACAAGCCCTGCTATATGTGCCATATCAACCATAAAATATGCTCCAACTTCATCACAAATCTCTCTAAACTTTTTAAAATCTATTTCTCTTGAATAAGCACTAGCTCCAGCAACTATAAGTTTTGGTTTATTCTCTAATGCTATTTGTCTTACATTTTCATAATCAATTACTTCTGTTTCTTTATCTACTCCATATGATATAAAGTTAAATAATCTTCCTGAAAAATTTACAGGTGAACCATGAGTTAAATGCCCTCCATGACTTAGATCCATTCCTAAAACAGTATCTCCTGGCTTAAGTACTGAAAAATACACAGCCATATTAGCTTGTGAGCCTGAATGAGGTTGAACATTAGCATGCTCTGCATTAAATAATTTTTTAGCCCTATCTCTTGCTATATCTTCTACTTTATCAACTATATGACAGCCTCCATAATATCTTTTGTCTGGATAACCCTCGGCATATTTGTTAGTAAGATATGATCCCATAGCTTCCATTACTGCTTCACTTGTAAAATTTTCTGATGCAATAAGTTCTATTCCTTCTTCCTGTCTTTCAACTTCTTCCATTATTAATTCATAAATATCATTATCTTCTTCTTTAATTTTTTCAAAGTTCATTATAACACCCCAATTTTATTTATTTTTATTAGATTATACGGTTCTTCTTTAATTTTTTCAACATATTTTTAATAAATTTATAAGTATATATAATAAATATCACATTTTATTAATTATATATACAATATTTATTTTATATATTTATGCTATAATTTATTTATAAATTTACACAAGGAGTGATTATATTGAACGTAAATAAATTGCTTCATCTATCTACATATGCAGGTATTGTTATGCTTCAAAGTGGTGCTGAAATATATAGAGTTGAAGAAACTATTTGTAGAATTTGTAAATCCTATGAAATTGATGAAGCTAATAGCTTTGTTACTCCTACTGGAATAATGGTGTCTATTTGCTATAAAAATCAAACTTACTCTATAGTAAAAAGAGTAACTATACGAGGAGTAGATTTACATAAAATCGAAAGGATAAATGACTTATCAAGAAGAATTGCAAGTACTAAACCTCCTCTTGATAAAATTGAAGCTGAATTAAAAGATATAGATAATACTGAAAGATATTCTTTATTATCAACTTTATTTTTTTCTGGTATAGCAGCAGGATTTTTTTCAATACTTTTTGGTGGAAACTTAAAAGACTTAATTGCATCTTTTTTTATAGGTGCATTTATTAAATATCTTTCAATGATATTCACTAAAATGTCAATTAACGACTTTTTTATAAATACTATTTGTGCTGCAGCTTCTGCCGCTTTTGCAATATTATTTTTACACTTAGGATTTATAGATAATATTGATGAAACTATAATAGGTGCAATAATGATACTAGTTCCAGGACTTGCTATTACAAATGCAATAAGAGATACAATAGCTGGAGATTATTTAGGTGGAATTATAAAAGCTAGTGAAGCTTTTTTAGTTGCTATTGCAATTGCTGTTGGTACAGGTGGCGTAATAAGTTTCTGGCTTAAGATATTAGGAGGTATATAATAATATGACTATATTTATTCAAACACTTTGTTCTTTTATTGCTACTATTGGTTTTGCTGTAATATTTAATATTCATGGTAAAAATCTAATTTTTGCTGGTATAGGCGGTGGAATAAGTTGGTTTGTTTATAGTTTATGCTTAAAAATTCACTTTTCTCAAACCACATCTTTTTTTATATCTGCTGTTATTTTTAGTATTTATTCTGAAATACTAGCTAGAAAATTAAAAACTCCTGTTACAACATTAGTAGTTTGTGCATTAATCCCTTTAGTTCCTGGATCTGGAATGTATTATACAATGTATGAAGCTGTAACTGGAAATATCATTCATTCAATAGAATTAGGATTAAATACTTTATCAAGTGCAGGAGCTTTAGCTCTTGGAGTTATATTTGTCTCTACAATTACTAGACAGTATTATTTAGTTAAAAATAAAAGATATAAAAAAAAGATTGAGAAAATTTAATTCTCAATCTTTCACTTTTTATTTTAATATTAATAAAATTACTCACTATATAAAACAAATATATACTTTACTATTAGCTTTTTATAATTTCATTTATTAATTATGAATAATTTCCTTCAAATTTATTATTCATAATTACAATATAATATTGTTTTTATAACTTTTTTACTTCTTCTTTATTTTATATATTTGAAATTATTATTTCATCTAGAATACCTTTAGTACTTTCAATAGCTTATTTAATAAAATTTGTATTATCTTTAAATATAATACAACCACTTATAAAGATATCTTTCATAATAATTCTTTTTATAATATAAAATCCTTCATATTATTTATATTATCTTTTTTTACCTTTAATTATCTTATAATTATAAAATTCTAATTTTATATATTCAAATAAATATTTTTGTATTAATTAAATATTTATTTGATAACTATTAATTTATTTATAAACTAAAAGACTAGCCTTTAAATTTAAAGGCTAATCTTTAATTAATTAATTTCAACTTTATTTTTATGATAATTATATATATAAAAAGGAACGCCTATAAGCATTAATATAAATCCCCACATTACAGTTTCTGCACCTGAACCATATATTGTCCAAATTGAATATATAAATGCTAATAATGGAACTATAGCTTTTTTTATGAAAATTCCAAAATTAAATTCTTTTGTTCCTTTAAACATAAGCATTATTTCTGCCGCTGCTGTTAAAAGATATATTGGTAAAAATGAAAGTGTTGCAAGTATTGTTATAAATGTAAATGCTGATACCATACTCTTTTGATAATTCATTATTAAAAGTATATTTACTAAAATTGATCCAACTATTAAAGCATTTGCTGGAGTTCCATACTTAGGATGAAGTTTTCCAAAGAATTTAGGAAAAACTCCGTCTTCTCCTGCCGCAAAAGCTACACGTGCTGTTGATAAAAGCCATCCAATGGTTGTACCTAAAATACATATTACAACTGCAATAGTAATTGGCTTACCAATTGAACTACCTAATATTCTAGTTAATATATCAGTTAAAGGTGCTTGACTATTTGCAAGTTCTGAATTTGGCATAGCACCCATACTAGCTACACTTATTAACATATATATAACAGATGCTATAATCATTCCATAAATTGTACTCTTTCTTACATTTTTCTCTGGATTTTTAATTTCCCCAGCTGTAACAGTTGCACTTTCAAGACCTACAAAAGCCCAAAGCGTTGATGTTGCTGCAAGTGATATTGTAGAAAGTCCCTTTCCTTGAGGAAGTAATGGCATTATATTTACAGTATCAAAATTAATTAATGCTACTATTATGAATATAGCAAAAAATGCAATCTTAAATACTGTAGCTACCGTTTGAATCTTTCCTGCTTTTTTTACTCCAATTATATTTATAATTGTAAAGAACCAAAGTATGGCACTTGTATAAATTATAGAGATAAGTGGATCTCTTAAAGCTGGTATAACTGCTGCACTATAACTTGAAAGTGCTACTATTATTGCTGCATTTCCTATCCATGAACCATTCCAATATAACCATGCACTTAAAAATCCTGCAAATTCTCCAAAAGCAATCTTAGTGTATTGATATGCCCCTCCAGTTGAAGGATATTTAGATCCTAAGTTAGCAAATGACATTGCAATAAGTATTGATCCTGCAGATGTTAATATCCATGCAATTATTGTTGCAAGTGGTCCTGAAAGCTGTGCAAGTGTTGCTGGAAGCATAAACACACCTGATCCTATCATATTACCACACACAAGCATAGTTGCCATGAAAAGACTAATTTCCTTTTTTAAATTTCTCTCTTCCATTTAGTCCTCCTTAAAGTATATCTTTATAAAGGTAAAATAAAAGCTCAGAGAAGTATTCTAATCTCTGAGCCCGAATAACTAAAATTCAAAACACAAAGATAGCTCTCCACAAAACTTGTGACAGTTTTACATATATTTTATGTAAACCCAACATACAATTTTAAAGCTTCCATTGTACATTTCGGCAATAATACCTTTCCTTAAAAATCATCGTGCTTACCTCATTAAAAGTACTGATTATTATTGCAACCTCTATCTTACCTATTTTTTAGTGACTATGTAATTGTAGACAAAATTTTTAATAATGTCAATTTATTTTATATTATTTTTTATATTCATATAAGTGCTTTTTTTTATATTTATACTATCTATATCAATATTATTGGGATTAGTAGTTAATTTATAATCTTTTATCCAATAATTTCCGTCAACATATGTACCTTCTTCAACTAATTCGCTTGGATTTTCATCATATACTTCTTCAATATTATTATCAGGTGTTAATATAACCAAACGTCTACACGCTTCCTCAGCATCATCAAATATATTATAAAATGCATTATAATTATTAAAAGATCTTACTGATGTAACTACTTTTATATTCAATCCTAATTCTTTTGCAACATCTGTTAATTTAATTGTATCTTTCATATTAAACTCTCCTTTTATTATAATTAAAATAGTTCTTTAACTTTCTTAGCTATTCTTTCTCCAAATATCATAGGTGTTTCTTTGTCTTCATCATTAACACCATTTACACTAACATAACCTAAATGTATAAAAGGTTTACCATGTGCTGACCCTCCAGAATATAAAAGCATTCCTTTTACAATTAAATGATTCATTAATGTTAAAATAGCAGTATCTGCTCCTCCCCATATGTAATCAGCTGTAGCATACATAGCTCCTATCTTACCTTCTAAATTAATATTATGTGAATTATCTAACCAATTCTTAATATTAGAAGTAGTGTTAGCTAAATATGTTGGTGTACCAAATATTACCGCCTTACTTTCATTTAAAAAATTTATATCAATGTTATTAATATTCATACATTTTACTTCAATTTCACTTACTCTCTCAGCACCTAGCTTTATTGTTTCTCCAATTCTTTTAGTATGCCCACTTTTTGAATCATATAATATAGAAATTTTCATAAATTTACCCTCCAACCTTTATCTTTTGTTTTATATAAAATAGGTGTAAGCATTAATCTTACACCTATTTTTAAATTAAAAATTTTTTAATTAAATTTCTTCTATCTCATCAATAGATTCAATTTCTTCTAAATTTTCTTCTTTTTCTTTTGAAGCAATAAATGAGCTTAAATCATTATATGTACTTTTAGCAAATTCTAAAAATAACTCTTCATCAATTTCTTTAAATTCTCTGCTGTTAACTACAACTAAATCTCTCATTAAAAGATTTACATCTATTCTACCAACAACCTTAGCAAGATTTGCTGAAGTTATAGCATTTAATATTCCTTCACATTCGTTTCTATTATTTATGATTGCGTTGTTTGATTTTGGTAAGCTTTCTTTATAATCTAGTGTAACACACTCATAAAATTCACCGTACTCATCATATACCTCTAAAGCTATATTATTAGTATCTAAATATCTTTCCATTACACAAGTTAAATTTAAACCATCCCAGTGTATTTTTTTATTAAATACTTTTATAGTTTCCATCATTTCTACCTTCTTCCAAATATACTTTTATTAAGTGCATATAAATACTATAATATGTCTAACTGTAAAAGAAGTTAGCTTATTCACTTAAAATAAATTACTTATATATTATACATTAAAATATATGTTTTTTGAAATATTTGCTGAAATTCTTAAATAAATATATTAATTTTGCTCATTATAAACTATTTTATCTAATATATCTTTTCTATCTTCACCTAAAAAATTAGCTAATTTTGATGGCATATGTCCATCCTTATAAACAGCATTTTTATTTGCATCTACTATTCTTAGTACTTTTTGTGCTAATTTCTCATAAGTAATCAGGTCTTCTAAATATTGGTCTATTAAGTCTTTTAAACAAGTTGCTAATTCCTTAGGATTTCTATAAACTGCTCTCATAATTTACTCCTTTGTACTAATAAATTTCTTAAATATATAATACCATATTTTATTATTATTTCAATCTTACATTTAAACTACTTTATCTTTATTAAATTATTAGGATTTAAAATATCCATTTCATAAAGATTACCATCTACTGTAACATAAAAAAATCCTAATGATGATGTATGCATATCCATTATAACCCTTGGATTAAAGCCATAAGCTTTTTTCCCATTTAATTCAATATCATCAATACTATCAATAATTATTTCTTCTTGAATATTATTGTTTAATTTCACATATTCATAAACTATATTTTTAGCTTCATCTTTTGATATTTCACTTTGAAATTTGTTAAAAGTCTCTTTACTACAACCAACAATACTTAAAGTAATTATTAAAAAACTAATTATTAAAAGGTTTATCTTTCTCATAGTTGCTCCTTAAATATTAATTACTTATAACTATGAGTATTTTTTTATTTAAATACTATTTATAATCATTTTAAAAATTAAATTTATTTAAACCTATTTTTATATAATTATAAATTTAATAATTAAATTATAAAAAGAGAGCAATTTAAACTTTAAAATTACTCTCTTTAAATATTAATAAATTTATATTTCTAAAATATATTTAATTGATTTCCTTTAAAAGTTCTACTAAGAATTTATACATTCTTTCAGCTGATGATATACTTAAATGTTCTGTTGGAGTATGAGCATTAAATATATATGGTCCAAAACTTATCATATCAGTATCTTTCATAGTTTCTTTAAATAATCCACACTCAAGACCTGCATGAATTGCTGAAATTTCAGCTTCTTTATGGAACATATCTTTATATACCTTCTCACAAAGCTTTCTTATATTTGAGTTTGGATCATATTCCCACTCAGGATATTCACTAACCTTTTCTATTGAAGCACCTGCTCTTTCAGCTATTACTGATAATTTATTAAATACTTCATATTTTAAACTTTTAATTGAACTTCTTATAGAAGTGATTATAGAAATATTATTTTTAAAAGTCTCTATAACTGCAACATTTAAACTAGTTTGAACTAATCCTTTTATATCTTCACTCATATTTTGAACTCCATTTGGACACATAACTAAGAAATCTATTAAGTTAGAAGTTGTGCTTAAATTAAATTGTTTATCTACACCTTCATTATAATCATAAACTTCAACATTTAATCCTTTATCTGCTATTCTATATTCAACCTTAAAATCTTTTGCAATATTTTCTACTATTGCTTTTACTTTGTTAATATCATCTGAATTATTTAAAGTAAGTAGAACCTCACATTTACGTGGTATAGCATTATGTTTTGTTCCACCATTTATACTTACTAAATTAAATGGTACTTCTTTTCTTAATTCAAATAATATTCTTCCTATTAGCTTATTGGCATTAGCTCTTTGTTTTATTATTTCTAATCCTGAATGACCACCAAGTAAACCATTTACTTCTAATTTAATACACCTTCCATAAGCTTCTTCTAATTCACCTTCAAATATAACTTTAGTATTTATTCCGCCAGCACAAGCTGTTAAAAATATTCCTTCTTCTTCTGAATCAATATTTAATAATATCTTTCCTTTTAAAAGACTAGTATCTAATGCCATAGCACCATCCATACCAACTTCTTCTGATGTAGTAAATACTGCTTCTATTTCAGGATGATTAATATCATCTGAATCTAATATAGCAAGTGTATATGCAACTGCTATTCCATCATCTGCACCTAGTGTAGTATCATTTGCATATAAAAAATCACCTTCTACTTTTAATTCTAAAGAGTCTTTATCAAAATCATGCTTACTATTAGCTCCTTTTTCACAAACCATATCCATATGTCCTTGTATTATTACAGGTGTCTTATTTTCATAACCTTTAGTTGCAGGTTTTTTTATAATTACATTTAATGCATTATCTTGTATTACCTCAAGGCTTCTTTCTTTTGCAAAATTAACTAAGTAATCACTTATTTGTTTTTCTTTATATGAACCATGAGGAATTTTAGTTATTTCTTCAAAAAACTTAAATACTTTTTTCGGCTCTAAATTTTTACATACTGACATAATAATCGCTCCTTCTTAATGTCAAATTTTATTAAATTTATTTTCCTTATAAAAAATTGTAATTATTTTTAAATTAATAATCAATATATTATTATAAATTTGATAAAATTTATATTTTAATAATAGTTTTTTTATAAAATAAAGAGCACTATAATAATAGTACTCCTTATTTTCTAGTTAATTATTATTTATTATACTTTCTATCTTACTTACATCTATATTTTCTTCTAAAATACTAGATATTCTATCATATTCTTTATTTTTATATTCTCTATAAGATTCTTCTTCATTTAAATTGAAATCTTTTATATTATTCTTATTGCAAATAACCTTAATAAGCTTTTTATTAAATTCATCAGAATCAAATATACCATGAAGATATGTTCCTATTACAGTACCACTTTTATTTATGGAACCAACTATTCTATTATTTTCTCCATATATAAATGGAATTACATTTTCATTATATTCATTAAATCCATTATGAATTTCATATCCATTTACATTCAAATCTTTAAAGTATTCATTAATTGGATTATCAATATTTATTTTTCCTTCTGTTTGAAGAGTAGTTTTCTCTCGACTAAATTTAGTTTTAAAGTCCAATAAATTAAAACCTTCTTCTCTCTTAGAGCTTCCTTCTATTTGCATATCATCTAAAATTGCCTCTCCTAGCATTTGATATCCACCACATACTCCAAATAAAATAGTTCCTTGTTTATTTAAATCTTTTATCCTATTAAAAAATCCTTTTTCTTTAATAAACTTTAAATCTTCTATACTATTTTTACTTCCTGGAATAATTATCATATGAGGATTATTTAAATCTAAAACATTATCTACATATCTTAAATTAACATAATTAATCCTTTCTAAATTATTAAAATCAGTAAAATTGGACATGTGTGGAAGTTTCAAAACTGCAATATCTATCTTATAATTATCTCTATAATTATTAGTAGTTCTATATGTTACACCATCTTCATCTTCAATATTTAACTTAGTATATGGCATAACTCCAAGTACAGGTATATTTATTATTTTTTCTAAATCTTTCATTGCTCCTTTAAAAAGATCTACCCTACCTCTAAATTTATTTATAATTACACCTTTAACTCTTTTTCTATCTTCTTCATCTAAAAGCATAAGAGTTCCAACTACAGAGGCAAAAACTCCTCCTCTATCAATATCTGCAACTAATATAACAGGTACATCTGCCATTCTTGCCATTTCCATATTAGCTATATCTGTATCTTTTAAATTTATCTCTGCACAACTACCTGAACCTTCAAGAACCATTAAATCATAATTATTTTTTATGTTATTATATGTATTTAATACTTCTTTTTTTAATTCTTTATTTATTTCTTTGTATTTATAAGCATCCATTATAAATTTAACTTTTCCATTTACTATAACTTGAGTTTTTCCTCCATTTGGCTTTAAAAGTAATGGATTCATAAAGCTTTCTGGTTCAATATTACATGCTTCAGCTTGCACAACTTGAGCTCTTCCCATTTCATCTCCTGATTTTGTAACAAATGAATTTAAAGATATATTCATAGCCTTGAAAGGACAAACCTTTAAACTTTTATTTGTAAAATATCTGCATACAGCTGTTGCTAAAGTACTCTTTCCTACCGATGAAGCCGTTCCAAGAAACATTATCCCTTTAGTTTTCATTTTATCATTCCTTTATTTAAATATATTTATAAGTGAATTATCTAATGCTTTATTGTTTATTTTATTAGATGATAAGATAAAATAACATGTTTCACCTTTCTTATGTTTACCAGTTATAGAATCAGTTATATGATCTCCAGTTATAATTATAGAATAATCTTTATAATTTTCTTTAATATGATTTGCAAAAGGAAAAATAAATTCATTAAAGCATTTATTTATAAAGTTAGCTTTTCCTTTTAAATCATAAATGTGAGCTAATTCATCACAACCATTTATATGAATAAATAAAAAATCTTTATCTTTTATTTCTTCTTTTGATTTAATTAATTTTTCATCTAAAGAAGTATCAAAGTTTCCAGTAGCTTTTTTTAAGTTAACTGCCTTTAAACCTAATGCTAACCCCATACCTTTTATTAAATCTATTCCTGCTACAACAGACCCACTTAAAAAATATTTTTTGTATAAAGTTTCTATATTAGCCCTTTTAGATAATCCCCATGGAAATAACATAAGACCATCATAGCCTTTTATTTTAAAGTATTTCTTTGATAATTCCATCATTAAAGTTATTTTATAAAATATATCATTTTTAACATTACTTTTTGGTAATATAGTATTTATTTTCTCTCCAACATTTTCATGTGGTTTAAAAAAATTTATTTGTTTAATATTTTCATACTTTTCTTTTATAAATAGTAAATTTCTATAATGACTACAATTCACAAGCTTAAAGTAATCTTTAAACTCACCTTTTATCATTATATCTTCTATAAAATTATTTATTAACTTTTCTTCACATTCTTTATCTAATCCACCAGTAAAATCATGTAATTTATTTTTATGTACTTTAATTAAATTGCATCTAAGAACAGATTCATTATCATCTATATTATATCCTTTTGATAACGCCTCAAAATATGCTCTTTCATATATTTTTTCTTTATTAAGTTTGTATCCTAATATATTAAAAATACAACTTAAGCTATCAACATCGTATCCATCTATTGAATTATCTATATATCCTTTTTTAGTAAATGATGAAAATCCTATTAATTTATCAAAGTTCTTATTTATTTCTTCTTTAATAGTAGGATTTTCTTCATAGTATCCATCTAAAACAATCAGTATTTTTTTACTTTTCATTTAAGACCCTATTTATTACTTTTAATATTTTATCATTTTCTTCTCTTGTTCTAACTGCAATTCTATAAAAACTATTATCTAATCCATTATAATTGCTGCAACTTCTAATTATTATTCCCTGTTTTAATAATTCTTTTTTTAAATCAATATCTTTATCTATACTAAAAAATATAAAATTTACAGAAGGTTCAAAAATATTTATACTTTTTATTTCGCTTAAATTATTATATAAATACTCTTTTTCTTTTTGTACGTAGTCTATAGTTTCTTCTATATATTCTTTATCTCTTAACCCACTCATAGCTGCTTCTGAAGCTAAACTATTAACATTCCAAGCCATAGTTACAGCATCTACCTTTTTTAATAACTCTTTATTTTCTGTAATTCCAAAACCCATTCTAAGTCCTGGTATTGCGTAAAATTTAGTTACTGACTTTATTATTACTAAGTTAGTATATTTATTTAGTAATTCCTTTACTGAATACTTATAGCTATCTTTAACAAAATCCATAAATGACTCATCTACAACAACATATATATTATTTTGACTTGCTTTTTTTATTATTTTTTCTAAATGTATTTTTGATGTTAAAACACCTGTTGGATTATTTGGATTACATATAAATAAAAGGTCTATATCATTATTTAATTTATTTAATATTTCATTATCTATTCTAAATTTATTTTCTTCTTTTAAAAAATAGTATTCTATATTAGATTTTATACTTTTTATTGCTTCCTCATATTCTGAAAAACTTGGTGCTAAAAGAAGAGTATTTTTAGGATTTATAGCTCTAACTACATTAAATATACATTCAGCAGCTCCATTACCTAAAAATAAATTTTCCATATTTATATTTTCATAATTACTTATTTCCTTTTTAAGATTATAATAAGTTATATCTGGATAATTAACTATTATATCTATACTTTTTAATATAGATTCTTTAACACTGTTACTTAATCCTAAAGGGTTTATGTTCGCTGAAAAATCTATAATATTTTTTCTATCTATGCATAAGTTTCTACAAACTTCATCTATATTCCCACCATGAGTAAATTTTTTCATAAAATCACCTCAATAAACTTGTTTATAATACAAGCTAATATGATACCTAAAAAAGAACTTAAATATAATATTTTATTTACTAAATAAACTTTATTTAAAGTTATTTTTTCTATATCATCACCTATTCTAGGCTTTTGAACTATTTTACCAAAATAATAATTATCTCCTCCAAGCATTATATTTAAAGCTCCAGCTACTGCCGCTTCTGGATGAGCACTATTAGGACTTGTATGATTATTTTTATCTCTTTTATATATGTATAAAGCTTTTTTATAATCTAATCTAAGTACAAATGATGATATTATAATTAAATAAGCTGTAATTCTTGCTGGTATATAATTAAATACATCATCAAGTTTTGCAGGAAAATATCCAAAATCCTTATATTTTTCATTTTTATATCCAAACATAGAATCCATTGTATTTACAGCCTTATATACAAAAATTAAAGGTGCACCACCAATTCCTGCAAAAATTATAGGTGCAATAACTCCATCTGACATATTTTCTGCCACTGTCTCAATAACAGCTCTTATTATTGAAGTTTCATCTAAATTTTCAGTATCTCTTCCAACTATATAAGATAATCTATGTCTTGCTCCATTTAAGTCATCTTTTTTTAAATATTCTATTACTTTTAATCCTTCATCTTTAAGAGATTTTGTTGCTATACAAAAATATATAGCTAAGGCTTCATAAATAAAAGCTAAATATACATTTATATTTCCTAATAATTTTATTATTATAAAATTAATAAAGAAAGTTATTAATATAACAAATATCCAAGTTATAAGTCCAGCTAACTTTAAACTATTTTTAAATATTTTTCTAAATAAATTTTCACTAAACTTTGCCAAAGCTCCTATAAATCTAATTGGATGATATGGATTTTGTGGATCCCCTATTATTAGGTCTAATATATATCCAAGTATTATTTTAAACATATTAAAACTCCTAAACTAAATTATATTTATGTATTAAATAATCTACTAGTTCTTTTTCATCTGAAAATGTTATTCCATATTCTATCTTAGGCTTATCTATAACTATAATATCTATATTTTCATCCATACAAGCTTTAAGCTTTTCAATAGTTCCACCAGCTTTTCCGCTGTCTTTTGTTATTAGTGCCTTTGCAGAATATTGATTTATAAAAGCTCTATTTAATTCATAACCTATAGGTCCTTTTATAGCTATAACATCTTCTACCTTAACTCCAATATTTAAAACATCTTGAAGTATTTTTGCGCTTGGAAGTATTCTATGTATTATTCTATTTTTTATATTAAGATTATAAATTGTTTCTATGTTTCTACTACCTGTAGTATTTAAAATATTTCCATCAATATTTTTAATTGTATCTTTTAATTCATCATATCCACTTATATAAGAAATCTTTTTATAATTTGATTCTTTTAAAACTCCAAGTCTTTCATATCTTATATAATCTATATTGCATTCTTTAGCACTATCTATAGCATTTTTACTAACTTCCTTAGCGTAAGGATGACTTGCATCAACTAGAACCTTGATATTAAATTTATTTATTAAATTAACTAAGCCATCTTTATCAAGTGGCTTAGTGTTTAAATGTTTAAATTTATATTTTTTAAGTAATTCTCCACCATATTCTGTTGCAGTTGAAACTACAACTTCATCAGTAAATCTATTAATATATTTTAAAATATTTTTACCTTCTGATGTTCCAAGTATAAAACCTATCATTACTTATCACCTATTTTATATCCTCTTGGAGTTATGAATTTTCCATCCTTTATATAACTTTTTGAATTCCCAACTATAACAATACTCATCATGTCTACTATTTCTACATCAAATTTTTCTAAAGTAGTTATAGTATAACT
Organism: Clostridium sp. TJA020; assembly: GCF_058310295.1. Lineage (NCBI taxonomy): Bacteria > Bacillati > Bacillota > Clostridia > Eubacteriales > Clostridiaceae > Clostridium > Clostridium sp. TJA020. Next base: position 469,491 of record NZ_JBZEFC010000001.1, read on the forward strand.
CATATCATCTCTTAAGGCATTTCTAACTACTGCAATTGGAGTATTTCCATTTCTATAATTTTTAATTATATCTAAACATTCCTTTAAATACTCTGGTCTTCCCTTACTCTTTGGATTATATAAAGATATTATAAAATCACCTTCTGCTGCAAACTTTACTCTTTTCTTAATATCTTCATAAGGAGTCATTAAATCACTTAAACTAATATTACAATTATCATGCATAAGTGGAGCACCTACAACTGAACCTGCTGCACTTGATGCTGTAAGTCCTGGTATTATTTCAACATTCTCATCTTCTCTAAGCTCTAATATAAGTCCTGCCATTCCATATATGCCTGAATCTCCAGTACTTATTAAAGCTACATTTTTATCTTTTGAAAATTCTAAAGCTTTTTTACATCTTTCAACTTCCCCCCTCATACCAGTCTTAAATACTTCTTTTCCATCTACTAATTCTGAAACCATATCAATATACTTAGTATATCCAACTACTATATCTGCATTTAATATAGTTTCCTTAGCTTTTAATGTCATATGTTCTAATCCACCTGGACCAATTCCTATTACATATAATTTTCCCATTTATTCTTCTCCTTCACTAATTATCTCACCTATTGCTAATGTCATTCCATTAAATTTTATTTTCTTAACCGTAACAAAGCTATTTAATAAAGAAATTACCGGTTCACAAACTCCATAAACACCTAAAGTTTTAAATACAAAGTCACTTTTTTCATAATCTAAATTAACACTATTTATACTATCTCTATTAAATGTTATAAAATCACAGTTTAACTTTTTAGAAAGTTCTTTAATTGCTTTTTCATCTTTTTTTATATCTACAGAACCTATTTTACATACAGCCCTATAATCATAACCATGATTTTCTAATGTCTTTAACACGAATTTTTCTAATTCTTTAGGATTTGTTTCTTTTCTACAACCAATTCCTAAAACAACATCACGTCTTATAAGTTTTAAAATATTTTCTTCATTATATTTTTTATTTTTATTAGTAATTAAAACAGTGTTGCACTTTATATCTTCTGAATTAATATATCCATTCTCATTCTTTATAATATTTTTTTCATCTTTTATGAATACCTTTTTATTATTTACAAGTAAAGAGGCTATATTTTTACATATTTTAAAATTATCAATTATAAATCCATTTTCTTTTGCAATAACGTCTGGAGCTTTTATATTCATTCCATCAGTTGCGGTTGTAATAACTGGAGTATTTTTTAATATATTAGCTACCTTTAAAGTTAATTCATTAGCTCCACCTAAGTGTCCACTTAATAAGCTTATTGTAAAATTATTATTTACATCAACAACAACTACTGCAGGATCCTTTGATTTCCCTTTTAAGAGATTTGCAATCATTCTTATAGCTATTCCTGTTGAACTTATAAAAATGATTCCATCAAATTTTTCAAAATAATCACAAGCTACGCTTTTAATATCTAAATCTTCCTTAGATTTTAAAAATATTTCCGAACTTAAATTTTCTTTTAATTTATTAGCTAAAATATCTCCCTTTTTAGTAACACTAATAATTCCAATCATTTTTATTCCTTTGCATCTCTAAACATATGTGTAAATGACTTATCATATAATTTACTTTTTTCATAATCACAGCTTATAAAATCTCCAACTAATATTTGAGCACATTTTGTAATTCCAGCTTCTTTAACTTTTTCACTTATATCGTCAAGTGTTCCTAAAATTATTCTTTCATCTTGCCAAGTTGCTCTTTCTACAACCGCAATATTTACATTTCTTCCATAACCATTTCTTAACTTTTTAACTACTTTATCTATCATTGATATAGATAAGAATATAGCCATTGAAGCTCCAATACTTGCAAGCTTTTCTAAGTCCTCTCCTTCTGGAACCGGAGTTCTTCCTTCAACTCTAGTAAGTATTACTGTTTGAGTTACACTTGGAAGAGTAAACTCTTTTTTTATTGAAGATGCAGCTGCTGTAAATGAACTTACACCTGGAATAACTTTATATTCTATATTAAGTTTATCTAACTCATCCATTTGTTCTTTTATAGCACCATATATAGCTGGATCACCTGTATGTAATCTAACTATAATCTTATCTCTATTTTCTTTCATAACTTCTATAACTTCATCTAAAGTCATTTTAGCTGAATTATATATTTTGGCTGAACCTTTGCAAAACTTTAAATGCTCATTTGATACTAAAGAACCTGCATATATAACTACATCAGCACTTTCTAAAGTTTGTCTTCCTTTAACCGTAATTAAATCAACATCTCCTGGACCTGCTCCTATAAAATAAACCATAAATTATTCCTCCTTAGTCTCTACTTGCTATTATTAATGACATATATTCTCTTGAATTTATAATATCATCTCTATTTTCTAAAACTCTTTCTCCATCTCTACCAACTTTTTGAACACAAACATAGTCAAAACCTTTTTCTTCTAATAAATTTAAAACTTCCTCTTCTTTTTTATATACCTTCATTATTACAACATATTTTTCATCTTTAATATCAGAAATTCTTGCTGCTGGAAGTATTAGTAAAGGCTCATTTCCTATTACTAATGTTCTATTTACAAGACTTGCTGCTGCACAAAATGATGTTACTCCTGGTATAGTTACAACTTCTATTCCATTTTCTTTCATGTGTTTAAGCATATGTATGTATGTACTATAAACGTATGGATCTCCTATAGTTAAAAAACCTACAGTTTTTCCTGAATTTATTTCGTTTTCTATGTATTTATAAGCATCTTTTGCTTTTTCCACTCTATCTTTTTTTCCCATTGGAAAATGTTTAAGTATTACTTCTGTATCTTTACCTATATATTCTTTTGCTGTTTCATAAGCTACACTTTCACCACCTTCAACAGCCACTGGTGAAACTATTATATCACATTGTTTTATTGCATTTACTGCCTTTATAGTTAAAAGTTCTGAATCTCCTGGTCCTACACCTATTCCATATAACTTAGCCATTTATGTCTTCCTTTCTACACTCTACTATAAATATTGGATTATTTGCTATAAGCATTAAACTTTTACCTTTTGATTTACTTACTTGTAACATTGTTACATCTACTTTATAATTCAAGTTTTCTATAACTTTAATTGCATCATAAACATTTTTTAACGTTATAAAATTCATTACAAGTTTTCCAGAAGATTTAATTAATTTATTAGATAGTTTTAATATTTCCTCTAGTGATCCGCCACTACCTCCAACAAATATAGAATCAAACTTAATATTTTCATTTAAAAGTTTATTTAAATGTTCTACTGCATCTCCTTCTAAAAACTTTATATTATTACAATTAAACTTATTAAAATTTTTCTTACTTACATCGATAGCATCTTCATCTTTCTCAATTGAATATACAGTTCCCTTTGGGCAAAGCATTGAACACTGAACTGTAATTGAACCTGTTCCACTTCCTATATCTAATACATTAGAATCTTCTTTAATATCTAACTTACAAATAGAGTTTATTCTTATGTCCTCTTTTGTCATAGGACAATTTCCTCTTATAAACTCTTCATCTTTTATAAATTTCATTTCATCACTATCCTCTTTAAATATGCTCTATAATTATTACAGATAATTTATCATAATCTCCATTTTTTAAATCATTAGGATTACCTATAGTAATTTTTTCATCTTCATATGATAAATTTTCTCCAATATACACTTTTGAACAAACTTCATTTTCACTTAATAAATTGCATAATTTTTTTGGAGTATTTATATTATCAGTTAACCAAACTGTTATTTTATTTTCTAATACTTTCTTTAAAAACTCATCTTCTCTTCCGTGTAAACTACTAAGATAAGCCTTGCTCCACATTATACCTACTTTACTTGCGAAGTATTGAAAAGAGCTTATTCCAGGTATAACTTCTATATTTTCATCTATATTTTTCTTTAAATAATCTGTTATTCCATAAAATAATGGATCTCCTGATGCTATAACTGATACTACTTTTTCTTTATTTTTCTTTATTTCATTTATTATTTCCTTAATTGAACTTACACATATAAAATCTTTTTTTAAAAATTCTATTGATTTTAAAGCTCTAGAAAATCCTATAATTATATCACTTTCATTTAAAGTAGAAATAGCCTTTGGTAATATATAATCCTTATTTCCAGGACCTATTCCAACTATATAAACCATAAAATCCCCTCCCTATATAGAGCTCCATAAAACTTTAGGACTTAATGGATCATAATACATAATAGCTTCACACTTCATTTCATTATAAGTGTAAATTTCCATTCTCTTTTTTATTTTTTCTACTATATTTTTGTATAATTCATTGTATCCATCACCTAAAAATTTAACTGCACCTTCTGATGTTTTTTGTTCTAAAACTTCTTTAACAAAACCTATATCATAACCTAATAGTGCAAGCTCTAATCCTATTACTTCTAACCTTACATCGCTAACTCTACTATGAGTATTAAAACATCCATAAGCAATTTTACTAACTTTTCCTATATGACCAACTAAAATTACTTCTTTTATATTGAGATTTCTACAGCAATCAAGTGCGTATCCTACGAAATTAGATATTATAACTATTTCACTTTCTTCATATCCAAGTTGTTTACAAAGTCTTTCACCCATATTTCCAAATGTTAATATAAGTCTTTCATTATTTACAGCCTTTTGATTTATTTCCAGATTTATAGATGCTTTTAAAGCATCTTCAGACATTGGATATACTATTCCTGTTGTTCCAAGTATAGATATTCCTCCAACTATACCAAGTCTAGGATTAAAAGTTTTTTTACTAACTTCTTCTCCTTTTGGTATAAAAATTGTTATTTCCACCCCTTTATCTTTAGGCTTAACTTTCATAACTTCTTTTTTTATACAGTCTCTTGGTACTTTATTTATTGCAGGTTCTCCTTTTGGTATAAAAAGGCCATCTAAAGTAACCTTTCCTACCCCTTCTCCACCTTTTAATTTATATCCATTATCAATAATTTTAGCTCTTGCCCAAATATCTAAACCACTTGTTACATCTATGTCATCTCCACCATCTTTAATAATAGAGCATTCCACATAATCACTACCAAATTTTATATCATTTATTTCTAAATTTAATTTTATTCCTTTTGGAGTATCTATCTCTATATTTGTAATTTCTTCTTTATTAAAAAGCATATAAGTAGCTGCCTTTGCAGCTGCTGATGCACAAGAACCCGTTGTATATCCACATCTTAGTTTTTTTCCATCTGGACCTTCAACATACAAATCAAGCATATTAATTACTCTCTTTCATAAAGCATATACATAATAGCATTAACTATTGCTGTTGCAACTGTACTTCCACCTTTTCTTCCGTTTACTCTTATAAAAGGTATATTTAAATCCTCAAGCCCAACTTTACTTTCAGCAGCACCAACAAAACCTACTGGAACTGCAATTATAAGTTTAGGATTAGCTTTTCCTTCTTCTATAAGTTCTCTTAATTTAAAAAGTGCTGTAGGTGCATTACCAAATACAAATATATCAACATTTTCTATTGATGCTCTCTCAACTCCAGCCATAGATCTAGTTATTCCTTTTTCTTTTGCTTCTTTGTGAACTTCCTCTAAGTTAACATAACATTTAGCTTCAGAATTTAAACTATTTAATGCTCTTTTATTTATTCCAGATACAATCATATTAGTATCTGTGTAAAGTTTTGCTCCTTTTTTAAAAGCTTCTTTACCAGCTTCTATTGCACCTTCACTTATATCTAATAAATTTTTGTACTCAAAATCAGCCGTTGTATGAATAACTCTTTTAACTATAAGAAGTTCCTCATCAGAAAAGTTATGGTCTCCAAGTTCTTCTCCAATTATTTCAAAACTTCTTTTTTCGATTCCCATAGGATTTTTTATATAACTCATTAAATTTACCTTCTTTCCAAAACAATATCTTTAGTAATTTTTATATCCTATAATTTCTTTTAAAAATTCTATATTTCCTAAAAAATTAACATGAGGATATCCTGCTATAGTATTATTTTTTTCATACCCACATGTCCACTCAACTTTTTTACCTAAAAAATTCTCTTTAGTAATTTTATAAACTTTTTCTTCATTTAAGTTAACTTTAGATTTATGGAACTCATGACAATTTATAGTTAAATTTTTATTATCCTTTAGTATAAGATTTGCATATCCAAATCTTTGTAATTTCCCAGTCATTTCACTATTACCATCAAAAAAACCTACCATATCATACCCATCAATATTTTTTGTTAAATACATAAGTCCACCACATTCAGCAAAACACCTCAATCCACTTTCTAAAGATTTTTTAATACTATCTCTCATAGACTTATTTTTAGAAAGTTTTTCTTTAAATACTTCAGGATATCCTCCACCTAAATACAAGAAATCTAAATTTTTTGGTATTTCTTTATCATGTAATGGACTAAAATATATTAAGTTACCTATTTTTTTTAATATTTCTATATTTTCTTCATAATAAAAGCTAAATGCTTCATCTAAAGCAATACCTATATTTATGTTTTTATATTCTATATTTAAATTTTTATTTTCACTTTCAATACTCTTAAATTCATTTAATAATGCATCTATATCAATATTTTTTTCTATAATACTACTACAATAATCTATTTTTTCTTTTAAGTTACTTACTTCAATACTTTGAACTAAGCCAAGATGTCTACTTTCTAAGGATAAATTCTCATCCTTTTCTATGTATCCAAACACCTTAATATTACAATTTTTCTCTATAGCAGCTTTTAAAAGCATATAATAACTTTTACTTATTGAATTTAATATAACTCCTACTACATTAGCCCCTTTAAAATTAATTATTCCATTAATCTCTGCACAAAGAGTTACACTTTGTGCTCCTGGGGTAATAACCAAAAGTATTGGCATATCTTCAAGAACCTTTGATACATGATAAGTTGAAGCAAATATGTCTATTCCTTTTCCATCATAAAGACCCATAACACCTTCTATTATTCCTAAATCTCCAGAGCCTTTTGAGTAAGTATATTTAACACCATCTTCTCCAATCAAAAATAAATCTAAATTTCTAGATGGTTTTCCTGTAATAAATTTATGAAAAGCTCCATCAATATAATCAGGACCAACTTTATATCCTTGTACATCAAATCCCTTTTTCATTAGCAAATTCATAAGTCCTAATGTAAAAGTTGTTTTGCCACCACCACTTTTATTTGAAGAAATAATTAAAGATTTCATACTTTAATCTCCTATCCTTTAAGTTTCTTAGTTTCTCCGATACCTTTAAACTTATCTTCTATTGCATCATTAATATGTTCTATGTATATGTCTCTAAAGCTTTTTTCTTCTCCCAAACCTTTCATATGTATATCTACTTCTATACCTTTACTTTCTAATATAGTTTTCCATGAATCTTCTTCATCTGATGCCATATCATTTTTAACATGATCTCCTGCAACTACCATAAGAGGTGCAAGCTTTACTTTTCTTATATTGTTTCTTTCTAATCTACTTATAACTGTATCTATTGTTGGGTAACCTTCTACTGTACCAACAAAAGTTCTTTCATATCCTTCATCATAAAGCATTGATTGAAGTGCCCCATATACAGCATTTGAATAATGCATACTTCCATGACCAAATAAAACTACTGCTTCATCTTCTTTTGAATCTAATACATGCTTTATACTATCTATAAATATAGAATAGTCATTTGGTGCTTCTTCTTCTCCTTGATAAAAGAATATTGGTCTTCCAAATTTTAAAACTCTAAAATCATCTTTAAATTTTAATACATTTCCTTTTACATAATCATATTCTTCTCCAGGTATAATATGAAGTGGTTGTACTATTACTTCCTCATAACCTAATTCTTTTAATTTCTCAAGTATAAACTCTGGTTTATCAACTTGTATATTATGTACTCTTTTTAATTTATTAATTATCATATGAGAAGTAAAAGCTCTAAATATATCGTATTCATTAAAATTTTCTTTTATTTCTTTTTCTATTTTTTCAATTGAGTTTTCTAATGCATCTAAATAACTTGTACCAAAACTAACTACTAAAATTGCCTTTTTCATTTTTCACCTCTAAACTTATTTTTAAAAACAAAAGCACCTTTACCTCAAAGGATAAAAGTGCTAATAAATTGCAACATATAAGTAAAAAATTAAATATCATCTTAAATATTACTAAATATAACCTATATTCCTTCCCTCCGAAGAATAGATACTTATTTATAGGCAGGTTTCCTGACTTAAGGGTCATTCTTGTTTAATCCTTCCCGAAAAAATTCAGTGGTTATATTAAACTTGTCTCCTATTCACAGTAGCGGGGGCTGTAATGGTCTCACACCATTTTCCCTTTTAAAATATAACTTTATTTATATTCACCTATAAAATATTTATTTACTTTTCTCGTTCATTAATTATATATTAATTTTTAATAATATTCAACTTTCTTTACTACTTAATTTTAAATTATTCTTTTATATAAAATTTATATATAGTTTGCTTTTTATATTCATTATCTTTAAGAAGTATAGAGTCTTCTATAAAGGAATTATTTCTTCCAATTGGAGGACTTTGCGTTTCTATAGCTATCCCACTTCTAATATTTGCACACTTTCCATTTTCAATAACTCTATCATCTGGAAAGTTTAAAGAATATAAAACTACTGCCTTTTGATTTGTATAAACATCCATGCATCTTCCTGAAGTCTCATCCCAAAGCCTTACTTTAACATTATCTCCTTCGTGAAGTAGCCAAGGATGATCATATCCTGAACCAATTTTTAATTGATAGTTATTTTTTTCTATATCTCTCCCTATAGTTTTTGGTATTATAAAATCAAATGGAGAATAAGTTAAATCTATTAAATTTCCAGTTGGAACTTGTGTATTATCCAATTCTATTAAATAATCACTATCTACATATAAACAATGATTTAGTACAGTTTCTTTTTCATATCCAGATAAATTAAAATAACTATGATTAGTTAAGTTTAAAAGAGTATCTTCATCTGAAATCCCTCTATAATCAATCTTTAATGAACAATCTTCTGTTACTGTATATCTTACAATAACATCTAAATTACCAGGATATCCTTCTTCTTTGTTTTTACTTTTAAAAGAAAATTCTATATAACTTTCTTTTGGGCCAATATTTGTTTTTACATCCATTACTTTTTTATCAAAGCCCTTGTCCCCTCCATGACCTTGATGAATTCCATAATTTTTATTAAACTCTAAAACCTTATTATTAAATAGTACTTTTCCTTCACAAACTCTTCCAGAAGTTCTTCCAATTAGAGCACCAAAATAAGATGGATTATCTTTATAGTCATTAATATCTTTGTATTTCAGAACTACATTTTCTAATTTGCCATTTTTATCTTTCACCATAATATCTGTTATTATAGCTCCATAATTAAGAGCTGTTACAGAAAAACCTTTAGAATTCGTTATAGTATAACTTTTAATTTCATTTGAATCAAACTTTGCAATTACCTTTTTATCTAATTTCACCTTTTCACCCTCACAAAATAAAATTTATATTACATCCCATACATATTTATTAATTTTTCGTAATGAATAGTCCTCTTTTAAATTTAATTCTAAAAATTTATATAATTATCAAAAGCTAACATACCCTCCTTAAATAATTTTAATTTAAATATATTTTTAAATTATAGAAAATGTTTTCATAACTGTGATTTAATTTTAGTAAAATATTATCTTAGTGTCAATTACATATAAATGTTTTTTCACAAAACTTTTTTATTTAAATTAATTAAAATTTATTTATTATTTAAAGCAATTTTTGCCAAAAAGTAAATATATATATCAAAAGGACTTTTTCTTCTATGAAAAAGTCCTTTTAGTTAAAATCTAATCTCTACTTAACTAAATAGTATTACTAATCTATACTTAACTAAATAGTATTACTTTTAAAATTAAATATTTTTATTTAAATCTATATATAAATTATTTTTATTCTGCACATGCTTCCATTCTCTTTTTACTTAACTCTTTATTTACTTCTGAAATTTTATTTTTAGAAAGATTATATACGAACGCTAATATTAATGCTGCAATTGCTAGTCCAATAAAATTTGCCCCACAAATTATATTTTTTATTCCAACACCTACTGATTCAGCTTGAACAGCAACACCTGATTCATATCCTAAAAATCCTAAAGCAAATCCTCCAACACCACCAGATATTGCTTGAGCTAATTTTCTACATAATGAGTAAGAAGAATATACTATTCCCTCATTTCTTTCTCCACTTAAATATTCTTGATAGTCAATAACATCTGCAACTAATGCCCATGTTACTGCACTTACAAGTCCTGAACCTAATCCAGCTATCATAGTTAATCCAATATATAAATAAGGATTAGTTATTGGCATAATGAATAATATTAAATAGATTGCCATTGATAAAATTAGTCCACCAATTGTTGCTTCTTTTTTACCAAATACTCTTACTATTTTACCAACAAAAGGTATTATAAGGAACATAGGGATTATAGTTGCTATACCTGCTAAAGAAATAAGCCCTGCATTATGAAAATATTCTTTAAATAAGTATGCATTTAAGGAAGATCCAGTAAGCATAGCTGCAACTATAGCAAAGGATGATAAAGTTACTCCAACAAAAGCTCTATTTTTTAATAATATTTTTATTGTACTACCTACATTTACCTTTTTACTATCATCTGCTTTATAAACTATTCTTTCTGTTGTTAATCTAAACGTTATCATATAGCTTATAGAAGATATTATTGCAAATATTACTGCACATTTAAAGAATCCTCCTGCTGTTACTACACCATCAGTAAATACTATTTTAGGAACTACTAACATTACTAATAAATTTGCTCCAATTGAACCAATATTTCTAAATGTTGAAAGTGCTGTTCTTTCATTTGGATCTGATGTCATAGCTGAAGCTAAAGATCCATATGGTATATTAACAGCTGTGTATAACATACCGAAAGCAATATATGTTACATAAGCATATAAAACTTTCATATTATCTGGAAGACCTGGAATAGCTGTAAATGCTAGAACTCCAACTAAACTCATAGGTATTCCAAACTTAACTACATAAGGTTTAAATTTTCCATGTTCTGTATGTTTGTTTTTATCAACAATAATTCCCATTATAGGATCGTTTATAGCATCCCATATTCTAGCAACTATAAACAAAGTACCTACGGCCGTTGCACTTATTCCTAATACATCTGTATAAAATAGCATTAAGTAACTACTAACAAACATAAAGAATGCTCCACACCCAAAATCTCCAAAAGCATATCCAATTTTATCCCCATTATTAAATTCTTTTGTTTTGTTTCCTTTTGCACTAATAATATCTAAAACGCTCATATGTTAACCCCTTCCAAAATACTTAACAGAATTTTTATAACAAATATTTTCTACTATTTCACCTAATATTTCTTCATCATAAGGATATTGTCCACTTTCAACTAATGCTCCAATGTAATTGCATAATATCCTTCTAAAATATTCATGTCTTGTATAAGACAAAAAGCTTCTTGAGTCTGTAACCATACCAACAAATTGACTAATAAGCCCAAGTTGTGATAATGCAGTCATTTGTCTTTCCATTCCATCCTTTTGGTCATTAAACCACCAACCTGATCCAAATTGTATTTTTCCACAAATATTTTGACCTTGAAAATTTCCAATCATAGTTCCTATAACTTCATTGTCCTTAGGATTTAAACAATACAAAATTGTCTTTGGTAGATTATCTTCTTTATCTAATTCATCCAATATTCTTGAAAGTGAATATGCTATTTCTCCGTCATCAATACTATCAAATCCAGCATCTGCTCCCACTTTATTGAACATTTTAGTATTATTGTTTCTTAAAGCTCCTATATGTAATTGCATTATCATATTTCTCTTTGAGTACATTTTTCCCAAAGAAATTAATAGTGCTATAGAATATATTGATGCTTCTTTTTCAGAAATTTCTTTACCATCTAATGCTTTTATAAATATCTCATTAACCTCTTCATATGAAAACTTCAAAAAGTTTATTCTCTCCAAACTATGATCTGTAATCATACAACCATTTTCATAAAAATAATCTAATCTAAATTCAAGTGCTTTTTCTAAATCATTAAAACATTTTATTTCTAAATTACTTACTTCTGATAATAATTTTATATATTCTATAAATCCTTCATTTTTAATCTTCATAGCCTTTTCAGGTCTAAATGTTGGTGCAACAATACATTTAAAACTACTATCTTCTTTAATTTGCTTGTGAAACCTTAAATCATCTATAGGATCATCTGTAGTACCTATATACTCTACATTTGCCATTTCGATAAGCTTTCTTGCTGTTAATTTATTATCTTTTATTGACTTATTACATTTATCCCATATAACCTTTGCTGTTTTTTCACTTAAAATTTCTTCCACACCAAAGAATCTTTTAAGTTCTAAATGAGACCAATGATAAATTGGATTTCCAATTAAATATGGCATCATTTTAGCAAATTCATAAAATTTTTCATAATCACTAGCATCACCAGTTATATACTTTTCATCTATACCATAGCTTCTCATAGCCCTCCACTTATAGTGGTCATGGTATAGCCACATTTCAGTAATATTTTTAAACTCATGATCTGTGGCTATTTCCATTGGGACTAGGTGACAGTGATAATCAAACACTGGCACCTTTGAAGCATAATTATGATATAAAACTTTTGACACTTCATTTTCTAGTAAAAAGTCTTTATTCATAAATTTCTTCATATTAAAAAACTCCCCTTAAATTTTATTTTTCCCCTTTATTAATTGCTTCTATTAACCCATTAATATAAACTGCTCCTAAAGCTCTGTCATATAGTCCGTATCCTGGTCTTCCAGTTTCTCCCCAAATCATTCTTCCATGATCTGGTCTATATGGTCCATCAAAATCATAATCACAATATGCTTTCACAATTTTATAAAAATCTAAAGAACCTGATTCTGATAAATGAGAAACTTCATTAAAGCTGCTATCTCCAGTTATCTTAACATTTCTAAGATGGGCAAAATGTATTCTATTTCTTTCTTTACCAAAATAATTTATCATTTCAACAATATCATTTACCTTTGTACAGCCTAATGATCCTGTACATAAAGTTACTCCATGATATGGACTATCATATAAATCTATAAATCTCTTTAAATTTTCAAAATTTGTTATTATTCTTGGAAGACCAAATATTCCCCATGGTGGATCATCTGGATGTATAGCCATTTTCATTTTAACTTCATCAGCTACTTTCATTATTCTTTGGATAAAATAATTTAAATTTTCCCATAAAGCTTCTTCATCTATATTTTTATATTGATCTAATAATCCTTTAAGTCCACCTTCACCATAAGATGTATCCCAACCAGGTAATTCTAATTCACCTAAAGCAGGATCCATTTTCTTTACTTGTTCTTCATCATATATTAAACATGTTGAACCATCTTCTAATTCATAATTTAAATCAGATCTTGTCCAATCAAAAACTGGCATGAAATTATAGCATATTGTATCTATACCTGCCTCTGCTAAATTTCTAATAGTTTGTATATAATTATCTATATACTTATCTCTTGTAGGTAATCCAAGTTTTATATCTTCATGAACAGGTACACTCTCAATTACTGAAAGCTCTAATCCATGACTTTCAACTTCATTTTTCAATTCTAAAATTCTCTCTAATGGCCACACTTCACCGACTGGAATATCATAAATCGCTGTTACTATACCTTTCATTCCTGGTATTTGTTTTATGTATTCAATTTTTACAGGATCATCTTTGCCATACCACCTAAATGTCATTTTCACGATTTTATCACCTCTTACCCTTTAATTTTTTTAAATTTTGAAATAAACTCTTTTGCTGTGTTTTCTATATCATTAAGAGATCCTTTAATTAATGAACTACCAACTCCAACACAAGCAACCCCATTCTCAAACCATTCTTCAATATTATCTACTGATACTCCACCAGTTGGCATTACTTCAACATTTGGAATAGGTGCTTTTATTGCCTTTACAAATTTTGCACCAAATAAATCTCCTGGGAATAACTTAATCATTTTATTTCCAGCATCCATAGCTTTCATTATTTCTGCAACAGTCATACAACCTGGTAAATATAAAACATTCATTGCTTTACAAACTGTATTTATTTCTTCGCTATAACCTGGACTTACAACATATTTTGCACCTGCTTCAATTGCATCAGAAGCCATTTTTCCATTTAAAACACTACCAACTCCAATTAAAGCTTGTTCATTTGAACTATACTCCCTTATAAGTTCAACTACATTAGGTATAGTGTAAGTAAGCTCTAATGATTTGATTCCACCTTTTAAACAAGCTTCCATATATCCTTTTGCTTGTTCATGGCTTTCTCCTCTAATTACTGCTACAATACCATTAGCTTTTAATTCATCTAAAATCATTCACATTCCTCCTAAACCCCTGAGTAAGCTGAAAATGCTCCATCAACTGGAATAACAACTCCATTTACAAAGCTTGATGCTTCTTCAGATACTAAGTACAATAATGTTCCTATTAACTCATCAGCTTCACCAAATCTTTTCATTGGTGTACTATTAAGTATTTTTTCTGTTCTCGCAGTTGGTGTTCCATCTTCATTAAATAATAATTTTCTATTTTGATCTGTTACAAAAAATCCTGGTGCTATTGCATTTACTCTAACACCAACCTTTGACATATGAACTGCAAGCCATTGAGTAAAATTACTTACTGCTGCCTTTGCACCTGAATATGCAGGTATTTTTGTAAGAGGTGTAAATGCGTTCATTGATGATATGTTAATTATTGTTGCACCTTTTTTATTTATCATATCTTTACTAAACTCTTGTGATGGAAGTAAAGTTCCTAAGAAATTTAAGTTAAATACAAATTCTACTCCTTTAGGATCTAAATCAAAAAATGTTGTTAAACTCTCATTTTCTATATCCTCTGCATCTAAGTACTCCTTAGTAGTAGTTCCCTTTGGGTGATTTCCACCAGCACCATTTATTAAGATATCAACTGTTCCAAATTCATTAAGTATTATTTCATGAGCTTTCTTTAAGCTTTCTTTATCTAAAACATTAGCTTCAATTCCTATTGCAATTCCGCCTTTTTCATTTATCTCTTTTGCCTTGTTATCGCAAGCTTCTTGACCTAACGCTAATATTGCAACTTTAGCTCCACATTCTGCTAAAGCATCAGCCATAGCCCCACAAAGAATTCCTGTTCCACCTGTAACAACACAAACTTTATCTTTTAATTCAATATTAAATGGTAATTTCATTCTTATTCCTCCCCACATCTGTTATACTTGTATACTAGCATATTAATATATGAATTTCAATAGTTTTTTGTATACATTTTCATAAATATTATAATTTTTTTTAATAAAGTTTATATAATATTAATAAGTAACTAAATTCAATACTATTATCTATTTACAATAAATCATTTAGCATTGTAATCTAAGCTATTTAAAATACATTTTTATTTATATAAAATAAAAGCACTTAAAATTATTTTTTAATCAATAATTTTAAGTGCTAAATAATTTATTTTTTATTTTTTATATAACATGCTACATCACTATTTTCTTCTATTAACTTTTCCCACTCCTTAATTGGAGACTTTATATGATTAAATACAAATTCCTCAATTACGTCCTTATTTTTATTTTTTATAATATCTAAATACATCATATGCTGATCAATTAAAAACCCTTTATCAACTTTCATTTCTGCTAATAATCTCATTCTATTATAATGGGTGCTTATATTACTTATAGATTCCCATATATTATTTTTTGATACTCCTTTAAAAAGTAATCTATGAAATTCATTATCCAAATTATGAAATTCAAGTAAATTATCAGCCCTATTTTTAGTTATCTTTTGAGCAAATAAACATTTCTCTAATTCTATTAGAACATCTTCTGAAAAATTATCACAAGCTTCCATTAATACTTCTTTTTCCAAATTATATCTCATAAAAACTGCTTCCTCTATTATTTTCCAGTCTATTAATGATACATATGTTCCAGCTTGAGGCTTAACTTCAATTAATTTTTCTCCTTTTAATTTTATTAAAACTTCTCTTATAGGCGTTCTTGAAACATTTAATTTTTTTGCTAAATCTGATTCACTTATTAATTCTTCTGGCTTTAATTCTAAACACATTATATTATCTTTTAATACTCTATATACATACTCCTTCCCCGTCTCTTTATCTAACTTTTTATAAATAATCAATTATAATACCCCCTATTATAGTATCTAAATTATTCAATACTATCTCCAGTATACTAGTATGATAGCTATTATACCATAAAAACTTAGATATACATAATATTCATACGTTCAGAATATTTGAAAATTTTATATATTTTAAGGCAAATTTTTAATTATATAAATTATAAAAAGGACTTTTTTTATTAAAAGTCCTTTTTATATTATTTAAAATTATTTTTTATATCCAAACTCTGGAATATTTGTCCATCTCTCACGTAATGAATGGGCTATCATTTTAGGTCTTCTTTCCCTTGTAAATATACCTTTTTTATTTCCTTGAACTCTTATAATCCCCTGACTTGTAGCAAAGTCAGCAAAATTCCATACTTGTTCCCCAACAAAGTTTTTGCATTTATCTACTACTTCATGGTTTGCCTTATAGTATTCTACTTGATATTCTTCAGTAAACATAACTGGAAGTGTATCATGCATACCAGCAACAGTATCAGCTCCATATTCAGTGAACATAATAGGTTTATTTGGGCATCTTTTTTCCCAACCATTTAGTTCTTCTTGAAGCATTCTCTTAGCTTCTTCTAAATCTCCACCTGCAACATACCATCCATAGTATCTATTAAGACATAATACATCTACAATATCTCCAACTTTACATCTATCTGGAGTAGACATTAAATATGTTACCACTGTAACAGGTCTCTTTTGTGGATCTAGTTCCTTTGTTAATTTAATTAATGGTTCAAAATATTCCTTTGCACCTTCTGAATCTGAATCTGGCTCATTTGCTACAGACCACATTACTACAGATGGATGATTTTTATCTCTTTTAACTAGTTCTTTTAATATTTGTTCATGTGCTTCTTTAGTTCCTATTTCTTTCCATGTATCTCTTTTAACACTTTCACCAAATAATCCTGTAGCCATAAAGTTTAAATGTAATCCAACTGCTGGAGTTTCATCTATTACAACTATTCCTTCTCTATCTGCAAGTCTCATTATTTCTTCTGAATATGGATAATGTGAAGTTCTAAATGAATTTGCACCAATCCACTTCATTAAATTAAAGTCTTTTACATTAATAGCTTCATTAAATCCTCTTCCATTAACATGTGAATCTTCATGTTTACCAAATCCTTTAAAATAGAAAGGCTTATTATTTATTAAAAACTTACCCTCTTTAACTTCTACTGTTCTTACTCCAAACTCTTCTGAATATGTGTCAATTAAAATATTATCCTTAACTAAATCAACTTTTAATTTATATAAATAAGC
This sequence comes from Clostridium sp. TJA020, assembly GCF_058310295.1. NCBI lineage: Bacteria > Bacillati > Bacillota > Clostridia > Eubacteriales > Clostridiaceae > Clostridium > Clostridium sp. TJA020. The sequence continues at coordinate 487,107 of NZ_JBZEFC010000001.1, forward strand.
ATTCATTGGTTCCCATAATTTAACGTCTTTTATAACAACTTGTCCATTTTTCCCTTTAGAAGTTGCTACTATATTATTATCTTCATCAATTATTGATACGTTAATATCTGCTTCTCCAATAAAATTAACATCATAGTCTACATAACCATTTGTATCTTCAAATTTAGTTACAATAGTTAAATCATCAACATAAGTTTTTGGTGTTGTATAAATTTTAACTGGTCTATGAATTCCTGCGTAATTGAAAAAGTCAAAATTAACAAGATTTTTCATAACCTTTTTACCGTTAACTTCAGTTTCTTTTAACATTCCAACTGGTAGTGTAGTTTCATCAATTATATTGTTTACAGCAACAGTTAATCTATTTTCACCAGAAACTAATAGTTCATTTATTTCAGCTTCAAAAGGAGTAAAACCACCTTTGTGTTCAACTAAAAATTTACCATTTAAATATACTTTTGCTTCATGTGTTGCTGAACCAAATCTTAATACTATTCTTTCATCTAATAAGCTTTTATTAAGAGTAAAGCTTCTTTCGTACCAAACCCAACCAACATGATCTCTTACTTCTTCAGCTTCAACTAAATCATTATATGATGATGGTACTGCCATTTTTATTGTATCTTTTAAATTTGATTCATACCATTTTTCAGTAAATCCATTTCCCTTATCTAATTTAAAATTCCATATACCATTTAAGTCTATAACACTTCTTGATTCTGTCATTATTGGATATAACATAATAAAAAACCTCCCAAAATTTCTTTATTTATATAATTTATTTATTATAATCTAGTTTCCCATCTTCCGCAGAATACAGTATCATTATATTCTCCTTCAAATTCTTCTTCACCTTTTATTTTCTTTATAGTTTCTTTTAATACAGTTCTTGTTGAACCATATGCATTTATAAATGTTTTAATCATAGGTAAATCAAACAAATTAGTAGTTTGATTTAATGATACACATATTGTTGGAAGTTCCCTAACATACCAAGGTATTTCATTACCATGTCCTATTGACCACTGAACTCTAACAACATTTTCTTGACAATATCCTTTCATATTTACAAACATAATAACTGCATCATAATTACTTTTCATTTCTTTTACACTTTCGCTAAACATTGAATTCATTATATCTTTGATATTATGACCATTCTTAGCTGATAAATCATGATAAGATTCATGCATATCAACATTAAATCCAGCTTCTTCAAGTTCTTCTTTTATAGCTTCTTTTGTAGAATTATTTCCCATAATCATATCAAGTGGTTGAGGATTAGTTATATAATAAACTTTTAATCTTTTATGAGTTTCTGGTTTTAAAGGAAGATTATTCTCTGTATCTTTAACTAAAGTTACACTTCTTTTTGCTGCATCAACAGCTAAATTTTTATGTTCTTCACAACCTAATAAATTTAAATCTTCCTTAGGAGGCATCATTTCTTCTCTTTCTTTTTCTTTGTGTAATCCTATTGATGCTTTTAATCCTAAAATTCTCTTTAAAGCATTTTCAAGTCTTTCCTCTGTAATTATTCCTTCTTTATATCCATTCATCATATATTCAAAATCTTCTTCTGGATGATGGAAGAATAAAAACATATCACACCCTGCAGCAATAGCTCTTGGAACTTGCTCTTTTCTTGGCATAGCACTTGTTAAACCTAGCATATGAGATGCATCAGTTACTATTAACCCATTAAATCCCAATTGATCTCTTAATAAATTTTGTAATATTTCTGGTGATAGTGTTGCTGGTTTTATTTCAGCATCAGTAATTTCTGGAATAAACTTTCTTGAATATGAAGGTAAAGCTATATGTCCTATCATTATACTTTTAAGACCATCTTCTATTAATCCTTTATAAACCTTTCCAAAACTATTATCCCATTCCTCACAACTTTGATCATTTACTCCCATAAGTAAATGCTGATCTCTTTCTTCTACTCCATCTCCTGGAAAATGCTTAGTACAAGCTATCATTTTACTTTCTTCAAGTCCTTTTATATACGCTCTTGAATATTCTAATACCCTATCTGGATCATTTCCATAAGATCTAGTATTTATTATTGTATTTCTCCAATTTAAAAATATATCTGATACTGGCCCAAATGCCCAGTTACATCCTACTGCTGCAGATTCTCTACCTGAAACATATCCTACATTATAAGCTACTTGATTGTCTTTAACAGCTCCAGCGGCTGCTTGAGTTGCTATATAAGTCCCTCCTTGAGCTGCCCCATCTCCACCTGATTCGCAATTACAAGCTACTAATAAAGGTAATTTAGATGCTTCTTTATATTTCTTTATTTGCTCATATACATCAGAAGCTTTTCCACCCATATATCTTGCAGCACCAGGTTGATATTTCTTTATTGTTTCTACAGCTGATTTACCTCCATCTAGAGTTTTATCCATTATTACAAATAATTGACCTATTTTCTCTTCTATTGTCATATTACTTATAGTATCTTCTACCCACTTTATATCTTCATCTGATAAATAAAATGGTTTTCCTTTTAAATCTACTTCTCTCATATGTTATTCCCCTTCTTTAATTTATCTTTTTATATTACATAGCCCACTATCCATTAATGATTCTACTGTATACTCATCAACAAGATTTATATCGCCTAATATTGAATGTTTTAATGAACTAGAACATATTCCAAATTCAATAATTCTTTCCTCTTTCATCTCTTTTAAAATCCCATGTAAAACACCTGCTGTAAATGCATCACCTCCACCAACTCTATCTAAAATATCAAAGGTATATTCATTAGACTTAAAAAGCTTCTTTCCATTAAATAAATATCCTTTTAATGTATTATTATTTATTGAATTTACTTTTCTTCTAGTACATGCAGTATATTTTAAATTTGGATATTTTTTAAATAATTCTTTATAAAGCTCTTCTAAATTTTCTTCAAATTCTAAATTTTTATCTTCAAATTTTAATATATTAATCATATCTAGATGACCTAAAAAAGCAAAATCAATATATGGTAATATCTCTTTTAAAAATTTTCCCGCTTCTTCAATAGACCATAATTTATTTCTATAGTTAGAATCATAGGATACTAGTATACCCTTTTCCTTACAAGCTTTAATAAAATCAATTAAAAATTCATATAATTCATTACTTAAAGCTGGAGTTATACCAGATAAATGAACAATTCCTACATTTTCTAACATTTTATTTATATTAAACTCATCCTTAGAAGCCATAGATATTGCTGAATACTTTCTATCATATATAACTTCTGTACTCCTTAATCCATGTCCTATTTCTGAATAATATATACCTAATCTACCTTCACCTAAAATAATATCTTGAATGTCAACATTATATCCTCTAAATTTATTTATAACCTTTTGTCCTAAATAATTATTAGGAAGCTTTGTTACAAACTTAGTATTGTGTCCAAACATAGCAAGACTAGCTATTACATTAGCTTCTCCTCCTGAATAAACTGCATCAAAAGAATTTGCTTGGATTATCTTTTGATTATTTGGAGGTGTAAGTCTTAGCATTATTTCACCAAAACCTAAAACTTTTTTATCCTTTAAAGATAACTTCATCATATTTCCTCCCACCAAACTTTATTAAAGTTTTGTATTCCTTATTTCACAAAATATATTATCTCTTTAATTGTTTTAACAAAATTTTATATATTACTTTTTAACTTGCTATTTATAATTTTATAAATAATTGTCCAAATTTTTCTTTATAAAAGATACTTTAAATTATTCTTAAATACATTTAACATAAATATTTAAAAAATAATATTTTTTTATTTTGTCTATAATTTTTATTTATCCTTTGATAAATTTCTTTCAAATTCTAAAATAACAGTTTCTTCATATTTACCCTTATATGTATTTTTAATAAATTTATCTATTACTTCATCATGAAACCTTTTCCATGACTCTTTTTCTTTTTTAACTAATATTGGATAATATAATACTTCATTTAATTTAGCTGCATCATAATCACCTAATGCATCTCCAACCATTAGAATATTGTCTCTTCTATAGCCCTTTTCAATAAGCTTACTTATGCAATAAGATTTAGACCCAATATTTTGAGTTAACACTATATCAACATTTTCTAAAAGATTATGTTTTTTCCATTCATCTAACACAGCTTGTTCATTTGCAGAAGATACTATTGCTATATCAGCAAATTTTTTAGCTTCCTTGATTCCTTCAGCAACTCCTTTAAATGGAATTTTTTCATCATCACTTAATAAATTAATTGCTTCATTAACATTTTTAGACCAATCTAAAGCTTTCTTTAAACAAATATTATAATTTTCTCTTATTTCAGCTTCTAAAGCTTCATTAGAAAGCTCTTTTGTTTCATTAGTCCATTTTACAAAATCATCAATACCGTCTATATTTTTATATTTTTCATTAACTTCAGTAAGTGCTAAAGCCAAACCTTTAAATCTATTTATTCCTCTAGTTATTGTATAAAGATTAACCTCATTCCATCTATTTAATATTGGAATTTCCCACTCTTGAAGATTCCATTCTGTTATCATACATGGTCCAAAACATTTAATATGTTTAATATCCATTGTATCTATTGCACATCCATCAGAATCTATACAAATAAGAAAATCTTTATTTTTAACAAACCCTTCTAAAACATTTCCCACACCTTCACCTACTTTTATATTTTTTTAATAATTATGTCTTTTGAATTAAAATATATAACTAATATACTTGTATACTAGCATATTAATATAAACATTTCAACTATTTTTTGAATACCTTTTCAAAAAATATGTATTTTATTTATTAATTAATCTCCAATTTTAATCTTTTTATAAAAATATATAATTTAAAAGGCATAAGTTTTAAACTTATGCCTTTTAAATAATTACTTTATTTAACTATTTTATATACTTTAACCCTTATATTACTTAATATTAATAATTTATAATTTCTTTAACTTCTTCTTTCGTTAAACTTCTGTATTTACCATACCCTATTCCATCTATAGTTATATTCATTATTCTTATACGTTCTAATTTTAAAACTTTATATCCAAAAGCTAAACACATTCTTCTAATTTGTCTATTAAGACCTTGAGTTAATATAATATTAAAAGAATTACTATTTATTTTTTTAATTTTACAAGGTCTTGTTATAGTGTTTAATATCTCTACACCACTTTCCATTTTCATAATAAACTCATTATCTATCTCTTTATCTACAGTAACTATATATTCTTTTTCATGATTATTATCAGATTCTAAAATCTTATTTGAAAACTCTCCGTCATTAGTTAGTATTATTAACCCTTGAGATTCTTTATCTAATCTACCAACTGCAAATATATAATCTTCATAATTTACAAAATTTATTATATTATTTGAAACATCTGAAGAAGCTGTGCATGTTATTCCAACTGGCTTATTTAATGCTATATATATCTTTTCTTTTTTCTCGATTTTTTTACCATCTAAGCATATAAAATCAGTTTCTTCAACCCACTGACCCTTTTCAGCTAATTTGCCATTTACTAAAACTCTTTTTTCTTCAATCAGCTTATTAGTTTCTTTTCTTGAACATATACCATAGTTACTAAAAAGTTTATTTATTCTCATTTATTATATCCTTTCAATTTAACAATCTAGACCAGCTAAATACCCTGTTGAATATGCTATTTGTAAATTATAACCTCCAGTTTCAGCATCTATATCAATAACTTCTCCAGCAAAAAATAAATTTTTTATTATTTTTGATTCTAATGTAGATGAATTTATCTCCTTTACACTAACTCCTCCACTAGTTACCATAGCAGCTTTTATAGTTAATGTTTCTATTACCGTAAGATTCATTTCTTTTAAACTATTTATTAATTTATTTTCATCTTCTTTTTTAAGCTCTGAAGCTTTAATATCTGTTAAACTTAAATTTTCTAATATTTCTTTAATAAATTTTTGAGGTAATAAACCCTTTAAATTATTAAATATTGTTTTATTATTATTTTCTCTAATTATTTTAGATAATTCTTCTTTTGTTTTGCCCTTAAGAAAATCTAATGTTATTAAAACTTCTTCATTTTCTAATATTTTATTTATGTAAGATGATAACTTTAAAACACCAGGACCTGATATACCAAAATGAGTAAATATCATATCTCCTTCTATTTCTATTTTTTTCTTTTTTATCTTAGTTTTTAAAACTACATCTTTTAAAGAAATTCCTTGTAGATTTTTTATAAATCCCTCTTTTATTACCAATGGTATTAATGCCGGATAAAATGGTTTTATATCATGTCCATACTTCTTTAAAATATCAAACATACTTCCATCAGAACCCGTTACTGGATAACTTTTTCCACCTGTAGTAACTATAACTTTATCCCCATAAATCTTTCTATTGTCTTCAAGTATAACTCCTTTAACTTCACTATCTTCAATTATAAGATCTATAACCTTAGAATTATATATTAAATTAACACTATTCTTTTTCAAATCTTCTTTAAATATATTTATAACATCTTCTGCTTTATCATTTTTTGTATAAACTTTATTATCATTATCATATTCAATTTTATATTCTAAATTATGTTTTTTAAAATATTCTAAAATATCTAAATTAGAAAAAGTATAAAAAGCACTATATAAAAACTTTTTATTTGTAACAATTTTATCAAAAAATTCTTCTATATCTCTATTATTTGTTATATTGCATCTACCACCACCTGTAAGTTTTAACTTTTTACCTATTTCATTATTTCTTTCAAGTAAAGTTACTTTATTTCCTGACTTTGCTGAACTTAAAGCTGCCATTATACCCGATGGTCCAGCACCAACAACTATTACATTTTTCATAAAATTAATCTCCAATCTATAAATCAAATTCCATTTATTTTTAGTAAAATATATAATATTATACTATATAATTATTATCTAAATAAACAATAAAGAGTATTTTACTATGATATAAAATTTTAATATTTTAAATTATAATATTTTCAAAGTTTTTAATAATAAAAAAGATACAGTAAATTACTGTATCTTTTTTATTATTAGCATCTTATTACTTCAATCATATATCCATCTGGATCTTTTACAAAAAAATACTTAGGTGCTTCTCCTGGTAATCCCTTTAAATCTGTAACTTCATATCCTAATTTTATATGTTTGTCTCTCATACCTTCTAAATCTTTAGTACCAATTGCTATGTGACTAAATCCATTTCCAAGTTCATAAGGCTTTTCAGGATTATAATTGTAAGTTAACTCTATTTCATATCCATCTTTTTCATTTGATAAATATACTAAAGTAAACTTATGCTCCTTAAAATCTTTTCTTCTAGTTTCTATAAGCCCTAAAGCTTCCTTGTAAAACTTTAAAGACTTTTCTAAATCCATTATTCTTATACATGTGTGTAACATTTTAACTCCCATATTACTCTCCTCTTTTTTAAAATTATTTATACCAAAATTTATACAATACTATTATTACACATTACATTAAAATTTTAAATCCTATAATAATTAATATTATTCCGCCTAATAATTCAGCATATTTACTAAATATACCTCCAAGTTTTTTGCCAAGTATAACACCAAATAAGCATATTATAAATGTAACCAAAGCTATTATTGATATAGCAACTAATATATTAACTTTTAAAAACGCAAAACTAACTCCAACTGCTAATGCATCAATACTCGTAGCAATTGCAAGTAATATTATACTTTTAGTTGATAGCTCATCATTACTTACATTTTTTATTTGCTCTTTATAATTAGTATTTATTTCATAAGCTAATTCTTCTTCAACATTTTTTAATTCTCTATCTCTTAGGCCTTTTATAAACTCATAAATCATTTTTCCTCCTATAAATAATAGAAGTATAAAAGCTATAAGTGTACCAAATCTCCCCATATATTCAGTGAAATATCTTCCACCAATCCATCCTAAAAAGGGCATAATACCTTGAAAAATTCCAAAATATAATCCTATTTGTATAGCTTTTTTCTTTAAATTTTTCCTTATTGTCATTCCTTTTGCTAAAGATACAGCAAATGCATCCATAGCCAATCCTATACCTGTAAAAATAATAGAAAAAATACTCATTACAAAACTCTCCTCTTATATAAATTACAAAAAAATGAGACTTATGAACAGCAAAAGCTATACGCAAGTCTCGTTATTTAATATTAAGTAATAGAAAACCTATTTACCTAATAACTCATCCTAATTTGTTTAAATATTCTCTTAACACACAAATTAAACACTTAAATATGATATCAAATACACTTAATAAAATCAATATTTTTTATCTAGTATAAACTTTTCTATGACTTTTGAAACTCCGTTATTCTCATTTGTATCAGTTACATAATCTGCATATTTCTTCACGCTATCTTCCGCATTACCCATAACAACTGCAAATCCCGCCTCCTTAAGCATTGATAAATCATTTTCACTATCACCTATACACATAATCTCTTCTTTTTTTATATTAAGTCTTTTTGCAATAAGCTTTACAGCTTCACCTTTTGAAGTTCCCTTTGCCATTACTTCTATAGCTCCATTCCATGAATGTACAATATCAATATCTTCTTTTAAACTTTCCACATCCCCTTTAATTTCATCTATTTTACTACTATTCTTAGTCTCTATAATTATTGCTTTTAATATATCATTTTTATAAAGATTAAAAGCTTCTTTAAAATCAGAAAACTCATAAAACTTAATCTTGTCTTCATTCTTTACCAACTCATTCATAATTCTATGACTATCATTTTCTGGTATTTTAGTATCACTTATTATTCCATAAGGAGTGTCGAAATAAGCTAACAAATTATGTTTTTTTATTATATTATAAATACTATTTAAAACTTCTTCATTTAATACCGATTTAAATAATATTTCATCATTATCTTTTTCTCTAACATAAGCTCCATTAGAACATATAAGTGGAGCTTTAATTCCTGTTACATTTGCATATATTTTAGCTGATGCAAATATTCTACCTGTTGATATAGCAATATTTACTCCTAATTCAGTAGCCCTTTTTAAAGCTTTTTTATTTTCTTCACTAACAAAATGATTTTTATTTAATAATGTTCCATCCATATCTATACAAACTAATTTATACATTCTTAAAAATACTCCTTTTTAACTTAAATTATCTTCAAATTATATCACCTTTATAAAAATTAAAATAGAATTAATTTTTATTTTAAAATTTAATTTTACAAATTAAAAAGGCTTTTCCAATTAAGGAAAAGCCTTTTTTCTTAAAATCTTATACCATTAAAAAAATATCCCAAATTAATAATTAACATCTTTATTTTTAAATTTTATTATTCACATACCTTACCTGGATTTAAAATATTTTTAGGGTCAAAAGTTAATTTAATACCCTTCATAATGCCAACTAATTCATCACTTAATGATTCATTTAAATATTCTTTCTTAGCAAATCCGATTCCGTGTTCTCCAGATACTTGTCCTTTTAATTCTTTTGATTTATCATACATACATTGCATAACTTTTTGAAGTTTTTCACCCCAAGTATTTTCATTTAACTTATCTCTTAATATATAAATATGAAGGTTTCCATCACCAGCATGTCCAAAACTCTTAATTCTAATATCATATTCTTTTTCTAACTTATTAGTATACTTAACAAATTCAGCAACTTTATTTCTTGGTACAACTACATCAACTTCATCCATTTCAGTAGTTGAAGCTTTTATAGCTTCTAAGAAAGCTCCTCTTGCAGACCAAATTGATTCTTGTCTTTCTTCAGTATCTGATATAAATGCATCTATAGCACCTTCTTTAAGACATATATCCGCAACCTTTTCATAATCTTTTTCTATTTCTTCTCTTGAATTTCCATCAAAAGTTAAAAGTAAATATGCATCTGAAGTATGATCTGGGAATTTCTTTCCTAAATATTCTTCTGCTGCAACTATTGCTTCTTTTTGCATAAATTCTACAGCTGTTGGAATTGATTTTGATTTAATTATCTTAGGAACTGTTTCTATTGCAGTTTCTAAGTTTTCAAAAGGAACAAGTAAACTAATTGCCTTTTTAGGTAATGGTAATAATTTAAGTGTAGCTTTTGTAATTATTGCTAAAGTACCTTCAGCACCTACAATTAAATCTTTAATACTATATCCTGAACTATTTTTAACAACTTTACCACCTAAATTCATTACATGTCCATTAGGTAATACAACCTCTAAACCTCTTACGTAATCTCTAGTTACTCCATATTTAACAGCTCTCATACCACCTGCATTTGTACTAATATTTCCTCCGATAGTTGCTGTTTTTTCTCCTGGATCTGGTGGATAGAATAAATCATGTTCCTCTACAAACTTTGCAATTTCCATTAATAACACACCAGGCTCTACAGTTAATGTTAAATTTTCTTCATCAAGTTCTAATATTTTATTCATACCACTTAAATCTAAAACTATTCCTTTATGAATAGCAACTGCTGCTCCAACAAGTCCTGTTCCTGATCCTCTTGCAGTTACTGGAATGTTATGTTCATAAGCATATTTCATTATTTCTGATACTTCTTCTGTAGTTAAAGCTTTAACTACTATATCAGGAAATTCTTTTATAGAGCCTAATTCATCGTGACTATAATCTTCACTTATATTTTCCCCATAAAATACTCTATCACTGTCATTAATTATATTTTCAATATCTTTTATAGTATTTTCTGTAACTTTTCCGTAACTCATGATTATTCCCCCTTGCTTTCCTTTATTTCTTCTATTAATTTTGGAACTATTTCATATATATCTCCAACTATTCCATAGTGAGCTACTTTAAATATTGGTGCCTTTTCATCTTTGTTTATTGCAAATATATAATCTGAATTATTCATACCTGCTGTAAATTGTACAGCTCCAGATACACCACAAGTTATTATAAGCTTTGGTCTTACAGTTCTACCACTTAATCCAACTTGCTTTTTAGCATCTTCCCATCCAGCTTCTATTAATGGTCTTGTTACTGCAACTTCTCCACCTAATAAATCTGCAAGTTCTTGTATCATTTCCATATCCTTTTCTGATTTTACAGCTCTACCTGCAACTACTAATACATCAGCTTCTGATATACTATGTTCTTTTTCCTTTTCAACAACTTCTTTTACTTCTATATTTGAATTTAATTTTGAAGAATCTATATCACATATTGTTAATTTACCACTAACATTTTCACTTCTTTCAGGTGCTGACATTACTTTATATCTAACTGTTGCAAGTTGTGGTCTTGAATTTGGAGTTACTATTTGGGCCATTATATTACCACCAAATGCTGGTCTTATTTGAACTAAATCTGTATTTTCTTTTATATCTAATATTGTACAGTCTGCTGTTAACCCAGTTCTACATCTTGCAGCAACTCTTGGAGCTAATGATCTACCAACTGTTGTTGCACCAACAAGAAGCACAGCTGGTTTAACCTTCTTTATAAAGTCATCAACTACTGCTGCATATGGTTCTATTCTGAAGTTTTTAAGTTCTTTTTTATCATATACCATTACTTCATCTACACCATAGTGTAATAATTCTTCTGCTTTTTCTTTTATATTACTTCCTATAAATAAACAATAAACTTTTTGATTTACCTTATCTGCAAGTTCTTTTGCCTTACCAATTAATTCAAATGTAACTGGATGTATATCTCCATCTACATGGTCTACATATACAGCTACTCCATTCCATTTGCTTTTATCTATTTTAACTACTTCTTCCTCTACGTATTCTACTGCTCCTTTAGGACCTTTTCTTACACACATTTTACACATTTTACAATTTGCATTTATTTCAAGTTTTCCGTCCTTTTCTTCTAAAGCACCAAATGGACAAATTTTTATAATTTCTTCTATGTTGCCTACTTTATCTTGATTTATTACTAACTTTGCCATAATTTACTCCCCCTTAAATAAACTTTAATTCCTTTAATTTTTTAGTCATTTTTTCACTTATCTCATCTGAACTACCTGTCCACATTTCATGGTCATCATTTGATTCTGGTGGGAATATTCTTTCAACTTGAGTAGGAGATCCATTTAATCCATATTTTTTTTCATTTTTATCTTCAAAATCCTTTAAAGATATAACTCTTATTTCTCTATCCTTAGACTCTAAACTTCTTTTATATGAAGGTAATCTTGGTTCAAATATATCTTTTTCTACTGTTATAAGACATGGGTATTTAACATCTACAATTTCTATTGTATTTGGCATGTCCATTTCCACTGTTATAAAATCATCACTTACTTTTAATATTTTTCTTACATTTGCAACATGAGGAATTTGTAGATATTCTGCCATTTCAGGTCCAACCTGTGCTGTATCTCCATCAGTTGTTTGTTTACCACAAATTATCAAATCAAAATCTCCACATTGTCTTATTCCTTGTGATAGTGTATAAGATGTTGCAAGTACATCAGCTCCTGCAAATTTTCTATCTGAAACTAAAGTTCCTTCATCAGCTCCCATTGCAAAAGCTTCTTTTATTACTTCCATAGCTTGAGGTGGTCCCATGCTTATTACCTTTATAACTCCACCTTTTTCTTCTTTTATATTTAATGCAGTTTCTAAGGCATATAAATCATAAGGATTCATTTTTGTATCTATTCCATCCCTTTTTAATACTCCTGTTTTTTCATCAACTTCAACTTTTGATGTTCCTGGTACTTGTTTAATACAAACTATAGTATTCATAAATTTTCACACCTTTCTATTTTAAAGTAATATACAAGCTACTAATAACGTTTACAGTAATATCAGATTTTAAACAGCTCCTATATTACACTTTATACCTTCTTTTTCTACAATATTTTTTAGTTTTTCCATAGTTTCTTTATTAGGACTAACTATATTTTCTGACATTTTATAATCTATTCCTAAACATTCATATTTATTTACTCCTAATCTGTGATAAGGTAATATATGAATTTCAACTAAATTCTTTATAGATTTTGAAAACTTAGCTATTTCTCTAACACTTTCCTCATCACAATTAAAATTTGGAATTATAGGAACTCTTATTATTATATTTTTGCATAAATTATCTATTAACCTTATATTATTAAGTATTTTTTTATTACTTTGTCCAACAAATTTTATATGTTTTTCATCATTTATGCTTTTAATATCTATTAATGCTAAATCCACAAAAGGAAAAACTTCATTTATAGCAGATTCATCCGCATAAGCAGTTGTTTCTATTGCTGTATTTATTAAAGATTGCTTACAGCATTTAAGTAATTCTCTTGCAAATTTAGGTTGCATTAAAGGCTCACCTCCTGATAAGGTAATTCCACCTCCTGATCTCCTAAATTGTACAAAATCTTTTTTTACTATATCTAATACTTCTTTTATAGTTTTATATTCACCAACTTCTACTAAAGAATTAGAATAACATACATCTAAACATTCCTTACAGTTGATACATTTTTCTTTATTTATTATATAATTATTTTTAAAATCTATAGCATCATGCTCGCATGCATTTTCACAGTTATGGCAACCTATACAGTTTTTACTATTAAACATCAATTCTTCAAATTTATGTTGAGACTCTGGATTACTACACCATAAACATCTCAATGGACATCCTTTAAAGAAAACAATTGTTCTAAGTCCTGGTCCATCATTTACTGAAAATCTCTGTATATTAAATATTAAACCTTTTTCTTCATTGTTAAGTATATTGCTCATATTATTTACCCTTCTTAAGTAAATTTTTATATTTAATTTATAAAATTAATATTATAAAACTTATAATTCTAATTCTGTTCTTTTTATAATGTCATCTTGAACACCTTTATCTAAGCATATAAATTGAGCACTATATCCTGCAACTCTAACTATTAAGTCTCTATATTTTTCAGGATGCTTTTGTGCTTCAAGTAAAGTTTCTTTACTTATTATATTAAATTGCATATGCATTCCCTTTTTATCAAAATAGCTTCTAATTAAATTCATTAAATTTTTAAGACCATTATCACCTTCAAGTGTTGAAGGATTAAATTTTTGATTTAGTAATGTTCCACTTGGAGCACTAAAATGATCTAATTTTGCTACTGAATTTGCAGCCGCTGTTGGTCCATTCACATCAGTTCCTCTAGTTGGAGAAACTCCATCAGCAATTGGTTCTCCTGAATTTCTACCATCAGGTGTTGCACCAACTAATGAACCTAAATGTACATTGTTTGATACTGGATATAATCCTGGTAAAAATCTTCCACCACGTTGATTATAATGTTTAAGAACTTCTTCACAATATATAAGAGAACCTTCCCTTGTATATTCATCTACTTCGTCTATATCATTACCAAACTTAGGTGCTCTATTTAAAAGCATTTGTCTAATATTTTCATATTTCATTTTTTTCTCTTTATCTTCTAAATCTTTACCAAAATTACTATTAAGTGCTTCTTTTAATTCTTCTAAAGAAATTTTCTTTTCATCAAATACTAATTTTTTTATTGCCATAAATGAATTTCCGACATTAGCTACACCAACTCCTAAAGGACCTGAGAAGCGATAATGTCCTCCACCTTCTTGTATTGATTTTCCTAAAGAAATACAATCATCTAACATACATGATAAAAATGGAAGTGGAGCTCTTTCTCTATGTGCAATATCTACGCAGTTATCTGCTGCTACCATATGGTTAACAAAGAAATGTATTTGTTTTTTATATGCTTCAATTAAATCGTCAATACTTTCAAACTCAGCAAAACTTTTAGTAGTTGATCCAACTTTCTTTCCATTTTCAGTTCCATCATTAATTGCAATTTCTAATACTTTAGCTAAGTTAAAGAATGCTGCATCATACCATCCATCTGTTTTACCAGGTTTTTGTGGCTCAACACATCCAACTATTCCATAATCTCTTGCATCTTCTAAAGTTAATCCTTGATTTACAAGCATAGGAATTATTACTTCATCATTATAAAAAGCAGGTAATCCAGTTCCTAATCTAGCTACTTCGCATGCTCTTATTAAAAATTCATCAGGTGAATTATTCCAAACCCTAACTGATAAAGATGGCTGTGGTAATTTTAAACTTCCTGTTGCATCCATACACAAATAAGTTAAATCATTTGTTGCATCCTTTCCATCAGGAGTTTGTCCACCAACAATTAAATTTTGGAACATTGAATATCCACTAAAGGCTTTAGTTGTAGTTTCATCACGAACTTTTGTTAAGTCATTAAACTTAACCCATAAGCAATGAAGCACTTCTCTATCAAAATCTTTTAATTTTTCTGAATTTTCCAAATCTTTTTTGTAAAAAGGATACATATATTGGTCAAAACGTGCTGGAGAAATAGCATGGCCATTTGATTCTAAACTAATTATTAATTGAATGAACCAAAAAGATTGACAAGCTTCATAAAAAGTTTCAGCTGGATATTCAGGAACCTTATTACAAATTCTTGATATCTCTAATAATTCTTTTTTCCTTGTTTCATCTTTTTCTTTACTTGCTAATTCTTTTGCAAGATTTGAATATCTGTGTGCATAATCAATTGCTGAATTACAACAAATTAAAATAGCATCCCAAAACATTTTCTTATGAATATATTCTGGATCACTTTCTTTTGACTTCTTAATTTGTTCTTTTACCTCTTTAATTATTCCAGAAAATCCGTTTTTCAAAACTTTTTCATAATCAACTGATATATGACCAAGACCATTAAAATGATAATTTGCAACAGTAAATACATTAGCTTTCATTGCATTTTTTGTTGATTCTGGCATATAAGCTGTAGCGAGTTCACTAACAGTTTTACCATCCCAGTACTTAAATATTTCTTTCAATTCACTTTTAGTTTCTTCTGAAATTTTAAATGCATCTGATGTTCTTTTCTCTAATTTATCGAATTCATCTACAAGCCATTTGTTTGAAAATTCTGGATAAACTTGAGCTGATCTTGGATTTTTAGTTAAACTTCCAACAATAAGTTCTCCATTTCTTATTGTTATAGGCATTTTTTCTAAAAGAGCTTTTAACGCTTTTGCTTTTCTTATTATTATAGGTTCATTTTCTGTTTTCTTGAAAGAATCAGTTAAAATTCTAGCTCTATCTACTTCAATTTCAGGAAAAGCAGATAAAATTTCTTCTTTTAAAATTTCCACTCTCTTTGTAGGTTTTTCAAATCCTCTTTGTAAAGTTTCCACTTAAATCTCCCCTATCTTTTAAAATAATTAATTTTAATTATTTTTACTTTTTTAAATTAAAACCCAAATACGGGACCTAATAAATAAGTTAAAAGTCCAAACAATATTACAAATACCAAGCAAAACTTAAGTGTTGAATTTAATATTTTTCCTTCTTCTCCAACAAGACCTGTTGCAGCAGTAGCAACTGCTATACTTTGAGGAGATATCATTTTACCAGCAGTTGCTCCGCAAGTATTTGCTGCAGCAAGCCAATATGAATTCAAGTGTAAAGTTTTTGCAACTTCAACTTGAAGTTCCCCAAATAAAACGTTTGCAGAAGTATCGCTACCTGTTACAAAGGTTCCAAGTGCCCCTATTAATGGTGCAATTATTGGATAAAATCCTCCTGTTATTGCTACTAATACTATTGACATTGATTTAATCATTCCACTATAGCCCATAACTTTAGCTAGAGCTACTATAGACATTATTGTTATGGCCGTTTTACCCATTTGTTTACATGTTTTGAGAAGAACTAATGATATCTCTTTAAATTTTGCACCTTGAATTATTCCTCCTATGTATGTTGCTATTATTATTAGTGTTCCTGGAGTTGCAAGCCATAAAAATGTATAAGGCTTTGCACCAGTTCCTCTGTAAATTTTTATTGATGTTTTCACTAAGGATAACTTTTCATTAATAAATGGGAAAAGTGATGAAGTGAAAAATATAAATAAAAATACTAATATAAATGGCGTCCAAGCCCAAATCTTCTTTTTTGTAGTTAAACTATTATTTTTACTTGCTGATTCTTTATAAAATAACTTAGCAACTAAAACCGTTAAAGCCATTGAAAGAATTGAGCCTAATATAGCTGGTAATTCAGCTCCAATATACTTAGCAATTAAAACTTGTGGTAATGCAAAGGATATTCCTGAAACTAATGAAATTCCTAAAACTCCTTTTATTGCCTTAACCGACTTTCCTGTTATCATAACTAATATAATTGGAACTACAATAATAAATAGAAATAATTGAATACTTACTGCATAGGATAATTCGTTTACATTTAAATTAGCTACTTGAGCAAGAGTTGTTACTGGAAGCCCTATAGCTCCAAATGCTGTAGGAGTTGTATTTGCTATTAAACAAATTATTGCCGCAAAAAGTGGATTAAATCCAAGCCCAGCCATTATACTAGCTGGTATAGCAACAGCAGTTCCAAACCCTGCAATAGCTTCTAAAAATCCTCCAAATCCCCATGCAAGAATTAATACCAGAATTCTTTTATCAGTAGTTATTTCCATCATCATTTTTTTAATGATTTCCATACTACCAGTATGCAACGACAAATTATAAGTAAATACCGCAGCTATAATTACTATCATTATAGGCCAAATAGCAAGTGCTATGCCTTCTAATGCTGCTGATATTGCAATATCAAACGGCATTTTCCAAATAGTAATCGAAAGTATTATAGTAACTATTAAAGTTATAGGACAAATTTTATATCCTGCAACTTTAAATACACCAAGTGCTACCATAAGCAGAATTATTGGTAATAATGCAATTATAAATTTTAAATAAATATTCATCATTTCCTCCTTCATTATATATACTAACTAGGTGGTATGACCAATTTTCAATTTTATTGTACTCCTTTATTCTAGGTATTTCCAGTATTGTTATTTTTTTAACACATATTTTTTGTAAACGTATTAACAAAAAATAAGGGAGTCATCAAATATGACTCCCTTTTAAGAACAAATTATTAACTTTTAATTTCCATTAGTTTCCTTATTACTTTGTTAATTATTTAACACTTTATATATTCTTTTATTAATTTAAAGTGTTCTTTAAGTGCTATATACGCTTTATAATCATCTTTTGCCTCAAGTGCAAGATAAATTCTTTCATGTAAGTCTAATAATTTCTCTTTATTTTCACTACTTTCTAATATATTTTTTCTTAAGTCAGTTATAAACTTGTCCATTAATTGTGATACTACATTTAAAAGATTTGTTATAAGTTCATTGTTAGCTGCTTTTACTATAGTATAGTGAAATTCTTTATCTATAATTACATTGTTCGATTCTATATCACTTTCCTTAAACATATTAATTAAATTCTTTAATTTTTCAAGTTCTTTTTCATTTATTCTTTTAGCTGATAACATTATAGTAGAAAGTTCTAAAACTTCTCTAAGTTCATATATATCCATTGATGATCCTTGTTTTAACATAAACATCATTGATAATGGCTCTAAAAGTATATCATTAAAATCTTTTTTTATATAATTTCCCGCACCTTGTTTGCTTTCTATTAAACCGATTACTTCAAGAGATCTTATAGCTTCTCTTATTGAAGCCCTACTTACACTCAGATCTTCTGCCATAGCTCTTTCTGTTGGTAACTTTTCTCCCATTTTAAGTTCACCATCTTCAACCATATTTTTTATATGTTCTACTACCTGCTCATAAACCTTTGTGCTTTTTGTTGAACTATTCATCCTTATTCATCTCCTTTATTATTTTTAACTTATTTTATATTCTATAAATATATTAATAGCATAAATGTATATATAATGTATATACATTTACCTTTTAATATAATATTTAATATATTATATACTTTGTTTACTAAATCATTTAAATGTATAAATATAATTAAAAATTACATAATAAAAAAAGCTTGCATAAAATGCAAGCTAAAATTTAGTTTCTTATAATTATATAGGATAGATATCCTACATATAAAAGAACTAAAAATGTTCCTTCTATCCTATTTAATTTTTTTATATTTTCTTTATTATTTATAAATATAATAGCCCCTATTATTAAAGTTGATATTATTAAAAATAATAAATCTATAGATAAATTTCCAGAAGCAACAATTGGGTTTATTGTAGAAGACAGTCCTAATATTAAAAGTATATTAAATATGTTAGATCCTAATACATTTCCAATTGCTATCTCTGTTTCTCCTTTAAGAGCTGCAACTATTGATGTTACAAGTTCTGGAAGTGATGTTCCTACCGCAACAATTGTAAGTCCAACTAATTTTTCACTCATTCCTATAGAGTAAGCTATTTGAGATGCTGAATCTACAACAAGCTTTCCGCCTAAAATAATAGCTAAAATTCCAACAATAACTTTTATAACATTAGGTAAAGTTTTAATATTGTTAAATTCTTTAATATCTTCAGAATTTGATCTTCCTTTTTTTGCACTGAATATTAAAAATATTGTATAAATAATTGCAAATATCAATAAAATTATACCATCTAATCTAGTTATAATTCCATCTTTTCTATCAATTGAAAATCCAAAGCAAACAAAATATAAAGCTAATATTACTAAAATATTTATAAAAAAATCTCTTCTAATTACATTTTTCTTTATTATTAAAGTTCTAGCAATAGCAGTTCCACCTAAAACTACTAAAGTATTAAATATATTAGAACCAAGTACATTACCAATTGCTATACCATTATTACCTTGAAATGCTGAAATTGAACTAACGGCAAGTTCAGGAGCACTTGTTCCAAGTGACACTATCGTAAGCCCTACTATAACAGAAGGTATTCCAGCTTTTTTTGCTATACTAGATGCTCCATCAACAAATATATCTGCTCCTTTTATTAAAAGGATAAACCCTACTATTAATAACACCACATATATAAAATTTGTCATATTAAAATTCCCTTTCTAATAAAACTTATTTAACAAAACTATTTATTTTTTTAACTAAAACTTTTACTTTTTTTTGCTCATCTTCATCATCTAATCCTAAGCAATTTATTGCATAATTTTCTATAATAAGTCCACCAACATTATTAATTGCAGATCTTATAGCTGCTATTTGAACAAGAACATCACCACAGCAAGCATTCTTTTCCATCATACCTTGTATCCCTTTAACTTGCCCTTCTATTCTTCTTAATCTGTTCATTATATCTTTTCTAAGCTTTTCATTATGCTCATCAAAAGTTAATATATCATTATCCATACGTTGTCCTCCTTATACCTCCCTACGGTATTTATTCTTATTATAATATAATACATTATTTTTCTATTTTTTGAAAGTCATTAATATTGTACACTTTTTCTTTACAAAATATTATACTACCATTAAACTTATTGTTAGCAATATATTTTTAGGAGGAAAAAATGAGTATAGTTATTGTTAAAAATATGAATCATGGCTTTGGAGATAGAGCTATATTTGAAGATGTTTCTTTTAGATTATTAAAAGGCGAACATGTTGGACTTATCGGAGCAAACGGAGAAGGTAAGTCTACTTTTATGAATATAATTACTGGTAAACTAATGCCAGATGAAGGTAAAGTTATATGGTCTAATAATGTTAGAGTTGGCTATATGGATCAACACGCAGTATTAACAAAAGGTACATCAATAAGAGATGCACTAAGAGATGCATTTAAATATTTATTTGATTTAGAAGCTGAAATGAATTCTTTATATGAAAAAATGGGTGAAGTTTCAGAAGATGAACTTAATAAAATGCTTGAAAGAACTGCAACAATTCAAGATATGCTTGATAATAATGGTTTTTATATGATAGATGCTAAAGTTGATGAGGTTGCTAAAGGTCTTGGTCTTTTAGATTTAGGTCTTGATAAAGATGTTGATGATTTATCAGGAGGACAAAGAACTAAAATTCTTTTAGGTAAATTACTTCTTCAAAATCCAGATATATTACTTTTAGATGAGCCTACTAACTACTTAGATGAAGAACATATATTATGGCTTAAAAGATATTTACAAAATTATGAAAATGCATTTATACTTATATCTCATGATATTCCATTCTTAAATGATGTTGTAAACTTAATATATCATGTTGAGGAAAGAAAACTTACAAGATATGTTGGGGATTACTATGAATTTAAGAGAATTTATGATGAAAATAAAAAGAGACTTGAAATAGCCTATGAAAAACAACAAAAAGAAATTGCAAGACTTGAAGATTTCGTTGCCAGAAATAAAGCTAATGTAGCAACAACTGGTATGGCCAAATCTAGACAAAAGAAACTAGATAAAATGGAAAGAATAGAACTTACTAAAGAAAAACCAAAACCTGAATTTAATTTTAAATATGGAAAAACTTCTGGAAAAGTTATATTTGAAACTGAAGATTTAGTTATAGGATATGATAAACCTCTTACAAAACCACTTAATCTATATATGGAAAGAGGTCAAAAAATAGCGTTAGTTGGAGCTAATGGTCTTGGTAAATCTACTCTTTTAAAAAGTTTACTTGGAAAAGTTAAGCCTTTAAGTGGTAAAGTCCATTTAGGTGATTATCAACAAATAGGATACTTTGAACAAGAAGATAGAGAAGATAACAATAATACTTGTATCGAAGAAGTTTGGGAAGAATTTCCAAGCAAAACTCAATATGAAATAAGATCAGCTCTTGCAAAATGTGGTCTTACAACAAAACAACTTGAATCTAAAATTAGAGTTTTATCTGGTGGTGAAGCTGCAAAAGTTAGACTTTGTAAAATATTAAATACAGAAACAAATATTTTAATATTTGACGAACCTACAAACCACTTAGATGTTGATGCAAAAGATGAACTTAAAAGAGCTTTAAAAGAATATAAAGGAACGATACTTTTAGTATCTCACGAACCTGAATTTTATAAAGATATAGTTACAGAAATTTGGAATTGTGAAGATTGGACTACTAAAATAATATAAAATTTCAAGAGTTAGCTAAAATTTAGCTAACTCTTTTTTATAAATTTAAATTATTAAACTTTTTTGATACAACTTTATATGAAATAATAGATAATACAATTAAAATTATTATTAAACATAAAGCAATAATATTTAAATTATTTACAATAAATAGCGTATTTACTTCTATATCACTTGATACAATATTCCCAATTAAAAATATAGATATTAAAACTGAAAATAACCTAATATAAAAATTTATATTACTATTTGGAAATAGTAAAGCTGAAAATAAATTAGTCAATGCAACTATATAAAATATTATAAATGAAAATATCATAATATACATGTTACTTAAAAAACTTATATTTAATATATTATTTACTATCACTTGGATTAACAAAACAGGTATATAGTATATAAAAAATATAGATATAGTTGTTTTAATTTTACCAAGTACAATTTCTTCCGCTTTTATTGGTAATGATTTTAAAAGCTTGTTTATATTATTCCCAGAAGTTTTCGCTATTATAAAACTTATACTTAATAAAGAAAAAGAAAAAGAAAAAACTATAGTCATAATAGCATGCAAATTAACATATAAATTATTTTCTCTATTTTTTATAATTAAAGCTATTAAAAATATTAAAAATAAAATATACACTATATATATTTTAGTCTGTATTTTTATATCTTTTAAAACTAAATTATTCATTATTAAACATCCCTTCTTTTAAAGATAAATATTGAAAGCATTAAAGATATTAAAAATACTATTATACTAAAAATTAAAAATTTAAAATTATTTATAAATAAGGTTGTTTTAATTTGCATTTCCATTAAGAATATTACTGTAATCACCGAAAATGCTACATTAAAAAATTTTATATATTTATAATTTATATTTATAAAAACTGGAAGTATAATTGAAGCATACAAAAATTGTATTGAAAGGGTTGTAATTATATTTGAAAAACATGTAGACATAGTTCTATTAAAAATAAAATTAAAAAACAATGATATTATAAGAAAAAGTATATTAGTTAATATAATATAAATAATAGAACTTAAATATTTTGATAAAACATATTTCTCTTTTTTAATTGGCAAGGAATTTAAATAAATATTGAATTTATTTCTTTTTTCTATTTGAATTGAAACTATTATGAAATAAAAAGTAAAAAATATAGACATAAACTGAATATTATTTATAGAATTACTTAAAGTAAAACTGCATAAAATTACAATAATGCTTATAACTAAGCTTTTTATATAGTTCTTTTGAATTAAAAATTCTATCCTTAATAATTCACTCATAAATTACACCTCTTTATGTTTAGAATAATAAACTATTATATCGTCTAAATTAGCCTTTTCTAAAATAACTTTATCCCCTAATTCTTTTACACATATCTTATTATCTGTTAAAGCTTCAAAATTATATTTATTTCTCTTAACCCCTATAAACTTACTTTCTATACTTTTATCTAATATATCTAAAGGCCCTTTAACTAAGAAATGATTATCCAAAAGAGTATCTTTTTCTATAGAAAATTGTAATTTTCCATCATTTATAAATGTTATATAATCAGCTAATTTTTCTAAATCATTAGTTATATGAGTAGAATATAATATTGAAATTTCTTCTTCTCCAATAAGATTAAATAAAATATCTAAAAGCTCACTTCTAAATACAGGATCAAGTCCTGATGTTGGTTCATCTAATATTAAAAGTTCTGCACTATGTGAAAGTGCAATAGCTAAAGAAAATCTCATCTTTTGTCCCTTTGATAATTCTTTCAGCTTCTTTTTACTATTTAAATTAAATATTTTTATATAATTTTTATATTTTTCCTCATTCCATTTTGAATAAAATGATGATATTATTTTTTTATTTTCTTCTAAAGAAAATTCTTCAAAAGCATAACAATCATCATAAACAAAACCTATCTTATCCTTTATAAAAATTTCATTATCTTTAATATTTTTATTAAATACTTTTATATCTCCAGAATTCACCTTTAAAAGTCCCATTATAGATTTAATTAATGTTGTTTTACCTGCTCCATTTGAACCATTGACGTATAGACAAGTTTGCTGAATAGCAAATAAAGATTAACTAAAATGATATAATTAACTAATTATTGTATTTTAGTTTTTAGAAAAGTGGTTGTCCTTTATAAATTCCTTCAACCTCTTACATTGATCTGCAAATTTAAATTGAATAGTAATTTCATTATTTTCATGAATATAAATAGTATCTATCAATTCTATTAATATTCCTCTATTAAGTTCTTTTATATTTTTATACTTCAAAAATGTTTTTAGATATGGATCATTATCTCCAACTCCTTTTGAAGATGATTGTATTTCAGCTTCTATATTAGATATAATGCGTCTAATTTCCTCAGCTTTAATTTCAAACCTCGATTTCATTCTAGCATACTCATTTCTACTAATTTCTTCACTTTTCCAATCCATATATAGATTATCTGTAACACAAATAATTTTTTCTAATTCTTTTTGTTTTTCATTAAGTTGTTTCTTTAATCTTGATGACTGATTGACAATTGTGGCTTGCTTATTGATTTCAGAAATAACTTCGCTCATATTTTCAACCATAGCTATCTGTATCTGAATTGCCTTTAAAACTGCTTCTTCCAGTATTTCTAGTTTAATGGAATGTCTACTACATTTAAACTTACTTTTCAATGCATATGTCGAACATATATAATAATTATATTCTTTAACAGTTCCGTCATTTAACTTATTTTTCTTTGTTTTCTTTGTCATACTTCTTTTGCAGTCAGCACATCTTAAAAATCCAGAGAACAAGTATACATTTCTTCCTTTTGGAGACATTCTTATATCTCTCTGATCTAATTCTTGAGCCTTTAAGTAAGTATCTTTGTCGATAATAGCTTCATGTGTATTTTCTACAATGAACCATTCATTTTCCGGAGTGCAAATAGTTTTATGAACTTTATAACTTATAACTCTTTGTCGTCCTTGTACCATATCTCCTATATACATTCGATTTTTTAATATAGTAGATATTGTATTCATAGACCACATACCATCCTGTTTATCTAGCTTTGGATTTTTTAACATCAAACCTTTACTATGTTTATATTTGGTAGGTGTTAATGTTCCAAGTTCATTCAGACGTCTCACAATTCCTAATTTATTTATACCCTCTTCTACTCTCCAACGGAAAATATCTCTTATAACTTGAGCAGCTTCCTCGTCAATAATAAGTTTATTCTTATTATCTGGTGACTTCTTATACCCATATGGAGCAAAAGCCCCTATAAATTCTCCATTACGACGTTTTGTATTAAATGTTCGTCGTATATCAGCAGAAGCTCTTGCAGCATACCTGTCATTCATTAATCCTGTAATAGGAACGTCCAATCCATCAGTAATTGCTTCTGGGTTTAAATAAGTATCAAATTTAGGACTTCCTAAGCAAATGAATCTTGTCCTATGTAATGGTAAAAATTCTTCTAGAAAATATCCTTGATCTGAATAATTTCTAAATGCCCTAGCTAATGTCTTACAGATAATACAATTTACTTTTCCTTGCTTTACATCTTTAATCATACGTTGAAAGCTTTCACGCTCATCATCAGTTCCTGTTAATCCATCATCAACATAAAAATCAACCAAAACATATTCCTCTTCAAACATTTCCTCTAAATATTCTTTAAGTATCTTTTTCTGGTTTATAACACTTAAACTTTCATCATTTCCATCTTCACGAGAAAGCCTAATATAAACAGCAACTTTCCATATAGTCCTGTTATTTGTCAATCTTGACTCCTGTGATTTTCTTCTACGTGGCATATTTCCTCCAATCTTCTATAATCACAACAAAATAATAACATATTTCATAACAGTTTTCAGCAGTTTTTGAGGTTTTTAAAATAGCTTATCAAACATAAATCTAGTGTATTTTCACTATCTGAAAATTTTAACCTTACAACAACATCTCCGAATATAAAGCAATATGGACTTTTCATTTCTTTTAAACATTTTTCTAAATTTTCATCATCTAAATCTTTTTGTTTATTGATAACTTTATCAATATCTATATACTTTTTATTTAGTTTTTCATTATCTTTTTTAACTATATTTACACTCATAAATTCTCCCCCAATAATATTATTTCAAGTAGTAAGATAACTTTTTTAAATCCAACAATTAGTTAACTCTACACGTTTCTCATTTGTATCCATCATCTAATACACTAATAGCGTTAGTGATATACAGAAATATAATTTATTAGGTCTTGTAAAAGATTTAATAATTTTTTTAACTTGTTGCTATAGATAACTAATATAATACTATATATTTAATTAAACAATTATACGGCTCTGGCAAGCTCCACAGGAATTTCACCTTATCCCATTCTTATGGGTATACCGTTGTTTCAAACGGGAGTATCATTATACTAATATATAAATCATGGCAGCCACTTTGCCAAAATGACTTACAGATCACTAACTTTAATCGCTCTCTTTTTAATAAAAGGTCTTGGCGAATTAGTCTGTCGGCTCATTATATATTAAATGTATATAATTGTTTTATTCAATTTTCAAAGATCTCTCTAGACCTATTCATTGAATATCGGCCTATTAAAATATATTAGAATTTAATATACTTTAATAAGCTGATATTTTTCTCAGCTAGAGGAGTACAAAAGGGGATTAAAATACTCCTATAGCTAAATTTATCTTATACGAATTTAAATTTTAAAATTTTATAAATAAGCTTTAATTCAAGTAAATTCTTTTTTTCTAAATCTAAACATTTATAAGCATTTCCTCGCTTATCATATAGAGTTTTTGTGCAAAGTTTAACAATGTAGGCTTCATAATTTTTTAAAACTATTCCTATAGCAATTATGTCACCCTTTGCAGCTGCATAAATAATGTCGTATGGTAATAATTTATTATTTTTATGTACCAAACTCATTTTTCTTTACCCCCAATATTTTTCTTAATGTTTTGATTGCAACATTTCTTTGATACCATACAGTATCTTGACTAACATTTAAAATGCCTGAAATTTCCTTATCGTTGTACCCAATAAAATATGAAAGCAAAATTATTTTTTGTCTTAATTCTGGTAACAATTTAATAGCTTCTCCTAAAGCTTCATTTACTATATGAATTTTAAATCCATTTACATTAAAGCTATAATAATCACTCAAATATAGGTCATTTGAAAAAAGGCTATTCTTTTGTTCTTCTGATAATTCGCAAAATAAAATTTGTACCTGCCTAAGATATCTATTCTTTCTCTCAATATCAATAGATTCATTTTTCAATATTTTTTTACAAAAGCTATCAAACTTATGTATCGTGGATTCTTTATTTATTGAACTATTTTTCATTTTCTCGCCTCCTCTCGCATTAAGCTAAAGTGGTGATAAATATCCTTTTTCTTCCCCCTTCTACTATTACCACGAATAGAATAGTATTAATTCCGTAAAACTTATAAAAAAGCTCGTAATTAATCATAAAAAATAATTAAGTAATAAAAAACTTTTTTACAGAAGTTATTTGGCCAACAAAAAAATGAGTATTAAATTTAATACTCATTTTTTTGTTCTAAACATGTGTGGGTACTATGAATATAAGTATTTATTTAGTAAAAATAACTAAATAACAATAAAAAATGTGTGGAATATATCTAGTTACATTCTGTAACTTAAATTAAGTTTACCATATCACCCCTTAAAATTTGTTCTATATTTTTACATATTATAAAAATATTTGATTTGTGTGAACTTAGAAGAATTATATAATCAATTTATAATTTTAATATTAGATTTTTATATAATCTACTTTAAATGTATATATTTTTCATATAAAAATAAAAAGATGAGCATCGAAACTCATCCTTTTATTTTTGATTTTAATTTTGTGTGGGAATCTACTTAGTAAATCAATAGTAATTAATATATATTATGTATGCCATATTTATCTAAGTAGTAAGTTTCTATATTTTTGTGAAATATAGATATTTTTGAAATCATTATATTTAAACTTATTTCTAATACTCAATTATATATTATTAATTTTTTTGTATTTTACTATAATATTTCCATTTAACTACATTATATAAATATATATTAGATAACAAAAATACGAGTAGTAAAAGTTACTACTCGCATTTCTGTTATTTTGTCTTAAAATAAATAAGTGTCCATTAATATTTTTAAGACAAATCAACAAAAAAGAGGTATAGTTAAGTATCAAATAAACATGGATGAATTGTTTATTTGATACATTATTTATATCATATATGCAACTTAAATATTTACCATTTTTTTCTTTAAAAACAAAAAATTAAGAATATGTTTTTTTCACACCTCTAACTTATTTTTATTATAAAACTAACTATTTTTAAATCTATTTCATTCAATTATTCATTCTTACCATATATATTCTTTATAAACTTTTCATACTTACTTATTTTAAATTATTTGAACATAAAAAATGAGTATTGATTTCAATACTCATTTTGTTATTTCACTTTATAGAATACAAATTTCATAAATAAAAACACTACTTAATAAAAATAATTAAGAAATACTTTCAAACATTAGATAGAATTTATTTAATTACATTTAGCAACTTATTTATTTCTATATTTTATTTTGCTTAAAACAAGTCCTAATAATCCAGAAAATCCTAGAGCTGAAAATCCTAATATGCTTGAATCTCCCGTTTTAGGATTTAAATTATCTTTTATTTCTTTCTTTTTATATTCTTTAACAAACTTATTAGTTTCTGGATTACTAGTTTCTGGGTTACTAGCTTCTGGGTTACTAGCTTCTGGGTTACTAGTTTCTGGGTTACTAGCTTCTGGTTTATTAGCTTCTGGGTTACTAGTTTCTGGGTTACTAGTTTCTGGGTTACTAGTTTCTGGTTTATTAGCTTCTGGGTTACTAGTTTCTGGGTTACTAGTTTCTGGGTTACTAGTTTCTGGGTTACCAGTTTCTGGGTTACTAGCTTCTGGGTTACTAGCTTCTGGTTTATTAGCTTCTGGGTTACTAGCTTCTGGGTTACTAGCTTCTGGGTTACTAGTTTCTGGGTTACTAGTTTCTGGGTTACTAGTTTCTGGTTTATTAGCTTCTGGTTTACTAGTTTCTGGGTTACTAGCTTCTGGGTTACTAGCTTCTGGGTTACTAGTTTCTGGGTTACTAGCTTCTGGTTTATTAGCTTCTGGGTTACTAGCTTCTGGTTTACTAGTTTCTGGGTTACTAGCTTCTGGTTTACTAGTTTCTGGGTTACTAGTTTCTGGGTTACTAGTTTCTGGTTTATTAGCTTCTGGTTTACTAGTTTCTGGGTTACTAGCTTCTGGGTTATTAGATTCTGGTTTACTAGCTTCTGGGTTACTAGCTTCTGGTTTACTAGTTTCTGGGTTACTAGTTTCTGGGTTATTAGCTTCTGGTTTACTAGTTTCTGGTTTATTAGCTTCTGGTTTACTAGTTTCTGGTTTATTAGCTTCTGGTTTACTAGTTTCTGGGTTACTAGCTTCTGGTTTACTAGTTCCTGGGTTACTAGTTTCTGGTTTATTAGCTTCTGGTTTACTAGTTTCTGGTTTATTAGCTTCTGGTTTACTAGTTTCTGGGTTACTAGTTTCTGGGTTATTAGCTTCTGGTTTACTAGTTTCTGGGTTACTAGCTTCTGGTTTACTAGTTCCTGGGTTACCAGGTTCCTCTTGAACCTTATCTAATATCACTAACTCTTTTTGCTTATTTCTAAAAATATCAGAAAAATGTTCTACTTCGCCGATATATTTTTCTCCCTTTCTTTTTATTTCATCAGCAATATTTCTATACTCTTCTATTTTTTCTTTAGTTAATGTTGAAGATTCTATGCTATTAAGTTTACCATTTAATGCTCTAATCTCTTTATAATACTCTTCAATTCTTTTTAAGTTTTGATTTGCAAGATTACTTATCGCTTTAAATTCTTCTTTTAATTTTGGTTTTGTAAAATTATATTCTTTGCTTTTTTCTATATTCTTACTCATATCTCCTTTTATAATTTCAAGTTTTCTTTCTAAAGCTAAAGATTTAACTCCATCTAAATATAATTTTATCTGTTCTATATCTTTTGATTTGTTAATCATTTCCTCATATGCTCCAAGGTTTACTGCAAAATCACCTCGTCCAATCTGATTATCTGGATATTGTTTTTGAAATTGTAGTTCATCTTTATCCAATTTGTCCAAAGCTATTATAGCTTCTTTCTTAATTGTTTCAACATTTTCTTTTTCACTTTCAGGATTAGTATCTTGTTTCTTCTTTTCAGAACCATATCCCTCTATTATATTTCCATCTTTATCTTCCCATCCAATTCCTATTAATCCTAGTTTTGGATTCTGTTTTTGAAGTTTAGATTCATTGTCATTATCTAATTTATTCGAATCTGTTATAGTTCCCTTCTTAATTGTTTCAACGTTCTCTTTTTCACTTTCAGGATTAGTATCTTGTTTCTTCTTTTCAGAACCATATCCCTCTATTATATTTCCATCTTTATCTTCCCATCCAATTCCTATTAATCCTAGTTCTAGATTCTGTTTATCTGATTTGTTTATTTCATTTTCTTTCGTATTTCCTGTTTCTTCTGATTTCAATTCAATAATTTGTTTATCAACTGTTTTTATCTCGTCTGCATAAACAGTTGTTAAACTAAAAGGAACATATATCCCCGTTGCTATTACAGTAGTTGTTATGGTTTTAGTTAAATTATTTTTGACTAACCTTTTTTTCTTTAACATACTAGTACACTATCCCTTCCATTTTAAAAATTATCTTAATATATAGAATAAATTTACTTTTCATGGTTTTTATTATACATTCTTTTGAAGCTATATTTCGCTCTAAATTCATTTGAAAAATAAAAAAAAATGGAATTGAATTTAATGTGTTTAATATTAAATTTAATCATTAGCATAATTCTATATGTTAAATTTATGCAATTCTATTGTGCAATTTCAATGCTATTAATATTTATAAGTTTTTAAGAAATTTTTCTTATAGTTCCCAATCAAGTTCAAATTTTATTTTTTCCTCAATAGTTCTTTCAGGGTAATTTCTGCCTTTCCATTCAGTATCCCAAGAAATATGATAAGAATTTCTTTCTCTTTTTAAAGAAACTTCTATTTGAGATTCTCTTCTTAATAACTCCTCCACATAATATACGTTTATTCTTTAATTTTTTATGTGTGACTACTATTTATCAATACTCTATTTTGTACTCACGAAAAATATATACATTAAAATTCCAATATAGATTATAATATTGTAATCACATATCCCATATTTTTTTCATCTTATGCATATTTTCTAACTCATATTTATATCTATAATCAACTTATTTCATTTATATATGATATAAATTCGTCCTTAAATTTCTTATATTTACATCTTCAATTAAATATGTAAAATTGATTAAATTTTTTTAATACAATATATTTTTACTAAATATATTAATATAATGATTTCTAAAAATACAAATAACTTAATATAAAATTTAATTTAATAATAAAAAAGATGTACAATATTCTAATCACTAATTTGTACATCTTTTTATCTTCTATTCTAATTCTTAATCATATTATGTTTTTATAAGACTTATTATATATTAATTCATATTTTCATTAATATTTTTTATATATGACTCTGTTAATTTAACCTTTTTTACTAACTCAGAAGTTAAAATAAGTCTTGCATCATCAAATTCATACGTACAAGTATATAATGTTAATAAATTAGTATCCATAGTTATATCTTTATTTTCCCAATTATCTGAGTGTTTCTTTAGATTACTTAAATAATCATCTAAATCCTTTTTATTTTTAAAATTATCATTTATATCAAAATCATCAGCTTTCATAGTACTTACTCCAAAAACTTTATATATATATACATAATCTCCAATAATTATATTTATAAAAGAATTTTCTTTAAAAAATTCTTTATTTTTAAATAAAGATAATGTTCCAAACATACTATCATTTCTCATATTATGTCCAAAAATAATTAAATTTTTTGAATTTTTTAAATTATACTTATCATAAATAAATAATGCTCCTCCTGAATTATTCTCTTTTTTAAAACTATGATTTAAATAATATTCATTATTATTTGTTTGTACTACTGGATAATTTATTTTTGTATTAGGTATGTTTATCCATAATTTGTATTCATTATTAATCTCCTTTAATTTGTTATCTATATTTTCTATATTCTCGTTATCTTTAACTATTTTTTGTATTTCTTTATTTTCTTTATCATTTTCATAATAACTAAATTGTTTATAGCCTATTTGAAAAATACAAAATAAAACTATTAAACACAATATTAATTCAACTATTCTTCTTACAAATTTCATAATTCTCCTCTTTTAAATAAACTTATACATATATTCTACTAATCATTTTGTTAACTCATTAAAAGTACTGTTAGCTTTAATTCTATGAATTTAAATAGGATATCTTTGATTATACGAGTCATTTATAACCTAATATTTTAAATAATTCATAATTGTAATATATATTTTCCACTGATTATCTATAATGTAAAAAACTTTTCTAAATAAGTTCTTCATTAATATCTTAATTATTTATAAATTTATTATTAAAATAATATATCAAGTTATTTTTCTTTTTAAGTTTTGATTTGTAAGACATATCCATGAAATAGGACAATAAATAACTTTCTTAGATAAACAATCAAACTGTGCTTCAATTACCTTTTTAAATGAAGAATTACTCATTAGCTCACCTCCCTTCTATCTAGGATGAATTGAACTATTGTTCATCCCCTTTTTCACTCCCTAACTTCTCGGAGCGGTGTCAAATTGCCGAAGTTTTCAAAAATTTTTTTAGATTTTTTCTGAGCATTAAAAAAGCCCGCACAAAACATATTGTTTGTACAGGCAAAAACCATCAAGTATTTAATTTTTAAAATTCAAGGTATGATAGCAATGTTTAGTTATTATATCTTTTTCTATGGGGTACATTCTACCAATTTTCATATAGAATTTTATTTTGGAATGCTTCATCATAGTATAGATATATTCTTCAGGTGTATGTATCTTATTACCAAAATACTTTTTAAAAGTTGCCTGTACTCTTGAATCATCACTGTATTTCTGTTCATTAATAGTAATTTGTAAAATTTCTTTGATTTCAGTTAATGACATTCCTTCGGCTTTAACACAAAACTTTAATATAAATAATCTATTTATTCCTAACACACTTTCAATACCTCTCTTCTTTCTTAATCAATGGTTTTATTTAATTATGTTTCTTCTTAAACAAAACTAACAATGCACCAAGGCTTAATACCATCTCACCTAAAAGTCCAGTGACATTTGTTGTATCTCCTGTTTTTGGATTGACAGATTCTTTTGTATTATTTGATTCCACAGGTTTACTTGATTTTGATGCTAGGTCATTTGAGCTAACTGGTACATTTGATTTTGGTGTTGAATTATTTGGTACAACTGGTTTATCACCTTTTAATTCACGGTAAACGTATGTTACTTTTGTTGTGCCTTCTGTCACTTTTCCTGTTTCTTCTCCAGCTGTTTTCTCTGGAACAATCTCATAGGTACGTCCGTCTTCTGTTACAATACGAGTTGGTTTGTTATCAGTTGTATCGTATGCTGTACCTGTTGAAGTTTCTGGTGTATCTACTACGGTTTCTTTAATCGTATTTCCAGCTTCATCTTGATAGTGTACGATAACGTCACCTTTGACTAATTCGTAGATATAGGTTACTTCACGTGTACCATGTGTTAGAATCCCTTTTTCAGAATCACCTTCTTCATCGATTTTCACATAACGATATGTTCCCTCGAATGTTTGACCATCTTCCGTGATCTCTTTTTTGATTTCCTGATTATTTTTACGGAATTCTGATGTGTCGTATTGAACATTATCATTTTTATGGAATTCAGTTGGCTCGGTATCCGTGTCGTCCTCTTTTATTCTTTCACCATTTGTGTTTACATAGTGAACAATGACACTGCCCTCATAGATGAGCGGAATCATGAAATCCTCAACCTCGCCATTTACAGCTCTACTCGTACTGTGTTCAATGTCACTCTTATTAGATGAAATTCTAACACGTGCACCAAGTTTTTCAGCATCAACTTCCGTGATAACTAAATTGTCACCAGACCATTTCAGTGTGACTTCTTGATTTTGACCAGTTACTTCAACTAATTCAGAACGTTCATTATCTGAGAAGATACCGTCATTGTTAAAGTCAACCCAGCCATAAACATATGCTGACTTATCAGAACCATCCGTGTCATTGCTTGCAATGATAGTTAACTCATAGGTATTTTTATTTGCATAGTGTGTTGTGTATGATTTATTTTTACCAACTAATTGTTCTTCACCCTCATCTGCTAATCTTGCATTTTCTAAACCTGAGTGATGATCGTCTACGAAAAAGTCGAATCGAGATCGATCGAGATTAAACTCACCATTATCATCGCTATCGATATCTGGTTGAACAGTACCAAGATATGGTTTAGTAATGGCATTACCTAAATAGTCTTTATCAGCAAGTGAGTGAGTAGCTACGCCATAGGATTCAGGAGCATCAGAATAATCTTCTACAAGGAAACCAATCGCAACCGCTTGCATACCAGATGAATTGATATAAACACCTAATTCAGAAACATTAAAGGCGCGGAAAACAGGGTACGAAGTAAGTGAGGAATAGGTACTCATTCCATTTTGCGAACCGTTCCAGTCGTATATAAAGTTATAAAAGCCACCTACTGTATGGGTGCCAATACCAGCATTATCATTTGGGTTAACATAAGCTTGCGGATTTGGGGCAGTTCCTTTTTTATAGACACCTCTAGGAACTACAGCATCTCCAGCAAACGATTCAAGCCATTTATCTTCACGTAAAGCACCCGTCAAAGTCACCGGTGTATGAATTAACCAAGGTTTATAGTGTTCTTGAGCATATGTGCCGTACAATTCCCAAGGCGTTGCATTTTTATCTGATGTCAAATAAATAAACTCGCGATTGGTTAATTCTTCTCCATCATAAGCTATGATATCAACTGGCTTAGTTGTTCCATCTTGAAGAAGTGCTTCTAATTTGAATTTTACACCGATATCACTACCATCCTTATTTGATCCAATATAATATTTTTTATTTCCAGTATTAATAGCATTGAACCTTTGCTTCAATATAGAATAATCCTGCTGTCTTACACGCATGAAATTATCTGCACCGTTGTGTGACATATTTTTTGCATTTGGATCATATACCTCGTTAGCATAGCTGGTACCATTGATCTTATCGATTAATTTAGCCATCTCAAGGTATTCATCAGTAGCTCTAAATGGCTTTGTTTCAAGTACGGTGGCGCGAATCTTATAGTTTTTTGAAACTGTCATTTCAAAGACTTGTCCAGCTTCAAATTGACCATTTTTGTAGTTACCCTTAGTAAGATTCTTTTCATCAAAATCAAAGTAAACCACGTTTCTAAAATCTTGAGCCTTTAAACTCTTTCCATTTGGACCATGAGGATTATTTGCATGAAACTGTTCTAATGTCACTGAACCACGCGGTATGCTATATGCTTCATCACGACTATATGGACGACCTAAGTTTTGAGAACCCTCTTGAGTCACCTCAGTTTCAGCACTGCGTTCTTTTAAAATATTCGTTGCTGAGACTGCTTCTTCTGTATTCGCAGTTTCCACTTCTTCTGTAGGCTGATTATCCGTTTCAGCACTACGTTCTTCTACAACCTCTGTTGCAGGTTCTTCACTTACTTCTGAATTGTTTTCTGATGCAACTGTTTCCGAATGAGCATTTGCCGTACTCACCTCAGGAGATTCATTCTCTTCTACAACTTCACTATTAGGTTGAAGATAATTTTCGCTATTATTTAGATTCTCATCAGTTATTGAATCTTCATTATTGGTAGGTTTTTCATTACTAACAGCAGTATCGGAAGCCACACTATCTGTTTCTGTTGTTGCTGAAGTATTTTCTGCTGCTTGAACAGTAACTCCTGTTCCAAAGAAAACCACACAACCTAAGACACAAGATACAACACCGATACTTAATTTTCTTAAACCGTACTTTACTTTACGATTTTCTTCTATTAAAGGTCGATTGCCTTTTGATTTATACTCATACTTCATTGTGTTTTCCCCTTTCTTTACCTTTTTTGTGTATTTTCCACTTCTTCTTTCGACTTATCCATAGCTTGATTTGCTTCATTCTTAGCATTTTGTATATTTTCATTACTTGTCTTAACTATTCCATTGTAAGTGCTATCATATTAATTGTTTTCCATTTGTCAATGTAGCATTTATATCTGGAGTAGTTGTTGCATCATCAATTGCTTTTTCAGCAGCTTCTTCTACTTTCGCTACTTTTTCTTTTGCTTCTGTTTTAAGTTAAGCTATCAATATCTTTTCCCGTATTTGATTCCTTTTGTACTATTTCTTGTTTTGCATTATTTTTAGCGTTTGCTTGATTTTTTGCATTATATTTACCATCTTTATATCCTATAATTTTATATTGTTTATCTTAAATAAAATTATTATCAGGTTAAAGCTTCTTCATTTACTAAAGTAGACAATATACCAACTGATACCACGGCAATTGCTGTTCCTGTAACTGATAACCTTTTAATTTTAGACATTTTTTTATTCATATTTTAATCACCTCAAATTCCAAAATATTTTCTTCATGTATAAAAATATAATTTTTTAAAATTTTGATTTGTTAAATCAAACGTTTGCATCATTATTTAGGTCTAAACCATCTGTCTTTACTCATATAATCATTGCTCCTTTGTATAAAATTAATTAATTTAACATCAATTAATTTATTAATTTAAATTTCAATAATTACATTTTTAATTTCTATTTTTTAAAATACTGTGCCTATATATTAATAATAATTATTTTTTTGCAATAATTACTTTCATCTTTTTTTGTAGAAATAAAAAAAAGAGAAAGAATATAATTAAAAAAATTAATTATATTCTTTCTCTAAATTTTCTCTTTTTGATATTTTCACTTAATTATATCTTAATTTTCCCATAATAAATTCATATTTTTTCGATTAGTAAAAAATGTTGTTTGAAAAATAGAATCTTTTATATTATAATAAACAAAAATTACATTATAATGTAAATTTCTATTAAAAAAATAAATCTTGCTTATCTATATTATAAAAAAGAAGTATTTTTATTGTTATTAATACTATGCCTAATTATTATTTTGCATTTTGTATAGCTTATTTAAAAACTTATATAACTATGTAAAAATCTTTAAAAATATATATTTTTTATATAAAGGAGAGTATCATGTTTAAAGAAGATTTATTAGAACTATCAGAAAAAACTGAAATTGAAATTTTAAAAAAACTTTATATTAATAATGGAAATTTTTCTAAACACAACATGTGTACTGAATTAAATATTTCTTTTCCAACACTAAAACATTATATAAAAAATATTAATACAATGTTTTCTAATTATTATGATGATAAAATTAATATCTATATTAACAAAGAAATTATATTTTTAAAATATGACATTGATATTAGCTTAGATAATTTTGTTTCAATATATATAAAAAACTCATTAAAATATAAATTATTATCTATGTTTTATTATTATAAAGATTTAAATAGTATTAAATTAAGTACTCAATTAAATGTAAGTCTATCAACGATTAATAGGAAAATTAAAGAATGTAATGAACTACTTGCTCCTTTCAATTTAAAAATAAAAAATTTTGAATTAAAAGGCTCTCCTATTCAGTTTGCTTATTTTTATTATTCTTTTTTTAGAAATAGCGGTGTAAATAAACAAATTAAACCAACTTGCAATGATAAGGATTTAGTCAAATTCTTAGAAAAGGTTTTATCTTTTAAATTTGCTTATTCATATAAATTAAACATATATATTTGGTCAAAAATAATTTTAAGGCACAGAGATAAATTTAATGAAGAAAATTTTTCAGATGAATTTTCTTTATCAAATTTAACCAATTTAAAAGACAACATTATTTTTAAAAACCTCGAATTATTTTACTCTAGATTTTTAATTAATAAAAAATACTTAGCTTTTGTAACAACTTGCTTTTTAAAAAGTTTTGGTGGTTTACCATTTGAAGATAATATAGATCAAAACACTCCTTTTATTTTGTCTAATTTTATTTTAGCAAATATAAAATCTTTATTTTCTAATAATTATTTTAGATTTTCTAAAGTATTTAAAAATAATATTCTAACTTATTGTAATCGACAATTTTATTTTAAAGGTGTATTTTATTCTATCGATAAAAATTTTAGAGATTTTTATTTAAATACTCATTTAAGTTTTTTAAAAAATCACTTCATAACAAATTTATTTAAAAACATACAATCGTACTTTAACTTAAATTATTTTGACTTTGATTGTTTTAAGTTTTTAATAGTACTAAACTTATCAATTTTAAATGAAGATAATAAATATCAATTTATAGATAAAACTAATAAATACACTTTAAAGATTGGAGTTTTATCAAAGACAGATAATTTAGTTTTAGAAATCAAAATTAGAGAGTTTAATAATTTTCTAAAACGAAGATTTAATGCAAAAGCTGAAATTTTTTATGAAGAAAATTTAAATAGCTATGACTTAATAATAACTAATATGCATGATAAATTTTTAGATGGTTTAACAATTAATGTTTTTAGATACACTTACCTAGGTATTGAATACGATTCTAAAAATTTAATCGAAGCTTTGAATTCTATAGAAAAAGAAAGAATAAAAAAACTAGAAATGTAGTTCACTTATCATATTTAATAGTATCAAGAGATGTACTTTATGAAGTTTTAAATAGTACATCTCTTTTTAAGTTTTATTATATATATTTTTAATATTTTATTTTTCAGGATAAATTTCTTCATCCGGAACCCAAGCTTTTCCGAAATTTACATCTTTAAACAAGTAAGTAAGACCTGTAATCTGTTTTAATCTCAAAATTTCATCTTTATCCATACCCAAATGCTTAGATATCCATGCATCACTTCTACCAATTTCATGAAGCTCACGTATAATATTGCTCATCAAATCTACATCATGTGACCCCCTTGCTCTATTATGTCGTATTGTACTTGCCATCCTGCAATCTAATGGTTTATCTATAATAACAACAGGTATTTTACCATTCTCTCTTTCATAAATATCTTTATAGTCCATCATAATACGATATCTATGAAATCCATCTACTATTATATATCTATCTTTTCCTCTTGAGTAATAACATACTATAGGCTGAGTATATCCATCTTCTTTAATACTATCGTATAACAATTTCATTTCGGGTGGAGCTACTGCATTAGGATTGTATGTATTAGGAATTATTTTTTCCACTGGTATTGCAGCTATATTATAGACAGGACTTTTAAAACTCATTATTTTTCCTCCAATCCTTTATATTTTTTTCTTATTATATCAATTTTTCTTTGTTCATCACTCTTAACACTAAATCCCATGAAACGGCATAAATGATCATTTTTTAAAATACAATAACACATTCTCTTCCAAGAAGGTATATCTTTTGTACTTTTTATATCATCTGTATTATCTGGAATCTTCTGAATAAAAATTATTCTAGATTTTTTATCTAATGTATAATTTGAAATTCCATTTCTCTTTATTTTATATCCATTATCTAAAAGTTCTTTAATGGTTTCTTCTGATAATCCTCCCCCCGTTTTATGCCAGAAGTTTATAGAAGTATTAAATTTTTTCACGTAACTATTTCTAACTCTATCTGGAAGCGTATCCAAAAGAAATTTTGTATATGATTTCCATGTATATCCCTCTGGCAGAGTAATATTTCTATATCCAACAGCCTTAGTTTTACCGTAAATAGATGCAAAATTAACACCTTGCACCCTACCTACAAGTTTTGTCCATGTCTTAGGTTCTAGTACTCTATAAAGATTTAATGCATCTTTTGCGTAATCATTAAATGGAGAAGCAACTCTCATCTGACTTGGTTTTAAACCCGCTTTATAATATAAATCATATAATTTATTATATTCATATCCAAATTTATAATAAGCTGTCCAAATATCAGATGTAGTCCAATCATATAAAGGTGAAGCTGACCAAACATCTTTAAATTGTTTGGAAATCCAACACTCTCCTTTATATCCATTTTTTTTATTTAAAAATCCACTATATCTTTGAAGTGATTCATCTGCTCTAATTCCTAAAAGACAAACTGTTTTTTTATCATTATGTACTTGCTTGTACCATCTTCCAAACTGCTTAGCCAAATCTTCTTGCAACATACGATATTTATATAAATAAAATGGATTATTATTCACATGGATAACATAAGGTTTATCTGGAATATTTCTTACCCAAATATCTTTATTCTTATCATCCCAAGGATACCAATATAATTGATAATTACTAAGTGAAGTTCTTACAGCCATAGGTAAACATACCCAATAAGGTTCAATATCAGAAATATATTTTTCAAAAATTTTTTCTACAAATTCAGTTGTCACTTGATATTGAGCTTCAAAATCTTGATGAAATACTCCAATCTTATTGGATAAATTATTTCTTTTTTTATAATCCATTACTAAATGCAATAATAATGCACTATCTTTTCCACCACTAAAAGAAATAAATATATTTTCAAACTCTTGAAAAATTAAATTTAATCTTTGCTGAAGTGCTTCATAAACATTTATATCTTGATATTTACGTTGCACATTACCCCTCCTATTTTTCAAATTCTTATATTTTATTAAGCTTCTAATTACCTTCTTTCTCTAAAATTTAAATCACTGTTTTAAGCACCTAAATATCTCTATAATTTTCATTGCATTGTTTTACAATTTTTACAAAAGAAAAAGTAGTGCATATAATCACTATTCCCAATAAAAATATACTTATTTCTGGGACACTTAATATTAAATTAGGTAATATCATCATGCTTAACCAATTAAAAATCAAGTTTACTATTATACTTCCTAATATAGATTCAGCATATATATATTAATGCTAATACTATTCCTAAAATAAATGTATAAATACCTTGAACTAAATTCAAATGCATAACACCCCAAATTAAAGCTTGCAATATAACTGATATTGCAATATTAAAATTATTCTTCATATATCCGAAAATAATTCCCCTATATAATATCTCTTCATATACTGGTATTAAAATTATATTTATAATCATTTGCAATAAAGGTGAAGTAAAATCTTCTATTTG
Organism: Clostridium sp. TJA020; assembly: GCF_058310295.1. Taxonomy (NCBI): domain Bacteria; kingdom Bacillati; phylum Bacillota; class Clostridia; order Eubacteriales; family Clostridiaceae; genus Clostridium; species Clostridium sp. TJA020. Next base: position 528,320 of record NZ_JBZEFC010000001.1, read on the forward strand.
ATTTAAATTACTATTATTCTCAAAAATAAAATTACTCAAAATAATATTTAAAAATAACATCAGTATAGTTATACCTAATCCTAAAATAACTATATTAAATAATTTTTTAATTGAAAAAATTTTAAAACTAATTATATCTTCTATTCTATAATCAAATTGTAAAAAAAATAAAGATATAATTATAAGTACTACTAAATTTCAAGCTAACACTATAGCGTTACCTATATTTAGTCCAAATATTGAAACAACTCCTTGTATAGCTTCTATTACAATTAGATTTAAAACAGGTAATCCTATACATACTCCTATTGTTTTCGATATTTTTTCCAAATCAAATCCTCCTTATAATGATAATAAAAAGTATGTCACTAATTTATAAAAACAAATCTATAATTATCTCAATCAAAACCGATAAATCAACTTAATACTTAAATTTTTTATTTAAATTTATACACTTGTGAACAGATACTGATATTGCATTTTTAGGACACACCTCTATGCACTTTCCACATCTTATACATTCAATACTATTAGGTGTTTTATTCACAGCTATATTCATATCGCAGTTTTTATAGCATAAATTACATTTTGTACACTTATTGTTATTTATTTCATACTTATAAATAGAATATTTATTTAAAAAACCATATATAGCACCTAAAGGACAAATATATTTACAAAATGGTCTATATATCATTGTTGATAAAACAACAATAACTATTAAAATTAATAATTTCCAAACAAATAAAAAACCTATTGAATTGCTAAGTGAACTATTCATTAAGATAAGAGGAATACCAGCCATTAATGTCCCTGAAGGACAAATCAACTTACAAAACCATGGCTTTCCATAGCCCGAATAATTCACTAAAACAATTGGAAATATAACTACAAATATTATCAATATAATGTATTTAATTCCTCTTAAAGCTTTATCAATAGGAACTTTTTTTATCTTTTTCACATAAGGAATCTTATACAATAAATCTTGTACTAATCCAAACGGACATAGCCATCCACACACAAACCTCCCTAAAGTTGAACCAATAATCATTAAAAATCCAATTAGATAAAATGAAAACTTAAAATCTCTATTCCCAATAATTGCTTGAATAGATCCAATTGGACAAGATGCTATTGCACCTGGACATGAATAGCAATTCAGCCCAGGTGCACATATATTTTTTATATCACCTTTATATATTTTTCCACTCATATATCCCAACAAATAACCATTAGTTAATGCTGTAAATATAATTTGAATAGTTAACCTAAATTTAGATCTTATAACATTTATTAAATTCATATAATCACCTATCCAATACCAATACATTCCAAACATATAATTTTAGATTTTTTAGCAACTACTAGATATTCTCCCCTATGAATACCTATCAAAAAAAATACTATACCTAAACTTATTAAAAACAAACCTATTTTATTTTTTATAATAAAATTACTCACTGCCATCAACCTTTTTTAAAACTTCTTTTATCTTGTTCTTCCACCCTTTATAATCATTAGCCCCCTCTACTTTTTCCACAATATTCCCATTTTTATCTACAAAAAATGTTGTAGGAACCACATCTAACATTTTGAAGACATCACTATCTAACATTTCACTTGATAAAATAAGTTGTTGATAAGTTGCTTTAGACTTTTCTAGTATTTCTTCTACTACTTTTTTTCTTTATCTTTTAATCCAAGCCCAGATTCTAATATTAACCCTTTTATTGAAACTCCTTTTGTCTCATACTCTTTATTGATTTTATCTAATATTGGTATTTCATCAATGCAAGGAGTACATCCTGTATTCCAAACATTAATTAATGTAAGCTTTTTATCTGCAAAAATAGAACCATCTACTTTATTTCCATTAATATTTGTAGTTTTCATATTTTTAAAAACATTACTAGATGAACTACTATTACTAGTACATCCTACAATTCCAACCGTAAAAATAATTGATAATATTAATACAATATTCTTTTTTATTTTTTTAATATTCATGTATTCCCTCCAATAAAATATTATTGCTTTTTACTATCATAAATCTTCTATTTTATTATTGATGATATCATAATTAAATTTAGCATTTTTACCATATTCTTATTTGTTTATAAAAAAATTTGAATTATTATAGAATTATTATAATTCTATAATAAATTATCTCATTCTTAATAAAATTAAAATCCAAACTAAAAATATAGTACACATATATTTTATATTCAATATATATGTACTACATTTTAATAAGTGTTTTAATATTATATTATTTAGATTTCAATTTATTTTTTAGTAATCAAAATTAATACAAAACTTTTTCATTATCTCACTAAATACATTCCAATATCTTCAACATCTCCAGTAATGTTTCCACCTTTAACTTTTAATACCTTTCCTTTATATGTTAATGTAATAATAGGTTCAGTCCAACTTTTATCTTTAGGAATCATATCTTCTGTTACCTCAGCATCTTGTTTCAGAGATATTGTTATTCCTAATTTTTCAAGATCTTCATAATCAATAAATCCTGTCTTCTTGAAATATTCAACATTTTTTATTTTTTTAATTTCATCTTCTGTAAATAAATCTTTTATTACCCCTTGATCTCTAGTTTTAAATTGGAACTTGGTACCTGTCCAATCAATTTTTTGACCAACTTTTATTCTTCCGCTATATTTTTCATATATTGTAGAATCATTTAAATATATTCTAGCATAACTTACTTTTTCTAAACTGTCATTTATATTATTTTCAGAACTTTCTATAGATTTAAAGTTTATGAAAAATGCACTTGAAATATTTTTATTTTTTATTTGATCATCTCTTTTTGGCTCAAAATAATAATACCCATTAGGGCCTTCTACTATATCTTTTAACTCTAATTGATATTTGTCCCCATTTAATGATACTAATCTAATTAATGTTTTTTTCTTATCTATATCAGAAATTTTCACTTCTTGAGAATGATGAATGTTATTATCATTATTAAATTTTTTCAAATCAGTAACTTTATTCCACGTAATCCCATTATCAATACTATATTCCATTCCTATTATGTAATTGTTATTAATCATTATTGGAACTATTGTTAATGTATCCTTATATAAGGACTTCTTATGTTCTATAACAACATCTATATTATGATTTGTTTCATAATCATTTAAATCCATTCCATGATAAATAGTTTTTCTTGTATTTTTTTCATAGATTTCTATACCATTTTCTTCAAATTTATCATATGATATTTCATTTTCTTTTCCATCTCGCATTGATAATGTTACTTTTAAATCTGATAAATTCAATTTTTCTTTTTTATTTATCTCTATCTTTTTAGAATTAGGAGCTTTTATTTTTAAACTACTAATAATATTTCCCGTTTTATAATCATTAGCTGATTTATCCATAGCATCTTTTACAGATTTAGCAATTCCTCTAGCACTATATGTAGCTCCTGAAACAACATCAAAAACAATAGCATTTTTTTGTTCTTTCAAATACTCTCTTACAACTTCATAAATTTTTTTGCGTGCATCAGAAGTATCTTTATTTATACTTTTTAATTTTTCTGCATAATCACCTATTAACTCTTTTCCTTTCTCATAATAATTACTTGATTTATAAATTTCATCACCTATTTTTTCACTAATTAATAAATCATTAATTGTTTTTTCAGTATCATTTTTCAAAAGATCAACAACTTTTACAGCTTTATCTCTAAAAGGTTCGTCATCATCTCCATAATCACCTGATTCTTTTGTTGCAACATTTATACTTTTTATTTTATTATTTTCAAATACTACCTCTGACTTAATTGGCTTACCTGTCCATCCTGTTCCTACACCTATGTACTCACCATCTAAATATTTAATATCCTTAACATTCAAATTGTCTTCTCTGTCATTATTTTCATATTTTTCTAGATTTTCCTTTTGATTCTTTGTGATTTCATTCTTTTTATTATCTAAAGTTTCTTTTGGCTCATTATTTTCTGATATATTAATATTTTTAGAAATAGTACTTGTATTAGAAGAAATACTAGTGTCTTTCTTAATTGCTTTATTTAATGCCTCATTAACTGAATTTAATATTCCTTTACTTGAATAAGTAGCTCCTGAAACTGTATCAACCCCACTAGTACCTTGATTCTTTAATATTTTAAATATCAACCTCTTAGCATTATTGAAAAATTCATCATCATCATTGTGATTAATTATTTCAACATTTACTAATGTACCATTTTTTATTATAACTTTTACTTTTACATTCCCTTTAAATCCTTTAGCTTCTCCAATATATTCTCCATCTTTAAATTTATGTTCTCCTAAGTTTTTATTACTATTTTTATTTTCATCTATTCTTATACTACTTTGCTTTAAAATATCTTTTATATTAATTTGTGTAGTATTATTTCCCTTAGATACACTATTATTTTCAGCAATTTTTATGGTATTAATTATTCCCTTATTTTCTTTAGCTACTTTATTTAAAGCTGAATTAACAGCATTTAATATTCCTCTACTTGAATAAGTAGCTCCTGAAACTGTATCAACTCCAGCAGTTCCTTGATTTTTAACTATTTTAATAATTACTCCTTTAGCTTTATTGAAAAACTCTGCATCATCATTATGACTAATTACTTTAACATCTGATAATTTACCATCGCTTATTATAACCTTTACTTTTATATTTCCCTTAAACCCTATAGCTTCTCCTATGTATTCTCCATCTTTAAGCTTATATTCTTTTAAATCTACGCTTTTAACGTTTTGAGAAGTATTATTAGATTTTAAGTTACTAGTTTTACTACTATTTTTAGATACACTCACTTCTTTATTATTTGCCTCTATATTAAAACCCGCTTTAGATAAGGCATCTCTAACAGCATTTTTTATTCCATCAGAAGTTAAAGTTGCTCCTGAAATAGCATCCACATTAGTAGAATTTTCTTTTAAAATACTTGCAATAACTTTACTACCATTCTCATAATATTTTGGTGTTTCTGAATGAGAAACTACTTCAATATTTTTAATTTTACCATTCTCTATAGTAACCTTTACCTTAATATCTCCACCATAACCTTTTGAAACTCCTAAATATGTTCCATCTTTTATTCCACTTAAACTTATATCTTTTTCATCTTTTTTATTGTCAACATCCTCTTTATCTTTATTATCAGTTTCCATAGTATTTAATCTATTCTTTTGGAGATCTACATTTTTATTACTAAGTATGTTATAAGGATCTATTATTGCAAAACTTGTTGCTCCAATCATTCCTGTAATAAGAATTCCCCCGGCAATTATTTTTGATTTATTCTTCATAAATTTTCCTCCTTATTTAGCATTTTTCAATGCATTTTCCACAGCTGAAATTATTCCTTTTGAACTATAAGTAGCTCCACTTACCGAATCAACTTTTGAACTTTGCTTTTTAATTATTGTAGGTATTAATTTTTTAGCTTCATTTAAATACTCATCATCATCACCTGAATTTAGTATATCTATTTTTTCAATCCTTCCATTCTTAACTTCAAGTGACACTTTAATTTTTCCGTTAAATCCTTCTCCTTCCCCCTCAAAAATACCATCTTTAAAAGCAACCAAATTATCATCAATACTAGCCTTTTCATTTTTACTTTCTTTTACACTAACGTTTTTTTCTGAACACCCAGAAAGTGCTACTCCTAAAGAGATAATACCTATTGAAAAAATCAACTTTTTATTCATCATAATACTCCTTTTAAAATTTATATATAATAATTATCATTATCAATAAACCAATTTATTTAAATAAATATTTTTTAAATCTTTTCATATCTAATTTTTAAGAAATCACTTCAGTTAAAAAAATAAATTTTTCACCTATACTTAAACTTTTTAGGATTAATAGCAAAACTGTTAATCTTAAAATTTAGTATATTTTACTATTTATTCACTTACAATATTTTCGGAAATTTTCAGTAAATCTTATATTTCCATCCTTATTTATAAAAATACCTTCTACCCCATCTATAGAATTTATAAGATCTAACCCCTCTCTTTCACCAAATGATAATGCTATTGTACTTAACGCATCTCCATCCATAGAATCATCAGATATTATAGTCACTTGAAGTAAATCTGTTTCAAAAGGTTTACCACTTTTAGGATTTATTATATGATGATATACTTTGTTCTCTTTTTCAAAAAATCTCTCATATATTCCCGAAGAAACAACTGATTTATCACATATTTCTAAAACACCTAATACTTCACCTCTTTCTGAAAAAGGTTTCTGAATACCAATTTTAAAATTTTCTCCGTTATCTTTTTTTCCTATGCATAATACATTACCACCTAAATTTATTATCCCGCTACTTATCCCCTCTGAAATTAAATACTCCTTTATCTTATTTGCTATATATCCTTTAGCAATTCCACCTAAATCTATTGACATTCCATTTTTTTTAAGTCTGACATTTTTTCTATTAATAACTATATTTTTATAATTTACGAGTTTTAAATTTTCATCAATATCTTTTTGATTAGGAATAACCTTTTTTTCACTTTTAAAATTCCAAAGTTTTAAAAGTGGCTGAACGCTAATATCAAAATTTCCTTGAGAAAGTTTACTGTAATATATACTTCTATTTATTATATTTAGTGTTTCATTGTGAACATTAAAACCATCCATTCCACTATTGTTTACATTATAAATATCACTGCCTTTTTTAGTTTTACTAAGAAGAACTTCATAATATTTACATAAATCAAAAGCTTTTCTTAATATATATTCACCATTATTACAATTGCAATATATACTAATTTCTACAACTGTATCAAAATAAAACCCTTGCATAAAGAAATTATTTTTAAAAAAACTATCCTTTCTATCTACTAGTACATCTTTCATTTAACTTCTCATATCCTCCTAACTTAATAAATTATAGAAATTGATTATCATTATCAATATCGATTCAAAAAAAAATTTACACTGAATAATATTTGATTCTTATACTTTTTATCTTATCTTCATTATTCATTTTAATTAAATTATTTTTCAATAAACTCTATAATTTACTTTTAATAATAACATAGCCTGATTTATGTTTTTCATCATTTTTTTATATTTTTTCGAAAAAAAATGATTTTGCAAATCCAAGCAATTTCATTTCATCCACCGTAAAATTACAATGATTTTCTAAAAATTTTATATGCTCTAAATGATTTCAATAATACTCTATGTATTATTAGATACAAATATTAATTACGCATAGACATGACTTAAAGTTTAGAATAAAAAGAAATATACGAGCATATAAATATTCAATTGGTGTTTTGGCTAGTATAATTGCTACTATGGTTATTGGTGGAGCTGCTGCATTCTTTTCTGTAGCAGCATTTTGGGCAGAAACTTCATATGACGAAGTTTGAACTAAATCATCAGTGTATTATAAATATAACCGAATAAGCAGAAATAGAACTAAATTTATTACAAGCTTCTATTCTAATTCTTAAAGAAACAATAAAATAGTCCCTATTGTTACTACATTTGAAAAAGGATTAAGGTGATACTTAGATGGGTGTATATGAAAAGAAATTATTAAAAAATGGTTTTTTATTTTTAATTCTATTTTTGATTTTTAAATATCCACTTAGCAAATTTTGGAGTAAGAATCATATATTATGGCATTTGTTTTACTTACTATTATTACTATAATTCAAATATTAAATTTTAGGCTAAAACATAAAAAATAAAATAGTACTTAAACATTCCTTTTTATTTTCCAAATAAAACAAGGACTCCAAAATCAATGTCCTTGTTTTATATAATGTTAAACTGGAATTTACTATAAAATATCAGCATATATTTTATCATTATCTTTTGTAAAAACAACTTCTGCTGGAAACAAATTTGTTCCCATATTCGCAAATCCTACTACAGACATTGCCCATTCGCTTAAAGTATTAGGTAACCTATAACAGTAATTACCTCCACGTTCTGCTATAGTAGCCAATGGAATCCCTTCCTTGCTAAATCCAATTGAAAGAACGTGGCATTTGTAACTTCCATTCGGCACCTTTAATAATGGTTGTCGTTGTACATCAAAAAACACTTTTGCATTTCTTTGATTTAAAAAAAAATCTTTTTCATCTGATGTTATAAAATTAATTGGAAGTTTATTTCTCATTTTAGAAAAATAATCTTCAAGATACTTACATGCACATGTATTAAAGTATTCACTTTGCATATTAATATCCTGTTTTAATTCTTCTGCTGAAGAAAACTGATTCATATAATTTAAAAGTGCAATAAACACTATTAAATCATCAGAGTACTTGCTTAAAAATGTTTTATACAAATCATTATTTGATTTACAAATTATATTATACATCTTCTTGTACAATTCAAATTGCTCTTCAGTAAGTGAAAACCATTTCTGGTTTAGAAGCTTCTTTTCAGGTTTATCGTTAGAAGAATCATATCTTAAAGAATTATGCAGAGATTTAAGCAATTTTGAAATTAATCCTGCAAACATATCAGAAATACGTACTCCTACTGAATCTTTTGAATCAATTTCTATAGCAGTATTAAAACCTACATACTTAGCTGCATTTAGTGTATTGCTATTGCCCTCTTTATCTATTATCAGATTAGGATTTTTTATTTGTCTATATGTCAAATATTGTTTAAATCCTAAAAAAGCTATATTATAATCCCAATTAATAGTATTAACATCACTGATATCATTTAAAACCTCTAGAATTTCTCTAAAATTCTTGCTTTCTTTTTGTTTTAATGCTAAGTCTAATTTATTTTTTTCAATTCTCTCTTCCAAAAAAGCTTTCAAAGCATCTATAAGTTCTCCTGTATTTTCAAATACTCTCTCAATTATTTCTTTTGGTCTATACATCAAAATAGCTTTTACTATTGAATACTTCATAGCATCCATATCATGCATAAAACTATTTTCATAACCATCAAAAATTTGAGAAATTATAAATTCAATCTTACTAATTACTGCAAAATAAATAGAAATATTTTCATCAAATAATGACAAAAAATCATCAATAAAACAAATATTCTCTTTATTCATAGAAGCAAATCCATTATAAAAGTATTTTTGCTTGAGTGTCTGACTTTTTAATTCTCCTTTAGATTTACGATCACTGTATTTTTCTTCAAATAGAACATAATTATCAAATATTGAATTTTCGTTTTCGCTTTTCCATCCGACAAAAGCAGCAATAAAATTATCATAATAATTGTCAGAAGTTACCGTATTAAGATTGATTTTTCTGCTATGCTCTGATTCATCATAATAAAAATGATATTGTGTCATAAATTCTTCCTCCCCTAATAATAATTCTCCTATACTAATTAGTAATTTTATATTTTTCAATGAAACTTAATTTAAAGTTAACCTTATCTTATATTTTATAATAATAAATCTAAATTTTAATACAAAAACGTAAATTTTACCAATTAAATCTTATACAATATTTTTTATTTTCTAATAACCCAATTACCTTCCTTCTCTAAAGTTAAACTATATTGAGAGATTTGTATTGCTTTTGTCTGTTGATCTATATATTTTACACTAGTTGATACTTTTATATTTTTACCTTCTCTTTTGAAAATAGGATTTACTAATTCTGAAAATATATATTCTTTATTTATAGGTTTAAGTACATCTTCTTTTACATAGTATTCTAACTCATTTTTAGATGCATTTGGATATAGTTTAAAGAATGTATTTAAAAATTCTGTAATTTCTTTAATTGTTTTTTGATCTATTGTACTATCTGTTTCTTCTTTCTTAGGTTCATAATTTAATTTTTCTGGCATTTGAGATAATGTAGGATTTTTAATAATTATCATATTTCCAGAATTATCTCTTCTAACTACAATTTCATATGAAGATATAACATCTTTTACCTCTTCTCCCTCTTTTATAGTCTGCTCCACAGAATACTTAACATCAAGTTCATTTTCTTTAGTCTGATTTACACTCCATATCTTAACATTTTTTACACTAGAGCTTGTTGGAATGTCATTTCTTATTGTATCTCTATTTAATTCCTGCAATTCTTTTATGAGATATTCATTAATTTTAGATGTTCTTCTTTCAATAGATTCTTTATTATTTTCCCATGAATAATATTCTTTAGCAAAGTTTTTCACAAAATTTTCAATACCATTTGTATCTATAATTTTCTGTTCTATAACTTCTTTTTCATGAATAGTATGTTTATCTATTGCAGTAAAATTTTTATAAACACCAAACACTATACTTATAATTAAAACAATCCATAAGACAAGTACAGACTTTCTATTTTTGCCTAATCTTATAACTGGTATCTTATTTACTTTATATTTTTTATCCTTTTTTCTTAACATATTTTCACCTCATCTATTTTTTATTCTGCCTGCTCCAATTAAATGTTCCTTCCAATAGCTCCCGGTTAAATCTGCATACCCAATAGGATCTCCTGCATGATACATTTTGTTATTTCCAACATATATTCCAACATGAGTTACATAAGTTCCAGCATTATATGTCCCATGAAAAAACACTAGATCTCCTGGTTTTGCTTGATCTAGTGTAATACGCTGCATAATATCATATTGCTCTTGTGCTGTTCTTGGTAAATTTATTCCTGCTTTTTTAAAACACCATTGTGTTAACCCGCTACAATCAAAAGAAGTATTTGGATTATCTCCTCCAAATACATATTTCCACCCTTTATACTTTAATGCTTCATTTATGATTATTTTAACTGTTTCATTACTAAATTCACTTGTTCCAATATACTGAAGTACTAATTCTACATAAAATTGATTCCCATATTTATATCTCCAACCACCATTTTTAGCAATAGCTATTGGATTAGTATAAGTTACCTTAACTCCCTGAGCCATATTTTGTGAAAATCTTTCTGCTAAATTATAATTATGAATTTTTCCATTACTTTGAATATAATTTAAATATCCAAATCCATAGTTATATGCTTGTATAGTTGAATTCAGATCACAGCCTTTTTCTTTTGAGGTCTTTAAAAGGTTTGAAAAATATCTACATCCTTGTTCTATTGATTCTTCTGTTCCTAAAGTATTAGGTGAAAGTCCTAGTGATTCTGAAGATTGCATAACATCAACTAAAATTCCACCTGATTCAACTTGCATAATAGCAAGTAAATAATTTATATACTCTTTAATATCATATTTCTGAGCATATCTCTCAACCATAGGCTTATACTTTAAAACTTCTGGTGATAAATTCATTCCTATTATATTTTGATTTCTATATTCATTAAAATTTTCATCTGATATTAAAGGGATAAACAGTAAAATTACTCCAAAGATAAATAAGAATATACTAATAAAAATAATAGATATCTTTATTTTCATTGTTTTCTCACCTTATTCTCAGGAGTAAGATTAGATTTATTTTTTATTTTTCTCTCTTTACTATCTATGTGATTATACTTAGAATCTTTGAAATTAGACTTGGTATTATGTCGTTCTATTTTAATAGTTTTACTGTTTTTTAATTTTTCATTTTGATTATTTTTAACTTTATTAGGTGACTCTTTACCTTGATTTGTAATATCTCTTTTTTTATGAAGAATTTCTTCTGTAGGTATTTCTATTTTATTTATAGAATTACTTTCTTCTAAATTCTTACCATTAACTATTTTTTCTGAGATTGTTGGTCTAATATTTTTTCCTTTTTTATTTTTCACATTTTCAGAACCAATTGAAGGTTTATCTTTTAAACTTAAGTAGTTATCTATATTTTTATTATCTGTAAAATTTTTATCTTTAGATACTACTACATTCCCTAATTTAGCTCTTTTTTGAGCTATAGTTTCCCTATGATTTTGCTGCTTTTTATCTCTACCTTGTTGACGCTTTTCCTTTTCTTCTACGATACCTCTTTTAAAATCAGATATATTATATTTAGTTTTTTCTTTTGTATTATGAATGGCATATTTAGTCTGTATAGGTATATCTTTTATATTTTCCTTAACTTGTCTTGATTTATCAGCTATATTTTTCTTTGTATCTATAACTGCACCAATATTATTACCCATACGTTTTGAGAAACTTTCTTTATTAATTAATTTATTATAGTTATCTCTACTAGGTAAATAATCTACTCTTTTTTGTAAGTTATTTATATTACCTTTATTACTTCTGTTAAGTGATAGTTTGTTTTTGTCTTTTCCTCTAGATATTAAAGCTTGTCTTATATAACGTTCTATATGTTTACTCTTATTTTGCATCTTTCTATATGGCTTTCTAAAGATACGACTACTCATATTTTGGCTATCCCTTGAGTGTAAGCTAAACATCCCCATTATATCTCCTAACTTCATATAAATACCTGCAAATGTTACTATCTGCAAAAATGAAATCATAAAAAATGGATAATCTTTAGATATGGTATAAAACATTGTTGATATACTAAACGCTACAGTTATAATAAGAGTTATTCCAGCTCTCATCATGATAGTATTAAATAACTTTACAACTGCTTGTCTTCCAATACTTTCATATGAGGGTATCATAGATAGTAAAAAACTTAATGGCAAAAATATAGAAAAAATAATAAAAAGTATCTGTGAAAATATCATCATAGATACTAATAAAAATACAAAAATGGTTATTCCTATATTAAATATAATTAGAAAAAACACCTTACCTAATCTACTTATAACTTCTGTTATAGTCAAATTATTATTATGTTTCTCTTCTATTTCAGTTTTAACTATTTCCTCTCTCTTTTTTCCATCATCTTCACCTGGATCTGTCGAAATTAACTTCTCTACTCTTTCTTTCCCTATTTCTTCTATGTTAGAATTTCCATATTGTAATAACATCCATGGTTGTTGCACTTGTATAGAAAACAAATTATCTCTAATTAGATTTATACTATCTTTTCCTTCACTATTTGAATTAGAAATTACAATTTTCGTTCCTAAGTTCAAAGCAGCCGTACTAATATCAGAAGAAAACTCATTTACTTTTTTAATGTAATCAGGAGCATAAGCAATAAAAGATGCAGATATTATAAATATCACAACGAAATTAATAACAGAATTAATTGCCTTAGTAGTTTCTTTTTTAACCAATCCTATATATGCTACGTAAATTCCAAGAATCAAAATAAACAAAAGTAGAAAACCTATATAAAATCCATTATTAGATATTCCGTTTTGATTGATGCCAGCAATTGTTTGAATGCTCTTACCTATTGAATCTGCCATGTCATTAATAAAATCTAATTTATATGCTTCTTGAACAACATATCCAGTTGCATTTGATAGGTATAAACTTATTATCCAAATAAAATTTGTTATGCAATATAACCCATACTGTACTGATTTGCCTATTCCATCAGTCCAATTCCAAGGAAGCCACCCCCAAGAGTTATCAACATAAAAATCAAGCTGATAATTTCCTATAGGGTACATTGAATATATATTCTTTGAATTTATAGTTTCATCTACCAATCCTTCTGCATAAACTACAAATTCACTTATATAGATAAAAAATAATACAAGTATTACTATTAAAATACTTGTCCAGCTTAAATTTCTAAATACCTTCGATTTCATTAATCCACCTCTTTTCTTATAGGTGGTCTTGTATCAAATGCAGTAAGGAGTTCTTGAAAAACTGGATGGATTTGTATTACTCCAACTCTTCCATATAAGTCTTGTATTAAACACTGCCCATTTTCTAACTCTCTTAACCTTTTTTGATTATTCTCATCTTCTTTATCTACTCCAAAAAATTCAAGTGTTCTCTTAATTTCATTAATATCTGTACTTCTAAATGCAAACTTTAATCCAATATTATTTTTTAAATTTTCATCTGATACATCTCCTGCATTTTGAGTAACAAAATATACTCCTGCATTCATAGCACGCCCTGCTCTAACTAATTTATTAGATAAAGTTTTTCCTTGTGCTACATTAAGGAATGTCCAAGCTTCATCTAAATCTACTATTTTAAAAATACTTCTATCTGAATGAATAAAATCTAATGCAAAGGTACTAATTACTATCAACATAGCTACTGAAAGGCTTTCCATTGTTGTATATTCTTCAAAAGAAGTATCTTTATCTGGCAAAACAAGATCTGCAACTTGTATTATATTCATTTGTTTTTCTAGATTAATTGAACCTTTAATATTTCCATCTGAGAAAAGTAATTGTGCAAAATCATAGTCTGTAAAACTTTCAATATGATCTGCAATGTTATTTGATATTTGAGAATTATCTTTCCTTAATTCATCTATTACTTTTAAAAGTCCTCTACATTTACTCTGAGTAACATTTCTTATTGCTTTTCTAAGTATAGGAAACTTCTCTCCATCTCTACTACTTATTCCTGTAAGAAAAGTTAATATATCAATAGCTAAACTTTCACTATCTTTTATTTCTTTCATAATTACATATGGATCTAACATTCCTTTATTTTCTATATCACTTGTTAAATTAACAATGTTTATTTCATGAGCTATCTCTGGTAGGTCTTCCTTCCAATTACCACGTTCAGCTTTTGGATCTACCAAAACAGCTTGTCCTCCAAACAATACTGTATAGTAAACAATTAAATTATTAGCAAATGACTTTCCCCCTCCTAATGAACCTAAAAATGCTGCTGCCAATGCATTAGTTACAGAACCTTTTACTCCTTGGCTTGCAAGAGATGGTTTCAGATATACGTTTCTTCCGGTATCTAAACTATATCCAATATATATTCCTTCATTTTCTCCAAGTTGTTGAGTTGCCCCAAAGCCTAATCCTGCTAAAAAATCACTAGTTACATATTGAATATAATCATTTATATATCTTTTGCTTGAAGGTATAAATTCATTATGAAATCCTATCATATCTCCCATGGGACGTACTAACTTTACATTTAGATCATCATAAAAATCCTTAACCTCATCACAACGACGTTTTAATTCATCAATGCTATCTGCGGGTACTCTAATTACATAACTTAACTTATACATTGATTCTTTTGTTTGATCTAAATTATTTTCAAGCTCATTTACAGCATCTAATGCTTCTACTATATTTGTTCCTGTTTCATTTCCGGCCTGCCAAGCATGATTATCTAAATCTTTTAATTCTTTTTTCTTATTTCTAACTGTAGTTAAAGCCTTTTTATTTGTTACAATTTCTACATTCATACTAGTATCAATAGGAAATGTAAACTGTTGTTGCTGATAATAGAATATCTCACTAGAGGGAAAATCCATTTCTCCAATAATACTTTCAATAGTAAAATAAGCTACAAAACTTTCTGAATCCTCATGTGTAATTTTTAAGTATCTTTGCTTCTCTTCTATAAGACATCTAGTTGGCTTTATAAGATCGTATTTCTTTACTAATGTTTCTCTTTTAAGTTTCTTTGTAGGTAAATGGTATTGATAATCTTCAAAAGCTGTACCTTTCTTTCCATAATTATGTTCAATTAAATAGCCAAAATCATTTTTATCTAACCTTCTAACTTTAAATCTTCTTGAGATTTTATTTTCTAATAACTTTTCCATTTTTGAAAATCTAATGATCTCATCATTATTTATACTGACAAAATCACCCATCAATTTATTATTAACATCATATATAAAATCTGATAGATTAGCTAATATTGACTTTTTTATATTCTTTATATTCATTTCTTCTTCTGTAACTAAAAGCTTAAATCCAATAAAAAAGCGATAATCAATTTGATTATCGCCAATCATAGAAACAAGTGCTTCTGTTTGCTCATCTATTTTTTCATAAGCAATTTCTTTTAATTTTCCTGTAATATTTTTCTTTGACCTTTCTTGTGTAGATCTTATAGAACTTTCAGTGGCTATTTGAAGTGCATGAATTTTACCATTTCTACTTTGTGATATTAATTGCCTAAAACTATCGTGTACAATAAATTTTTGTTCTGCTGATAAGAATGAATAGTTATATGGTATTAATTCATAGTAAGCAAAACATTCTCCCTCCTTATTAAATACAAGATTATTTTCTATATATTTTATGGGGAACATATAATTCACTCCTTACTATAGTTATATTTTCATCAATAATTTTATTTTTAAATTTAATACTTTTTCCTGCATATGTTATTTTAGGTCTTAGTGAATATAGTATTATTGACTTTAAAAATCCATATGGTTTCTTTCCATCAAAAGTCTTTTGAGACATAAACCAAGTTATAAAAACTGGTATTCCAAGATATTTTAGAAATGCTCCTTCAATCATAGATAATGGAGGTAACTTCCCAAATAATATGATTATAAATAGTGTTAATACAAACCATGTCATTTGTGTAAAAGTAACTGGAAATGGAAGTTGAAAATCATTTATTGCATATATAACCTTCTCTACATTCCAAATACCTGTATACGACTTAATCTTTTTCAATCATAATCCTCCTCTTCTATTTAGGATCTATTTTAAATTGCTTTTAATATTAAACATAAAAAAGTGAACAAACTAATTGTCCACTTTTAACTCGCAATATATTAAGATTGTTCCTCAAATTCTAATCGCTAGATTGAAATTTTTCAAATTATATGTCTACTGCTAATTTTAAAATATTAATAAAAGTATTTTTTGTAGTTTCTTATATGCTCATTATTTCATAATGAAGTTCTGCATCAAGTCTAATTTCATTTAGCCTTTGCCATACTCTATATAAAATAAAAATAAATTTATAACTATAATGATTTTCTATTAAATTGGCTAATATACCTCTTACATACTCTTCTCTCTCATAAAGATTCTCTTCATCACATATTGTAGTTAAATGACTTCTATACTCAATATAAGATTTACATTCAAATTCATATAAATCATTTATGTATTCATAATATTTTTTTTCTGATAAAAATCTAATATGTCTTTCCATATAATATTTTTTAGAGTCTTCAATTGAAACATCTTTTTTGCAATTTTTAAATATCTCATAATAAATATATAATGTTGTATACTTTAATTCTTCATAATCAATTTTTCCAATTGGCTCAAAAATGATCTCATAAATATTTTCATATAATGCTACTCCTAAAATTGGATCAACAAAATCTCTATCACTCCATGAAAGAAGTTCTGAACATACTTTTTCAAGATTAAAATATATTCCTTTTGCTATATTTCCACAGTATTCTATTAAAACATCAAGATTAGTCATTTTAACTGTTTGGTATTTAATGTCTCTTAACTTAAGAAATTGTAACATTGTTCTTGTAATAAGTAATGGGTCATATCTTCTTGTGTCATCATTATGTTTGATTTCAGAAAAAATATCATAATTTTTAATTGAGAAAAATTCAGGTTTAAATTCATCCTTCATGATTTTTTTCACTAAATCATATACAAAATTAGACTCTCTTTCTTTAGATTGATTATCATGCCCAAATAAGCTCGTTCCAAAATCAATAATATGAGTATGTAATTCTTTATCTATTATAATATTCCCACCATGTAAATCACCATGAATGATACCAGCTTTCTGATAGTTTTCTACTGTTTGTAATATTTCCTTACAAATTTTAATTCTATCCCATTTATTGTGATCATCCTTAATCCATTCTTTTAATGACTTACCATCTATATATTCCATTGCACACATATAGACTAACCCATTATGTGATATGCTTGCATCATAAATAGTTACAATATGCTCATCTTTTAATTTTGAAATTTTTCTTACTTCTCTTAGATATTGTTCTTGAGAAACTTTTCCATTTTTAGCCTTTTTATGAGGAAGCCATATTTTTATTGCATCAATTCTTTCTGTTATTTGATGCTCAGCCTTTACTACTACACCATTAGCGCCTTCACCAATAACTTCAAGTAAATCATATCCTGCACATTGAATACTTTTCCATTCATTTTTAATATTAATTTCTAGTTTACCATTATCAAATTTGTACTTTTCATTACTCATAGTATTACCTTCTATCTTTATAATTTTATTTGATTAAATATAGCAACATAACACAATATATAATTATATCCAATTAACACTTTTTGTTTTTAGTGCATTATATAGCTGTCAGATAAATAGGACTTTAATTATAAATAAGTAAGTACGAACTAAAAGTGAATAGGTATTAGATATAAGTTAATTTTTACCATCACTTTTAATTCTAATATAAATTCCTATTTATAGAGTATTAAAACTAAATTAACTCATTTTTTAATATATTTCTTTAAAATATATATTTTTATTATATATTAAAATTGGATTATATTTCCATAAAAATTAAATAAAATTAAATTTTTTATTGAGATACCATTAAACCTTCTAATTCAAATTTTCAAATTGAGTTAAAGAATATTTATGTGTTAGTCTTCATTCTCTTACTTATATCTATCCCTTCTAATTTTTTTAGGTTCTAACTCAATATCTGCTATAAATTGAATATGACTTTTATAAGAATTAATATAAAAAATTGTTTTTTAACTATACTATTATTATAAATCTTTTTTAACTCTTCGAAAGTCATCCTATCAGTACAAATTAATTCAATAATTAAATTGATTGCCCATTAAGATAAATGATTACGTAGATCTGTTCCTTAGATATCCATCTATTCTTAACCTTCTTCCATCTTTTACTATAAATTCTTGGCATATTTTAATGATTAGTTACTTTATATGAATAATCCAAAATACATCATAACCCTCAACAGAGCCTACTCTATGAAACTATCTAATCTAAGAATTTATGTCTCACAAAGAAACTTTTTACTATTTTAATCCCAACTATACTGAAACATTTCTCACAAATACTCCTCTTAAGGATACTTATACTCATATACCGATCAACATTTAAATTGAAGTGAATACTTTATTTTAAATATAAAAGATAGCTAGAATTATAACTAACTGTCTTTTATAAAATTTAATTAACATACTCAAATACTCCCTGGTTAGTAACTACAAAGCTATAATTAATCTCTAAGTCACGAGCATATGCTTCATAATTAATATAGTTTCTCACGTTTTCAGGTATTTCTCCTAACATATTGCAATCATCTATAAGATAATATGCAACATCAGACATATCACTACATCCTGGATAATAAACAATATCATCCTTATGTTCGTATAATTCTTCAAAACTAGAAAAAAAAGCTTTTTGAATATCACTTATAGCTTCTCCCATATCTGTAGATGCTAATTCTTCTGCCATATAACACAAACGATTAATTTCTTCTATTGAAGTATATTCACTAATTTCAAAAGGTAACTCCCAATCATGTATTGCATATTCTTCATATTCACTATTTAATCCTATACGTTCCTTCAAATCATCCAAATTAATTGGTGGTGTAAACCAATCTCCAACTAATTCACCTTCATTGTATTTCCCTAAGTTTGCAATATATACTCTCATTTCTTCCATAGTATCATCTCACATTCTTTTATTTAATTTGGATATAAAAAAAGCAGTAGATTTTTATCTACTGCTTTTTTCTTATCTTTCAGAAAAAGATTTATAAATTTCATCATCTGTTCTTTCTTTATTCGGATCATCTGAAAAGAAAAAACTCAAATTCATATCTCTTTGATATGTTTTATATAATCCAGGTCGTAATGCTTGTGCTTTATTGCTATTTTCAATACTTCTTACGTTAGGAGATCCATCTTCCCTTTTCCCATTTCTCCTTACATCATAACAATATATCGCATTAGGATTTCCACCTTCTACTTTACTTCCAATTATTCTTCTTTCAACATTGCTTTTATTT
This sequence comes from Clostridium sp. TJA020, assembly GCF_058310295.1. Classification (NCBI taxonomy): domain Bacteria; kingdom Bacillati; phylum Bacillota; class Clostridia; order Eubacteriales; family Clostridiaceae; genus Clostridium; species Clostridium sp. TJA020. The sequence continues at coordinate 548,091 of NZ_JBZEFC010000001.1, forward strand.
ATAATTTTTTCATCTGGGATATACTTAGCAAATATTTCAGAAAAATCATTAAATAAATCTCTGTTTGCAAATCTATCTTTTATCCCAAAAAAATTACAAAATTCTTGATTACTTCTAAAGTAAACATTAAAGAAGTCTATATATCCAGTAATTGAATTATTTATATTATCTAATTCAATAAACTCTATTCTAGCCACAGCATATTTACTAGGTTTATGTTCTCCTTCTTTGTATGTTGTAATTATAACAATATAAATTTTATCTTTATACTTAAATTGAAATGAATCAATAACCCATTGCTTCTTTCTCATATCGTTTAATAACTTCGGTAAATTTTTAAATCTTATTTCTTTATGTTCTTTCATAATACTCTCCTCTTTCAAAATAACATTACAATAAGCTATATACTATATTTACATTCATATAAATAAAATTTACTGGTTAACGTTTGTACTTAAAAAAACACCTAATATCTAATAAATTATATATTAACTTAAAAATCTATATACTTATTTTACCATTTACTTAATTTTTTTAATTATACCACCTTTTAATATTACATAACAATACATTATACTCCCATTATTTTATTAAATAACTCTAATAATATATTTTTAACTCCAGTAGCATTAAATACTAAACCTACTGCAATTAATGCAACAACTAAAAATCCTATAAGTTTTGAAAACTCTCTTTTGAATCCTAGATATACACCAATTACAACTATAGCCATTAATACTAATGATTGTGCATTTGATAAAAACCAGTTATATAAATTTTGACCAAAATTCATTTCTCAAATCTCCCTTCTTTTTTATTAAATCTATATTGCTTTATCTATTGAACCAACTACACTTTCTTTTACTCATCATATATAATATCTTCAATGTTCACCGAATTTTGTTCAATTATTTTTTTATGACGATCTGTTAAGTTTGCATATTTTATTAAATCTTCAATTAATGTTGTGTTATTTAATATATCTAATCTTTTTATAGTTTTTAAAGTTGGTGCAACTTGTCTTGATAGCCAGTTTAAAGTTTTATGAATATTGTACGGTTCTGGACTTGTTGTTAATTTTAATTTTTCTCTGCCTTCACCTATAAAATAGTTCCAATGTTGATTAATCTTCCATTCACTCCTACTTTTATCTTTCTGTTTATCTACAAAACGTATATATCTATTTATAATTGAAAATGCTGTTCTTTCAGCATCTCTATTTGCTAATAAATCAACTGCTGCATGATATGCTCTTTCATTTTTCAATCTTATTTCAAATCTATTTTTTATTTTTGCTTCATCAATAGGTATATCCAGTTTTATATACTGCTCATAATCTTTTTCATAAATACAAAAATAAACCTCACTTTTTAATGAACCAATATATAAAGTATTTCCCATACCTATTTTTTCATCTCTTCTAACTAATTCACCTGATCTATACGATTTGAAACTACGAAATACAGAAATACATTCTTCATTATTGCATTTATTTGTTAATTCTTTTATGTCTAATATTCCTGTCATATCATTAATAGCAAGGTCCATTCTTTTCATAACGCCTCCAGCTAATAATGCATCTAATAAAAAGTCATACCATGATCTATGTTGTGCTAATAAGAAGTTCTCAAATTGCCTACACCCTTGTCCTTTCAATTCTATTAAAACTCCTTTTTCTATATCTTGAGATACTAAAACAAATATATTGCCTATAACGTAATGCTCTGAGTAAGAGTAAAATCCATAATCTTCATGTATCATATATTCAAGTTTTAATTTCAATATATCATTAACAACATTTTTTACATCTGTTGTTGGGAATCTTATTCTTATATAATCAATCATCATTGTTAGTGGCAAATCTGGATTAAATCTTTCTATTGATTTAATTAACTTCTCTTTCATATCATTTTTTATTATTATTTTCCCACTTTCTATTTTATTTAAGTACTCTCTTGTAATACCTACTGATAATGCTAGTTTGTTTTGAGAAATCCCGTATTCAATCCTTTTATTTCTTAGATTTTTAATCCATGCTTCTATACTCAATTGCTTATCCTCCTATTAAAAAAGGTATGTGAAATAACATTAAATTTTTTCACATACCTTTAATTTCTTATAACATTGTTTCCACCTTACTTTTATAAGTTTTGCTTAAATGGTTTTAGTCGATTTGTGCCCCCCTGTTAGATACCGGGGGCTAATAAATATTGGTATGGCAAAGCCATACCAATAGCAGGCTAGTTCGAACTATCGGCTTTTGCTTCGCACGCCGCTTGTTCTACCTGCCTGCTCTTAATAATTTTATCTATTTCTTTCAAAAAATCATGACCCTTTGGTACTAACGGTGTATAAAATTCACTTATAACATTTGTTCCTACATCTACATATCCCCTACCCTTAATTTGTTTTAAGAAAAAGTCTTTATTTGATTCACCAAACATCATATTATATCCAAGCTCAGACATCCTCCCAAGTGCTACTCTAAAATTGAATTGATCACGAATACCATCACCAAGATACTTTGCATCTGGACGTTGACAAGCCAATATAAGAAAAAATCCAGACTGTCTACCTAACATTACTATTTGCTTTAATTTATTTAAAACAGCCGTATTTTCTTTAGTTCCTAACATTTCCATAAAGGCAACATATTCATCAAATATTAAAAAGTTAGCTGGCAGTCCAAGATAAGCATAGTTTTCTCCAGTTTTATAATTACTCATAGCTTTCATAGTTTCACTACGCTTCATCATTTCATCATAAAAATTGTTTATGCATGAAATCATATCATCTTTTTTATAATAAACATTTGGCATAACTGTTCTTAAATCAGCAAGATCCGCATTTTTAGGATCTAAAACATATAGCATAGAGTCTGTACTTAGTAATGCTTCAATAATTGTAAGTATAAAATATGTCTTTCCCCCTCCAGTTCCTCCTGCAATTAGCATGTGTGGTAATTTATCAAACTCCCAATATACAGACTTCATAAGTTTTAAACTTCCATTACGAACTTTAACTTCATCAATGGATATTCTATTTGCAATAGCATCATATAATAAAATATATTCAATATAAGAATCTTTTAACTCTTTAGAGATTAGCTCACAATATAAACCAGATTCTAACTTTTTTTCTAAATTTAATAACTGATCCTGATACTTTCCTAGAGTTATTTCAACTTTAATATAAATTAATCCCTCCTTTAATTCATAATACATTTTAGGGAAATATACTATTTTTTCTTTCTGCTTATTAGAATTTAAATCTTTAAAGAATCCACTCTCTTTAATTAATTCTGATTCATACCATTTGTTTTCTAATATCATTCTAGCTAGTTTTTGCCTATGCACTAGTTGCTTTAAGTTATCATATCGGTAATGATAATATAAAAAAGCAACTAATATACAAATACTAGTTGCTAATATTACTGTTACTATGTTGTAAATTGTAATTGAAAATGATAAACCATAAGTTGAAAACAAACTTACACTTTTCCAATTTATTTGTACAATCTGATTTATATTGAAAACTGACAATAATACAATAAATATAACTAACAATTTACTTGTAGAAAAATGAAAAACCAATGATTTATCACTAGCTCTTATCCGCTTACATCTATAATTTAAAATTTGCATGTATCTCCCTTTCACTAAAATAAAAACAGTAAATTTTTATAAATCTACTGCTTTAAATATATACTATAATATACATTATAGTGATATTTTTTTCACCTCATTAATAAATCCTTTAGCTTTAGTTATACATTCAAGACATTCTTCTTTACTAAATGTTGAAATATTGTAATCCGCAATCCAACGTTTCTGTTTCACATATTTAAAATCTGAAACAAAACTATTTTTTATAATCCCTTGTGAAGATAAATTTATAAGCTTTCGCTCCAAAGCTTTATGATTTTCAGTTACATTCAATTTACCAGGCTCCCAATCAGATAATTGTTTTTTATTTTCTAAAAGTGCTTTAAGAGCATGCATCATTGCATAATAGCTTCTATTAATAGCAGCTTCAAATAACATCTCCCTATACATCGCTTCCGCAGCAGAAATATTTTCATAAGCTGATTGTATTTCAATAAGATAATTAACTACAGGTTTTATTATAAATTGCTCTAACTCTAAGCTCTTAGAATCTATATTGCTATGAAAACTGTTAGCACCTTCAATAAGCCTGTTTTTTATCATCCTCCTTTCATCTTTTACTATATTATCATCCGATAAAATAGCGTGAATTATTTGTATCAAATTTTCAGGGGAATTCCCTTCTAAATTATAAAAGCTATCAAAAATAGGAATATATTTAATATCCTCATTTTCTTTGCGATGTTTCCAAACTCCATAAATCAATGAAATTCTTTTATAAAACTCATTTTCAAAAAAACTATTAAAGTTAGAGTATAGCTTTCTATCATCACCATAAAGAAACCCAATTAAGGTAAACATAAGTGCACTTCTAAATGCACTCAGCAATGATTGTTTTTGACTGTCAAACTCACTTCTCCATGCTCCTAAATTAATATTTATGTCGCCAAAATCAAAGCAGTTAATAATATCTGTACAAGAATCTTTTAATAAATCTACTGTAATATAATCCCAAGTATCTACTTTAATATATGGAATATATTCTGGTATAAGCTTAAAATGATACTTATCGCCTATTTTTTCCTCATAAACTCCAAACTGATGAAGAATATCTTCTACGTTATTAATATTAGGACTTAATCTTTTCGTATTATTAAGAAAAAGCTTAAAAAGCCTTTCATAATCTTCATCAGAAAATTCTTCTTTACAAACAAATTTCTTTAAAATTTCAGCTTCAGTTGGATTGCTTATACTTTGTAAATATAGAATATTTGCACCTATTGGTAAATCTATAGCTTGAACCTCTTCTTTTCCTTGTTCCCCAATTGCAAAACTCATTACTACTGGAAAAATACCTGCATTAATTTTTATTCCGTTCACAATACATCCTCCTATTATATATAAGTTATTTACTTTTATATAATCATTATATTATTCTTATAAATACAAGTAAAATCTGCTTTTTCTTGAATTTCTATATTGTTTTTAAACATTAGCAGCCTTTCTAATTGGGGGTGATAAACAAAATGTTTTTATCTATCATTACAGTAATAATGACTAGCTTTCTGAAATAATCTTTTATGCTTATATTTTATTTCCATAATGTAATTCACCTAATAATATAATAATTGAATCTTATTCTATTACATCTAAATCTGTACTATAGTATTCCTCCTTCTAAATAAAAAACAGTAAATTTTTATAAATCTACTGTTTCAAATTTCTATCATATTTTTAATTACTTTAAATCAACATTATTTTTTTAATAAATTTACTGGTTATTTAAATATATTTTCTATATTTGATTACATTTTTCTTTAGTTTTCTTATTAAAAATTATATTTTCCTTTTCTTCTATCAATTCTTTTTTTATTTTATTTAACTCTCTAATTACTGTCATTGCATTCATAAACATATTATTACATTGAATTACTGACAAATTAATATTATTATGTTTTTCACGTTGTTCTTCAAAATAATTAATTAAATGGTCTTTAAATTCACTTAATGTTAATTCTTCATAATTAGAATCATCTGTATAAAATTTAACATGTATATTACTAAAATCCCAAATATCACACTCTGAAATAGAACTGAATACTTCACTCATACGAACTAAACATGCAAAGTACCCTTTGGAATATTCACTACTTAAATTATATATATTTATTTGTTTTGGATGTTCTATTGAACTATAACTATATATATTAGTTTCAAATTTACACTTATTAATAAATTCATCTATCTTGCTTATTTTATAATCGATTTCTAACAAACAAGCAGTTTGCTTATCTGCTAAATATGATATATACCATCCAGTAATATAACTACAAGATAATCCAATGACACAAGATGATATAAAAGTTGATAAGCTATTATTAATAAGAACAACTCCTACAATAGACGCTCCTATTAAAATGATAAAAAATATAAAACACAATTTATTTTTATGTTTGAATTGCCCTTCAAATGTAATTAATTTTTGAAGTTCTATATTCTCCTTTTTTTTAATCATATAAATTCTCTCCTATATACTTTTATAGGAACATTATACCATTTTTAATAATAATGAACAAATACCATATTGTATTTTTTATAATAAACATTTAATATAACTAATTTTAGTCAAGTATTTTTAGGATCTAAAATACACCTTCTGAAAAACAAAAAACCAGTGATTTATCACTGGCTTTTATCCGATTTCTTCTATATTTATAAAACTTCATTTTTCTAACATTTGTAGTAAGATAGAAAGCAATAAATTTTTGTAAGTCTACTGTTTTAAATATTAATTGCATTCTAATCAATACATATATAATTGTTGAAGCAAATTTTTTAATTGATATCTTATTTTTTTTGTTTCTGGTTGAAACTCTTCTCTTAATCTAGTTCCTTCTTCTACAGATTGATTCTTAAAAATTAATTTTCCACTATTTTCATGGTAACGTAAATAAGTATCAGACAAGTAATATCTTAATCCTTCCAAAGTTTCTAATATTTCACATTTAAGATTTTCTAAATTTTTATTGTTAAAAACATACTTTTTTCTTGACCATTTTTCATATTCTAAATAATAAATATCATCACTATAATTTATTTCTACTAATTCTGATGAAAAATCTGTTCTTATAGCATATTCTATTATTTCTGTATAGTCATTTTTTAGTTCATTTAATAATTCTTTATCATTTTCCGAAATATTATCTGTCTTTCTTGGGATCGTTGCTATATTTATATAAAAATCATCTCTAATTTTTTTTAATTCATCTACTCTAAATCTATTTCCTTTAGGATGACGAGGATTATAACTGCCTATTTCACTATGACAATCAAAACAAAGTGGAATAGCATTATCAAATGTATCTTCTCCTCCATCAGCCTTTTGAATAATATGATGAACTTCTATATCTCGTCCTTTGTATTCTTCACAATAGCAACAATACCTTTTACATTTTAATAAAACTTCTGTTTTAATTTTCTCAGGAAACGACATTTTACCATCTTCTTTCATTTTTATTTATATATAGTATAAATTAATATACTATATATAAATTATAATACTACTAGATGCACAAATGAAATATTTATTTTTTACCTAAATTATTTATCTTATTTTTTAATACTATATCATCTGCTTTAATATACCAATCCACATCAGTACCATTAAAATTAGCTGTAGCCACTGTATCTGCAACTGGATTAATTATATCCACTTCTGTATTATAATCAAATTCTTTTAAAGGTATTGATGCAGGTATACTAACTTGTATCATTCTTCCTTGTCCCCTACTCTTTAAATCATAAGTACGTTCTTTAATCTCATTTGATGGCGTTCCATCATCATTTTGAACACGTACTTCTCTTCTTAATGCAGAAAATTTTAACATTCCAAATGTTTTTTCTTTATCTATAACTATTCCATTTGCTAATCTCATAATCTTATCCTCCTTAAGCCTTTACTATATCATCTGCTAATAAAATATAATTTGTAAAACCACGAGTTCCTATTTTATATCCTTCTGCTATAATTTTAGGATTTATTAACTTTACCTTTTCTTCAACTTCAAAAGCCTTCTCCCCTGCATTAGCTGGTAAAACAACAACTATGTCATCTGCTCTTTGTATATCAGAATAAAGATTATATGATCTAGATATAACTGTCATTTTTCCATTTATTCTTCTTTGTTCAACATCTCCTTCTCCTGCATACTCTAATTTTCCAAAAGTCTTCTCCATATTAGGAATAATATGTTTTAATTTCATAATCATTTACCTCTCTTTTCTAAAATTATATAATTCTTTAAATTAATACTTTTAAGTGTTGGCAATCTAATAAACACTAATTTATAATTCATACTTCCTCTATCCTATCTAAAAATTTGTATAAAAAAACAGATACTTATTTGTATCTGGCATTCACATACTTCTATTTATCTTTTTTACGTCTAATTTTTAATAATAATGTTCCTGATGCTAGCAATACTATTCCATATAAAATAATACTATTGTAATCTCCTGTTTTAGGTATAGATACTTCCTGAATTTTCTTATTAGTCATTTTACAAGTTATAACTTCACCATTTTCCTTTATTTCAAACTTCATTGGTGTTTCATCAATTTGATAACCTTTAGGTGCTTCATACTCTTGGAAGTAATATATTCCCTTAGGTAAATTATCAAAATAATATATACCTTTATCATCTGTTTTCCCTTCTATTAAAATATTTTTATCTTCATCTAATATTCTAATTCCTGTATTAGGTAAAGCTTCCCCTGTTACTAAATCAGTCTTAATTAACTTAGCTCCTCCTTTAATTAATTCATTTTTAATCTCAAGTAAGATTTTATTTTCATTATTATTCTTTTCTGAAATTAAATTATTATCTTCATCAAAGGCTTTTACCCATTCTTTTGTTGATTCAATACGTATTACTTTATTAGATAATATATATTTATCATTAGATGTTTCTTTTTCTTTTAAATAAAATGTTCCTACTGGTATATTGTTAAATTCGCCTATTGAGTCTTTTCCTATTGTTAATTCTTGTATTATATCTCCTTTTTTATCTTCTAATATAAACTTAGCCCCTTTACCTAATTCAGTAAACTCAAAGCTAAATCCATTTCTTTTATTCTTTATAGCTTTTTCATTAATCTTTTTTATTTTAAAGCTATTTAATTGAAGTTTATTTAATATTGGTTTTATATTTTCATTCTTATTTCCAAAGTCTACACCATCTTCATAAATATTAATTTTTACTTCCTTATCATTATTGGTTGAGTTAAATTCAAAATCATATTCTTTCTCATTTAAAATATGATTTTCTCCTGAATCTATTTCTTTTAAATAATATTTACCTTCTGGTAATTTTATATTTAATTCAGCAACTCCATCTTTAACGTCTTTAATCCCTACCATTGAATTTTCTGGAATCTTAATATTATTAAATATCTCTTTTTCTTTTCTAGTGAATATTCCAAATATCTTACCATTACCTTTAATATCTTTTATTACAGGTTTGTTATCTTTCCATCCTTCAATTTTTTCTTCATTTTTGAATATATTAACTAATAAAGATTGAAAATCATTATTTGCTGTAAGACTAGTTTTAGTTAATTCAACTAGCTGACCTGAATAACTTAATTCAAATTCTATCGGATTTGAAGATATTATGTATCCATTTGGAGCACTCTTTTCAATAGCTTGATATTTTCCTAGATACAATTCTGATGATTTCCATTTCCCTTTTTCATCAGTTGTAAGTGTTTCTACAACATCACCTTTCTTAAAGTGTATAGTTCCATCATTTGTAATAATATCTTCTTTTGCTATAATGTCATAGGTTACATTTTCTAAAGTTTTATATTCATATATTATCTCATGTAATTTCCCATATTTCGTTTCTTCTATTTTTATATCTTTAGGTACTTGTCCTTTCTTTGTAAATTCAACAATACCTTTTTGTGATGTATTCTCAAATCTTATTTCAATAATCCCATTTGATGAACCATCTACTTTAAAATGTATAGGATCTTTTGCTAATACATAATCCTTTGGAGCTTTAACTTCTATTAATTCATATTCCCCATATGACAATGCTTCTGGTGTTATTAAATATCCTTCATCACTTGTATAGAACGTATCATTTTTTTCATCTTCATTATTTTTAGGCATTGTTATAAAGTCTCCAGTTTGCAAGCTTTTTATTTTAAATTCAGCCCCCTTTACTGGTATTATATTCTTAGTTTCTGAATCCATCTTTACAACTTTCAATTTTTCTTCAATTACTCTATTCTGTATTGCATAATGATGTGTTTCATTTTGTTTTTTTACTGTTACTTTAAAATCTTTTGATGCAATATATCCTTCTGGTGTTTTAGTTTCTTTTACTGTATAAGTATCGTAAGGTAATCCTTCAAATTTTAAATATCCTTTCTCATCTGTATATCCTGTTTTAACTAACTTTCCTGTTGTATCACTAAATACAGAAAACTCTACATCTTTTAAAGATTTTATTTCTTTATTTTTTGTTTTGAAAATATTTTTTATTTTTTCTTTCCAATCATATTCTCCAAACTTTATTAAATCAAATCCACCTGTAATTACTTTCTCTTTTACTAGTGTTTCTTTTATAGCTGTTTCTACATTTTCACCTGCGTAACTTATTTCAAAATAATGTTTAGTAGTATCTAATAAATATCCTTCGGGAGCTTTCTTTTCAATCCAATAATACTTACCAAGATATAAATTTTCTACTTTTGCTTTTCCACCTTTAATCGTTACTGTTTCAACTAACTCATCATTATTTGATTTTCTTAATTCATAAACTGCACCATCAAGTTTTGCACTTCCTTGAGGTATTGATCCAGTTTTTTCATCTTCTTTAATTAATATTGCTTTTCCTTTTTGTTCTGTATCTTTTTGACTAATAGATGTTGATATTACTTCTACAGTTTGTCCAGCATATTTTAATTCAAATGGTATTTTTTCTTTACTTATTAAATATCCCTCTGGAGCCTTTTCTTCAAGTGCATAAAACTTGCCAAGCTTTATATTTTCTGATGTTGCCTTCCCGAATTTATCTGTCGTCATAGTAGTTATCTTTTGATCATTTTCATTATAAATACTATAAATTGCCCCTTCTAATTTATAACTATCATTAGGCATTTCTGTTCCAAAGTCTTTTCCCCTCTTACTAAGTATTACATTACCTAACTGTTCTTTATTTCCTAATGTAACTTCTATAGTTTTATTTGCTTCAATAACAACTTTTTTAATTTCACCTTTATTAAAATATCCATTTGGTGCTGTCACTTCTGATATTGTTACATTTGTTCCTGCTGGTATATCTTCTATACTTGCAATCCCATTTGAATCTGTTATAATCTCTTTACCCTTACCATCATACTCAAATTTAAGCTTAGTATTTGCTAATGCCTTTCCTGTATCTTCATCAACCTTTTTTACTTTAATATTTCCTAACTTGATTACATTTATATTTAAATTTGCACTCATTGAACTTTCCATATGAAACTCTGCTAAGCTTTGATAGTTAGGCTTACGATAGACTATTGATGTTCCAACCTCATTTTCTGGAATTTTTCTATAGCTAATAACTCCAGAAGTCGATTTTTCATTTGCTGTAATTTTTAAAGTATTTTCTTCAAGCACTATATTTGTTCCCGTATTATTTGATTCTAACTTCATTTCTCTAACAATTCCATTCTTATCTTGTAATTCAATTGTTTCTCCACTTCTAACTCCAACTTTTTCATTATTCCATGAAGGTAATATATTATGTCTATTTACCTTTTCAAGTATTTCAGCTTTTCTTTTATGATAATTGGGAAGTGTTGTAGATATAAATTTATCTCCTAACTCCTCCCATATAATTATTTGAGTTAATGCATAGTCATATTTTGATTTATTTGTATCTGTATATCCATAGTAAGCTATCTTAGATAATATATCTTTCTTTGAATTTATATACTCCTCTGATATATATCCTCCTCCACTTGCTGTTTTAATTCCTGGTTCTACACAAAATACAACTTTATTATCCATTTTCATACGATAAATATTATGATTAATTTTTCTTCCTGTAATTGGACTAATACCTAAATAATTAAATCCTGTATGTTCACTCATATCCAACTCACTAGCATAAACTGAAACCGATGATGTAAGTATAGTAGTAATTATAGTTATAAAAACCATAATAAAACTTAAAATTCTTTTAGATGCTTTGAACTTTTTCTTCATTAACTATCATCCTTTCTTCAATATATTTTTATATAAAAAATAGACATCGAATATATAAATTCAATGTCTACTCATATAACTAATATCTTAAAATATAATATACTAAATTTTTCATAATCTTAATCACAATACTCTATCCTTTTTACAATCTTAGTATCATCAAATAATTCGTAGAATTCATTAATACAATCATGCGTCTGCGAATTCGAAAATCCTGCTGGTCTATCTAAACTAAATGTAAAATCAATTCTTCTTTTAGCTCTTGATAATGCAACAAAAAATGCACATCTATCTTCATCTGGTTGATTTTTAAAATTCCAAAATGCTGAGTCTTCTAAACCAACAAAAAAGATAGTATCATATTCAAGTCCTTTGCTTTTATGAATTGTCATTATTGGAATTGAATTTTTCCCTTCAAAGTTATCAATCGCTTTAATCCAATCCTTAGTTTCATTATATTCACTCCATACTAGCTTTTTAAATTTATCTACCAAATCATCAAAATAATCTTTAGATTTATATTGTTGAAACTTTGATGCAAATTTTTCGTATGAAATATACTCAACCTTAGAATCAACTAAATCTGAGAACTGTTTTTCATCAGTAATATTTAAATTTACTTTGATATCATTAATCATTAATTCCACTTTGGTAATAAAATCATTTAATACTTTTGGATTATAAACTTCATCTATTCCATATAATTCACCTAGAATATCGTAAATATAATCCCAATCATCAGGGCTTCTGTCATTTAATGACAACCTAAAAAGCGAAACAAGTATCTTTATTATATCTTCTTTTAATAGTTCCTGATATACTGCTTCATTACGTGCCTTAATATTACATTCAGAAAGTTTATGTATAATCTCTTTTGAATAAATATCTACGCTCTGCTTTACTAATATACATATTTCATTAATTTTTATTCCGCTTTCTATCAATCCGACTATTTCTTCACTAAGTATATCAGCTTCTTTTATATAATCCTCAAAAAGTCTTAAATAAGCTTCTCCATCTTCATGATTCCACTTTTCATTAGTTTTTAAATCAATTGCATCTTCATTGAATCTGTTATACATTGCTTTTTGAATCTCTACAAGTCTTGGCGCTGAACGATGGTTCATAATTAATGTTCTTTTTTGACTTAAAAAATCATTTTGAAAATCTTCAAATATTGATTTTCTAGCACCAGCCCATAACATAATTCGTTGTTTACCATCACCAACAGCAGTAATTATTGTTTCTGTTTTAAAAAAACAGGCTTTAACAAGATCATATTGAATAGATGTAGTATCTTGAAACTCATCTAAAAACACATGACTATAAGTCATTTCAATTGCTTTTTTAATATACCTATTGGTTCTTATCAAATATTCTGCTAAGCGTGATATCATTTCAAAAGTAAGTGAACTTTCAAAATTATTATCTTCTTTACCTTTAAGTAGTACATTCCAAGCATCTATAAAAATCTTATCTACAAAATTTGTATGTAAAGGCAATTTATTTATCGATAATTTATTTCCATATAATTTATTAAATTCAGTTTGATTTCCTCTGAAATTTAATCCTGATATCTCAAATGCTCTTCTAACATCACCATTTGTAGCTATATTGTAATTATTTAAAGGTCTATACTTTTCATCTAAACTATTTCTAAATCTATCTACGATTTCTTTTGCAAAAGCATCATATGTCTTTGATTCAAATCTTAAAGCTAATTCTTTGCCACATCTTAATTCTACACGCTCTTTTAAATTATCAGCAGCATCCTTTTTAAAACTAATAGCAAGGATTTTTTTAGGATATTTACATGTATTAGTCTCTAACAAAAAGCAAGCTCTCTGTGCTAATAATTCTGTTTTTCCCGCTCCAGGACCAGCTACAACAAGTGTATTTTTATCATTAATAACTGTATTCATCGCCTCAACTTCTAATTTAAATCCTGATGCTGGATGCCACTCTTCCTTAACAATCCAATTCCTCTTCATTATCTTCTTCATCCCCTAAATCATCTATCATCTTTTCAATAACTCTATTTACAAACTCCTTTAGACATTCTGGAAAACTTTCAAAATCTAAATCAGTATTATTTGAAAATAAAGATAAATGAGTAGTTGGTTTACCTCTTCCTAAAAAGAAATACGAATACCATATCATAAGTTCTTTCTCTTCTTTAGTATAGGTAGATCCATCGCCACCTTCTTGTTTTAATGTTGATTTAATATCGCTAACTATTCTAGCTTGATAATCAGTTTTTAATTTAGATTCAGTATTTTCATTAATTTCAATATTCTGTATTTTACCATAGTCTTTTATTCTAGGCCCTTCACTACTTGCTAATGCTGAAATATATTTATCTTTAAAGCTTTGTAACATTGCAAAATCTATATCTAATGGATTTGAAAAATAAACATCATACTTTTTAAGCTTTTTAATCCATTCAGACATATTTTCAGTATCAGTTACATCCCAAGTATGCATCTCTTTAAATTCATTATCTTGTAAAATTCCATCCTTTTTATCAAGTAATACATTCTTATCACGACCAATCTTTATCAATTGTTGTATTGCATACTTTATACGTCCCCAACCACCTCCATCTCGTTCTCTATCTAAATCTAATAATGTGATATATGGAATTTCTAAATCATTTAATAAACGCCAAAAATGATTAACATGCCTACCACCTAATGGTACTATTGAAATTTCTGATGAATCTACAGATTTTGCTTTTAATTCAATCATCTTTTTAATAATAATCTCTTCACTGTCACCTTCACCTAATACAACAAGTTTTGCAAAATAAAGTTCAGGATATGCTAATACTGCTTCCTTTACAAATTTAAATTGTTCTGATTCCTTTTCTTTATTTGGTAATATAATTGACTTCACTTTTGTACATTCATGTTCCTTACAAATTCTAAAATATCTTATATCTGTTGGTTCAATTCTTTTCACTATAGCTGGTGAATGTGATGTCAATATTGTTTGTGAGTTTTCTTTTTTAGAAATAAGATTCAATTTTTCAACTACTCTTCCTAAAAGATGAGGTGAAATATGATTTTCTGGCTCTTCAACTGCAACAATCGTTAACACAGGTGGTATTAATGTAAATATCTCTTCTTCTTTGTCATCATTAATAGATTTTAGAATTTCTTCTTCAATTTCTAAAAATGTATTTACAAGCGAAAGATAAAATAAAGAACGTAAACCATCCCCAAGTTCTTCAACACGATAGTCCCGATGTGTCTCTGTAGGTGAAAAAGTTACTTCCACTTTCTTTAAAATTGTTTCTAAATCAGTACTATTAAAGTTTATCTTTGGATTTGAGTATCTAATATCTTTATGATAACTATTCCATTGAGTTTCTAATGATTTCTTTAAAGATTCGACCCCTCTTTCTTCAAAGAAAATTTTCTCAGTTTCATTTGCTTTCGTTTTAATTTTTGTTTTAGTTTGTTCTGACCAACTTATACCATTCAGTAATCTTGAAATTATTGTCCCTGATACATTTCTTAATTGTTCATCTGGCTTTCTAATAGCAGGTACATAAATAATCTTTATCTGATCAAGATCATGTCTTTTAATATTACGCTTATCTTCAGGATTTATGTCCTCTGTTGTAGACGTTATATAGTATATATTCGAGTCAATACTCCCTTCAGGATTTGAACTTTTTTCCCAACTTGCCTCAAGCCTAATCCTTAAATAAGGTTTTCCTCCCGGTTCGTTAACAACCATGTTTTTAAAAAATACTGGTATCGATAAGTTATCTTCATCCCTCTCCAATTCAGGAAATTCAAATTGTGTTTCAATATATAATTCATTCATATCAACACTATCCGGATCAGTGCTTTCAGGTATATGGAAATCTGATCTTTCAATAATTCTATCACTAGATTTTTCTCCGAAAAGTTTTATAAGTGCACTTAATAAAGCAGTTTTACCACTACTATTATGACCTATGAATCCAGTTAAATTATTGATCTCAATAGTTGTCGGTTCTTTTCCAAAACACCTATAGTTACTAAGAATTATTTTTGTTAATTGCATAATGGTTTTCCTCCCCCAAACCCAATACATATCTTATGTTTTTTTACTCTGTATTTTTCCCTTTATTATACATCTTTTCCTGAATTTTTTCTATTATTATACTAATAAAAATAATTCTATTATTCAATATTACAAAAATTTTTTAAATACTTTAATTTTTTATTTAGAACATGTATTATATATAGGTGTTGGATATATAATATATAAACTCAATATCTATTTTTATAATTTAAATTTAATAAAATCGTACTAAACTTAAACAAATAAGCTATCTACATAGGCATAAATTCTTTTATTTCACTAAAAAAGTCATCTGTGTACACAAATGACTTTTTAATGTGATTATAGATTTTATTTTTTTATTATCTATACCTTTACGGTTCATTTGGTCCAATTAATCCCATTACCATTCCTTTTGGTAGATTAAAGGTTATATCCTTTAACGAAAAATATTTGTAATTTTTAATGACATTTTTTAACTCTAATATATTATCATAATTTTCCATAAAAACTCTCCTTAAATTTCTTTTAATGTTTTAAGTATTTCTATTAATTCATCAAATTCTAACCCTATGCTATTTGAAATATTAATTGCTTCAATAAATTTATCTTCAATTTCTTTAAGCTTTGCCTCTTTTAAAAATTCTCTATTTTGCTCTGCAACATACGACCCCTTTCCTCTAATTGTGTATATATATCCATCTCTTTCAAGTTCCTCATAAGCTCTTTTTGTAGTAATAACACTAACTCTAAGTTCTGCTGCTAAACTTCTTATTGATGGAAGTAATTCATTTTCTTTTAAATTTCCTGATATTATTTCATTTTTAATCTCTTTTGCTATTTGTTCATATATTGGTATTCCTAAAGTATTCGAAATTATTATGTTCAAATTTTCACCCCTCTTTATATATACTGTATATATCCTTTATATACAGTATATGCACATTGAATAATTTTGTCAATTATTTTTACAAACTTTCAGTATTACATTACAGTATTATACTTAAATGAATAAACATATTTCATTTATTGCATACATCTTAAAATATATTGCTATATTAACAGGTAAATCAAATGTAAATCTTAATAAAATCAATTTATATTATGATTAAATATAATTTATACCAATCTTATTATAAGTTACATTTAGGTTTTAATATTACTATTTAAAATTTAGTAGCAATAGCAATTTGAATTTTACACAAAGGAAAAAATTATATTGAAGTAATAGGTAGAATTAGTCTTTCATTCTTTTTATAAATGACTCTTAAAATGGATCTTATAAACTTAAAATTATGGGAGCTTTTTGATTTAATAATGATTGTTGTACAAACTATACTATAGTATTGTTCAATTATTTTATAACATTTAATATAAATATTAAAATTTTATTATGTAATTTTATTTGCATCATCAAAATTCGGACTTGTAATGAGTGAGACTATACAGGCTTTCGCAAATACGAATGCATTAACAAATAAATTTGACTTTGCAAAAACTCCATGTATTACTGTCTCTATATTAAGATATCTATTAATTCTTCTATTATTAAATTATTTATAAATATAATAAATTAGTTAATATTTAATTTATAAAAAAGTCTATGCGAAATATTCACATAGACTTTTTCAAAATTAATATTATTTATTTATTTTTCCGTTAGTAAATGAATTTACTATTATATATTTACTGTCTCCTACATTCATATACTCTATTTTGACCTTATCACCAACACTACTTAAAGCTACTTCTCTAGCTGTTTCTGTTGATACTGAATATATATTATCTGAACCTTTAAGCTTAATATCATATATACTAGTTCCTTCTTTTATAACAAGACCTATTCTTTCTATTTCTCCTTCTATAACTTTAGCGCTATTACTTCCTTCCAAAGAAATGTTTGTGTTAGTTAAAACTTCTAAATATTTATTTAATGTTGCTTGAAGAGAATCTCCAACTGCAACAGTATTGTAATTTTTAACATTAACCATAGCATAATTTTTAACTAATCCATTTGCATCTTTTAATGTCATAAAATACGTTGGTTCATTCTGAATATTTATTAAATAAGGGAATGTAGCTGTATATTTATATTGCTGAACTTTTCCTTCAGCGGACTTCATTGCAGCTGTTTCAGTTGCACCTGATGTTTTATACATAGTTGTTTTTCCAGTTCTAGTGTTAGTTAAAGTAAACCCTACTAATCCCTCATCATTTCCAACAGAAGTTATACCAGTATAATAATAACATTCATTTTTGTTATAAATAAGATTCATTCCATCTGTTGATAATAATTTATCTTTATCACTAAAATTAAATACTCCATGAACTAATGTACCCCATTTATCAATATAATTTTTTATAAATCTATCTGGTTGTATTCTATCAACCCATTTTGGCATATTATCTATATCATAAACTTCTGACTTACCACTTTGTGCATCAATTATTAAAGCACCTATTGCTTTATATTCTGTAATTCCAATAGCATTATCATATCTTGTTATTACCCAGTATGGCTTTCCACTATCATCTAATTCAAAAGTATAATCTGTATGGGCTTTCTTCATGTCCCTTAAAAAAGCTGCTCTATTTAAATCTGAAAATAGATATGCTGAATCTAAATATTTTATCTTTAATGGTTTTCCATCAAGTTCTGTTACAAGCTGTACATCATTTTGATTAGTTGCACTAACCTTTACATACCCCGCAGTTCCTTCCATGTTTGATAACCATTTAAAAAGTGATGAATGTTCAAGAGGTGCTACATAACAAAGTTCTCCATTTACACTTTGAAGAGTTAAATCACCTACATAAACTTGGCTTCCAAGGCTTGGTATTTCACCAAGTTTTTTGTCAGCTAATTTATCTGCTAGCTCTTTATCTATTGTAGGAAGTTGTTTTAAATCTATGTGATCTATTTGACTTGAAAATTCAACTGATTCAACTGGTCCAATTAAATTTCTATGATTTTTATAACTTATAACTGGACTAAAAAATACCATAAGTCCTACATATATTAAAAATACAATAACTCCTGACATAATGTATTTTTTACTAAAATGTGTAACTCCATAAATTATGCTACAAACTATAAAGGGAAGTATTAATACAAAAAAACTTAATGATAAATCAAGTATAAGCTTACTTTGAAATAATAATATTACCCCCAATAATAAATAAGCAATTAAAAGCCATTTTAAAAATTGATTAAATTTAGCAGTTTTATTTTTAATATTTTCCGTAAAACTATTTTTTGCATTTTTCATTTTAGATATATTTTCAAATATATCTTCAAAATCACCTCTACCATTCATGGTATATTCCTCCTTTTATTATATTGTTACAATTATATCATAATGTAATATTAAATACTATATATTAATAAAATTTATTCATTATTTTTTTAAAATATATAAAAAAAAATAATAGCTATGTTATCATTTAGATAACATAGCTATTATTCAAAATTTTCTATTCTTATTATATTTTTTATTTTTATAGATTTTCTTAACTCATATATATAATCTATTGCATCAATTATTTGTATTTCTTTGCATTTATCAGTAATTATTATGACACTACTAATATTATCATCTATAAAACTACTTTCTATATGCTCTATATTTATATCATATTCTCCTAAAATAGATATTACACTTCCTATAATATTTTTATTTATATTTATTCTTATATAATATTTGTTATAAGTACCTTCAATATTTCTAAAATTAATATTTTTATTTTTTATATTATTTAAATTAATATTTTTTATATTATTTATAATTAATTCTGCTTTTATTTTATCATTTTCTATTTCATTACAAATCATAAAATTACCATAATCTTTATGATTAATTAATAACCCAATTTCATTCTTTAATATATTGCATAATTTATTGTTTTTTGAGATAAGACAAGGATGTACTTTAAATTCTAATTTATTATTTTTAAATTTTAATATACTTAAAAGCCTTATGGCCATATTAAACTTTTCAGCATATTCAATATCTAATTTACTTATATTTTCTATACCTTCAATATATATTTCTTCATCTTCAATATCAATATTTAATACATTTGATGAAATAAATTTTAACTTATTTTTTGAATATTCCCCTTCAATATGTTTTAATAAATCAAATTTTTCACTATAATTATTCTTATAAGTATTTATTGCATCAATTAAATCTATGTTATTATTTTCCATTATATTAATTATATTATTAGATATATTATCTAATATACCAAAAATACTAATTATTTTATTTTTATCAAAATTTAATCCATCAATTAAAGAATCTATACTATATTTTACAGTAACATTTAATTTATTACCTATCTTTTTTAATAATTTATAATCTTTATAATTTAGACTATTTTCTAAAATAATTAAATGCTTTCTACTCTCTATACATTTTATTAAATTATCTAAAGTTAAAATACTTTCCTCTAAATACACAACTAAATTTATGTCATCATCTTTTAGTATTTCATTTATATTTGTAATTAAAATATCTTCTAATAAACTAATATCATACTCCTTTATTGAATTAATATTTTTAACTAAAATTTTTGATATTTCTATATTTTTATTAGATAAAAGCTTTTTTGTAATATTATTAAAACCTATTAATGCAATTTTATTCCCCATATTTATCCCCCTTAATTTAAAAACATTCCCTTACACAATATTATATATTCTAATGTAATTTTTTTCCATATTTATATATGAAAAAAGCTTAGTTTTTTATTTACAAAACTAAGCTTAATATTTTAATTTAATATTCTTCTTGCTCTACCTATACGGCTCCAAGGAACACTTGCTATTTTAACATAATCATGTGATTTTGGAGCTTCAATCCATTGACCATTTCCTATATACATACCAACATGTTGAAGATTTCCATAAAATAATAAATCACCTGGTCTTACATCATTTAATGATACTTCTCTACCAGCATTTATTTGTGAATATGTTGATCCTCCAATATTTATTCCAATTTGTCTAAATCCCCAATATAATAATCCTGAACAATCAAATGCTCTATATCCATTATTTATATATTTAGAAGGTATATTATATTTTCCAGCAGCTGCTGCATCAGGGAACATATTTTTAAACATTTTCAAACTGTCATGTGTTATTATTTCCCCTTTACCTCCCCATATATATGGAGATCCTATCTGTTGTTTTAATATATTAAACACAGTTTCAAAAGATGCTGATGTTGATGTAGATCCTGAACTATTAACTTCATTTTTATCAATTATTTTTATATATTCTGAACTTGCATAACCAACTTTTCCATTTGCATTTACTTTATACCAGCTTCCACTTCTTGCTGTAATTTTAAAAGTTTCTCCTGGGAATAAGTATCCAACAACAGAACTACTTGTACTTGGTGACTGTCTAAGTCTTAAACTTGTTGATACATTTACTACTTTTCCATATTCACCTAAAGCCTCACTGCTACTATTATTACTTGAATTACTATCTACTGTTGAATTTCCAACTATTTTTACATAATCTTGATGAACATATCCAGTTGTTCCGTTATGTTTTATTTTATACCATGAACCACTTTTTCCTAATATATCAAAAGTTTGTCCTGATAAAAGATACGCAACAACAGAGCTACTTGTACTTGGTGCATTTCTAACTCTTAAGTTAGATGAAATATTTATAACTTGTCCTCTTTTTCCAACTACATTGCTATTGCTTTCACTACTATTATTACTTGATGAATTATCTTCTCCTTGGCCTACTATTTTTACATAATCACTATGAATATAACCACTTGTACCTCTTGAATTTATTTTATACCAAGCACCACTTTTTCCTGTAATATTAAACTTATCTCCGTTATATAAATATCCAATAACAGAAGTATTAGTTCCAGCACCACTTCTTATTCTAAGACTTGATGATACATTAACTACTTGTCCAACTTTTCCACCTAAAGATTCATTACTTGAACTATTACTACTATTATTACTACTATTATTGCTTCCTGATACTTTACTTACATAATCTTCATGAACATATCCAGTTATTCCATTATGCTTTATTTTATACCATGAACCACTTTTTCCTAATATATCAAAAGTATTTCCTTCATATAAATATCCAACTATTGAATTATTAGTTCCAGCACCACTTCTTATTCTAAGGCTTGATGATACATTAACCACTTTTCCTTTTCCTGATTGTGATGATTCTGGACTTGAATTATTTGAACCTTCTTTTATATAATCTCCATGTGCATAAGCTTTCTGACCTCTAAAGTCAATTTCATACCATGCTCCTACTTTTTTAATAATATTTACTTTTTCTCCATTACGTAAATATCCTAATATATTTGAATCTGTATTTGGTTTAAATCTTACTCTAAGATTAGTTTCAACATTTACAACATAACCTACTTTATGTTCATCTGCATGAGCAGTAACTCCATCATGAAGTAAAATAGTTCCAGCACTAGCTGATGTTGCAAGCATTAATGCCACAATTTTTTTCTTATCCATTATATCACTCCCATATAACCAAGTATAACACCTTACAAATTAATTCTACTTTATTTTAACATATTTTTAAAGAAATTTTTATTTCTTTTTCCAATTTAAAACATTTTGTTAACTTATTAACCTAAATTACTTATTTTTTGTAAATTAAAGTCTCATTGGTAATGTACTACAGCAAACACTCCCACCTAATTTAACTATTTCATCATATTCACAAAATATAACTTTATAACCTGCTTTTCTTAATATTCTTGTAACTTCTATATCTGTAGCTATTATTCTCTTTTTATCTAAAACTACAAAATTAGGCCCTAAGTTATCTGCACTCTCTTTTGATATATAATATAAATTTTTTATTCTACTTTTTATTTCATCAATATCATATACATAATCACTTACTACTGCTGACTTTCTATCTATAGAATTAAATACACAATCTAAATGTAAGTTATTTTCACTATCAAATCTTATTGGAACTATTTCATATTTTAAATTTTTTTCTTCTACATAGTCTCTTAATTCATAAACTGCAGCTTCTGTTGTTCTTTGACTTATTCCAACAAAAACTGTATTACCACATATAACAATATCCCCGCCCTCTATATTATTTTCAAATATATAGTAATTTGTTCTATTTCTTTCTATATAATTTATTAATTTTTTAGTTTCACTTTTTCTAGATGCATTTCTTAAATTGCATATAAACATAATATTACCTAAAGAAAATCCTAAATCTCTAGTAAATAACTCACTAATACATCTTTCTGTATTTAAAAACTTAAATTTAATATTTTCTTCAGTTAATATATTAAGTAAATTATTATAGTTATCTAATGCCCTTTCTTTACTAAAATTATTTCTATATCTATTATTATTATCTATATCTATAAAACTTGGATATCTCATTAAAATATAATCTATTTCTCTCATTTTTACCTTCCTCTTCTGTCTAGTATTACTAATTATTCTTTCAAAAACCAAATAATTTGTCAATATTTTTTAATTCTAAATAAACGTTTCCTATCATCCCATGCTTATCATGACTATCAAATAATTTATGAAAATCTGAACCCGCTGTATATATATACCCATTTTCCTCTGCCAAATTCAAAAAGTATTTTGTATCTTTAATAGTATTTCTAGAGTGTATTGCTTCTATTCCATCAAAGTCAAACTTTAAAACTTCATTTAATATTCTTTTTCTCAAACATACAGGATGAGCTAATATAACTTTACCATTAAACATTTTTAAAAACTTAATTCCATCCTCTAAAGAAATTTTACTCTTTTTCTTAGAAATGACTTTTTCATTAAAAATTTTATTTTTAAATTCATTTATTTTTTTAAGCTTTAAAAGTTTTAATCCATCTAGGAACTTTTTATTTTTATATATTTTTGAATTAAAATATCCAAGTATATGAACTCTATTCCCTTTATATCTAGTAGATAACTCTATAGCTGGAACAACTTTAATATTTACTTTTTTAGATTCCTTAATAGCTTCCTCTACTCCATCTACAGTATTATGATCAGATATTGATATTACATCTAAACCAACTCTTTTTGCTAATATAACTATTTCTTTTGGAGATAATTCTCCATCTGAATAACTAGAATGTATGTGAAAATCTCCTTTCAAAACAATTTCTCCTTATAAAATTACATATACAATTAATTTATTCATCTATATATAAAATTGTACATATAAAAAAGCTATAAAGAAACATCTTCCTTCTAGCTTTTTTGTTAATTTTTATTTTTCTATTTTATTTATATCTTTTTCATCTATATCCTCTTTACTACCTGTTTCCTTTTCTAATCTTATATTACTTTTTGATATATAAATCTTCTTTGCATTTACTTGAGGTGGATTTGATTTAGTCATCTTTTCATCTAATGAAGCACATATATAGTCTCCAACTTCGCACTTTACAGAATCACACTTTGTATGTTTATTGCACTCTGTATAAATTTTAGTATCTTTATTTATTAAAAGAATAACCTTTCCTTTGTATATATTGCATCCTTTTAAATATCCATCAATAAGTACTCTAACATTTTTAGTATCTTTACATTCTTCTACCTGTTTAACTTCTCCTATAATAATAAGATTTTTAAATTGGTTAGCAGATGCAGAAATACTAAACATACTTAAAAATAAGGCTATAAATACTATGTATTTTTTTAACTGTTTTCTCATATATTTTCCTCCTAACTTAATAATACAAAAGTTATTTTTACCTTAAGTTTATTTTAATATTCATCCCTATCATAGGAAACGTTTACTTACCAAATGTATATAATATACTAATATTACTTTTATGGAGAATAATTTAATATGCAAAAATATGAAATACTTCAAAGAGGTAAATGTTTAATTTTATACTCTTTAATTTTAATTTTTTTAGCATTTTTTATATCAATCATTTCTAATTTTGTATATTCTGATGTACTTCTTATATTAGGAATTATTTTCTCTATAATTGGTGGTTTTTCTATTTCTGGTGGATTTCATATTGGAAACGGTATTAACACTTTAGGTCAAAGCAATTCTCAATACGTATCTAAAACTAATTTAGAAATGGTTCACCATGAAAAAGAATCACTTGATAGGGCAAATAATGCTCTAAGAACTACTATATTTGATGTTAAATTCCATAGTGCTGAATTAATGCTTAGTGGAATACTATGTATTATAATAAGTTTAAGTTAATATAAAAACACCCAGAAAATTAATATTTTCTGGGTGTGATTTTAATTATTCTTCATTCTCTTCTTTTAAATTTATTGATATTCCAAGCTCATTTAATTGCTTTTCATCTACAATGTTTGGAGCTTCACTTAAATAACAATATGCATTTTGGTTTTTAGGGAATGCTATAACATCTTTTATATTATCAGTTCCTGCTAAGAACATTATCATTCTATCTAATCCAAATGCTAATCCGCCATGTGGTGGTGGACCAAATTTGAATGCTTCTAGTAAGAAACCAAATCTCTTCCAAGCTTCTTCCATTGTAAATCCTAAAGCTTTAAACATTCTTTCTTGAAGTTCAGTGTCATGAATTCTTATTGATCCTCCACCTAACTCTTCTCCATTTAAAACTAAGTCATATGCAATTGATCTTACTTTTCCTGGTTCAGTTTCTAAATACTTTAAGTCTTCTTCCATTGGTGCTGTGAATGGATGGTGACATGCAGTGTATCTTTCTTCTTCTTCACTATATTCAAATAATGGGAACTCTGTAATCCAAGTGAAATTAAATTCATTTTTATCTTTTATTAAATCAAGCTTTTTAGCAAGTTCTAATCTTAATGCTCCTAAGCTTTGGAATACTACTGAATTTTTGTCTGCAACTATTAAAACTAAATCGTTAGTGTTAGCTGAAACTTTTTCTAAAAGATTAGTCATTTGTTCTTCTGTTAAGAACTTAGCTATTGGAGATTGTATTCCATCTTCTTTAACTTTAATCCATGCAAGTCCCTTAGCTTTATAAGTTTTTACAAATTCACCAAGTCTATCAATATCTTTTCTTCCCATAGAAGCTCCACCTTCTACACAAAGACATCTAACTGACCCACCATTTTCTAAAGGTTCTTTAAATACTTTAAAATCAACATCTTTAACTACTTCTGATATATCTTGTATCTTCATTCCAAATCTTAAATCTGGTTTATCTGATCCGTAGCTTTCCATTGCTTCTTTAAAAGTCATTCTCTTAATTGGAAGTTTAACTTCATGACCTAAAACTTCTTTAAATACATGAGCTATTAATCCTTCATTTAAAGCCATTACATCTTCTTGCTCAACAAAGCTCATTTCTAAGTCAACTTGAGTAAACTCTGGTTGTCTATTTGCTCTTAAATCTTCATCTCTAAAACATTTAGTTATTTGATAATATTTATCAAATCCTGAAACCATTAATAATTGCTTAAATATTTGAGGTGATTGTGGAAGTGCATAAAACATTCCTGGATAATTTCTTGAAGGAACTAAGTAATCTCTTGCACCTTCTGGAGTACTTTTTGTAAGTACTGGAGTTTCAACTTCTAAAAATCCACAATTATCTAAATAATCTCTTATTGCCTTAGTAGTCCTATTTCTTATCATAAATATTTTTTGCATATCTGGTCTTCTAAGGTCTAAATATCTATACTTTAATCTTATATTCTCAGCTGCATCTAGTCCTTCTTTTATATATATTGGAGGTGTTTCTGATTCTGAAAGAATTCTTATATCCTCACATTTTAATTCTACAAGTCCTGTAGGTAATTCTTTATTTGGAGCTTCTCTAAGTACTACCTCACCAGTAACTGCTATACAATATTCTGGTCTAACTCCTTTTGCTTTTTCGAAAACTTCTTCAGTAACATCATCTCCAAATACTACTTGCATTATTCCAGTTCTATCTCTTAAATCTATAAACTGTAAGCCTCCAAGTTTTCTATTTCTTTGAACCCATCCCATTAAGGTAATTTTCTTACCTACATGCTCTTCTCTAGGTTCACCACACATCATTGTTCTCTTTAATCCACTAAGTGATTCTGCCATATGTGATTCCTCCATATCTATATTATTTTTTCTCTGCAAGCTAAAACAAATTTTAAGCTTTAATAAGCTCTTTTATTTTTTCTAAATCATCTAAGCTTAATTCAAATTGTTCTCCATCACTCATTCTCTTAAATTTAGCTTTTCTATTTTGAAGTTCATCATCACCTAAAACAACATTGAATTTTGCCCCTATTTTATTCGCATATTTCATTTCTGCTTTAAAGCTTCTTCCTGCATGATTTATTTCTGAACTTACTCCAATTTCTCTTAAAGCATGAGCTAGCCTAAATGCTTCCTTAGCCCCTTCTTCTCCCCTAGCTGCTAAATAAAGTTCTACTGTTGGATCCTCATTTATAACTATACCTTCTTTTTCAATAGCAAGTATAAGTCTTTCTATTCCCATACCAAATCCAACTGCTGGTGTTTCTGGTCCACCAATTTCTTCTATTAGCTTATCATATCTTCCCCCTCCACATACTGTGAAGTCTGAATTTAATATTTCAAATATTGTTTTTGTATAATAATCAAGTCCTCTAACAATTCCTGGATCAACTGTATAAGGTATACCTAAAATATCTAAATATTCCTTTACCTTATCAAAATGATCACTACATTCATCACAAATATAATCCAATATTATTGGAGCACTTTTAGTTATTTCTTTACACTTATGTTCTTTACAATCTAATATTCTCATTGGATTTTTGTTAAATCTTGTTTTACAAGTTGGACATAAGTTATCATAATTTTCTTCTAAAAATTTCTTTAATGCATCATTATATTTAGGTCTACAATTTGGACATCCTAAATTATTTATATTAAGACTTAATCCTTTAAGCCCTATCTTTTTTAATATAGTCATAGCAAGAGCCATAACTTCTGCATCTATTGAAGGCTTTTCACTTCCAAACATTTCAATTCCATATTGATGGAATTGTCTATATCTTCCTTTTTGCGCTTTCTCATATCTAAAACATGGTGTTATATAGAAAAGTTTTGTTGGTTGTGCTTCATTAAATAATCTATTTTCAATAAAAGCTCTAACAGCTGGAGCTGTTCCTTCAGGTTTTAAAGTAATACTTCTACCACCTTTATCTTCAAAAGTATACATTTCCTTTTGAACTATATCAGTTGTTTCTCCAACACCTCTTAAAAATAACTCAGTATGTTCAAACATTGGAGTTCTAATTTCTCTTATACCAAAATTTTTTGATATTTCTCTAAATATATTTTCAACGTAATGCCATTTATAAGCATCAACTGGTAACATATCTTTAGTACCTTTAGGTGCCTGTATTTCCATTATCTTTCCTCCTACTTATACAACGTATTTAGTAAATCTATTTTACCTTCAATCATTTCATCTATTCTATTTATATATTCTCTAACATCTTTAACATTTGGAAATCTTTCAATTCTATTTTCTTCTCTAAATACAACTTTAGATACAGCATCAGCTCCAAGTGCTATTATACTTTGAGTATCTTCAATCATTTGCATATTATATATACATTCTTTTCCCGCTTTAGAATATCCTATATTCTCCATATTTCCAACCATATTTTTTTGTCTATACATATAGTAAGGTATAAGTTCTAAATCATTTGCTAGCTTTCTGCTTTCTTCATACATTTTTGAAATTTCATCTTGTGGTTTAACTCCAAGTCCTTTTTTAAGTATGAAATTTTCATAAAGTCTAGAGCCTCTTTTTAATGAAAGTCCATGAACTGTTAAACTATCTGGATTAAGTTCTTTTATTTCATTTGCAGTTTTTATAGCTTCTTTAATACCTTCTCCTGGAAGTCCTATTATCATATCCATATTAATATCTTTAAAACCTAATTCTCTTGCAATTTTAAATTTTTCTTTTACATCTTCTGAATTATGATTTCTTCCAATTAACTTTAATGTTTCATCATTCATAGTTTGAGGATTTATACTTATTCTAGAAACATTATATTTTTTCATAGTTTTAAGTTTTTCTAAAGTTATTGAATCAGGTCTTCCACATTCAACAGTAAATTCTAATATACCTCTATTTACCACAAATGCATTATAAACCTTATTCATTATTTCTTCAAACTCTTCATTAGATACTGATGTAGGAGTTCCTCCACCAAAATATACTGTTTCTATCTCTAACCCTTTTTTATCTACATATTCTTTAATTTTCTCTATTTCATAAGAAAGTGCATCTAAATATGGTTTTACAAGTTTTTTATTTCCTGATATAGGATTTGATGCAAAAGAACAATATAGACATCTAGTAGGGCAAAATGCCATTCCTATATATATAGCTATTTTTTTATTATTTATATCTAAAAACTTTTCTTCTACCTTTGCAATATCAATGCAAAGTTTTGCTTTTTCTTCTAAAGCCATATGTTTTTCATAAAAATATTTTATTATTTCTTCTTCGCTTTTTCCTTCATTTAATAGTTTTAATGCAATTTTAGAAGGTCTTATTCCAACTAAAGTTCCCCATGGATAAATATCTCCCGTTAAACTTTTAAGTCCTTTAAAAATAGTTTTCTTTATTATATCTTTTATATTTTCTTCTATTTTATCTTTTTCTTCAAAATTACCACTTTTAAAAACAACTTCATCTTTATTAATATCTACAGTGTAATCAAATTCATTTTCATTTTCAAATTTTATTTCATCTAAAGGAAAATATAAATTAAACATTTGATATACATCATATCTGTATTTTAAATCATTCAATCCTATATTAATTTTCATATTTTCTCCTTACTTTAAAAATGGATTGTTTTTCTTTTCAAATCCTATAGTTGTTTTTGGTCCATGTCCTGGATATACAGTTATATAATCTCCAAGTGGCAATAATTTAACCCTTATACTATTAATTATTTTTCCAAAATCTCCACCTGAAAAATCAGTTCTTCCTATTGACCCTTGAAACAATGTATCTCCTGAAAACAAATCATCTCCAATTAGAAAACAAACTCCACCTTCTGTATGACCTGGAGTACATATAACATTAACTTTAGTTTTCCCTATATAAAGATTAGAATCTTCTGTTAAGAATCCATCTGGCTTTCTTATATTTCCAAATACATAATTATCATTTTCTACATATTTCATTTCTGCTTCATTTACATAGAATGGAATATTAAATGATTGACTTAAGTATTCAACAGCTCCAACATGATCTAAATGAGCATGTGTTAATAATATAAATTTTGGCTTTATATTAAGTCCTTCTATTATTTGTTTTAACTTTAGTTCATCTCCACCTGGATCTATAATTCCTGCTTCTTTAGTATCATTATCTATTATTAAATAACAATTTGCATCATATATACCTGCTGGTATTGTTTTAACTATCATCAAAAATCATCTCCTTATTATTAAAATTGTTTGAAACTATCTAAAAGTATTGTTACAGGTCCATCATTTTGTATATCAACTTTCATATCCGCTCCAAATTCTCCAGTTTCTACTTTTAATCCTGTTTCTTTTAACATATTTACAAACTCATTGTAAAGAATTTTAGCTTCTTCTCCACCTTTAGCATTCATAAAATTAGGTCTTCTACCTTTTCTACAATCACCATAAAGTGTAAATTGTGATATAACTAAAATTTCTCCTTTTATATCTAATAAAGATTGATTCATTTTATAGTTTTCATCTTCAAAAATTCTAAGATTAACTACTTTATCTTTTATATATTTTAAATCCTCTATAGTATCTTCTTTTGATATTCCAATAAGAATATTTAATCCTTCATTTATTTTTCCTACTACTTCACCATCTACTTTTACACTAGATGAAGAAACTCTCTGTACTACAGCTCTCAAAATGAACACGTCCTTCTTTAATTATTAACTCTATATATATCAATTACCCCTCTAATTTTTCTAATAACCTTCATAAACTCCTTTAATTGCTCTATTGAGTTTATTTTTATTTTTATATTTATAGTTGCAACATTTCCTTTAGATGAATTCGCATTTAATGAATTTAAAGGTAATCCTTTTTCACTAATAACACTCATTATTTCAGCTAATATCCCAGTTCTATCTTCTGTTCTTATTTGAACCTCTGCTATATAAGCTGAGCCCTTTGCCTTTCCAAAGCTAGCTTCAACTATTTTTTCAGGTTCATTTTTAATTAATGCTTTTACATTATTACAATCTTTTCTATGAACAGATACTCCTCGCCCTTTTGTAATATATCCAACTATATCATCACCTGGCACTGGATTACAACATTTTGCAAATCTAACCATTATATTACTAAGGCCTTTTACAGTAACACCATAAGTTTTTTGGTTATCTTTTTCATGTTTCTTTTCTTGCTTTTGTATTTGTTCTTCAATATTTTTTTCTAAAGCTTCTTTAGCTGCTTTATCATCTATATTATCTTCTTTAAGCCTTGATACAAACGATGATGCTGTTATTACTCCAACACCTATATTAGCATATAAATCCTCTAAATTATGTATATTGTATCTCTTAAGAAGTTTGTTATAAACATCTCCCTTTGCAATATCATTAAATACAACACTTTGTTTCTTAAGTTCTTTTTCTAGGATTTCTTTTCCTTTTTCTATATTTTCTTCTTTTTTTATCTTTTTAAACCATTGTCTAATTTTACTCTTAGCTTGATTACTCTTTACAATATTTAACCAATCCATCTTAGGACCTTTTGTACTTTTAGAAGTAATTATTTCAACTATCTCTCCAGTCTTTAACTTATAATCTAAAGGTACTATTTTACCATTAACTTTTGCACCAACACATTTATTTCCTATATCAGTATGTATTCTATAAGCAAAATCTATTGGTGTAGAACCACTTGCTAAATTTATTACTACACCTTTTGGAGTAAATACAAATACTTCATCAGAAAATAAATCTATTTTAAATCCTTCTATAAATTCCTCAGCATCTGATGTTTCTTTTTGCCATTCTAACATATCTCTAAGCCATGCAAGCTTCATTTCAAAGTCAGCACCCTTATCATCTTCGCTTCCTTCTTTGTATTTCCAGTGAGCTGCTATACCATATTCTGCTGTTTTATGCATTTCAAAGGTTCTTATTTGAATTTCAAAAGTTTTACCTTGCGGTCCTATGACGGTTGTATGCAGTGATTGATACATATTAGGCTTTGGCATAGCTATATAGTCCTTAAATCTTCCTGGTATTGGTTTATAAATAGTATGAACTATACCAAGTACTCCATAACAATCTTTTACTGAATCAACTAAAATTCTTATTGCAGTTAAGTCAAATATTTGTTCTATATCTTTATGTTTTTTTACCATTTTTCTATATATACTATAGAAATGTTTTGGCCTTCCTTCTATATCAGCATCAATTCCTGCATCATCTAATTTTCCTTTAAGATCCTCTATAACAGAATCAATATAAGCTTCTCTCTCTACTCTCTTTTCAGCAATTTTATGTACTAAATCATAATATTCTTCTTCATGCAAATATCTAAAACTTAAATCTTCAAGTTCCCACTTAATTTTAGACATACCAAGTCTATGAGCAAGAGGTGCATAAATATCTAAAGTTTCTTTTGCTTTTTGTTTTTGCTTCTCTTTTTTCATATATTTAAGAGTTCTCATATTATGAAGTCTATCTGCTAATTTTATTATAATTACTCTTATATCTTTAGCCATAGCTAAAAGCATTTTCCTTACGTTATCAGCTTGCTGTTCTTCTTTTGTCTTATATTCTATTTTGCCAAGTTTTGTTACACCTTCAACAAGATTTGCTATTTCTTCATTAAATTCATTAGCCATATCTTCATATGTATAATCTGTATCTTCTATAACGTCATGTAAAAGACCTGCAGCAATAGTGCTAGTATCCATACCAAGTTCAGCTAATATACATGCTACGTCTATTGGATGTATTATGTAAGGTTCACCTGATTCTCTACTTTGATCTTTATGAGCTTCATTAGCTAAGTTATAGGCTTTTTTTATCGTTTCAATGTCAACATTATTGCAATTTTTTTCTATATAATTAACTAAATTCTCTATCATTAGGAATACGCCCCTTAAAATAGTATTAAACTATAATTATTTAAAATCAAAGGCTGGTTTTTTAACCAGCCATTATCTATTATTATATAATACCGTCAAAACATTTTCAATGATTTTAAACATCATACTGTGTTAATGACATTACATCGTAACCTTTAAGTTTATCTCTTCCTTTTAATTCTGTAAGTTCTATTACAAAATCTAATGAAACAACTTCTCCACCAGCAAGTTCTACAAGTTTTGCTACTGCTTCTATTGTTCCTCCAGTTGCTAATAAATCGTCAACTATTGCAACTCTTTGTCCTTTCTTTATAGAACCTTTGTGTAATTCTAAATTATCTGTACCATATTCTAAATCATATGCTATTGATATAGTTTCTCCTGGTAGCTTACCAGGTTTTCTAACTGGAATAAATCCAACACCTAATGCATAAGCAACAGGAACTCCAAATATAAACCCTCTAGCTTCTGGACCTACAACTACATCTATCTTTTTGTCTTTTAAATGCTCAACTATCTTATTAACAGATTCTCTTAATCCTTCTCCATCTGAAATTAATGTAGTTACATCTTTAAAACTTATTCCCTCTTTAGGAAAATCTTCAACTATTCTTATTTTTTCTTTTAAATCCATTTTGATTCCTCCAATATTTTAAGAATTACATCCTAACAATACATTATAATGCATTTAAAACTGCCTTATTCTTGTATTATATAAATATTTTGCTATTTGCTCTGCTCTATCTTCATCATCAGTCGTAATTAGTTCTAGAACTATTCTAGCATTATTTAATTTTCCAACAGCACTTGTAGTTGGAGTTATTAAATTTATAATTTTCTCTATATTCTCGTCATCAAGTTCTTCTATATTATTAAAGTTAATTATAGCTCTTAATCCAATGTTATTTGTATTGTCTAAAAATTTCTTACCTTCTTTTAGAAAAATAGCATTTTCTCCACTACCTTTAGAACCTGCCCACTTTGTACCAATTAAAATCAAATCCAAATATTTATTAATACTTTTCATATTGTAATAAATGGCTATAGCTTGCATTAATTTAAATGTTAAAGCACTTAATGATAAATTTTTATATCTATATTGACAACATTTTTGATTAGGATTTATATAAATATAATCTTTCTTTTCATTAATAATTTTATTCTCTATAACTATTAAATCTATTCCAAGCCTATCACAAAGTTCAACCTCTTCTTGTGATGCTAAATCCACTCCTAATGTAATTAGTAATTCTCCCCCTAAAAAATCTATTTTTGTTTTTATATCAAAAGAATCTACCTTTTTACATTCGTCTCCACCATCATGTATTAAATATTCTACATCTGCATTTAAGTATCTTAAAACTAAGCTTAAGGAAGCAATTGCACAAATACCATCAACAGTGTTTATTCCATATATAATGATCTTTTCCCTATTATTAATTGCTGTAACAAGACGTTCTATTGACTTGTTCATATCTTTCATAATAAAGGGATTATATCCTTTTATGTAATTAGGGCAATATATACTCTCCCAAAACTTACGCATCACTTACTATCTCCTCCACAAAATTAGAAAACAATAATATTATAATTTAAAACAGAGCATTTGACAAATATTTATGTAAAAAAGTTAAAAAACCTTCAAATTTATTTTGAAGGCTTTTATATTTAGACATAATCTTATAAGTTATGCTTTTGTTTTTTTATTATTATTTCTTCTTTTTTGAAGAGCAACCCATAAAGGTGATGCTATAAATATTGATGAATAAGCTCCTGTAGCTATACCAATTATAAGTGGAAGAGAAAATTCTCTAACAGTTGGCACAAAAATATTAACTGCTACAATTGTTATAAGAGTTGTAATTGTTGTATTAATTGATCTTGACATAGTTTGTGTTAAACTCTTATCAGCTATTTCAGTTGGAGAACTTCTTCTCATAATCTTTGAATTCTCTCTTATTCTATCAAAAATAACTATAGTATCATTTATTGAATAACCTACAACAGTTAATATAGCCGCTATAAATGGTGAGTTAACTGTTATATTAAATATAGCATAAAAACTAAGAGTTACTAATATATCATGAATTAGGGCTACTAAAGCCGCAATTCCAAATCTTATTTCAAATCTTATTGCTATATATATAAGCATGCACACAAATGCTATACCAATTGCTATAATAGCTTTATCTGTTAATTCTTTACCAACTGATGCACCTATTTCATTTTGAGAAACTAATGCTTTATCACCAATTTTAAAATCTTTCTTAAATTGATCATAAATTTCATTAACTTCTTTTGATGGTAAATTAGGTGATTTTATTTCATATTGTGTTGAATTTACAGTATTAGTTATTGCATCTTTATCATATTTTTTAACAATTTCATCTGCCTTTTGTTTATCAAATTCTTTACCAAAATCAAATACAACTTGTGTACCACCTTTAAAATCTATACCAAAATTAAGACCTCTTGTGAACATAAAGCCTAATCCCACAACTATAAAAATAAGGGATAAAGTAATCCATATTTTTGCATGTTCTATTATTTTCAACATAGCTCTACCCCCTTTTCACTTTCACTCTAAACAGAGATGGTTTGCTTAAGAAGCCAGCAGCTAACGCTTGATTCATTAAGAATTTTGTTACTATAAGAGCCGTAAATAAACTTACAACTATACCTATCATTAATGTTATAGCAAATCCTTTAACTGATCCAGACCCTACAAAATAAAGAACCAATGCAGCTATTATTGTTGTTACATTTGAATCAACTATTGATGAAAGTGCATTATCAAAGCCTTTCTTAACTGCTGATTTTGGTGAAATACCATTTCTAAGTTCTTCCCTTATTCTTTCAAATATAAGTACATTGGCATCTACTGCCATACCTATAGTAAGTAAGAATCCAGCTATACCTGGAAGTGTAAGTGTTGCTCCAATTTCAACAAACACTAGAAGAACTAATGTAACATATAATGTTAAAGCAATTGATGCTATTATACCTGGAACTCTATAATATAAAATCATAAATATGAATATTAAACTTATTCCAATCACTCCTGCTTTAACGGCATTTGGTAATGCTGTTTCACCAAGTTGTGCTCCAACAGTTTGTTGTGATAAAGCTTTTATACTAACAGGTAATGCTCCTGAATTTATAAGTCCTGCTAAATTTTTAGCTTCTTCAACACTACTCATACCAGTAATTACAGCTTCACCATTTGTTATTTGGCTTTGAACTGTAGGATTTGTAAGTTGTTGATCATCCATATTAATTGATATTTGTTTTCCTAAATATTTTTGAGTAGCCTCTGAAAATAATTTAGTTCCTTCATTATTTAATTCAAGTGAAACAACAGGCTTTCCATTTTGTTGATCAAGCATAGATGTAGCTTTTTTTACATCCTTACCAGTTAAAATTACCTTTCCATCTGGCGCCTTAAAAGTAAGCTCTCCTGTTTTACTTAAAGCATCTACTATACCTTGTGAATTATATTCTCCAGGTATATCAACTCTTATTTTATTATCACCTTCTGTAGTAACTACAGTTTCAGCTACTCCAAGCTTATCAACTCTTAATTTTATTAAATCTTTTGTTTTCTGTAAATCTTCATGACTTACATTTTCATCTTGAATTCCTAAAAGCACAGAAACTCCACCTTGTAAATCCAACCCTTTAGTTATAGCTTGATTGAAAGATTTTATCTCCCAGCCTCCAATTTTAACTCCTCTGAAGCAAACTATTGCTAAAATTATTATAACTAGGGTACAAAGCGTAAAAATAAATGTACTTTTTCCTTTTCCTTTCATTTTTATCCCCCTTCGGTTCAGTATAAACACTATTGTATAGTGCCCAAACTAATACTTAAATATTCTTTTTATAATTTTACATTTATTGGTATAAATTTCTATAAATCGCTTTTAATTATACCATAATATAATATCATAATAAAGTATTATGTAAACATTTCACTTTGTGATTAATTCAATCTTATTAAATAAAAAACACCACTTTTGTGGTGTTTTTACTTTTTAAATTATTTTTATTTAACTTCAGCTTCCTCTTTATTTAACTTAGTTGCAATTGAATTTTTAACTAATTTTATTTTTGTTCTATCTGAGCTTGTTTCTATTACTACATGCTCATCTGACATTTTAACTATTTTACCAACGATTCCGCCTCTTGTCATTATTTCATCATTAACTTTTAATGAATCCATCATTTGTCCATATTGCTTCTTTCTCTTCTTTTCTGGAAGAATTATCATAAAGAAGAAAAGACCAAATATTAAAACCAATGGTAGTATTTGATATAAAATTGGCATTTTGTACACCCTTTCCTTGTTTAAGTATCATTTGGAACTTATATCCCTAAAATGAGTTTACATTTATTTCATTTTGTTGTCAACAAAACATTTAAAACTATTATTAAATACTATTATTTTTTATTTCTATTCCACTCACTTAATTTTTGTTCTTTAAACTCTTTAAATCTATCTTCATCAATGGCATTTCTTATATCTTCCATTAACTTATTGTAAAAATAAAGATTATGAAGTACACAAAGTCTCATAGCAAGCATTTCCTTAGCTTTAAATAAATGTCTTATATATCCTCTTGTGTAATTTTTACATGTAGGACATTGACATCCTTCATCTATAGGTCTTTTATCTAATTCAAACTTTTTATTCATTAGATTAATCTTACCTTCTCCTGTAAACACATGACCATGTCTACCATTTCTTGCTGGAAGTACACAATCGAAAAAATCTACTCCTCTATCTACAGCTTCTAAAATATTTTCAGGCGTTCCAACTCCCATTAAATAGATAGGCTTATCTTGTGGAAGGTGTGGTACAACTGCATCTATTGTTTCATACATTTCTTCATGAGTTTCTCCAACTGCAAGTCCTCCAATAGCATATCCATCTAAATCCATCTTTGATATAGTCTTTGCATGTTCTATTCTTATATCTTTAAATGTGGCTCCTTGGTTTATACCAAATAACATTTGTTCTTTGTTTATAGTGTCAGGAAGTGAATTTAATCTATCCATTTCTTTTTTACATCTTTCAAGCCATCTTGTAGTTCTTTCAACTGATTGCTCAACATATTTTCTAGGTGATGGTATCTCTATACATTCATCAAATGCCATAGCTATAGTTGAGGCTAAATTACTTTGTATTTGCATACTTTCTTCAGGTCCCATAAATATTCTCTTACCATCTATATGAGAATTAAAGTATACACCCTCTTCTTTAATTTTTCTAATTCCTGATAATGAAAATACTTGGAATCCACCTGAATCTGTAAGTATAGGTCTATCCCAATTCATAAATTCATGAAGTCCCCCCATTTCCTTAACAACTTTATCTGATGGTCTTAAATGAAGATGATATGTATTTGAAAGTTCAACTTGACATCCTATTTCCTTTAAATCCATACTTGAAACCGCACCTTTAATAGCAGCTAATGTTCCTACATTCATAAATACTGGTGTTTCTATAGTTCCATGTGGTGTTACAAATCTACCTCTTCTTGCTTTCCCGTCCTTCTTTAACAAAGTATATCTTTTGCTCAAAAATTTCACTCCTTTAGTTTCTAAGTCAATTACTTTTTATTTAATAAACATAGCGTCTCCAAATGAGAAGAATCTATATTTTTCTTTAACTGCTTCATTATATGCATTTAATACATTATCTCTTCCTGCTAATGCTGAAACAAGCATTATTAATGTTGATTCTGGTAAATGAAAATTAGTTATTAAATTATCTACCACTTTATATTTATATCCTGGATATATAAATATATCTGTCCAACCACTTGCTTCCTTAACTGTACCATCATCTCCTGCTATAGTTTCTAATGTTCTTGTTGATGTAGTACCTACTGCTATAACTCTCTTGCCATTTTTCTTCGTATTATTTATTATATCAGCTGATTCTTTTGATAATTGATAAAATTCTGAATGCATAATATGATCATTTATATCATCAACTTGAACTGGTCTAAATGTTCCAAGACCAACATGTAAAGTTAGATAAACTATATTTACTCCTTTTTCTTTTATTTCTTTAAGTAATTCTTCTGTAAAGTGAAGTCCTGCAGTTGGTGCAGCGGCTGAACCTTTTTCTTTAGAATATACAGTTTGATATCTTTCTCTATCTTCTAATCTTTCATGTATGTATGGAGGAAGTGGCATTTCTCCTAATGAATCTAGAACTTCTTCAAATATTCCATCATATTCAAATTCTATAATTCTATTACCTGTATCTAATACTTCTAAAACTTCACATTTAAGTTTTCCATCTCCAAACTCAAATCTTCTTCCAGGTTTTGCGCTTTTTCCAGGCTTAGCTAAACATTCCCACTTATCTCCCTCAAGTCTTTTAAGAAGTAAAAATTCTATTTTACCACCAGTACCTTCTTTAGCACCTATAAGTCTTGCTGGCATTACTCTAGTATTGTTTAAAACAAGAGTATCACCTTCATTTAAATATTCTATTATATCCTTAAAAACTTTATGTTCTATATCACCTGTTTTCTTGTCAAGAACCATAAGTCTTGAAGTATCTCTTTTTTCTAATGGATGTTGTGCTATTAATTCTTCTGGTAAATAAAAATCAAAATCGCTTACTTTCATTTATTTCGTCTCCTTACTATATTTAAAAAAACTTTTTTTGTTCTCCTTTATTATGAGCACTAATACTTCTTCCTAAGTGCTTATATGCTTTTTCAGTTGCTACTCTTCCTCTTGGTGTTCTTACTATAAATCCTTTTTGTAACAGATAAGGTTCATATACATCTTCTAATGTTCCAAGTTCTTCTCCTATAAAATAAGATAAGGTTTCTATACCAACAGGTCCACCTTTAAAATTATCTATTATAGCTTCTAATATTTTATTATCAACTCTATCAAATCCTTGACTATCTACTTCTAAAAGTTTAAGAGCTTCTCTTGCTTCTTTATAACTTATTAAATTATCAGATTTAACTTCAGAATAATCTCTAACTCTTTTTAATAATCTATTAGCTATTCTTGGCGTACCTCTTGATCTTCTAGCTATTTCAAAAGCACCTTCCTCTGTTATAGAACAACCAAAAACTAAAGCACTTCTAACTATTATATCCTTTAGTTGTTCATCTGTATAATATTCCATAGAGCATAAAACCCCAAATCTATCTCTAAGAGGTGATGTTAACATTCCTATTCTTGTAGTTGCACCTATAAGAGTAAATTGTGGCAAATCAAGTCTAATAGATTTAGCAGCTGCTCCTTTTCCTATAACTATATCAAGAGCATAATCTTCCATGGCAGGATAAAGAATTTCCTCAACATT
Organism: Clostridium sp. TJA020; assembly: GCF_058310295.1. NCBI lineage: Bacteria > Bacillati > Bacillota > Clostridia > Eubacteriales > Clostridiaceae > Clostridium > Clostridium sp. TJA020. The sequence continues at coordinate 588,456 of NZ_JBZEFC010000001.1, forward strand.
TCTATTTAATCTATGAATCTCATCAATAAATAAAACATCATTATCTTGAAGAGTAGTTAATATTGCAGCTAAATCACCAGCTCTTTCAATTGCTGGACCAGATGTAACCTTAAGATTTCCACCCATTTCTTTAGCTATAATGTTAGCTAATGTAGTTTTTCCAAGTCCTGGGGGGCCATATAATAAAACATGGTCTAATGCTTCATTTCTATTTCTAGCTGCTTTTATAAATATATCTAATCTTTCTTTAACTTTATCTTGACCTATATATTCATTTATTTTTTGAGGTCTTAAACTTAATTCTCCAAAATCTTCATTAAGTTCATTAGGTGTAATAATTCTTTCCAAAAATCTCACCTACCCCATTAAAACTTTTAAGCAATCTTTTATCATTATTTCTACAGTATTTTCTTTACTTATATTTTTAATAGCCATATTTGCTTCTTTTTCACTGTATCCTAATGCTAAAAGTGCTCCTAAAACTTCTGAAACTTTAAATGCATAATCATCATCTACTGAAGGTATATTTTCATTTATATCTCCATCTTCAAATAATTCATCTGGTTTTAACTTATCTTTAAGTTCTAATATTATTCTTGAAGCAGTCTTTTTACCTATTCCAGGAGCTCTACAAAGATGTTTATCATCTTCAGTCATTATTGCATACTTCAAATTATTTATTCTACTAATTGATAAAAGTGAAAGTGCAGCCTTTGAGCCAACTCCATTTATTCCAAGTAATAATTTAAACATATTTAATTCTTCTTTTGATAAAAATCCATATAATCCAATAAAATCTTCTCTAACTATTTGTTCTAAATAAAGCATAACTTCTTCACCAATAGATGGCATTTCTGACATAGTTATTCCTGAAGAAAATATTTTATATCCTATACCATTATTTTCAATGATTAAATAATCTTTTATTATTCCTATATATTTTCCTTTTATATATTCATACATTTATACTCCCCCTTTCCAATATGCTGGATGAAAGTATGTTCCCATACAAGTCTACTTATTACTTTATCATTTTAATTAAAATCTTTCAAGAAATGATAACAATAAAAAAAGGACTATATAATTAGTCCTAATTTTTACGTAATAAGTTCCATTATTTTATTTTCTACTTCTTCTATATTTTTGCTACTAAAATATTTAAAATTTTTAATTTTTTCAGCATCAGTATCTCTAAACATATCTATAGACATTTCATCTGAATAAACTTTTTCTTTTTTAAGTTCCCCATTATTATCAGCTTTATATATAGCTAAATATCCATCACTTTCACCAATATAATAAGTATCTTTCTCAAAATCACTACTAACTTTATCTTGACTATTTCTTCTATATATAAATCTATCATTTGATTTTTCTACTAATTCATATCCGTCTTTCAATGCTTGTTTTGTTAGTAATTCTTCTGTTAATCCATCCTTCAAATTATTAATTTTTATTAATTCTTTAACAGTTGTTGTTTTATCTCTCTTTTCATTAGTATAGAAAGAAATAATCAAATCATCTCTAAGTGTTCTTCCTTTTGCTATACTAGATGAATTAACTTCTTCTACCTGCATACTATTTTGCTTTTCAAGTTCTCTATTCTTAATACTTTTTGATGTTAAATAATATGTTCCACTAAAAAGAATTATAATACCTAAAAACACTATACTTAAATAAATTTTTCTTTTATGTTTCATTCTTATCACTCCTTATTGGGTATTTTTACCACAATAAAGAGTTTTATTCATTTTTTATAAAAATTTATTTTTATTTATACATATAAAAATCTTTTAATTCTTCCAAATCAAAAGAAGTTAGTCCATACTCTTTTTCAAAGTAATTCTCATAAGTTTCATATTTATTTTTTATAGCATTTAAACTTAATTGTATAAACGACCTATTAACCCCTAAAATTTCTTCTATTAACTTCTTTGTTTTTTCATCTTTAATATAATTACTACACATATTAATTACTTTTTTATTAAATTGCTCTCTATTCTCATTACTTTGTAAATAATCTTCTATTACTGTTTCTTCATCTATTCCTAATGCTAATAATAAAAGAGCAGATCCTATTCCTGTCCTATCCTTTCCTGCAGTACAATGCTGTAATATAGCTGTATTTTTTGGGTTTTTAAAAAGCTCAAATAATTCTTTGTATGCAGGATTATTAATTGGCATATTTTTATAAGCATCTTTAAGTAACTGTTCTGGAGTTATTGTAATTTCTTTTCCTTTCAATATTTCGGAAATATAACTTATCATATCTAAATTTTCACTTTTGCTAGTTTTTTCTTCAATATTCATTCCAGATATATTTATATTCTTAACTCCTTTTACTTGTATATCTGGATTTTCAAGTACTTCCTCTTTTGATCTATAATCCAATACATATTTTATTCCTAAAGTCTCAAAATATTTTAAATCATCATTTTTTAAATTTGAAAGATCTTCTGAACGATAAAATAATCCCCATTTAATCATTCTTCCTTTTTTATCTATATATCCTCCTAAATCTCTAAAATTACTAAATTTTTCAAGAGGTAATATTCTTTCTGCAAGAATAAGTTCTCCACTTTTGCATACAATTTTATAAAAAGTTCTATTTAAAGGTTTTGGATCTTTAAATTTTATTGTATTTTTATTATAAAAATCCATTAAAAATATTTCTTTTTCTTCTAATTTATTTTTATAAAATATTTTTCCACTTTCTGTTTTATTCAGTTTAATTTGTATATAATCTTCTTTTCTAATTAAAATTCCACTTATATTATTCATACGTACCTACCCTCTTAAATTTTTCCTATATATACCTAATATAATTATATATCTAATAATTTATTATATTTATGTTTACTAATTATTTTATTGAAAAATAATTATTTATTAATATTCTTCACATAATAATCCTATGTTTTTATAAAAGTATTAATCTTGACAATTCAGATAGGAATTCTTATAATTTTAAAAAAGAATTTATTTATAGGAAGAGGATTTCAAATGAAAAAACGTTTTACATTGCTTATATTATCATTGCTAATTATAGTAATATCATTAGTATCATGTAGTAATTTAAATAATAAAACTAATTCTACAGATTTAAATAAAAAAACTATTACTATAGGTACATCAGGTACATATTATCCTTTTACATATTCAAATAACGGAAACCTTGAAGGATTTGAAATTGACATATGGAATGAAATAGGGAAAAAATTAAATTACAATATAAAATTTAAGACCGCTTCATTTAGTGGGCTTTTTGGTATGCTTGAAAGTGGAAAAGTTGATACTTTAGCTAATCAAATAACTTTAACTAACGAACGAAAAGAAAAATACTTTTTTACTGATCCTACTGTATATAGTGGTGCACAAATAATTGTAAAACAAGATAATAATTCAATTAAATCATTTGATGATTTAATTGGTAAAAAAGTCGGTGTGGACCTTGGAAGTAATTATGAGCAAATAGTCAAAGATAAAGATAAAAATGGTAATATAAAAATTATAACTTATCAAAATACTGATGCTGCTTTTAATGAGCTTTTACTTGGTAGAATTGATGCTGTTGTTATAGACAAAGTTTCAGCAATAGCTGCAATTAAAGAAAAAAATTTAAATTTACAGCTTGCAGGTAAGCCTATTGATAAAATAGAAAATGCTTATCCATTTTTAAAAACAAAAGAAAATGAACATCTAATAAAAGATATAAATTCGGCTTTATTAGATATGAAAAATGATGGATCTTTAAAAGCAATTTCAGAAAAGTGGCTTGGAACTAATGTTACAACTCCAAATAATAACGAATCTGATACAGAATCTTTAAAAAGCTCTAAAGGCACATTATCCTTTGACTTTATGTATTCATTAAAATTAATTCCTATGCTAATTAAAGCTATGAAAACTACTATTTCATTATCTGTATTTGGTATGATTTTAGGACTTATTATTGGAATAGCACTTGCAATAATAAGAATTTACAAAATCCCAATAATTAAACAGTTAGCCGAAATATATATTTCATTTTTTAGAGGTACTCCTCTTTTAGTTCAATTATTTTTATTATATTTTGGTATTCCACAAGTTATACCACCCCTTCAAAATATGACAGCTTATACAGCAGCTCTTATTGGGCTTGGATTAAATGCATCTGCATATATTGCCGAAATATTAAGATCTTCAATAAATGCAATAGATAAAGGACAAATGGAAGCATGTTTATCAGTGGGAATGACAAAAGGAGAAGGACTTAAAAGAATAATACTTCCACAAGCATTCAGAATAGCTATCCCACCTCTTGGTAATATATTTGTTGATACTGTAAAGGGATCTTCACTTGCTTTTACTTTAGGTGTTGTAGAACTATTAGCAAAAGCTCAAATGGCTGCATCATCTAGTTACAAATTTTTCGAAAGTTATATTGTAGTAGCAATAATGTACTGGATAATCATAGAGTTCTTCAGTTATTTACAAAAAGTTTTAGAAAGAAAGATTTCAGTATATTAGAGGTGATATTATGATAAAAATAGAAGGCTTAAAAAAGAAATTTAATAATATAGAAGTTTTAAAAAATATAAATTTAAATGTTAAAACAGGAGAAGTTGTAGTAATTCTTGGACCATCTGGTTCTGGTAAATCAACCTTTCTAAGATGCTTAAATTATCTTGAATCTCCAGATGAAGGTAAAATAACAATTGGTGATATTTCTTTAGATACAAATAAAATAAATAAAAAGCAAATTCATTTATTAAGAAAACAATCTGCTATGGTTTTTCAGCATTATAATCTTTTTAATAACAAAACTGTATTAGAAAATGTAACAGAAGCATTAATAGTTGTAAAAAAAATAGACAAAACCAAAGCTTCAGAATTAGCTTTAGATGCACTAAGAAAAGTTGGAATGGAAAATAAAAAAGATGTATATCCAAATACTTTATCAGGTGGGCAAAAACAAAGAGTTAGTATAGCACGTGCTATGGCTATAAATCCAAATGTTATACTTTTTGATGAGCCAACGTCAGCATTAGATCCAGAACTTGTTGATGAAGTTTTATTAGTAATAAAAAATTTAGCAAAGGAACATAGAACTATGATAATTGTCACTCATGAAATGTCATTTGCTAAAGATGTTGGTGATAGAATTATCTTTATGTCAGATGGTTTAGTTGTTGAAGAAGGTACACCAAATGAAATATTTAATAATCCTAAAAATGATAGAACAAAACAGTTTTTAAAAAGATACATTAATTCTTAAAATAAAACTAAAAACCGATATAAATTTTTATATCGGTTTTTTTTATTCCTTTTCTATTTTAATAGATATTTTTGTAATGTAATTATTTGGATTTTTACTTGTTAGACTATCTAATACACAATATTCATAAGAATGACTTTTTATAATATATCCCATTCTATTTATCTCATTTAATAATTTTTTATAGCTTGTACCTATATCTTCATATCTACCTTGATGATAGATAATTGCATATAAACCTTCAGGTTTTATTATAACGTTTTTATCAGATATCTTATTATTTAAAGGTACAAAAGCATAATCTGCCGTAGTATAGTTTCCCTTATTTAAATTTTTAGCTGAAATCATAACTCCTATTTGATAATTATATACATAACAATTTAAAGTGGCCTTTTTTAATAATGTCTTTATAGCTATATTAGTTTTTATTAAATCGTATGGACTTTCTACCTCTTGTACTGCTAAAAATTCTTCTTTTAAGTATTTAAAATAAACCTTTTCTTCAAATTCACTTATATGCTCTATAGTTTCTATCTTTTTTTCAATTCTTTTAATTATTAAATTTAAATGTTCTTTTTGTTTTTCTAACTCTCTCTTTTGTTCAACCATCAAATTTAAAGTTGAATTTAAACTACGATGTCCTAAAAACTCTTTTATTTTTTTTAAAGGTACACCTATTTCCTTAAGTATTAAAATACTATCTAAAACTTCTAATTGTTCTGCAGTGTAATATCTATAATTATTAGAAGCATCAACTATTTTAGGTTTAAATAGACCTATTTTATCATAAAATATCAAAGTTTGTTTTGATAAATTATGAAACTTCGCCACTTCACCAATAGTAAATTTTATATCCATATTTCCTCCATAAAACTTTTAATATTCTCTTGACCATATAGTTACTATATCCTTTAAACTAATTATTGTAAATAATTATGTTAGATAAGGAGTACTATATATGAACAGCAATTTTACTAAACACCAAACTTATTTACAATTTATTAAGTATGTTCTCCCTTCTGTTGTAGCTATGGTGTTTTTATCATTTTATACTACTATAGATGGATTTTTTGTTTCAAGATTTGTAGGATCTGATGCATTAGCATCAATAAATATTATTATTCCAATAACCTGTGTAATATTTGGGATAGCAGTAATGCTTGCAACTGGATCTGGCGCCTTAGTTTCTATAAAACTCGGTGAAGGTAAAAAAGATGATGCTAATAAGCTGTTTTCTTTTATAACATTAACTCTACTTGTAATTTCTTTAATTTTAACTTTTATTGGATTAATTTTTTTAAAACCAATTCTATCATTACTTGGTGCAACTAAAGTTCTTATGCCCTACGCACTAAAGTATGGATTTATAACAATTTTAATGACTATACCTATGATGTTTAAATTGTATTTTGAGTATTATGCTCGTATAGATGGAAAGCCAAAGCTATCCCTTCTAATGTCATCAGTTGGCTTAATTTTAAATATAATATTAGATTATATTTTTATAGTAATTTTAAATCTAGGTATTTTAGGAGCTGCTTTTGGAACATTTTTATCAATAACTATATCTGCATTTATTGGATTATTTCATTTTTTAAGCAATGATTCTCTTTTATCTTTTAAAAAACCTAACATTTATTTAAGGGATTTATGGAATTCTTGTTTTAATGGAAGTTCTGAAATGTTTACTGAATTTTCAACTGGAATAACTACATTCTTATTTAATGTAAGTATACTTAAATTCCATGGTGAAAATGGTATCGCTGCTATGTCTATAATAACTTACATTTATTATTTTTTTATAGCCATGTTTTTTGGAATTTCAGTTGGAGTATCTCCTATTATAAGTTATAATTTTGGAGCAAAAAATAAAAATAAAATAAAAGAAAGCTTAAATTATAGTTTTATAACTATAGCTTGGTCATCGATTTTTATCTTTTTAGTTTCTTTTTTCCTTGGAAAATATATAATTTTATTCTTTACTAATAATTTAAATGTATATACTATAGCATACTTTGGTCTTAAATTGTTTTCTTTTGGATTCTTAATTATAGGTGTTAATATATTTATGTCAAATCTATTCACTTCAATAGGAAACGGAAAAATATCAGCCATAATATCTATAAGTAGATCATTAGTGTTTGTTAGTATTTGTATAATAATATTGCCTTATTTTATTGGAGTAAATGGAATTTGGCTTGCTATACCAATTGCAGAAGCTATAACTATTATATTTTCTTTAGCTTATTACTTTAAATATAAACAATATATATTATTAGAAAATTATAAATTAAAAACATGAAAGAAAATTTAAATTTATTAAAATATATGTTTTAATAAAAACATTTTAAAATACTATATTAGAAGTTAAATCTAATATAGTATTTTTTATAAAATTAACATTCAATAAATGTCTTTAACCACTCTTTTGTTTCCTTATCACAAAAAGCACCTTTTATACTATTTATATATATTTTTTTACCATCATTTATACTTAATATATGATTTTCATCTACAGCATTAAGTTCTTCTGTAAGTGTTACATTAGATACGGTTCTATTATCTGTACTTAAATTTACTAAAAGGTTATCTTCTAAAAATCTTTTTATCGGATGTTTTTTATAATTTTCTACTGCTTTTGTTTGTACATTACTCTTTGGACACATTTCAAGTATTACTTCTTTTTCTTTAACTAAATTATATATATTAATATCCTTTTCTATTGCAACAGCATGTCCAATTCTTTCTGCTCCTAATAATTCTATCGCTTCTTTAACATTAATTGAATGCCCTGTCTCTCCAGCATGAATTGTAATTTTATATCCATATTCCCTAGCTAAATTAAATGCATCTTTAAACTTTTTACAAAAACCTTTTTCTTCATTTCCCGCTAAATCTACTGCTACAACCCCATTTCCTATAAATTCTTTTCCACTTTCAATTACTTCATAAGCAGTTTTAATATCCATATTTCTTAAAATACTAAGGATTAAATTGCTTTTAACACCAAAATCCGTTTCCCCTTCTTTTAGTCCCATTAAAACACTTTCAATTATTTCTTTAATCTCAAGACCTTTTTCTTTATGTAAAAGTGGTGCGAATCTTATTTCTATATATTTAACATTTTCTTTACTAACATCTTCTATAAGTTCATATGCTATTCTTCTCAAATTTTCTTTACTTTGCATAACCTTTACTGGAATATCAAATCTTTTTAAATATACATTTAAGGATGAACAATTATCTGGAACTATTAACTCATTTTCTATATTATTAATATCATATAAATCTAAATTCAAATTTTCTTTAACTATTAACTCCTTTACTGTTTCTGGCCTTAAGCATCCATCTAAATGACAATGCAATTCTATTTTAGGTAAATTTTCAAATTTCATAACGTCCTCCTGTAATAAAAATTTTAAATTTTTAAATTTTCTACCTATAAAAAGATTTATTATAAAAAATTATAAAAAAAATTCTTGGTTACGAAGAAAATAATTAAATATCTTCTCCGTAATCAAGAATTATTGGTTCTTGGTAGAAACTCCTTAACCGTATTTTAAGGATTATACGAATTGTTTTTATTAAATTAAATATATTTTATCATAAAAATTTAATAAATCAATTATTATTTTTATTTATTATCTAATCTTCTAATTTTTCTATTAACCTTTGCTATTAATGCTGAATTATGGTTACCTTTGTTAATTAACGCTTCTTTTCTAGCTTCTAATTCTATTCTCTTATTCATTTTAAAACCCCTCTCACCCTTTATAATAAAAATATTTCCTCCTATATTTTAACATATTATTTATTTTTTTCAATAATATTTTATTATAAAACAACAAAAAACTACACTATAAAATTAGTGTAGTTTTACTAATTATTTTTTATGAGGAGAATTTCTTTCTTTGTCTTTTCCAAGTTTTCTTGATTCTTTTGAATATCCAACTTCATTTGCAGTTTCAATTTTCATTTTTTCAACTTCTTTTTTAGTTTTTTGTGAAACTTTTTTATTGTCTTTACTATTTTTGTTATTTTTATGAGACATTAAAACCTCTCCTTTTCTTTAAAATATCAATAATAGTATTAGACTTAATTAAAGTATGTATACTGTAAAATACTTACTATAAAAATAAAACCTTAGAAGAATTCTTCTAAGGTTTTATTTTACATAATAACTCTATTTAAAACTTTGCTCATAGTTTTATATAAAAATAAAGTAGCTATAAATGTACAGATAGCATTTCCTATTGAAACTTGAAATCCTAAAAGTAAAGTAATCCAAAGAGATTTTGCTCCAAGTCCAGCTGTTAAAAGATATGGAAGATCTATAATAGTTCCCATACAAAAAGATAAGATAGCTCCTACTATTCCATATATATACTCAGATTTTGTCACTCTTGATAAAAGATTATATATAAGTGCATACTGAGGAAGTACTAATAAATACATTATACTCCACGGAGCAATTCCTTTAGTTAACATTACTAAAATACAAAACACAACTATAGAAAACCATGATATTTTTTTAGGAAGTGTAGTTCCATATAATAAAATTACAAAACTTACAAGTTCAAAATACGTTACAAAAGAACCCATAAAGTAAACTATATATAATATAGCCGCTAGCAACGCACATTGAGTTAATTTTCTAGCATTCATTAAAATGTATTAGTAAATACAAATTCTACACTATCTCCATCATGCACATTTATTTTGTCCATAACAGGTGCACTACCTACTTTATAGTCTAAATTTTGTGATGGTGATTTATATCCATAAGTCCACCATGGTCCTTTATTTTTATCTTTTGTTTCTAAACCTTTAAGAGCTAATAAAAATGATCCATATTTACCATTTTCCATCTTTACTCCTAAAGTTTTTGTATTTTCATTTAAAAAATCAGCTAATGTATTTGCATCAGTTTTAAACTTTTCATTTTCAATAATAGTTTTATTATCTACTGCATCTTTTATTGTTACTGTTAAAGTTTTATTTCCTACAGAAGAATTATTTGTAGTTTTATTTATATAACTATAAGCAAATAAACCTACAACAACAATTGCTATAGCAATTATAACTTTTGTCCAAAATGATTTTTTCACCTCAAACTCACCTTTCTTTTTTATATTGTAATTTTAAATTTAGTACAAACTTAATTATAATAATTTTCATACTATATGTAAAATGTTTTTACTTTATTAAATTAAGAATAAATTATATTCTTTAAAGATTTATTTAATATTTTTAACTATTCCAAAATAACATCCTACAAAAGCTCCCATTGAATAAAGATAAAAAATATGGTCACTTTCTAGTGATTTAAGCTTAACAAGATTTAATATAAAAAACTCCATTAATGCAAAAACTACTGTAAATAAAATTATTTTAAATATATTGTTTACCTCTTTTTGTTTATCTTCTTCATATTCTTCATAAATAATCTCAATTAAAATTGCTTTTAAAATATTTATAACATAACTCGACAAACATCCAATCCATAATATAGACATACATAGTAACCAAAATAAACCGTTAATAATGATTCTATTAAAATCTAATATTTTGTTTATATTATAATGTCCGAAGTAGGATATCACTCCTATATATATTAATATTACTAAATTGAACAAAAGAAAATATTTTTTAAATATCTTATTTCCAAATTTAATCATATTTCTAAACGATAGTTTGTATTTTCTATTTGACTCCAAGACTTCTCCCCCTTAGTATATATTCCTAATTATAATATTGATATCATATTCAGTTGTGTAATTTTTATTTTCAATCTTTAAACTCTTTACTTGATTGTTTTAATTTTTTTAAATATATATATTTATCCATTTTAATATCTATTTAAAAATAATATATTTACCATAAGTAACACATCTTTTATAATTATTTTTAAACTTCATATACATTTCTGTAACTTACTTTACATTCTTTACATAAATTATAATTTAAAAACATTTTAAAAATATCTATATTTTCTATTTTGTAAACTTATAATATTTTAAATTTATGTTTTATAAAATAAGATACTAAATAACTCACTCTCACATTATTATTTAATAAAAATTTACTTTTAGTTCTCACCTAAAAACATAGTATAAAAATAATCAGTAGGTCTTATTAAGACCTACTGATTATTTTCTGTTTTCATCTTTATTTAAATATAATTTTAATTAATTAACTTAAATAAATTATAATATAAAATAAATTCACTTTCTTTATTTTGTAAATTGAAATAATTATTAATATCTACTTAAATTACAATTGTAAATGTAATTTTTTATCATAAGCCTTTGTTTTATTTATTATTTTTTTATTTAATTTTCTAAAATTTCTATCTTTATAATTACTCTATAAGTATTGATCCTCAAAAATTGTATTAGCAATAGTCCATCGCTCAAATCTAAGTTTTACAACTAACCCATAAAACCCCAATGTTATAATTGTTAAAAACCACCATAAAATCCAATAATTTATTAATTCCTTAGGTTTACCTATAAATTTTAATCTTTTACCGCAAATTACTGTATGTTTGCATCTTGCTTCATTTTTCATGCAAATAATCCAAGGATATGCTAATCCTAGTGTTATTACTCCAAGAAGTATTATTTTCAAATGAAATATTATATAATCTTTTAATTTTTTATCAAAAAATGAATTATACTTTTCTTTATTAATTATAATTGAAGATTTAACCATAATTTTAATATCCTTTCTATGTATTATTAATTATTTTATATTAAATTAAATAGCTTTCATCAATTAATTTATAATTTAATTTTTCTTCTTGATTTAATTCTTTTGACATTCTTTACACATAATTATTTTATACTAATAACATATATATTCTATTTCATATTTTTATTTATACATAAATATTACATTCAAATTATAGCATATTTTAGGGAAATATTGTATATTAAAGTTTCCAAATACCTTATACTATGTTTTAAATAATTATCTAATATTTAATATTCTTCCTTTAACCAATTTAACTTTTTCATAGATTTTCTCTTTCCAAAATATGTTATTATTGCAAATAATACTTTAAAAATTCTTTAAGCATATCATCTAACAATAAAAAAACACACCTCCAATACCGATATAACGTTATTATTGTATATCGACATTAAAAGTGTGTTATATTACTTTTGTATGTCACAATCGATTATTTTTTTGATTTTAAAAAGTGCTTAAAATGCCTTATTCTTCCCATCCTTCAGGGAATTCAGCATTGTGGTAAACTTCTTGAACATCATCATCATCCTCAAGTAAGTCAAGCATTTTTTGGAATTTTTTAGCATTATCTTCATCTAATTCTGAAGTTGTATCTGGAATCATTTTAACTCCTGCTTCTAAAAATTCTATTCCATTTCCTTCTAAAGCTTCTCTTACTAATCCGAAGTCTTCTGGAGTTGTATAAACTACAAATACTTCATCTTCAGCTTGGAAATCTTCAGCACCAGCATCTAATGCCATCATCATTACTTCTTCTTCATCTAAATCGCCTTTTTCAATAACGATTTCTCCTTTTTCTTGGAACATGAATCCAACACAGCCTGATGTACCCATGTTACCTCCACCTTTAGTAAATGCACTTCTTACATTACCTGCTGATCTATTTTTATTATCTGTTAATGTTTCAACAATTACAGCAACTCCTGATGGACCATATCCTTCGTAGACTATTTTTTCAAAATCTACTGATCCTGATTCACCTGATGCTTTTTTTATTGATCTTTGTATAGTATCATTAGGCATATTTGCTGCCTTTGCTTTTGCTATTACGTCTCTAAGTTTTGCATTAGACTCAGGACTTGGACCACCGCTTTTTACTGCAACCATAATTTCTTTACCGATTTTTGTGAAAATCTTTCCTCTTTTTGCATCCATTTTGCCCTTTTTAGCTTGGATGTTATGCCATTTTGAGTGTCCTGACATGTCTATTCCTCCTTACATTGTGTTAAACTATAAATTTATAAATTATACTTTAAAATTATATCATACTAAATTAGTTTTATTCAATATAGTAACCATTTTATAATGCTTATTTATATTTTCTTTACAATTAAATAACTTTAAACAATCTATTATTTTCTTTAAAATATATTCCTTCTTCTGCTTTTGATATAATAGCTTTACCATTAGTAGCTTCTGTAACTTCTTTTTCTATTAAAGGGATTATACTATTTTCTGCATATATATGTAAAATAACTTTATCTGTATATTCTGAGTCCTCTATATACCAGTTATTTTGTCCACAAAGATACTGTATTTTTCCTATTAAATCATAATCTATTTCAATAGAAATTTTAAATCCATGTACCTTTTCAACAACTCCAGCTGCAGTAACTGCAATACTTGCCCCTTTAGTATATGCACGAGTTAATCCCCCTGCACCTAAAAGTATTCCTCCAAAATATCTAGTTACAACTACAGCACAATCTGTTATTCCTTGTTTTTTCATAACTTCAAGTATAGGAATTCCAGCTGTTCCTTGTGGCTCTCCATCATCTGAGTATCTTTGTATTCCATAATTTTCTCCAATAACATATGCCCAACAATTATGTCTAGCTTGTTTATGCATACTTTTTATTTCATTTACAAAGGCTTTAGCTTCTTCTTCATTTTCTACTCTTTTAGCATATCCTATAAACTCAGACTTTTTTTCTTCAAATCTATCTTCTCCTCTATCTCTAATAGTTATATATGCCATAACCTTAATTCCTCCTTAATTGCTTTAATTCCTTCTTCTATAGATTCACAATTTGTCTGTGAAAAGCCTATTCTAAAAAATCCGTCTCCCTCTCTACTATTTCTAAAAAACAAAACCCCAGGAGTAATATAAACATTTTTCTTTTTTAATTTTAAAAATAACTCTCTAGAAGAAATTTTCTTATTCTTAATTTCTAAATAATAATTAAGTCCACCTTTAGGTTTATTACAATAAACGTAATCTGAAAGTTCTTCTTCTATAAGCTTACCCATAATATCATATCTCTTTTTATATTCATTAGATAATTTTTTAATATTTTCTTTCCAATTTTTATTTGCAATATAATATTCTAAAGCTCTTTGCATTAAAGTTGAAGTTGTAATATCAGTATTTAATTTAGTACTTAAAAACCTCTCCCTAAATCTTTCAGGAACTACCATGTATCCTAGTCTTATACCAGGTATAAATATTTTTGAGAAACTTTTAATGTATATTACTCTATCATCTTTATCTAAACTTTTAAATGGTGTATATTCAATATCTTCTTCATAAACAAGTTCTGATAAATAATCATCTTCTATTATATAGAAATCATATTTTTTAGATAATTCTATTAAACGCTTCTTTTTTTCTAAGCTATATGAAATTCCTGTTGGATTTTGAAAATAACTCATTGCATAAAATAAAGTTATTTTATTCTTTTTTAAAATTTCTTCAAACAATTCCATATTTATTCCATCTTTTTCTATTGGAACTTCAAATATATTAGCTCTTCTCCATTTAAAAACTGAAAGAGCACCACCATAAGTTGGTTTTTCAACTATAACATTGTCATTTATATTTATCATTGCTTTAGATGCTATATCAATTCCCTGTTGTGCACCTGAAACAATTATTATATCTTCAACATTTAATCTATTATTCCAAAATTCTTTATTTATTGTTTCTCTTAAAGGGTTATACCCTAATGTATTTTGAGAAAGCAAAACTTCTTCTCCGTCTCTATCTAAAACAGTTGTTATTATATCTTTAAAATCTTTTATTGGGAAAAATACTTCCCTAGTTGTTTCACCAGAGAAATCAACATAATTATCTAAATTACAATTTTTAAGAAATTTAAAAGTATTAGAATAAATTTTCATGAAATTAGAGTGTAACTCTTTTTTCTTAGCAAAAGTTCCACTCCCTATTTTTTGATATGCAAACCCTTCATCATTTAATTTTTTATATGCATTTACTACGGTAATTTTATTTACATTAAGTATTTTTGTAAGTTCTCTAATTGGAGGTAATTTTTCGCCGTCCTTTATATTTCCACTATCTATAAGTTCTTTAAATTTATCTGCTATTTGAATATACTTAGGTTTATCTTCTAAATAAACTATATCTTTTATGTTTTCCAAAAAATATCATCACCTTTATAAAATACCATAAACATTTTGAGTAAGTATTAAATTACCTTTTTTATCATAAACGTTTCTTTTTTTATGTTTTATTATTCCTTGTTCTAAAAGCTTTTTAAGTATTTGTTCAACCTTTATATTATATCCTACAAGCATTTCATCTTTTTTAATTTCCGTTGAACTTAAATAATCTTTATTACTCTTTAATATATCAATTATAACTTTTGCTGATATAGCTATATGTTTATCTATAAAATTTTCTATATAGTTTATTATATAAGATATATCTTCTTTATTCATTTTACCAAATAACTTCTCATCAATAATTCTTTTAAATGAATCATCTAAATTTATAACCATTCTAATTGCATCTTTACTAACTGTATATCCATTTAAACTTAAATAAAGTTTTGAAAAACTGTCTAAACTTCTAACCATAACTTCATATGCTGTATACATTCTTCCTAAATTTATATATTTTTTTGCTATCTTTACATCTTTAATTACTTTACTTAAATATTCTAACTTTCCTATTCCTGCATACTCATCAATTCCATATATAATTTTATTATATATAACATTTATATCCTTATCTCTTGAAAATACTAACTTTGAAAAACTAAGTATACTTTTTACTATGCCCCTTTTTCCCTCATTTTCATATGAATACACAAAACTATCTTTGCTTAATAACTTAGTATGCACTGGAATATTATTCACCTCAGAATATACATCTCTTACCTTATTAAACTCATCTTTATATATAACAAAAAAATCTATATCTGATTCATTCCATATATCTCCTGAAACCATACTTCCAAAAGTAAAAACTGCTATAACATTTTCATTACTTTCAAAAGTCTCCATCATAATATTAAATGCTTTTTGATATTCTATTATTATATCTTTCATAAAACTTCGCCCCCACAATTTTATATTGCTATTTTTATTATAACAAAACTGTTTCATATGTTAAAATATTATTTATAATAAATAAAAATTCCTAGAACAAAAGCTATTCTAGGAATTTTAAAATAATTATTGTAATATATTTATCATATAATCTTTAGTTCTATTAAAACTTTCATCATCTACTTCAACTATCATTCTAGTACCTGTTTCTACATATTCTTCTTCTAAAACTCTACCACTTCTATGAAGTAACGATTGAATATCTCCTCTATTATAAGGTACTATATACTCTACTTTCTTTAATTTATATGGAAGTTTTTCTTCTATTTCTTCTAATAAATTATCTAAATTTATTTCTTCTTTAGCTGAAACTTTTATAATGTGGTCATAATAAGAAATTTTTTCTTCTATATTAGCTATTTGTTCTTCTGTTGCTTTATCTATTTTATTTAAAACTAATATTGTATCTTTATCTATAGATCCAAGTTCTGACAGCACTTCTTCAACAGCTTTTATTTGCTCTAAAGCATCATCACTTGAAGCATCTACAACATGACATAAAAGATCTGAGTAAATAACTTCTTCTAAGGTTGACTTAAATGCTTCTACTAAATCATGAGGAAGCTTTCTTACAAATCCTACTGTATCAGTTAAAGTTATAAGACCTTTATTTTTAAGTATAATTGCTCTAGTTGTTATATCTAAAGTAGCAAAAAGCATATCTGCTTCAAAAACCTCTTCTTTATTTCTATTATCTTTTGATGCAGCTATTTTACATAGAGCATTTCTAAGTGTTGACTTACCTGCATTTGTATAACCAACTAAAGATACTTTAGGTATACTTTCTTTATTTCTTTTCTCTCTTTGAACTTCTCTTGTTTTCTTTATTTTTTTAAGTTCTCTATTTAAGTCATATATAGTTTCTCTTATATGTCTTCTATCTGTTTCTAATTTCTTTTCTCCAGGTCCCCTAGTACCAATACCACCACCTGTTCTTGAAAGAACTGTACCAAGACCTTGAAGTCTTCCTAATCTGTATTTAAGCTGAGCAAGCTCTACTTGTATTTTAGCTTCTTTACTTTTTGCTCTTCTTGCAAATATTTCAAGTATTAATGTAGTTCTATCAATTACCTTAGCCCCAATTGCATTTTCAAGATTTCTAACTTGTGAACCTGATAATTCATCATCAAATATAACAACATTAGCTCTTTCTGTTTGTCTTAAATGAGCAATTTCAAGAACTTTTCCTCTACCTATAAAAAATGCTGGATCTATTTTATTTCTACCTTGATATACTTTTGTAAGAACTGGTATGTCACAAGCTTTAGTAAGTTCTGCTAATTCATCTAAACTTTCTCTAGTATCTGATCCTACTAATATAGCTTTTTCTTCATCATTTTCTATAACATCATTTTCTTTTATAAGTTTTTCAACATATCTTATTTTATCTAATATATCTATTCTCATTAACTCTTCAATATTAAGATTATTTTTTTCTTCATATACTAAATCTTTATCTAATACCATTAAATTTGCTATTGAAAAATCAACAATTTCACCATTATTTATTCCAATTGCAACTATTGCATCTAATTTAAGCTTTATAAGAGCCGTTAAATCAAGTGCTGATAAATTGCTATATCCATTTGGATGTGTGTGAATAACTCTAACTCCTGAAAGTCTTTTTTCATATATATCTAAAATAGGAAGTTCTACTGATGTTGAATCGCCTATTGCTACAGATGTAACTTTTCCTTTTCTATCAATAGCTACACTTACTTCTCTCTCTATTTTTGAAGAAACATTAGTAATTATATCTATAATTTCTACATTACATACTTCTTGTTTTTGAGTTTTTATATTATATAAACTGTCTAATTCTGAAAGAATAGAATTCCTTATTCCTTCTGTATTTCCATGTATCATTAAATCACCCTTTTTATTATCTATATAATTAATTTTGAATATAATTCTATACTAATAAATACTTATTGTAAACTAAATCAATTAAATTTGCACTTGATTTTTCTTCTATAATAAAGTATTTTATTTATTAAGAAATTGATATTTAAAAATACTTGGAGGTTTTATTAATGGATGATAAGAAACGTAATATTTTATTTTCAGAAGAGCAAATTCAAAAAAGAATAGCTGAGCTTGGAAAGGTTATAACAGAAGATTATAAAGATAAAAATCTTTATGTTTTATCTTTATTAAGAGGAAGCTTTATATATGCAGCTGATTTAGTTAGATACATAGATACAAAAGCTAAAATAGGATTTATGACAACTTCAAGCTATGGACATGAAGAAACAAGTTCTGGAACAGTTAAAGTTGTAAATGATATTCCAGATAATATAGAAGGTTATGATGTTTTAATAGTTGATGATATAGTTGACAGTGGTATAACAATGGATTTCGTTGTAAATCACGCAAAAAAACTAGGAGCTAAATCAGTTAAAACTTGTGTTCTTCTAGATAAACCTTCAAGAAGAAAAGTTGATATAACTCCTGATTATTGTTGTTTTGAAATAGAAGATTTATTCGTTGTAGGTTATGGCTTAAATTATGGAGATCATTACAGAAACGTACCTTATGTTTTCAATTGGGAAACTAACTAAAACTATTTTCACTAAAAAGAGACAAGTTAGACTTGTCTCTTTTTTTAATCATTTAATTCTATTGCTGTATCTGGAATTTCACCAACTATTATAGATTCAGATAATGGTATTTGCGCATCGACATTCATTTCTTTGCTATACATAGGTATTATTATTTTTATTCTTGCTTTTACATTTAAATATATTTTATGTCTAGTTTGATTTATTCCAGCACTTTCAAATATAGAATCATAAGATGTTTCTATATTACCAAGTGGTTCCATTTGTATAGTTATCTTAGGGCCTAAATTATAATATATACTTTTATCAGTCATCCATCCAAGAGGAACTTCAATTCCTTTAACACCTAGTTGTTCTAATTTTTCATTACATCTAATTGCAATTTTCCCAGATACTTTATTTATAAGCTGAGTATTAGATTTAATTAGATTTATTCTATTTTTATCGTCCCTTTCTATAATTACTATATCTTCTGATCCAACTATTTCATCAAAAACGTCCATGCTAACTTCATTTATAGCTCTAACAGCTTCTGCTCTCATTAAAGTTTCTGAAATAGCTAATACAGAAGGCATGACTTTTTTATCAAATACTATAACCATAAGATTAAAAAATATAAAAATGGTGATACTAACTGCTATAACTGATTTACGCTTGTTTTTTCGTGTTCTTGTATAATATTTCATAAAACACCTTTTTATTGAGTTATTGGTTTAATAATATTATAATTATGCTATAATGGATAAGAATATTATTTATTAATTTTAAAATAATTGGGAGGATGAGATGGCAAATAAAAAAGACTTAAAAAAAGATAAAGATAATACTAATAGCCAAGCTCCACAAAAGAAAAAATCTACTAAAAAGAACATTTTTAAATGGGTAGGGCTTAGCATATTATTTTTAATATTAGCCGTAGCCGTAATAGGAGTTGGATATGTTGTAGCTGTTGTGAAAAACACTCCACCTATAGATATTAATAAAGTTGTTAATGTCGACCAAACCCTACAAGCATATGATAATAACGGAAAATTTATGGCCTCTTTACATGGAAAAGAAGATTATCAAAAAATAGAATCAAAAAATATACCTAAAAATCTTAAAAATGCATTAGTTGCTATAGAAGATGAAAGGTTTTATGAACATGATGGTATAGATGTTAAAAGAATACTTGGTGCTGCTGTTAATGACGTTGTTTATATAGTTACAGGAAAAGGCGGAATTCAAGGAGCATCTACTTTAACTCAACAATTAGTTAAAAATACTCTTTTGACCAACGAAAGATCAATTGAAAGAAAAGTTCGTGAAATTTATCTTTCACTTCAAATCGAAAAAATGCTATCAAAGGATGAAATACTAACAGCATATCTTAATCATTTCCCCGTAGGTGGTGTAGCATACGGCGCTCAAGCTGGTGCTAAAATGTATTTCAATAAAAATGCTAAAGATTTAAATCTTATAGAATGTGCTTACTTAGCTGGTGTTACTCAAGCACCAACAACTTACAGTGGTTATACACAAAAAAATCCTTCTGTTTATATTAACAGAACAAAACTTGTGTTATCTAAAATGCTTGAGCATAAATATATAACTCAACAAGAATATGATAAAGCAATAAAGGATTTAGATAATGGAAAACTTAAATTTAAGAAATCTAAAGTAGACTACAGATTACCATATGAAGATTTTATTTATGCTTCTGTAGATCAAGTAAAAAAAGATTTAAAGAAAAAATATAAATATAGTGATGAGCAAGTTGAAAGCTTAATTCAAGCTGGTGGACTTAAGGTTTATACAACAATGGATAGAAGCTTACAAGATTATACTCAAAAAGTACTAGATAATTATAATAATTACAATATTCCAGGTTATGATAAATTAAATAAAGATGGTGTTCCACTACTTCAATCATCTGCTACTATAACTGATTATAAAAATGGTGAAGTATTAGTTTTAGTTGGTGGAAGAGGTAGTCAAAGTGCTCGTTCATTAAATAGAGCTTATAGTTCATTAAGATCAATAGGTTCTACTACAAAACCATTTACTGTATATGGACCTGCAATTGACACAAAAAAAGCAACTGCTGCTACTACAATTGATGATTCACCAATTCCTGAATCAGTATCATCATATAGACCTAGTAATGCAGGTAAAACCTATAAAGGATTAATTCCTTTAAGAGAATCTTTAAGAATTTCAAGTAATGTAGGTTCTGCTTTAACTCAAAAAATGGTTGGAGATGAAACTTCACTTTCATATGGAGAAAAATTCGGAATTAAATATTCAAATGGTTCAAAATTCCCTTCCACTTATGCTTTAGGACAATTTGATAATAGTTCTACTGACCCAGATGGAGCCAACACATTTATAATGGCATCTGCTGTTGGAACTTTTGGTAATGATGGAGTATATGTTGAACCTAGACTTTATACTAAAGTTGTTGATTCTAATGGAAATGTATTATTAGAAAGTAAAAAAGAAGATAAAAGAATATTATCCTCTCAAGCTGCCTATATAATCTATGATATGATGAAAGGACCTTTAACTTACAATGCTACATATGCTCAACTTGGAGCTATGCCTGCTGCTGGTAAGACTGGTACTACTACTGATAATAAAGATTATTGGTTTGTTGGATTAACTCCTCATCTTAGTGGTGCAGTTTGGGTTGGTTATGATAATCAAGCTTCCATAAAAGGTGGTGGATCTGGTGCTACTGCATCAAATCTTTGGGGAAAAATTATGAGAAAAGCAAATGAAGGTTTAAGTACAAAAGATATTGATAAACCATCTGGAATTGTAGAAGTTTCTGTATGTAAAGATTCTGGATTACTTCCTACTGATCTTTGTAAAAATGATCCTAGAGGAAATCAAGTTTATACTGAATTATTTATTGAAGGAACTCAACCTTCAAGTTACTGTGAAACTCATGTAAGTGCTCAAATTAATAGTTCTAATGGTTTGTTAGCTACAAATAACACCCCTGCTGGTTTAGCAGCAAGTAGAATTTTTATAACAAAAGATTATAAAAATCCAGTTACTGCCGATTATAAATATATACTTCCAACTTCTTATGATAATTCAACCTATACACCTACGGAAGATAAAAAGGATAAAGATAAGAAAGACAAGGAAGACGAAAAAGATAAAAAACCAAATGAAAATAAAAAGCCTGATTCAAATGAAAATAATAATGAAACCACTAAACCAAATGAAGGAACTACTCCTGAGCAAAACAATAATCAAAATAATAATAAACCATCAAATACTCAAAATAACTCTAATAAACCTAACAATTAACAGTTTAAATAAGCATCTTTTTAAAGATGCTTATTTTTTATATACATATGAATAAAACATCTCTTTTTCTTGCAATACTGTTGTATTTTCAATGATTTTTACTTATTTTTACTGATTATTTTAATCTATATGAAATTTAGTTAATCACTTCTTGCATTTTATGTTTTTTTATTATATACTATAATCAATAATTATTTAGAATATTATTTTAGAAGGGAGATTTTTAATGAATTTACTTAATGATTTCATATTAAAATTCAATGATATTTTGTGGACATATATTTTAATAGCTATGCTATTAATTTTAGGTATTTATTTTTCTTTTAAAACAAAATTTGTACAATTTAGATATATAAAAGAAATGTTTAGACTTCTTGGAGATGGATTTTCAGCAGATAAAAAAAATGGAAGTATATCATCATTCCAAGCATTTTGTATAAGTACGGCTTCAAGAGTTGGTACTGGAAACTTAGCTGGTATCGCTATTGCAATTTCTGTTGGAGGTCCTGGAGCTATATTCTGGATGTGGCTTATAGCACTTATAGGTGCAGCATCAAGCTTTGTTGAATCTACTCTAGCACAAATATATAAAGAAAAAGCTGAAGATGGCTCTTTTAGAGGTGGACCAGCATATTATATGCAAAAAGGTTTAAATAAAAGATGGATGGGTGTTATATTCTCAATACTTATAACTATAGCTTTTGGTTTAATATTTAACTCAGTTCAATCTAATACTATAACATTAGCATTTAAAGATGCCTTTGGCGTAGATAGATTAATTGTTGGTATTATACTAACTTTAATAACACTATTTGTAATATTTGGTGGTGTTCACAGAGTTGCAAAGGTATCAGAAGTTATTGTTCCTATAATGGCTTTAGCATATATTGCAGTTGCTTTATTTATATTAATAATAAATATAACTGAAGTTCCTTCTATATTAAAATTAATAATAGAGAATGCTTTTGGATTTAAAGAATTTGTTGGTGGTACACTTGGTGGAGCGTTGCTTATGGGTATTAAAAGAGGACTTTTCTCAAATGAAGCTGGTATGGGTAGTGCACCAAATGCAGCTGCAACAGCAGATGTAAGCCATCCTGTAAAACAAGGTCTTATCCAAACATTAGGAGTATTTACAGATACAATTATAATTTGTAGTTGTACTGCATTTATAATTCTTTTATCAGGTGTTAATTATTTAGATAAATCAGTTACTGGAATTCAACTTACTCAAAGAGCTTTAAGTACACAAGTAGGCCCTTGGGGGAATACATTTATAGCAATATGTATACTACTTTTTGCCTTCAGTTCAATTGTAGGTAATTATTACTATGGTGAATCTAATATAGAATTCCTAAGTAAAAATAGAGTTATATTATATGTATATAGATTTTTAGTTGTTGGAATGGTATTCTTTGGATCAATAGCAGAAATAAATATAGTTTGGAATTTAGCGGATGTATTTATGGGACTTATGGCTGTAACAAATCTAATAGCAATTACCCTTCTTAGCAAACAAGCCTTCTTAGCATTAAAGGATTATCAAGACCAAAAGAGATCTGGTATAAAAGAACCATTATTTAAAGCATCTAATATACCTGGTTTAAAAAATGTTACTGAATGGAAATAGAAAAAGCAGATCATTTGATCTGCTTTTTATTTAACTTCTATTTTATCTATAACATTACTAATAATATTTATTATTTTACCTGATTTTGCTGATATAAAAAATATTTTATCAGTCTTTTCATTTGAAACTTCTACAACATAAGCCAATTCTAATCTTTCATTTTGTGCGCTATTACAAAAAGCTAAATATGAATTTGTCTTTATATGCCCTTCTTTTTGTACTTTATTAAAAAAGTTTAAAGCGATTTTTTCAGCATTATTTTTTGATATATTTATTTTTATACTTTCATGATCACTATTCTTAGTCTTATTTATATATCCTTGTAATTTTCCAGTATTTTTATTTATATTCAAAATTACCTCTTGCGAAAAATATGGGTATCCTTCTTCATATTTTAAAAATATAACAGAATAAAAATTAGAATCTTTATTTGTATAATTTTTATCTATTTCTTTTAATTTATAATTGCTTCCATCTATTTTATTTATATATTTTTTAGCAATTTTTACACTTTCATCTAATATTATATTAATTTTATTATCAGTTTTTCTCTTATCAACAAAACTTATAATTTTATTATCTTTATTTATTTCTATCATATAAAACTTGCTTTTTAATAAATAAATCTCTTCATCACTTTTTTCTAAATTTCTTTTTTCTATATTGAATCTTATCTTTTTCTTTTCCTCTTTAATAATATTATTTTCACTTAATGTATTAATAAACTCATTTCCAAATTCTATTTTTTCATTTCCCTGTCCATGAAAAATATGTAAAATTAATGGAATAATTAATAACAACAAAAATATTATAACTAAATAAACCCATTTACCCTTGATATAACTCATCTTATCCCCCACACAAAATATTACTTTGTATAATTATTTTACACTATAGTTCACTTTTTGAAAATATAATTTAAACCTTTATGAACATTGTTATAATTATAATCAAATTCTATATTACATAATATTTTTTATAGTATAATTAAGATAATAAAACTATCAAATTTTAGGAGGGTATATATATGAGCTTATCAAAATTAATTGAACAAAAAAGAAAAGAAAAAATTAGACAATCTCAAAAGAAAACAGCTAAAACTTTAGTAACTGGAGTTGCTTTTGGTGCATTAGCTGGAGCTTTAAGCGGTGTATTATTTGCTCCAAAATCAGGTAAGGAAACAAGAAACAATTTAAAGGATACTGCTAAAGATGTTAATGAAAAAGTAAAAATAGCAGCTAACAAAGCATCTAATACTTGTAAAGAAAATGTACTAGAAGCTAAAGCCAAAATAAAAGATTATTTAAATAATAAAAATATTCAAGATTTATCAACTAAAGAAAATGAAGAACATCTAATAGATGAAGTTAAAGAAGAAACAAATTCAGAGGTTAATAACTAATGTATATTAATTTACTTGATTTATTTTGGATAGTTATTGGTATTTTAGGTATAGTTGCATTAGTTTTCTTAATAATTTGTCTAATAAAATTATCTACTATTTTAACTAATGTAGATACTATTTTGACTAATAATAAAAAAAATATAGATACTACACTTAATAATGTAAAAGATTTTTCTGATAATGCAAAAGATATTTCAGATGTTGCAACTGAAGCAACTGCTGATGTTATTGTAGCAAAAGAAAATTTACAAGGACATTTAGAAACAGTAAGAGATATTGCAAACATTGTTTCAGGAGTATTTTTAAAAAATAAGTAGGAAAAATACTTTCCTACTTATTTTTTAGTCCTATATTATAAGCTAATTTTTCTTCTAAATCATTTCCGCCTATTTTTTTAATTAAGTTTAAATATAACTCTATATTTCCCATTACATTTTTACTCAACATTATTTTCCCATTATCTGTATAATTTCTTTTTACTAATCTAAAATCATTTTTTTCTATATCTAGTCCATCTATCCAATCTCCATAAGGAACTAAAACGCCTTTTAATTCATTACAATTTGCTAAATAATATATTCCTTCATTAATAGCACATATAAAATCACATTCTTTATAATACTTTAATATATAATTTATTATCTTTCCTTTACTACTTTCATCTATTATTTTATTTCCACCTGGTATTATAATTATATTAGGTTTAATGTCATTTTTAGTTATACTTAAATTAATATTTTTACTAATATTTATATTATTATCAATTGCTATACCATATACATTAAACATTTTTCTTCCAAGTATAGTATTAGCTTTTGAAAACAATTCCTCTGCCATAGTATAATCTAACATATTCATATTCTTAATCATTAATACTCCTATGTTAGTATTTTTGCTTTTATCAAAATTCAAAAATCCTGATTTACTAATTCTTATAATTGTAGTGTTTCCAAATTTTTTAACTTCCTCAAACCCTATTTTTTGAGCTACCCTTTCCCCTTCTAATGTTGATACTTTATCCATAAGCATGTCCCCACCAAATTCGGTAAAATAATATTCTAGAAGTAATCTAACAGCTTCTTCTCCATATCCATTATTTCTATAATTATAATGTATTTTCACATTAAACCTTGCAATTTTTGTTGCAGAATCATATCCGTGAAAACTAACTTCTCCTATTGGAGTATCGTTATTATCATATACTAAACAATAAAAATTCTTTCCATCAGTTGGGTTAACCATTTTTTTATAAAACATATCCCACTTTTCTTCTGTAAAATAAAAAACTCCTCCAATATCTTTCATAGTTTGTTTATGAGCCCAAAGCTCTTTAACAAACGATAATTCATTATACTCAGGTTGTTTTATATATACCTTTTTACCATTCCTTCTATATAATCCGTCTCTCAGTTTCATTATAATCACCTTTATCTAAAAATTCACCCTTCTCAATTTATAGAACAATACTTATTTTATATTAATTATATCAAACTTTTAATGTTTTTTTGTATATTAATAAATTTTTTATTATTTTAGAAATTGTATTAATTTATTATTATTTTTTAAAGTGACACTATATCAAGTTTTTAATATACAAAGTTAAATGTTTTATCTTAGTATTACTAAACTTTATTTACGTTTTTATTAAACTTATTTTTACAGTAAATGCTGTATCCTTTTATTATCAATGAATCTAAAGAAAAAATTTTTTTATTTTTTTATTAAATATATTGATTTTTAAACATATAATAATTATAATTATTCTTGTTTGTTTAGTAATCTTAAACTTTATGTTTAGTAAAAGTTATATTTTAAAACAGAAATGTGGTGTGAAAAATGGAAATAGGCGATAAAATCAGAAGTCTTAGAATTGCTAAAGGTCTCACACAAGAAGAATTAGCTAATAGATGTGAATTATCTAAAGGATTTATATCTCAAGTTGAAAATGATTTAACTTCACCATCTATTGCTACATTAGTTGATATTTTAGAAATCCTTGGAACTAATTTAACCGAGTTTTTTAGTGAAAAAGGAGAAGAAAGAATAACATATAAAAGTGATGACATGTTTGAAACTGAAGATGAAGACTTAAAGTACAGCTTAAAATGGTTAGTTCCTAGTGCTCAAAAAAATGATATGGAGCCTATTATGCTAACTTTAGAGCCTAATGGCAGATATATAGAGGAAGAACCTCATGAAGGGGAAGAATTTGGATTTGTCTTAAATGGAAGTATAATTTTACACTTAGGTGAAAAAAGATATAAGGTAAAAAAAGGAGAAAGCTTTTATTTTAAACCTAAATTAAATCATTATCTTTCAAATCCAGGTAAAACTACTGCAAAAGTTATTTGGATAAGTACTCCCCCATCATTTTAGATTATTTATTAAGACTATATAGAAAGAGGTGTTTATTGTGAAAGATAACATTCTAGAATTAAAAGGTATAAGTAAAAAATATGAAGATAACGAGGTTCTAAAGAAACTTGATCTTAATATAAAGAAAAATGAATTTTTAACACTTTTAGGTCCTAGCGGTTGTGGTAAAACTACTACCCTAAAAATAATTGCAGGATTTGAAACAGCAGATAGTGGTAAAGTTATTTTTGATGATAAAGATATGGCAAGCCTTCCATCTTATAAAAGACCTGTAAATACAGTGTTCCAAAAATATGCTTTATTTCCTCATATGAATGTGTTTGATAATATAGCCTTTGGTTTAAAAATAAAAAAATTACCAAAGGATGAAATAAAAGAAAAAGTTACTGAAATGCTTAAATTAGTTGCTCTTAGTGGTTTTGAAAATAGAAAAATAGACTCTTTAAGTGGTGGACAACAGCAAAGAGTAGCAATTGCAAGAGCATTAGTTAATGAACCTGAAGTTTTACTTCTTGATGAGCCTTTAGGTGCATTAGACTTAAAACTTAGAAAAGAAATGCAAATAGAGCTTAAAAAAATTCAACAAAGACTTGGTATTACATTTATATTTGTAACTCATGACCAAGAAGAAGCTCTTACAATGTCAGATACTATAGTTGTAATGAATAAAGGTGTTATTCAACAAATGGGAACACCTCAAGATATATATAATGAACCTGCTAATGCATTTGTTGCTGATTTCATAGGTGAAAGTAATATAGTTGATGGTGTTATGCTTTGTGACTATAAAACTGAATTTTTAGGAAAAATATTTGAAAGTGTTGATTTTGGATTTGATAAAAATGAAGAAGTTGATATAGTTATAAGACCTGAAGATATTAAAATGGTTAAAGCTTCAGAAGGTATGCTTAAAGCAAAAGTTATATCTGTTATTTTTAAAGGAGTTCATTACGAAATAGAAATAGAAGTTGAAAATTGTAATGATAAATGGATTATTCATAATACAAAATCAGCTGAAGTTGGATCAACTATTGGAATAGATATATATCCAGAAGATATTCATGTAATGAAAAAGGTGAGAGAATATGAATAAAAGAAGTAGATTAGCAGCTTATCCTTACATAGTATGGAGCGTATTATTTATTGTTGTTCCTTTAATTATGATTTTATTTTTTAGTTTTACTATAGATACAGGTTCTGGTTATAAATTTTCACTTGAAAATTTTGAGAGGCTTATGAATCCTATATATATTAGAATATTTGGTCGTTCAATGTATTTGGCATTTATTTCTACTGTATTATGTTTAGTTATAGGTTATCCTGTTGCTTATATAATATCAAAAATGCCTGAATCAAAGAGAAACCTAGTAATAATGTTATTTATTCTTCCTATGTGGATGAATTTCTTACTTAGAACTTATGCTTGGATGCCTATATTAAGCAGAAATGGTATAGTAAATAACTTTTTAGGGTTATTTGGAATTGAACCAATTCAATTTTTATATACTAATGGTGCTATTTTACTTGGTATGGTTTATAACTTCTTACCATTTATGATATTACCAATATATACAGTATTATCTAAGCTTGATCAAAATTTAATAAATGCTGCATATGACCTTGGAGCAAACAAAAAGCAAATCTTTACTAAAGTAATATTGCCTTTAAGTATGCCAGGAATTATTTCTGGAATAACTATGGTATTTATGCCGGCTGTATCAACTTTTGTTATTCCAAGACTACTTGGTGGTGGAAAAGATATGTTAATTGGTAATGTTATAGAACAACAATTTACAACATTAAGCGATTGGCACTTTGGATCAGCACTTGCAATTATACTTATGATTCTAATATTAATATCAATGGCTTTAATGTCTAAATTTGATAGTGAAGAAGCTGAAGGCGGTGGTCGTTTATGGTAAATAGATTACACAATTTTATAAAAAGATTTTATTTGATTATAATTTTTATATTTTTATATGCTCCAATAGTTACTTTAATGGTGTTCTCATTTAATGATTCTAAATCAATGGGACATTGGAGTGGTTTTACATTAAAGTGGTATAAATCACTTTTTCAAAATGATGCATTAATGGAAGCTTTATACTATACAGTTTTAATTGCTTTAATTGCCTCTATTATTGCTACTATTGTAGGAACTATAACAGCTATTGGAATTAGTAGAATGCGTGGAAAAAGCAAAGCTTTATTACTTAATATAAATAACCTTCCTATTATAAATCCAGATATAGTTACTGGTATAGCTTTAATGAGTTTATTTATATTCTTAAAATTTGATTTTGGATTTAATACAATGCTTCTTGCTCATATATCTTTTGATATACCATTTGTAATATTATCAGTTCTTCCTAAAATAAAACAACTTCCTGATAATACTATAGAAGCAGCAATGGATCTTGGTGCTACTCCTTGGTATGCACTTAGAAAGGTTATAATACCTCAAATTAAGCCAGGAATATTTGCTGGATTTTTAATGGCATTTACTATGTCAATTGATGACTTTGTTATAAGTTTCTTTACAACAGGTCCTGGGGTTACAAATCTTTCAATAGAAATTTACTCTATGGCAAGACGTGGTATTAAACCAGAAATTAATGCACTTTCTACACTAATGTTTGTTACAGTTCTTATACTACTTCTTATAGTTAATAAAAAGAAAAAAGTAGAGGTGAATTAAATGAAAAGAAAAAAGATTTTATGCACTACTATTGCCCTACTTGGAATAATAGCTACTACTCTTTTTACTGGGTGTAGCAATTCTAGTGCTAGCACTAATTCAGAAAACTCAAAAATATTAAATATATATAACTGGGGAGATTATATAGACCCTGATTTAGTTGATAAATTCCAAGAAGAAACTGGAATAAAAGTAAACTATAATACTTTTGATACAAATGAAACTATGTATTCTAAAATAAAAGATGGATCTAGTAATTATGACCTAATTGTTCCATCTGATTATATGATTGAAAAAATGAGAAAAGAAAATCTTTTAGAAAAAATTGATTATAAATATATTCCTAATTATAAATATGTAGGTAAACAGTTTAAAGACTTGCCTTATGATCCACACAATGAATATTCAGTTCCTTATATGTGGGGTACAGTAGGAATTGCTTATAATAGTAAAATAATAAAAAAACCAGTAGATAGCTGGAATATACTTTGGGATAAAGATTATAAAAATCAAATTGTTATGGTTGATTCAGTTAGAGATGCTATGGCAGTTGCATTAAAAAAACTAGGATATTCCTTAAATACTACAAATCCAAAGGAAATTGATAAAGCAGCTGAAGAACTTAGAAATGAAAAGCCTTTAGTTCAAGCTTATATGGTAGATGAAGTTAAAGATGCTTTAATAAGTGGTGAAGTAGCTGTTGCACCAGTTTGGTCTGGAGATGCTATGTATATAATGGATGAAAATCCTGATATTAAATATGTAATTCCAAAAGAGGGTTCTAATCTTTGGTATGATGCTTTAGCAATTCCAAAAGGAGCTAAGCATAAAAAAGAAGCTGAAGAATTTATAAACTTTTTATGTGAACCTGAAAATGCATTAAAAAATGTTGAATATATTGGATACCAAACACCTATTACTAAAGCTTATGAAATGCTTCCTCAAGATGTAAAAGATAAATATCCTACTGAAGAAGAACTTAAAAGATGTGAAGTATTTAATGATTTAAGTCCTAAAGCGTTAAGAAATTATAATGATGCATGGATTAAAGTTAGGTCATAATAAAAAAGCAATCAGAAATATGATTGCTTTTTTACAATTATATATTAATTAGGAGGTACTTTATAATGATTAGAATAAAAGTTTTAGTTAGTGGTCATGTTCAAGGTGTAGGCTTTAGATTTTTTACTCAATATGAAGCATCTTTACTTAATCTAACTGGATTTGTTAAAAACTTATCTGATGGAAATGTTTATTTAGAAGCTCAAGGAGATAAAAATAATATTTTAAAATTCATAAATAAAATAAAAAAAGGTAATGGCTTCTGCAAAGTTAAATCTATTTCTATTGATGAATTAACTCCTATTGATTCTGATAAAAAATTTAAAGTCTTATATTAAATTTTATATAGTATTTTCTTTAAATCTATATAAAGGTTAATACATATAATTAATTTTAAATGCTTATTTAATTCTGTTTCTTTTAAATATTTTAATTATAATTTGAAAACATTATATTCTAATATATTATGTATATAAAATTTATACTTTTATAAAATAAAAAGAGTCAATTTTAAATTGACTCTTTTTTTAATCCAAAAATTTATTTGTTTCATCAAAAATTACTTTTCTAAGTGCTATTATAGCAATAAGGTTTGGTATTGCCATAAGACCATTTACTATATCTGCTGATATAAATATAATATCTAATGATATAAATGCTCCAATAGCAACTAAAATTATGTAAATTATTTTAAATGGAATTATCGCTTTTTCACCTAATAAATACTCTATACATTTTTCACCATAATAATTCCATCCAAGTATTGTTGTAAATGCAAAAAATACCAATCCTATATTAACTATATATTTTCCAACATAAGCAATTGGTAACCCAACCTCAAATGCAGCAGTAGTTAAACTTGCTCCATCAATTGAAGAATTAAATGTTCCAGTTAATACAATTACAAGTCCTGTCATTGTACATATGATTATTGTATCAAAAAATGTTCCTGTCATTGATATTAATCCTTGTCTTGCTGGTGAGTTTGTTTTTGCAGCAGCTGCTGCAATTGGTGCACTTCCAAGTCCAGCCTCATTTGAAAATACTCCTCTACTAATGCCTTTTTGCATAACTATAATTATTGATAGTCCAGTTACTCCTCCCATAGCTGCTTTTGGATTAAATGCACTTTCAAATATAATATGTAAAGCTTCTGGAATACTTTTAAAATTAAATATTATTACTAATATAACTCCTAAAATATAAAACAATGCCATAAATGGAACAACAGCTTCTGATACTTTGGATATTCTCTTAATTCCACCTAATGTTACTAAAGTAACAAGAACAGTAACTATAATAGCTGTTATAATAATTGGTACATTAAAACTATTTTTTAATCCTTCTGATATTGAATTTACTTGAGCAAAAGTCCCTATTCCAAATAAAGCCACTAAAACTCCAAATAAAGCAAAAAGTTTTGCAAGCCACTTTATACCCATACCATTTTGTATATAGTACATAGGGCCTCCTTTTACTACTCCATTTTCATCAAATTCCCTATACTTTATAGCAAGCACTCCTTCAGCATATTTAGTAGCCATTCCAAAAAATGCTGCAATCCACATCCAAAGTAAAGCTCCAGGTCCTCCTGCCTTTATAGCAGTTGCAACACCAACTATATTTCCTGTTCCAATAGTTGCTGAAAGTGCTGTACATAAAGCTCCAAAACTAGATACATCACCTTTTGCTCCTTCTTCTTTTTGAAATATAAACTTTATAGCTTGTGGAAGTTTTCTAATTTGTATAAACTTAAGTTTATATGTTAAATAAATTCCTGTACCTAATAATAACACTAAAAGTGGTGGACCCCATACAATAGAGTCAATTGTTCTTAATATTTTTTCCATAATAAAAAAATCCCCCTAATTTATCATTTTGGAGGAGATTAAATAAAGCTAAAATATATAAAATTAGCTTCAAAAAATCCCCTGTCCTTTTACCTGAGAGTTTCAGCATAGAAATTTATGCCTTGCTCCTTCGGTGCTCAAAAGAAACTTTTGAGTCTCTCCAGAGGCTCGTCCAGTAGCGGTCCTACAACCTGAAAGATTTTTCCTCTTCGGTGGACTAATTAAATCAGTCTCTCTCCCACTACCTTCATCCGAACGTATTTAATTTTATTTAATTATATATATAACTTATAAATAAATCAAGTTTTTTTAAAATAAATTATCATATTGATATTTATAACAACATCCTACTATTATTAAATAATAATTTATGATATTATAATAATTATTATTTACATAAAGAAAAGGTGGTATACATGATAAAATTAATCGCATCTGATATGGATGGAACTTTATTAACTCCAGAAGGAAATGTTCCTAGTGAGTTTTTTGATATATTAAAGAAATTAAAAGAAAAAAATATAGAATTTGTTGTAGCTAGCGGAAGACCTTACAAAACTTTATATGAAAATTTTAAACCTATTTCTGATGAAATATCCTATGTATCAGATAATGGTGCAATGGTAGTTGAAAATGGAAAAATTAAATCTATAGAAGTTATGGATAAATCATCTGTAATAAAAATTGTAGATGCTTGTAAAAAGATTAAAAATTCTGTAGCTATATTTTGTGGCGTTAAAAATTTTTATCATATTGATTGTTCTGAAAAATTTACTGATGAAATAAATAAATATTATTTAGATAATACTATAATAGATTCTTATGATTACATAAAAACTGTTGATGATGAAATATTTAAAATTTCTATATGTGATATGGATAATGCAATGACAAATTCATTTAAACTAATGAATGATATTTTAGGAAATGAATTTAAAATAGTTGTTGCCGGTAAATATTGGACTGATATAACTAATAAAAATGTTAATAAAGGCAATGCCATAAAAAAAATTCAATCTATAAATTCTATATCTCCTAAAGAAACCATGGTATTTGGAGATTATTTTAATGATATTGAAATGCTTAAGAGAGCACATTATAGTTATGTTATGGAAGACGCTTTAGATGAAGTTAAAAAACATGGTAATTTTATAGCTAAAAGTAATAAAGAAAATGGTGTAATTCAAGTGATTAATGAACTAATAAATTAAACTTAAAAAGGTTGCAATTAAATTGCAACCTTTTTATTTAAAGTTCTACTCTATTTCTAATTTCACCTTTATTAAAAGCTCTTATATTTTCTATTAAATCATTAAATAATCTCTCTCTAGCCTCAACACTCGCCCAAGCAATATGTGGTGTTAACACTAATCTATCCTTATTTTTTACTGATAATAAAGGATTTTTACTTAATATAGGCTCTACTGAAAATACATCTAATGCAGCTCCTGCAATTTTTTCCTCATCAATTGCTCTTGCTAGATCTTCTTCTACAATAATTGGTCCTCTTCCCATATTAACTAGAAAAGCTTCTCTTTTCATTTTTGATATATTTTCATAATTTATTAATCCTTTTGTGTTTTCATTTAATGGTGCATGTATTGAAATTATATCTGAAGTTTTCAAAAGTTCCTCAAACTCCACTCTTTTATAAGATGAATTATTATTTTTACCTGATGTTGAATAATAAATTACATTCATTCCAAAAGCTTCACAAACTTTTGCAACTCCTCTTCCTATTGCTCCAAGCCCTATTATTCCCCATGTCTTTCCTGATAAATCATTATATGGTTTATCTAGATTTGTAAACATTCCTGAATTTGAGTAATTGCCTGACTTTACAAATTCATCATAATAATTTATTTTATCGTATAAATGCAACAATGTAGCAAATGTATGTTGAACAACAGTATTAGTTGAGTAACCAGCTACATTTGTAACCGCTATATTTGTATTTTTAGCATATTCAATATCTATATTATTAAACCCTGTTGCCATTTCACATATAAGTTCTAAATTTTTACATACTTTCAAATTATCTTCATTCAAAACTACCTTATTAGTAAGAATTATATTAGCGTCTTTAATTCTTTCTAATACTTCATCCTCTTTAGTCATTCCATATACTTTAAGGCTACCAAATTCCTCAAGCAAGCTGTAGTTCATATTTCCTAAAGTATTCCCATCTAAAACTACTATACTCTTCAAAAATTATCACTCCAATTCATTTATGAATTTTAACTTTATTTTACCATATTTTTTTGAATAAATTTCAAACATATGTGTAAAAAAATAAATTTTTGACAAAAATCATAATATAAATCAAATAGAAAGGAGCAATATTTTCATGGAAAATAAAGAATTAGTTTGTTTAGCATGTGATTATTCTTGTACTCTATTACTAACTTTAGAAAACTCTAAATTAATAGGTATAGAAGGCAATAAATGTAATAAAGGAGTGTTATATGCTAGTAAAAGATGTATAGTGCCCTCTAGCATAGTAAAAACTATTATTAAAGTTAATAACGGCTCTTCAAAAACATTGACAGTCAAAAGTGAACTAGGAGTTCCAAAATCTCTTATTTTTTCTATTTTAAATGAATTAAAAGATTTAACTGTAAATGCTCCTATAAATAATGGAGATATAATAAAAGAAAATATTTGTAATACAGGAATAAATATAATAGCCGAAGGTAACGTAAAATTATATTCATAATTTTAAAGTTTAAACGTATACTTAGTAATAACAATACCTCTCTAAAAAATTATAAAATATTTCTAATAGCTAATGTTTAATTAAAAGCCCAATTAAAATTTTTAATTGGGCTTTTAATATTTATTTTAATTTTAAATTAATACTGATAATAAATATAGAATCCATAGTTGCAATGGATAAAATACGTAAAAAAACCATCTAAAGTCTTTTCCTTTTTTTCCATTATATATGTATATAAACGGTATAGTAAATATAATCATCCACTGAGGATATTTTAATAAAGCTTCAATATTAAATCCTGGGAAAAATAATGCCGAAAAAACAAAAATCGCAAGATACATATCTCTTCTATTATTAAAACATTTATAAAAAATGAAAACAAAAGCAGGTCCTAATATTAAAGACTCAGTAAATATTCCAAGTGATGTACCAACTAAAACTTTTACAAAAGCCTTCTTAAAATCCTTACCTCTAAATTCTACTAATCCATTTAACATTATAAATCCAGCTGATAAAGCTAAAAACATATTATTTGGCATAATATATACTTTATTATAGAATGCATACCTTAAAATATATCCTCCACATACTATTAAAAAAATAATTATAGATGTCATTTTATCTGATATTATTTTAGATTTTAAAGTTATTACTAAAATAGTCACCATAAAAATTAAAACTAATAAACTAACTACATATGATAGTAAATTAAAATTACTATACATTAGATTGTTTCCATCTACCCCTTTTAATATTAAAACAGATAATATTAAATTTCCTATAAACATTATTTCAGCTGCTACTAATAATCTTTTTTGATAATTATTTTTTGAAGACGTTTTAAAATATCCTTCTACTAAAAGATAAAAAAATATTGGCATAACAACTCTTCCTACATAAGTGAACCAAAAAGGTGCTCCATCAAAGAAAAATCTTATACTATCCAATACCATAAATAGTACCATTAATAATTTTAGTTTAAATCTGTCCATCTCTTTCTCCTTTGTATTTATTCCACATTAATAAATTATACATCTTTAACCTTTACATTAAAAGTCTTTTGTAATACTATAACTAATATATAATATTAAAGAGGTGACATGATGAAAATTTTATCTTATAAAGTTAAATATAATGAGGTAGATGACATAATTACAAAATTACAAATAAACGATATTTTTAATGTATTTTATGAAAATCCATTAGAAATAACAACAGATGAATTTGGATATGGTTATATTGAAAAAGATAATGAACCTATAATTTTAAAAGTAGCATATGATGAAGAACTTAATAAATTTGATGAATTTTTGAAAAGAATAAATTTAATATTAGATAAAGAACCATCATCAATCGAAGAAGTAAATTATGAATATGAAGAATTTAGTATACCACCTATTGTTATAAATGATAATTGGGTTTTAGCAAGTCCAGAAGAAGAAGTTCAAGGGAAAAATAAAATAAACTTTATATCTCAAGGGGCCTTTGGAACAGGACTTCATGAAACAACTCAAGACTTATTATCTGTAATACTTGAGAAAGACTTTTCTAATAAAAGAGTTTTAGATATTGGTACTGGATCTGGAATTCTTTCTCTAGCAACTGCTATAAAAGGTGCAAGTGAAGTTGTAGCACTAGATATTAGAGATGTTTATGATGAAGTTATGTTAAATGCATCATTAAATAATATAAATACTATAAAAGTTTTAGTTGGAGATGCTATATCAAATGAAGTAAAAATTGATGGATTATTTGATTGGATTTATATAAACATAGGAGGAGCTGAAACCGAAATGTTTATGCCTATTATAAATAAACATTTAAAACCATCAGGTAAACTGTTAGTTTCTGGGCTTGTAGAATGGAGTTTTGACTCTGTAAAATCTATTGTAGAAGCTAATGGTTTTGTTATGAATGAAAAGTTACAAAGCCAAGAATGGTGTACAGCAATATTTTCAAACATTAGATAATAATTGAAATTAATTTCCTCATTTTTTATTATTGTGCTATAATACTACTTAATATCGGGTTTTCTTCTAAAGGAGGTATTCATATGAAAAAAATATTGATATGTTTTTTTGCTATGTTAGCTTTAACTATAAATTTGGCACTTCCTGCATTTGCAGATCCAAAAGATAACATAGAAAAAAGTAAAGCTGAGTACAAACAACTAAGTGAGGAAATTAAAAATTTAGATAATAAAATAGCAAATTTAGATTCAGAAATAAATAAAATAAATACGAGCATTGATAACAATAAAGTAAAAATTAATTCAATCGAAAAAGAAATTGATACTACAAAAGGTAAAATAGATGAAACAAAAGAAGATATAGCTAAAGGACAAGCTATCTTATCACAAAGATTGCGTTCCGCTTATAAATCTGGTAGCTACTCCATTTCATCATATATTACTTTTCTATTTCAGTCAAAAGGGCTAAGTGATTTAGTTGGTAGAATTGAAGCAGTTGAAAAACTTGTAAGTGCTGATAATGATACAATTAATGAACTAAAAACTAATGAAAACAACTTACAAAATGATATAAAAAATTTGATAAACCAAAAAAGTGAAATATTAAAGCTTAATGATGAAAACTCTAAAAATTTAAAAACCGTTGTTTCTAAACAAAGTGAACTTAAAGAAGCTAAGGCTAAATTTGATTCTCAAAAAGCACAAGTTGAATCAGTTATAAAAGAAAATGAATTAAAACTTATTTCTTATCCAATAAATACTATAAATTCATCTTCTTCATCAATTAACGATTTACAAAATGCAGTTGAAACATTAAAACAATTATTACCTCAAATATCTACATCATCAGTTATAGATGAAGCTAAATCTTATATTTCAAAAGGAAATGACTTAATTAGCAAAAAGAAAGAAGCAGAAAAAACACCTGCTACTCCAAATAATAATTCTAATACACCTAGCAAACCATCTAGCGGTAAAAAAACTTTATCAATGGAAGCTACAGCCTATTCGGGTCATACTACTACTGCTATGGGGTTAAAGCCAGTTAGAGATCCAAATGGTATAAGTACAGTAGCTGTAGATCCAAATGTTATTCCTTTAGGAAGTAAAGTTTATGTAAGTGGTTATGGATATGCAATTGCATCAGATACTGGTGGTGCCATTAAAGGAAATATAATTGATTTATTTATGAATTCAGAAGCCGAATGTACTCAGTTTGGTAGACAACAAGTTACAGTAACTATAATAGCTTATCCAAATGAATGGTAAAAAAATAGCCAAGCTAATAAAAGCTTGGCTATTTTTTATTTCTTATATAAAGCCTTCCAAGTATTCTTTCCAACTATTCCATCAACTAATAATCCATTATTTTTCTGAAATAATCTTATTTCCCTTTCTGTAACATCTCCAAAATATCCATCTACCCCATAAGGACTTAAACTATATTTATTAACTAAAAGCCTTTTTTGAATCAACTTAGTTATATTACCACTGCTATATTTTCTTAATATTATACAAGCATCTAATGTTTTCTCTCCAAAATACCCATCTATATTAAGACCCTTATTAAATTGTTTGTTCAACTCTAATTGAAGTTTTTTAACTTCTTCTCCACTTATAGATTCTTGCCATAAAGGTTTAGTTATACTTATATTAGACTTATTTTCTTCTACTACTATTTCTTTTCCTATTAATCCTTCTGCTATATTTTTACCTATTTTATCATAACCTAAAGCTTTATATAGTTGTACATCTTTAACAGCTTCTACAAAACAAACCTCTATTATCATAGCCTTCATAATTGTATGCTTAAGTTCATAAAGATTTTTATTATTTTTAATTCCTCTATTTTTAAATCCAAGTTTCCCTAAATTATCTACTACTCTTTTTGCCTCTATAAAATTATCATTATAAGTGAGCACTTCTGATCCTATAGCACCATCATATTTATTATATGCTTTATTAAAATGACAACTCACAAATAAATCTACTTTTAACTCATTAGCCTTATTTACTCCATAGGCTAATTCTTCTCCGACAGTTTTATAAGAATCACTTGGAGTTAAATCTACAACATCTATTTTTGCAATTTTTAAATATTTAATAATTGAATCTTTTATATTTCTATTTTCTTTTGTTTCATCTAATATTCCTTTAGAACCTGGTACTGAAAAAGTGTGCCCTGCCCTTATTGCTATTTTCATATAAACCCTCCTTTTTAACTTTAGTAAATACTTAAATTAATAAAATATTTATCTATATATAAGATATGCATAGTTTATATTTTTTCAACAAATAAACAAAAAAACATTAATATATAAAATATTAATGCTTTTTAAAATTACTTATTTTTCTATTTTGGAAAAATCATATTTGGATATACTTTCTTCAAATATGAATTTGGATAATGCTCATCTAAAAATCTATCTATTGCATTATTAGCTTTAACGTGATTTATTCTTGCAACTTCTCTTCTTACAGCAAGTGCAGATAATATTATATTAGGTACCATAATTATTATAAAAATATAAGTCCAAATTTTTATTGTTTTATTTGAAAAATGATTAATAATTTTATTAAATAAAGGATATATTTCTTTTATAAAAAATAATCCTAATATTCCCCAAAATACACAATATTCAATACTTGTTCTTCCATTAATGCTAAGTGCTTTACTTGTATAATCCCATGATATTGTTCCTACCATCTTTTGCTGTACCCATGAACAAGTATACTCAAAAAAACCACCTAAAACTGCACTTATTAAAAATATTATAAATCCATCCCATTTTGCAATTTTATATAAAAGTATTGTACAAAGAACACAACCTATACCATATACAGGACTAAATGGACCATATAATAACCCTTGTCTACTTTCAAAATACCCATTTCTTATGAAACACCAAATCATTTCCACAGCATATCCTAAAATCGAACCTATCATAAATATCCAAATTAATTTATAAAAATTTATTTCTTTTTTTGAATTAAACATATACTCTTCTCCTTCCATAATATCAATATAAAAATAATATCATTATATTAAATATTTAAAGAAAATTTCCTTTTAAATTTTTTTTAATTTTAAACATAAAAAGAAAAACACTAGGTAATACCCTAGTGTTTTTCATATATGAGATAAGCCATAAGCGGAGTTCTGTATTAAGCAATCATCTATCTAGGCTTACTATTGCTAGTAAGCTCAAGCGACACACCACGAAACGGGACGGGCAGCCCCAAAATGTTTCTTTCTCGGTCTTGCTCCAAGTGGGGTTTACATAGCCATAATGTCTCCATTATGCTGGTGAGCTCTTACCTCGCCTTTCCATCCTTACCTAAAAATAGGCGGTATATTTCTGTTGCACTATCCTTCGAGTCGCCTCGACTGGCCGTTAGCCAGCACCCTGCCCTATGGAGCTCCGACTTTCCTCTCCTAGCTCTAAGGCTAGCAGCGATTGCACGTCTTACTCACATTGTATATACTATCATATATTTTTTCATTTTACAAATGAAATTTTTTACAACTCACAAAGTAAAAGTAATATTATAAGCAATAATGCCATTATAACTACTCCAGTTAATCCAACTCCAAATAATAATAATGCACAAACCATTGCACCACAAACACAACATTTTGCTGGAGTAAACCAACAAAAAAAGATTGATTTTTTAAATTCATTAAAAGGAGATTTCCCCCTTGATCCTAAATTTCTAAATCCGCTCATAAATTTATTAAAGCCATTACTTTCACTATTCATCTTATACTTTGACTTCTTACCCATAGCACCATCCATTAAACATTATTATTATTTAATATATGATGATATAACTCATTTGTTAACTAAACAAATGTATATGGATCTTTATTAACTTTAGATTCTATAAACTTTATTTCCATAAATTTATCTTTTAATGGTTTTATTGCCTCTAAAAAAGCTAACCATTCAGTCCCAAAATGTCCTGCATCTATTATAGTTATTCCAAGTTCTTTATAATCAGATGCAAAATGATATGTAGTATCTCCTGTTATTATACAATCTGCTCCTAAATTTACTGATTCACTTATAAAATCTTGTCCACTACCATTTATTATAGCTAATTTTTTTACATATTCATTTCCTGTAACAACTCTTAAACTTTGAATACCAAGTTTTTCTTTTATTAAAGCAACTAAATCTTCTACTTTTAAATTATCTTTTAAACTTACGATTCTACCAAGTCCAGCTTCAGAAAACTCACTATTTTTTGATTTTTCTATTATCATATCAGAATCAAACCCTAATATTTTTACTATCTTATCATTTATTCCATTTTGAACTGAATCTAAATTAGTATGACTTGAATAAAGAGATATATCATTTTTTATAAGTTCAATTATTTTATTTCCAAGCAAATCATTTTTAACTATTCTATTTGGTTTTCTAAATATTAATGGATGATGTGTTATTATCATATCACATTTATTTTCAATAGCCTCTTTTATTACATTATTTGTACAATCAAGAGCTAATAAAATCTTAGAAACTTCTTTTTCTTCATCCCCAACCATAAGACCTACATTATCAAAATCTTCTTTAAGTACTTCTGGAGCTATTTCATTCATAAATTTTTTTATATCTTTAACTTTTATACTCATAAATCTCATCTCCAAATATTAATTATTTATATATTGAGCTAAATTATTTAATATATCTACCTTTTCTTTTAATTCTTTTTTTCTTTCTATAGCACTTTCTGTATCATCATCTATGAAATTTAAAATTTTATTATACTTTTCAATTTTAGAATTTATGTATTCTTTCATTACTGGATGCTTATCTCTTAATAACTTAGGGCTAATTTCATAATATATTTTATCTAATTCTGTAACTTCCCCATCTTTAACCCTAACTTTAAATAACTCATAATATTTTTCTTCATCTATACATAAATCTTCTTCAATTACCTCATAACCATTTGTATAAAGGTATTCTCTTAATACTTCTGGATTTTGAGCTGGTTGAAGTATTATAAATTCAAAACCTTTAGCTTTTTCTTTATCAGCTTCAAGTATATCTCTTATTAAATTCCCTCCCATTCCAGCTATAACTAATCCTTGTGCTTCTCCTTTTTTTATAGGATCAAGACCGCCTCCTAGTCTAACCTCAACATTTTCATCTACTCCTTCAAATATTGAATTTAGCTTTGCTTTATCTAAAGGATCTTTATTTATATCTGTGGCAATAGACTTTTGGCATATATTTTTTGATACTGCATATATAGGAATATATCCGTGGTCAGTTCCAACATCTACTAAAGTTTCGCACTTATCAATATAATTAGCTATTAAATTTAATCTTTTACTTAATTCCATATGTATTCTCCTATTTCCTAATGATGATTTATTTTCTTTTGTTTTAAGTATATATTATATCATAAATTTAAAATTAAAATAGCACCACATTTTGGTGCTATTTTAAGACTAATCTAAATAGTCCTTAAGTTTTTTACTTCTTGATGGATGTCTTAATTTTCTTAAAGCTTTTGCTTCTATTTGTCTAATTCTTTCTCTAGTTACGTTGAACTCTTTACCAACTTCTTCTAGAGTTCTTGCTCTTCCATCATCTAAACCAAATCTAAGTCTTAATACTTTTTCTTCTCTTGGAGTTAAAGTATCTAATACATTTATAAGTTGTTCTTTTAGCATTGTAAACGCAGCTGCTTCAGCTGGAGCTAAAGCATCATCATCTGGTATAAAATCTCCTAAATGGCTATCTTCTTCTTCTCCTATTGGTGTTTCAAGTGAAACTGGCTCTTGAGCTATTTTTTGAATTTCTCTGACCTTTTCAACAGGTAAATCCATAACTTTTGAAATTTCTTCTGGGAATGGATCTCTACCTAATTCTTGAAGTAATTGTCTTTGAACTCTTATAAGTTTATTTATAGTTTCAACCATATGAACTGGTATTCTTATAGTTCTTGCTTGATCTGCAATAGCTCTTGTAATCGCCTGTCTTATCCACCAAGTAGCATAAGTTGAAAATTTAAATCCTTTTCTATAATCAAATTTTTCTACAGCTTTTATAAGACCTAAATTACCTTCTTGTATAAGATCTAGGAAAAGCATGCCTCTTCCTACATATCTTTTAGCAATACTTACAACAAGTCTAAGGTTTGCTTCTGCAAGCTTTTTCTTAGCATATTGACTTCCTTCTTCAATTTGATTTGCAAGTTTAATTTCTTCTTCTGAAGATAATAAAGGTACTTTTCCAATTTCTTTTAAATACATTCTAACAGGGTCATCTATAGCTATACCTTCTGGTACACTTAAATCTAATTCTTCTTCAGCCTCTTCAACTTCTGCATGTGGTTCCCCAGTTACTTCTATTCCCATTGATTCTA
This sequence comes from Clostridium sp. TJA020, assembly GCF_058310295.1. Taxonomy (NCBI): domain Bacteria; kingdom Bacillati; phylum Bacillota; class Clostridia; order Eubacteriales; family Clostridiaceae; genus Clostridium; species Clostridium sp. TJA020. The sequence continues at coordinate 632,770 of NZ_JBZEFC010000001.1, forward strand.
ATACTTCATATATTTTTTCTATTTGTTCTGGACTTAATTCAATATTGTCTATTTCATCCATAATTTCTTTATAAGTTAAGGAACCATTCTTTTTCCCTTTATCTATTAAATTTTTAACTACAACCATTTTTTGATTTCTATCTTTTTTTTCTTCTTTACCTTTAACTTTTGTTTTTCCTGCCATAATTTGTTACCTCCTTCCGTCATGACCATTTAATCTCTCTCGCCCTTTTTTAATTCACTATTTAATTTATTTAATTCTAGTGCAATTTTTATTGAATCTTCTATTAATCCTTTTTCAGCTAATTCTTTTTGCTTCTTTTTAAGCTTATCAATTTCTCTCTTTAATTTAAAACTCTTAACCTCTTTTATGTAATCTAATATTAGTCTTTGTTTATCCGTAGCTTTTAAAACTTGGAATTCTTTTATTTTTACCCATTCCTTAGAAGATTCTATATCATCACACCCAGCTTCAACATGTAAAGTAATATCTTTTAATCCTTTTTCTTTTCCATCTTTAATAAGATTAAAAATTTTAGAGTAAGAATTAGAAATTAGATCCTCAGAGGAAATATTATTAACTATTTCTCCATAAAAATCTTCATCTAACATTAATTTTATTAATGCTTTTTCAGCTTTTAAATAACCAGGTTCTACATATAATTTTGTTCCAAATTCTTCCTTTTTATTCACTAAATCATCAGTTTTCGTATTTCTATTTATAGCAATTAAATCATATAAGGATTGCTCCTTTATTCCTGTATCTTCTGATATACTTTTTACGTAAATATCTTTTTCTACAGGATTTAACTTTGCTAGTATTTCAGTAACTCTATCACCATATTCTATAAGAGAAGTTTTTTCTTTAAAGTTTATTCCCTCTTTTGCTCTTTTTAGCTTATAAGATATTAAATCTTCAGCATTATTAACAAGTTTTAAGAAAGCATCCTTTCCATTGCTTCTTACAAACTCATCTGGATCTTTTCCCTGAGGTATTTGTAATACCCTAACATCAAATCCTGCTTCCCTTAGTATATCAAGTCCTCTAATTGTAGCTGTTTGACCTGCAACATCTGCATCATAAGAGATAATCACTTTATCTGCATATCTTTTAAGAAGACGTGCTTGATTTACAGTTAATGCAGTTCCTAAAGATGCAACTACATTAGTTATTCCATATTGATGAAGAGATATTAAATCCATATACCCTTCAACTATTATAAAATACCTATCTTCTAACTTATTTTTTATAGCAAAGTTTAATCCATATAAATTAGTTCCTTTTTGAAATACTAAGGTCTCTGGAGAATTTAAATATTTGGGTTTAGAGTCATCTAAAACTCTCCCACCAAAACCTATAACATCTCCTTTTATATTAAATACTGGAAACATTACTCTATTTCTGAACCTATCATATAATGTTCCTTTTTGACTTCTTATAATAAGACCTGCCTCAAGAATTAATTCATCACTAAATCCTTGCTTATTTAGATAATATCTTAGATTTTGCCATCCATCTTTTGAATAACCAAGCCCAAACCTCTTTATAGTTAAATCTTTAATTCCCCTATTACTGAAATATTCTTTAGCTTTTGAATCTCTTTGAAGGTTAGAAAAAAAATATCTAGCTGCTGCTACATTAACCTTATATAAAAGATTTTTCTTTTTAACAACCTTACTTTCTTCACCATTTCCAAGACTTAAAGGAATATTAGCTCTCTCTGCAAGTAACTTACACGCTTCAATAAAATTTAGATTTTTTTGTTTCATAACAAATGTAAGTACATTGCCAGCTTCTCCACATCCAAAACATTTGTAGATTTGTTTATCTTGAGAAACACTAAAGGAAGGTGATTTTTCATTATGGAACGGACAAAGTCCCATGTAATTTCTACCTGATCTTTTAAGTTTTACTACATCTGAAATAACATCAACAATATCATTCTCTTGTTTAATTCTTTCAATAGTTTCTTCTGTAATACGCAAGGAGCTCTCTCCCTCCTCAGCTTTTTTATGCAACTTATTTTATATTCGACATTTTTTTGCTTATCCCTTCTTTTATTATAAACATTTTTTGTAGAATATTATATTTTGTTGCTCTTTTTATACATATTCTTCTTAAATATTCAAATTCCTTCTTTTGTATACAAATTTATTTTTCCTTAATTTGTATTTTTTATTCCTTTTTTTAGTATATAACTAGTTTTGGAACATAAATTTCATTAAATTTATTTAAACAATAATCATCACTCATACCAGCTATATAATCACAAACTCCTCTTTCTAATCCTTCCCTTTCAACAATTTCTGAATAAAGCTTAGGCATTTTATTTGGATTTTTCATATAATAATTTATTATATGTTCTAATATAAATTTAGCTTTATCCCTCTCTATCTTTAAAATTTCACCTAAATAAATATTTTTAAACATAAATTTTCTAAGTTCTATCATAGCTTCATCTTTTTCTTTGCTAAGACCTACTTTTAAAATTCCATTTTCTAAGTTTTTATTAGATTCATTTATAAAATCTGTTACTAAACTTTCAATTCTAGTAGAATGATTATTACCTAAAACTTTAATAACTTCTTTTGGAAGTTCCTCTTCCCTTAACATATTTGCTCTTATAGAATCATCTATATCATGATTTAAATATGCAATTTTATCAGAATATTTAACAACTATCCCTTCTAAAGTAAATGCATTATTTTTTTTATTTTTTGAAAGACCACTATGATTTATAATTCCATCTAAAACTTCTTTAGTTAAATTTAAACCTCTTCCATCCCTTTCTAACTTTTCAACAACTCTAACGCTTTGCTCATTGTGTCTAAATCCACCCTTTAAAAAATCATTTAAAACTTCTTCTCCATTATGCGCAAATGCAACATGGCCTAAATCATGCCCTAATGCTATAGCTTCTATTAAATACTCATTAAGACCTATCCCTATTCCTATAGTTCTTGCAATTTGTGAAACTTCTAAAGTGTGTGTTAACCTTCTTCTGTAATGATCCCCATTAGTTCTTATATATACTTGTGTTTTATCTTTAAGTCTTCTAAACGCTTTAGAATGTATTATTCTATCTCTATCTACCATAAAACAAGTTCTTATGCTGTCATTTTTTTCATTGATTTTTCTTCCTAGACTTTCTGAAGAATACTTCGCCTCTTTTCTTAATGTCAACCTTTCAAAATTCTCAATTTTTTCTCTTATATACACATAATTCACCTCTAATTAAATAATTCTATATATATCTTTAAAATCCTTTATTTATTAATTCACCTTAGTATTTGCAAAAATTTTAAATTTATTATTATTCTATTTAGATAAACTTTATAATAAATATAGTAATAACAAATACAAAAAATAAAAATTAAATGTTGACAAGTAAAATAAATTTAATAATAAGCAATGTATTTAAGGAGATTATTTAATGAGCAAAAAGTATAAAAATAAATGTAAAGATATATTTTCAGAAGAAAATATAAAAAAAAATATTTTGATTCATTATGGATTAGATGATGCTAATATTGAAATAATAAAATTTAAAGATACAGATAAACAAAGAGCAGTTTATAAAATAAATAAGTCTGGTGTTTCCTACTGCTTAAAAAAAGTTTATTTTGATGAAAAAAATTTACTTTTTGTTTATTCTGCTTTAGAGTGGTTATGGAAAAATGGAATAAAAACACCAACTCTTTTAAATACTTTATCTAAAGAGAAATATGTTAAATTTAAAAATATGTTTTTCATTCTCACCCCTTGGATAGATGGTGTTAAATGTGATTTTGACAATTTAGATCATTTAGTAATCTCAATAAGACAGCTTGCTGGAATTCATTCTTACTCAAGAAAATTTAAACCTATACCTGGAAGTGAAAATCGCATAGGCCTTTCTGATTATTACATATCTACAACAAAGCATTTTGAACAGTTATTATCATTTTATAACTTAGCTTCTAAATCATCAGATAAATTTTCTAATGAATATATAAAAACCTTTGATGATAACTTAGAACTTGCTAAAGCTTCATTATATTTAACATCAAATATAAATAATAATGAATTATCTAAATCTTTATGCCACGGTGATTATGTAAATAAAAATATTATATTTGATTACAATTCTAATATATGGGTAATAGATTTAGATAAATGTAGATTTGATTATTCTGCTAGAGATTTTGGATATTTTCTTAGAAGGCTTTTAAGACGAGATACAACCTGTTTTGATATAGAACTTACCTTATCACTATTAAGAGAATACAATAATATAACTAATCTTACCCCTTCTGATTTAAGATATATTTTAGCATATGTTGCCTTTCCACAAAAATTTTGGAAAATATCAAGAGATTATTATAAAAACTTAAATAAATGCAATAAAGATGCATTTTTTGCTCTTCTACAAAAATCTAATGATAAAACTTATTTTCATCTTAAATTCATTAATGAAATAATACCTAGAATAGAATCTGAATATGGATTTAAACTTTAAAAAAGCCCTAGAGAATAAATTCTCTAGGACTTTATTAATTATCTTTTATTCTTTACTTGTGCTTGAGCTGCTGCAAGTCTTGCAAGTGGAACCCTAAATGGTGAACAAGATACATAATCTAAACCTATATTATGGAAGAATTCAACAGATGAAGGATCTCCACCATGTTCTCCACATATACCAAGTTTTATATTTTCTCTTGTTGATTTACCTTTATCTACTGCCATTTTAACTAATTGTCCAACTCCATTTTGATCAAGTTTTGCAAATGGATCTTGCTCATAAATTCCTTTTTCATAATATGAACCTAAGAATTTAGCTGCATCATCTCTTGAAAATCCGAAAGTCATTTGAGTTAAATCATTTGTACCAAATGAGAAGAATTCTGCTTCTTTTGCTATTTCATCAGCAGTAATACAAGCTCTTGGAATTTCTATCATAGTTCCAACTTTGTATTCTATCTTAGTTCCTTTTTCATCCATAACTAATTCTGCTGTTTTAACAACTACATCTTTAACATATTTTAATTCTTTAAGTTCTCCAACTAATGGAATCATAATTTCTGGTATTACATTATATCCTCTTTCAACATTAACAGCTATTGCAGCTTCAATAATTGCTCTTGTTTGCATTTCTGCAATTTCAGGATAAGTTACTGCAAGACGACAACCTCTATGTCCCATCATTGGATTAAATTCATGTTTACTCTCTACAGCATTTTTTATTTCTGATACATCAATATTTAATTCTTTAGCTAATGCTTTCATATCTTCATCAGTATGAGGTAAGAATTCATGTAGTGGTGGATCCAAAAGTCTTATTGTAGCTGGCATACCTTTAAGCGCTTCATATATTCCTATAAAATCTGCTCTTTGCATTGGAAGTATTTTATTAAGTGCTTTTCTTCTTTCTTCTACTGTTTTAGCTATTATCATTTCTCTAACAGCTAAAATTCTATCTTCAGCAAAGAACATATGCTCTGTTCTACAAAGACCTATTCCTTCTGCTCCAAATTCTACAGCTTGTTTAGCATCTCTTGGAGTATCAGCATTAGTTCTAACCTTTAATGCTCTTATTTCATCAACCCACTCCATGAAAGTTTTAAAGTATCCTGTTATTTCTGGAGTAACTGTTTTTATTTTTTCTCCATATACATTTCCAGTAGTTCCATCTATTGAAATATAATCTTTATCAGTATAAACTTTTCCATTAACTTCTAAAGTCTTATTTTCTTCATTTACTTTTAAATCTCCGCATCCTGCAACACAACAAGTTCCCATTCCTCTAGCTACAACAGCTGCATGTGAAGTCATACCTCCTCTAACAGTAAGTATTCCTTCTGCTGCTATCATACCTTCTATATCTTCTGGTGATGTTTCAAGTCTAACTAAAACTACTTGTTCTCCATTTGCTGCTCTCTCTTTTGCTTCTTCTGCAGTAAATGCTATTTTACCACATGCAGCACCTGGTGATGCAGGTAATCCTTTTGCTATAGGATTTGCTTTCTTTAAATCATCATCATAAAACGTTGGATGAAGAAGTGTATCTAATTGTTTTGGCTCAACTTTAAGTATTGCCTCTTCTTTTGAAATCATACCTTCATCTACTAAGTCAACTGCAATCTTAAGTGCTGATTGAGCTGTTCTTTTACCATTTCTAGTTTGAAGGAAATATAATTTTCCTTCTTCAATTGTTATTTCCATATCTTGCATATCTTTATAATGCTTTTCTAATATGTTAACTATGTCAACAAATTCTTTATATATTTTAGGATTTTGTTCTTCTAGTTTCTTTATAGGAAGAGGTGTTCTTATTCCTGCAACAACATCTTCTCCTTGGGCATTCATTAAATATTCTCCATAAATTTCATTTTCTCCATTTGCTGGATTTCTTGAGAATACAACTCCTGTTCCTGAAGTTTCTCCTTTATTACCAAATACCATTTCTTGAACATTTACTGCTGTTCCCCATTCACCTGGTATATCATTTAATCTTCTATATACTATAGCTCTTGGATTATTCCATGATCTAAATACAGCAGTTACCGCTTCAATTAATTGTGTTTTTGGATCTTGAGGGAATTCTTCCCCTTTTTCTTTTACATATATTTGTTTATACATTGAAACAAGCTCTTTTAAATCCTCTGCAGTTAACTCTGTATCAAATTCAACTCCATTACGCTCTTTCATTTCATCAATTTTATTTTCAAATAACCTCTTTTCAATTCCCATAACAACATCTGAGAACATTTGAATAAATCTTCTATATGAATCATAAGCAAATCTAGGATTATTTGTAGCCTTTGCCATAGCCTCAACAGAAGCATCATTTAACCCAAGATTTAATATGGTATCCATCATACCAGGCATTGAAACCCTAGCCCCTGATCTTACTGAAACAAGAAGTGGATTTTCAGTACTTCCAAACTCCTTTCCAGTAACTTTTTCTAATTCCTTCATAGATTTTTCTATTTCTTCTATTATTGAAGACGCAATTATTTTCCCATCTTCATAATATTTATTACAAGCCTCTGTTGTAACTGTAAATCCTTGTGGAACTGGTACTCCAAGACTTGACATTTCCGCTAGATTGGCACCCTTTCCACCTAGCAAATTTTTCATTGACGCATTTCCTTCCTTAAAAAGATAAACGTACTTTTTTTCCATCTCAATACTCCTCCGTTCAATACTAATGTTATCTATACTATCGGCAATATTACCGTAGTTAGCTAAGTTTAATTATTTATTATTCCCTAGTTTAACAAATAACCTTGTAACGTTAGTTTTTGACACTTTACCCACTATTTTGTATTGTTCTTTATCTTCTACCATAATTTTTTCAACAATTGGAATACTATCAATTTCATGTTCTATTATTTTTTTTGCTATATCATAAGCTGGATCATCAACTGTGCCACATACTATGTTAGGCATTCTAGTCATTATCACACCTACAGGTACTCTATGAATATCCGTGCCTCCTATTGCAATTTTAAGAAAATCTTTTCTTGAAACTGCACCAGTTAAAACTCCTGCATTTTCAACAAATAAAGTTCCTACATCATTCAAAAACAAGTATACGATTGCATCGTAAACTGTTGTACTTTCATTCACTATAGAAGGTTTGGACATAATATCTTTAACCTTTATTTCATTTATATATTCATTTACTAAACTACTCTTTGGTTTATTTGAGTATACATATCCAACCTTAGGTCTTGCATCTAATGTACCTATCATCGTCAATATTGCAAGATCAGCTCTTAAGGCAGCTCTCGTTACCCCTAGTTTCTCTGCTAAAGCTTCGCTAGTTATAGGCTGTCCTTCTTTTACTAGCTTAATTATCTCCTCTTGTCTTTCTGACAATTTCAAAATCGATCCCTCTTTCTAATACAAGGAATATTGAATAAATTGTTATTTTTTGAAATTATAATATAATTATACCACTCAATTCCATTTTTGTCATAGCTTTTCCCATTTTTTTGTAATTAATTTATAAAATATTCCTTGTTAATTGATTTTATCTTAAAAATTTTATAGTTTTGATTATTTTGTATTTTAATTATTCTTTATCATCAAAATTTACTGTATATGTATATACAGTATCTTCTCCACTATAAACATTAGTTTTGTTCTTTTTATTTTTTGTACTATTTATTTTATCTTTAACCATTTCAGTAAAATTTAATGCCTTACCCTTAACTTCTTTGGCTGTACTTTCAACATACTTATTTACAACTTCAATACTTCCATCAGATTTTATTATTTCAATAGTTAACTTAGTTGCAACAGCTGCAATTACTCCAAAAGCTAGTATAGGCGGAATAATAACAGCTATAACTGTTGCTGCTATTCCAGCATTTACTGGGACATCTACAATTAACTCATTATCTTTTTTTACCCTTATTCTACTTACATTTCCTTTTTCTATAATATCCTTTAACCATGTTTTAAGCTCATCAATAGTTAATGATTTTTTTTCATTATCATTTTTACTTGAATTTTCTTCAGCAAATGGTACTACAACACTATTTTCTATATATATTAAAGCTTCTAAAACATCCCCATCATTAAGTTCTAATGCTTTTTTTGCAGCTTCATAAGTAACTCCTGTTCTTTCTCTTATTTGGTCTACTTTTTCTAAAGTAATTTCTTTCATAAATTATCACTCCTTTAAGTAATTTAGCATCTCTAAACTTTTAGGTTTTTTTGAATAATTTGATGATATTATAAAGCTTGTAACTCTCTCAATTTCTTTTTTTATATCTTTTGATAAATTAAGTCTAAAAATTTTATCTGCAGTAGTATTAGATAAAAATTTTAATGAATTATAGCATCCCTTTGAAACATAAAGTCCATGAGTTTTTTCGCATTCATCACAAACTCCTCCAAAATTAGAAAGACTTATATAATTTGATACATTTATTTTTTTTCTACAATTTACACAATAGTCTAATACCAATCCATATCCAGTAGCTTTTAAAAGTTTTAATTCAAAGGACCTTATAAGCAACTCATAATCTATAGCATCAGTATCTAAAAGATATAGTGTAGTTATAAACTCTTTGTAAAGATATAAGTTCCTCTCTCCCTCTACTAATGCTATATCAATAAGCTCACATAAATATGATGAATATGTAAGCTTATCTAAGTTACTCATAAGGCCTTGAAATGAATTAATTATTTTACCTTCTTGAATATTAGATAAATTTTTACCTTTAAATATTGTATAATCTCCATAGCAAAGTGGAAGTGTAATTGCAAATAAACCACTCTTACTTTTTTTTGCTCCCCTAGCTACAGCTGTAATTTTACCTAATCCTTCAGTGTAAATCCAGATTAACTTATCATTTTCTTTATAATCAAGAGCTTTAATAATAACACCTCTTGTATTTATTAAAGACAATTAAAATCAACCTCCAAATATTTACTTAAGCTTTTTATATCCAAGTTCCTTAAGCAATATTTGGTTGTCTCTCCATTCTTTTCTTACTTTAACCCATATTTTTATATTAACTTTGCTTCTTAAAAATCTTTCTAATTCATATCTTGAAGATTCACCTATTCTTTTTAAACATTGCCCATTTTTCCCTATTATTATTCCTTTATGAGAATCTTTTTCGCATATTAAGTCAACTTCAATATGATAAGTTCCATTTTCTTTTTGTTTCATTTGTATTACATCTACTGCTATACCATGTGGAACTTCATCTCTTAATGTTCTAAGAGCCTTTTCTCTTACTATTTCTGATACTACAAATCTTTCTTGAACATCAGTTATCATATCTTCCGGATAATATTTAGGACCTTCTGGTAATTCTGCTACCATAAGTTCTAATAATTTATCAACATTTTTTCCTTTCATTGCTGATATAGGAATTATTTCTTTAAAATCAAATTCTTTTGAAAACTCTACTAATGTTTTAGCTACAGTTTCTTTACTAAATTCATCAACTTTATTTATAACTAAAAAAACTGGAGCTTTTTTATCTCTTAATGATTCTAGTATAAATTTATCTCCTCTTCCAATTTCCTCACCTGGATTAGTTAAGAAAAGAATTAAATCAACATCTTTAGTTGATTCCTTTGCTGAATTAACCATATATTCTCCAAGCTTATGTTTAGGCTTATGGATACCTGGCGTATCAACGAAAATCATTTGATAATCATCTGTTGTTAATATTGTCTGTATATTATTTCTTGTTGTTTGTGGTTTATTAGAAACTATTGAAAGCTTCTCACCCATTATATAATTCATTAATGTAGATTTTCCAACATTTGGTCTTCCTACAATTGAAACAAATCCTGATTTAAACATTTTTCCTCCTGTTACTCTAGATCCTTCTTTGTAAAGGAACCTGGCATTAATTCTTCTAAAGTTTTTTCTATATAGTCATTTTCATTTTTTATTATATAAATTTTTATATTTTCGTCTTCTGCAAATTCAGTTATAACCTGTCTGCAAATTCCACAAGGATAAGTATAGCTATTTGTATCTCCTATAAGTGCAAGAGCTTTAAGAACTCTATTTCCTTTAGAAACTCCATTAAAGATAGCACTACGTTCTGCACAATTTGTAGCTCCATATGATGCATTTTCTATATTGCATCCTGTATATATATTTCCATCTTCAAAAAGAGCTGCTGCTCCAACTTTAAAGTTTGAATATGGACAATATGCTTTTTCTCTTACATTTATAGCTTCTTTTATTAAATTTTCATTAACCATATAAAATCCCTCGCTTTAAATTGTATAATCTATTTAACTATATGTGCTATATATTATATCACTAATAATGAAATTTAAAAAGTTATATATATATGTTTACCCATTAAATATCGTAAATATAAGTAGTGTAACTAATATACCAAAAATAGCTCCAACTAAAACTTCTAATGAAGAATGTACTTCAGAATCAACCCTGCTTTGCGCTGTAATAAGTGCCATAATAAAACTTAAAACTATACATATAGGTTCTTCTGTTATTAAAGAGATAGCAGTAGCTATAGAAAAAGCTAAAGCACTATGTCCACTTGGCATACCACCTTTAAGAGGTGTTCCTTCTCCAAATATAGCTTTTACTATTATCGTTAAAATACAAACTACAACTAATAATATAAATATTGTATAAGGCTCTGAACTCTTTATTTTATGAAGCAATATAAATGAAAAGTTAGACAATTTATCCCAAAAGATAACATAACCAACTACAACAGCATTTATGGCTGTAATTATTACAGCTCCTGCCGCAACATTTTTTGCTATCTTAGCTAAAGGATGATAATAATTTGTGTTCATATCAACAACTGATTCTATAGCTGTATTAAAAAGCTCTGCACTTATTACCATAGATATAGTTATTGCTAAAATTAAAAATTCTATTTTTGAAACATCAAAAAATAAACATCCTATAAGAACTAATACAGAAACTACCATATGAATTTTCATATTCCTTTGAGTTCTAACAGTATAAATAACCCCATCTATAGCATTATTAAAACTATCAACCATCTTTTTTAATCTCATAAAATCACCCTTATTTATTATCTACTAATATTTAATTTACCAAGTATTTCTTCTTCCCTTTTTCTCATTATTTTTTTCTCATCTTCTTCCATGTGATCATAACCTAAAAGATGTAAAACTGAATGAACTACTAAATAGCATGCTTCTCTTTCAAAGGAATGATTGTATTCTTCACTTTGCTCTAAAGCTCTCTCTAAAGATAAAACTATATCACCTAAAACTAATTCTTCTCCATCTAAAAATGTTTCATCAAATTCCTTATTTAAATATATTTCTTTAAATACCTTTTTATCTTCATAATCTAACATTGGAAATGATAAAACGTCTGTTGCTCTATCTATTCCTCTTGTATCATTATTTATTTCTTTTATTTCATTATTATCAACAAATAACATAGATATTTCACAATCTACATTAACTTCTTCTTCTTTTAGGGCAAAATTTATTACTCTTTCTAAATTATTAATAAATTCTTCTGTTACATTTATTTTATCTTGTCTATTATCTACATATATCATATTTTTTCTCCCTTTATATTTATTTTATATTTATATTATAAACTAAATTATGGGGAGTTTAATACTCCCCATAACAATTAATTATTTTTCTCTTTTTTTTCACTTGGATATTCTATACGTTGATGGTATATACCATATAAGGCTTTCAAGAAACACTTTCTAATCGTTTCTAAATCTTTAAGTGTCAAATCACAATTATCTAATTGTCCTGAATAAAGTTTATCTTTTATTATATTATTTACCATTTCCTCTATTTTACCTTTAGTTGGTTCAGATATTGATCTAACTGCCGCTTCTGTGCTATCTGCTAACATTATTATCCCCGCTTCTTTACTACTTGGTATTGGACCTGGATATCTAAACTCTTCTTCATTTACATCTTCTGGATTTTCAGAACTATTTTTCATTTTATAATAAAAGTATTTTACTAATGTTGTTCCATGATGTTGTTCTATTATATCTTTTATAACATCAGGTATGTTATATTCCTTTGCAAGTTCAACACCATCTTTAACATGAGATGTTATTATTAAGGTACTCAAATTAGCTGTAATTTTATCATGAGGATTCTCTTTTCCAAATTGATTTTCACCAAAAAAATATGGTCTTTTTGTCTTACCAACATCATGGAAATAAGCACCTACTCTAGCTATTACAGGATTAGCATTAACTTCTTCTGCAGCCATTTCTGCTAAATTAGCAACTAACATACTATGATGATAAGTTCCAGGAGCTTCCATCAAAAGCTTTTTAAGTAACGGGTTATTAGGATTTGAAAGTTCTAAAAGCTTAAGTGTTGTTACAACATCAAAACTTGATTCCAAAAACGGTAATACACCTATAGAAAGTATTGCCGAAAAAATAACTCCTACTGCTGATAATCCACTAAAAATAAATATTTCTTTAAAGTTGTTTGATAATAATACTCCTGTTGTAAATGTAATTATAGCACTTATTATCATGAGCCATATTGATGAATAAAAAATATCATTTCTTTGTTGCATCTTTCTAAAGCTTATAGCTCCTAAAATAGCATTTAATATTCCAAGAATCATTATTTGTGGATTAAAATTAACTAATGCACTTATAATTATTACATTAATACTACAAACTATAAGAGATAACTTATAATCAATAAGTAAAGTAATAAGTATTGGTGCGCATGCTAGAGGAATAACAAAGGGAGAAATTTCTCCAATAACTCTAGCTAATATAAAACTAAATATATTTATTATATTTATAAGTACAACAAGCTTAGTATTTTTATATACATTTTTATGATATTTATATATATAAAAATATTGAATAAAGAATGTTACAACAGTAAATATAGCAAGCATTGAATAAAGAAGTAAAAAGCTTCCCCCTCCATTTTGATCTAAAATACCTAAATCTTTTAATATTTCTATCTGTTCTGCTGTTACAGGTTCTCCCTCACTTACTATTGTTTGATTTTTCTTAATTATTACTTTAGGTACATTCTTTTGAACCTCTTTTATTAACTCTTCTGTTTTTTCTTTATCATAAAAGAAATTTGGTTTTATTTCAGGTATAACTAACTTTTTAAGAACCTTTTTAACAGAAGGCTTAGTATCTGTTGCTTCAATTTGTTTGTTTGCAAGATCTATTGCATTATTTAAACTTTCAGCATTTCCATCCTCTATATTCGTTTGATAAACTTCATTTATTATTGTATTTAATTCAAACTTTATATCATTAAGTTTAGAATCAGAAAGTGAAATTAATACTTTATAATCATTTTCATTTAAATATTTGTTATCTAACTTCAATAATTCTTTTAATTTATCATTTTCATTTTCCACTGTTGCTTTTAAATTTATAACTTTGTTTAAAACATTATCTATATTTTTTAAGGCTTCCGTCCTAATTTCACCCTTTGAAGTATAAGGCTTATCTATTTTTTCAGTTGCTTCTTTTATTCTTTCATTTGTAGCTATTTCATTTACAGTATCTCTTGGTGCCTTTATATCAACTCTAGCTATTTCACCTTCCTTTAAATCATACTGTTTAGGTGCTATTGCCGTTATAAGCAATATATATGTTATAAGTATTGTAACTATATTAACTAATGTTTTAATATATAATTTTTTAGACTTTTTTGATAGACTTTTATTTAAAAATAACTTTTCTTTTATATTCAATGTTTATCACCTTCTTATCAATTACATATTACTTAAATTTACGCTATGTTTTCTTCAACTACAAATTGTGCAATTATTTGTATCTTTCCATCTTTTATACTTTTAACTTTATGATTTCTCTTTATTATTTTAGCTTCATTACTAAGATCCTTTAATAGAAGGTTTTCTAACTTATTTAAAGAGTCATTCACTACGCTATCTTCATCTAAATTTATTTCCCTTTCTGCCATTTCACAATAAGTAATAGACTTAACAAATCCAGTATTATCTACTATTTTATCATAATTTCCAAATGAATTTGTAGCCTTTTTTAAGTAAATTTTCTTTCCCCATAAGTTTAAATATAAATCTTTATCCTCTCTTCCTGTTTTCTCTAACTTTTTACCTTTTATTTGAACTTCTAAACTTCTCTCGTAAAAAACATTAGCTATAACGCTTCCTTTAGGTTCAACTTCATATTTTTCTTCTAAAAGGCCATCATATGGATATATTAAAACATCACCCTTTTTAACCATATCTCCTGGATTTACTGCTGCTGTACCAAATTGAGTATATACTCTTTTTACTTCTCCATCCTTTTTAGCTAATATTTCTTTATTATAATTTTCTAAAAAATCTGGTGGATTTACTTTTTCTTCTATTTTAACTTTTAAAGTAGAACCTTCAATTCTTGCCCTAACCCATAATATTTCATCATGTATATCTTCAAGTTTTTTCTCTAAGCTATAAACATCAACTTCACTTTTCCCAATACCTTGCTTTATTCCAAATTCATTTAATATTTTTCTTATTTCAAATGGAGTAACATTTTTTTCTGTATATATATCTATCGCCCATATTCTTGTTGATAATATAAACAATATAAAAAAGAATAAAACTCCACCTATAGTAAATGTTATCTTTCTTTTTAATTTCGATATATTTATTATTTTTCCTTTTCTTTTTAAAATTTTAGTTTTTCCATTACACCTTTTAACTATTGTCTTTAAATCTTCATAATCATCTCCATATATATCCATATTTAAAGTAACAGCATCTATCCTCTTTATTTTATTAACCTTTATACCACTTTTCCATAGTCCATTTAATATTTGTTCTGTATTCATACAAGTAACTTCAACTGTTATTATAGATATTTTTTTTGCATAGTACCTCATATTTCAATACCTTCATATGATATTGCTTTAAACCTTCCACTTAAAACTATTGTTTCAGATGCTATATATAATATTTCAAAATTTTCACCCTCAATTTTTACAAAACCTATATTAGTTTTTACTTTTATAAACTCTTTATCAAAAGAATCTATTCCCTTATGATTTTCTATACTTATTTCTTCTCTACCTACAACAGTTATCTTAGGTAAATTCAAAATAACATCTTTAGGTAAATCTATTTTTTCTATAATGTTATTCTTTTTTTTATTTATACTCTCTCTCAAAATAAAACCTCCCTTTACAAATACTCCTATCATAGTAATTTATGATTTTTAAATAATTTTAATTACAAAAAAGGAGAGTTTTTAAACTCTCCTTTTTTAATAAATAACAAAAAGAGCTCCATAAGAGCTCTTTTGCTATTTATTATTTATTATTTAAATAATTTTTAACTAATTGACTTACAAGCTTGCCATCAGCTTTACCAACTGTCTTAGGTCTAACTAACGCCATAACTTTTCCCATGTCTTTTATGCTACATGCACCCGCTTCTGTAGCTGATTCTTCTACTATCTTTAAAATTTCGTCTTCGCTTAATTGCTGAGGAAGGTAATCTAGCAAGATACTGATTTCAGCATTAGCTTCATCTACTAAATCTTGTCTGTTACCTTTTTCAAACTCAAGCACAGCTTCTCTTCTTTGCTTGACTTCTTTTGCTAATATTTCAATTATTTCGCTTTCTTCTACTGGTTTACCAGTTGTTTTTTCAGCTAATAAAATAGCAGATTTAGCGGTACTTAATACATTAGCTTTAAACTTGTCTTTTGCCTTTAAAGCAGTTTTCCAATCTTCTTGAAGTCTCTCTTTAATTCCTGGCATTTTTATACCTTCTTTCAAAATACTACTTGAACTTTCTCTTTCTAGCAGCTTCTGATTTCTTTTTCTTCTTTACGCTTGGTTTTTCGTAGTGTTCTCTCTTTCTTACTTCTGAAAGAACTCCAGCTCTAGCGCATTTTCTCTTGAATCTTCTTAATGCACTTTCAAGTGTTTCGTTTTCTCCAACTTTTATTTCTGACATCTATTATCCCTCCCTCCGCTAGCTTAAATTATAAATTCAATCAGCTACGGGCTTAATAACACAAGCTATATTATACATTAGTTTTGTTATTTATGTCAACATTTTACGTAAACATTTTTAGCCTGGTGGCCATTTTAATTCTCTTCCACCTAAAACATGGAAATGCATATGATCTACTGTTTGCCCACCTAACACTCCACAGTTATTTACTATTCTATATCCATCATCAGCAATACCTAACTCACTTGTTATTTTATTTATAACTTCAAAAATATGTGCTATTATATGAGAATTTTCGTTTGAAATCATATTAGCACTTTTTATATGTTCCTTTGGTATTACTAAAAAATGAACCGGTGCCTCTGGACTTATATCATAAAATGCATAAACTAAATCATCTTCGTATATTTTCTTTGAAGGAATTTCACCTTTTACTATTTTACAAAAAATACAATCTGTCATAAGTTCACCCCCTTTACAGAGTAGTTACCTTATTATTTTACCACTTTTCCTTCTGCATAGTCACCCTTTGATTCAAAAAGTTTTACTTTTATTATATTTCCAATATCATCTTTAGATGCACCATGAACATGAACCTTAACATAATTTCTAGTATACCCTTCAAATATTCCATCTAAGCCTTTAACTTCCTGCTCAATTAAAACTCCCATTTCTCTTCCCATTAAACTATCAGTATAAGCTTTTTCATTTATATTATTAAGTTCTATTAATCTTTTGCTTCTCTCTTCTTTTATATTTCCATCTATTTGGTTTTCCATTGTAGCTGCTTTAGTTCCAGTTCTTGGACTAAATTTAAATATATGAGTTTTAGTTAATTTATTTCTTTTTAAAAATTCATATGTTTCTTCAAACTCTTCATTAGTTTCTCCTGGAAATCCAACAATTACATCTGTTGTTATTGAAGCATCCTTTAAATTTTCTCTTAAAACATTAACTATTCTTTCATATTCTTCTGCTGAATATCTTCTATTCATTCTTTTTAATGTGGAATTACAACCACTTTGAAGTGATAAATGGAATTGTGGGCATAATTTTTTCATGTTTTTTATTTTTTCTACAACTTCATCAGTAAAGAATGCTGGCTCTATTGAACCTATTCTAACTCTTTCTATTCCATCTATCTTTTCTATTTCTTCTAATAACGTTACTAAATCAACATTACCTTCTAAATCTAATCCATATGATGCTGTATGTATACCAGATAAAATTACTTCTTTAAAACCATGATTTGCAAGTTCTCTTACTTCATTTAATACATTATTGAAATCTTTTGAGCAAACTGCGCCTCTAGTATATGGTATTAAACAATATGCACAAAACCTATTACATCCATCTTGTATTTTTAAAAACGCTCTAGTTTTATCTCTATAATCTTCTATTTTTAATTCCTCAAATTGTTTATTTCTAAGTACTGCCCCAACTTTAACTTGAGGTTTCTTTTCATCCCTAGCTTTATTTACATAGTATACTATGTCTCCTTTATTTCTAGTACCAAGAACTACATCTACACCTTCTATTCCTGAAACTTCTTTTGGCGCTATTTGTGAATAACAACCTACAACTGCTATTATAGCTTCAGGATTTAATCTTCTAGCTCTACCTATAATTTGTCTTGATTTTTTATCTCCCATATTAGTAACAGAACATGTATTTACAACATATACATCTGAAACTTCTGAAAAATCTACAACTTCATATCCTTCTCTTACAAATTTTTCAGTCATAGCTTCTGATTCATACATATTTACTCTACATCCTAATGTAGCAAATGCAACCTTCATTAAATCTTTCCTCCTAAGTCACCTAATTCATATTGAATCAATGAGGTAGCAACAAAACCTGCTGTTTCTGTTCTAAGAATTCTTTTTCCTAGAGTTATAATATATGCTCCCTCTGTCTTTAACTTTTCTATTTCTGCTTCTTCAAATCCACCTTCTGGCCCTACAACAATTCCAATTCTCTTTATAGAATTTTTATCTAAATCCTTCATCAAAGATTTTATACCAAAATCTTCTTTATTTTCATAAGGTACTATAAGTAAATCAAATTCTTTTATTTCTTTTATTAAATCATTAATTTTTATAGGTTCTAAAACCCTTGGAATTATACTTCTTTTACTTTGCTTACAAGCCTCAAGTGCTATTCTATTTAATCTATCTAATTTTTTAAAATCGCCTTTTAATTTTACATCAACTCTATCAGTAATTAAAGGAACAAATTTTGTTATTCCAAGTTCTGTTCCTTTTTGAACTATTAAATCCATTTTTTGCGCTTTTGGCATCCCTTGAAATAAAACTATTTCAATATTACTTTCATTATTTAAATCTAACTTTTTAACTATATCTAAAGTTACTTCACTTTTTGTAACTTCATTAATTTTAGCTAAATACTCTGTTCCATTACAATCATTTAAGACTACCTCTTCACCTTCTGAAAGTCTTAAAACTTTATATATATGCTTAACATCATCACCTATTATTTTGGCATAATCTCCAAATACATACTCTGATGGTGTAAAAAACTTATGCATTAAATAATCACCTAACCTTTATTTTGATTTTGCAATTATGCAGTTCCATTCTCCGTCTTTGTTAACTTTAATTACTTCAAAACCACTTTCTTCAAGCTTAGATGTAACCATATCAACTCTATCATGAATTATACCTGATGTTATAAATATTCCACCTTCTTTTAAAACTCTCTTAACATCATCTATTAATATACATATTACTTCTGCAATAATATTAGCTACAACTATATCAGCTTTCCCATCTATAACTTCAACTAAGTTTCCATAAAGAACTTCTATATTATCTAAATTATTGTATTCTACATTTTCCTTTGCTGACTCAACTGCAACTGGATCTAAATCTACCCCAACAGCTTTTTTAGCTCCAAGCTTAGCTGCAGCTATTGCAAGAATTCCTGAACCTGTTCCAACATCAAATACTATACTATCTTTTTGAACATATTTTTCAAGTGCTTGTATACACATTCTTGTTGTTTCGTGGTCACCTGTTCCAAATGCCATTCCCGGATCTAATTCTACAACTAATTCTCCATCTTTTTGTTCGTATTCTTCCCATATTGGTTTTACAACTATTTGGTCTCCAACTTTAGATGGTTTATAATACTTTTTCCAATTATTTGCCCAATCTTCTTCATGAGTTTTAGAAACTTCAACTCTTCCTTCTCCAACGTTAAAGCCCATATTTCTTATTTCTTCTACTTTCTCTTTAACATATTTAACAACTTCATCTATGTTGTCTTCTTCTGAAAAATATCCTTTTACAACAGCAAATTTACCTTTATGTTCTAAAACATTTATATCTGCAAAATCCCAAGTTAAAGGACCTTGTTCTCTACCTAATATGTCATTTGGATCTTCAACTGAAACTCCTTTGCAATCTAATATGTAAAAAATCCCTTCTATTGGCTCAAGTGCCTCACTTGTTGTAATAACTTTTATCTCTATCCATGATCCTTCCATGAAAATCATTCCTTTCTAATATGTCACTAATAAACTAATAAATAATTTTAACCTTTTTCTTAAGATTATGTCAAGGTTACTACTATCAATATATAAAATACTTTAAATTACATTTATCAATAGGTTATAAAATATCTTTTTAACAATTTATATATTTATATTACAAAAAAGGCTACTTAAAATAGTAGCCTTTTTAGATTTATTTAAATAAATCTCTTAATCCTTTTTTATGATGCTCTTTTCCATCTACCTTTTCTCCTGATGCTTCCATAAACATCATTAAAGCTTCTTTTTGCTTTTCATTAAGCTTTTTAGGAATATCAACTATTACTTTTACATATTGATCTCCTCTTCCGCCTCCATTAACTCTAGGAACACCTTTTCCTTTTAACCTAAATAATGTTCCAGATTGAGTTCCAGCTGGAACTGTATACTTAACATTTCCATCTACAGTTTCAACAGTTATCTCAGTACCTAAAGCTGCTTTAGCCATAGATACATGAGTATCAACATATATATCTATTCCTTTTCTTTTAAACTTAGAAGATGCTGATACAATTATATTAATATAAAGATCTCCTGCTGGACCTCCATTAGTACCATCCTCACCTTGTCCTCTAAGTGGAATTACATTTCCTGTATCTACACCTGCTGGTATATTAACTTTTATTTTTCTATGCTTTCTAACTTTACCTTTTCCTTTACATGTTTCACATGGTTCTTCTATAATCTTACCTGTTCCATGACATTGATCACATGTTGTTGTACTTACGAAACTTCCAAGAGGTGTTTGTCTTTGAACTCTAATTTGTCCTGTTCCATGACAAGTTGGACATGTTTTTGGTGTTGTTCCTGCTTTAGCACCTGTTCCATGACAACTTTCACAATTTTCACTTCTTGTAATTGATATTTCTTTTTCTACGCCTTTTATAGCTTCTTCAAATGTTAGTCTTATTGTATATTCAATATCGGCTCCTCTTCTTGGTCCATTATTTCTAGCTGAACTTCCGCCACCGCCTCCAAAGAATGAATCAAATATATCTCCGAAGCCTCCGATATCTGAAAAATCGAAACCTCCGAATCCACCTGCTCCTGCTCCAAATCCACTTCCATCAAAATCAGCTGTTCCAAATTGATCATATCTAGCTTTTTTCTCTGGATCTGAAAGTACTTGATAAGCTTCATTTATTTCCTTAAATTTTTGTTCTGCTTCAGCATTTCCTTGATTTTTATCAGGATGGTATTTTATAGCTAGCTTTCTAAAGGCCTTTTTTATTTCTGCATCACTTGCACCCTTTTGTAAACCAAGAATTTCATAATAGTCTTTTTGCGCCATCTATTTCACCACCATATTATTATAAATTTATATTATTAAACTTTACAAAAGGGAAGACGAGTACTGCCTTCCCCTTTGTTATTATAAAGGTATTGTAGTTTATTTACAACTACTTATCATCTTCTACTTTAAAATCTGCATCTACAACATTATCATCATGTGGTGCTTCTTGAGATCCTTGAGCTCCACCCATGTTATTTGGATCAAATCCTTGAGCTCCACCTTGTGCTCCTGCTTCTTGATATATTTTTGATGAAATTGCATAGAATTCTTTTGTTAATTCATCAACAGCAGTCTTAATAGCTTCTAAATCGTCTCCATCTTTAACTTTCTTAACAGCTTCTAACTTTTCAATAACCTTTGCTTTATCTTCTGCTGAAACTTTATCTCCAAGTTCTTCTAAAGTTTTTTCTGTTTGATAAACGACTTGATCTGCATTATTT
Organism: Clostridium sp. TJA020; assembly: GCF_058310295.1. Lineage (NCBI taxonomy): Bacteria > Bacillati > Bacillota > Clostridia > Eubacteriales > Clostridiaceae > Clostridium > Clostridium sp. TJA020. Next base: position 654,499 of record NZ_JBZEFC010000001.1, read on the forward strand.
TTAACTTCTATTGTTTCTTTTCTCTTCTTGTCTTCTTCAGCAAATTTTTCAGCTTCTTTAACAGCCTTATCTACTTCATCATCAGTTAAGTTAGTTGATGCTGTTATTGTAATATTTGCTTCTTTACCAGTTCCTTTATCCATAGCTGATACATTAACTATACCGTTAGCATCTATATCAAATGTAACTTCGATTTGAGGAATTCCTCTTGGAGCTGGTGCAATTCCTGATAATGTAAATCTTCCTAAAGTTTTATTATCAGCAGCCATTTGTCTTTCACCTTGAACTACGTGAATTTCAACTGATGTTTGACCATCTGCAGCTGTTGAGAATACTTGACTCTTCTTAGCTGGAATTGTTGTATTTCTTTCTATAAGTGGAGTAGCAACTCCTCCTAAAGTTTCAATTCCTAATGTTAATGGTGTAACATCTAATAATAATACGTCTTTAACTTCCCCTGTTAATACACCTGCTTGAATAGCTGCACCTATTGCAACACATTCATCTGGGTTAACTCCCTTTGAAGGTTCTTTTCCTATAAAGTTTTTAACTGCTTCTTGAACAGCTGGTATTCTTGTTGATCCACCAACTAATAATACTTTATCAATGTCTTTTACTGATAATGATGCATCTTGTAATGCTTTTTTCATTGGTTCAATTGATCTTTGAACTAAATCATGAGTTAATTCATTGAATTTAGCTCTAGTTAAATTCATATCTATATGTTTAGGACCTGTTGCATCTGCTGTTATAAATGGTAAGTTAATATTTGTTTGTGTTGATGATGATAATTCAATTTTAGCTTTTTCAGCTGCTTCTTTTAATCTTTGAAGTGCCATCTTATCTTGTCTTAAATCTATACCATTTTCTGCTTTAAATGTATCTGCAATATAGTCCATTATTTTGTTATCAAAGTCATCTCCACCTAAGTGAGTATCTCCATTTGTTGATAGTACTTCAAATACTCCATCGCCAAGTTCTAGTATAGATACATCAAAAGTACCACCACCTAGGTCATATACTAATACCTTTTCTTCTGCTTCTGTTTTATCTAATCCATAAGCTAAAGCTGCTGCTGTTGGTTCGTTTATTATTCTTAATACTTCAAGTCCTGCTATTTTACCAGCATCTTTTGTTGCTTGTCTTTGAGCATCATTAAAGTATGCAGGAACAGTGATAACTGCTTGATTTACTTTTTCTCCTAAGTAACTTTCTGCATCTGCTTTTAATTTTTGAAGTACCATTGCTGATATTTCTTGTGGTGTATAGTTCTTTCCATCTATATCAACCTTATAGTCTGTTCCCATATGTCTCTTTATTGAGATTATTGTTTTGTCTGGATTTGTAATCGCTTGTCTTTTAGCAACTTGACCAACTAGTCTTTCTCCATTTGCTTGGAATGAAACAACTGATGGAGTTGTTCTTGCTCCTTCTGAGTTAGTTATAACTACAGGTTCTCCACCTTCCATAACTGCTACACATGAATTTGTAGTTCCTAAGTCAATTCCTATAATTTTTGCCATAATATATTCCTCCTTAACTCAAACTTTCATTTGATTTAAATTCTAAATTTAATATATTTTAAAATGTTATTTTTAGTTTGCAACTTTTACAACAGAGTGTCTTATAACTTTGTCTCCTCTTTTATAACCTTTCATGAAAACTTCAGCTACTTGATTTTCTCCAAAGTTCTCATCTTGAATATGCATTACTGCTTGATGCATATTAGGATCAAAACCTTCTTCTGTTATAATTTCTTCAACACCTAACTTTTCTAGAGATCCTCTAAAACCTTTAAGTGTCATTTCTAATCCTTTTTTCATATCTTCTACACTACCATCAGCTTCGATAGCTCTTTCAAGATTATCAAGGTTTGGAATTATTTCCTTTAATACATCTACACATGCATCTGTGTAAATTCCTTCTTTTTCTTTTGTTGTTCTTTTTCTATAATTATCATATTCAGCTGTAAGTCTTAAAAGTCTGTCCTTTAAAGTCTCAAGTTCATTTTGTAGCTTTTTATTTTCTTCCTTTGTCTTTTTAAACATTTTTAACTCATCCTCTTCTTTATTATCTTCTACTTGAGACTCTTCTTTTAACTCTTCTTCATTTGATGAATCTAAATTTTCTTTTGTCATTTCTTCTTCAGCTACTATGTTTTCCTCATTTTTAACTTCTTGTTCTTGATTTTCTAAATTTTCTTTCACTTTTTGCCCACACCTCGTCTCTTTTATTTTTTAGACTGTCCTTTAAGAGTTTGATTAAGCTCTTTCATGACTTGTGCCATTATTGCAATTACCTTTGAATAATCAATTCTTCTAGGTCCTATAAGTCCAATAGTACCTTTTGCATTATCTCCTAAAGAATACTCAGCTGATATAACACTACACTCTTTTGCTTCTGGAAGATAATTTTCATCACCAATCTTTATTGTTATATCGCTTTCAGGTTCTATTAGTTCCACAACGCAATCTTTATTATGAAGAAGTGATAATATTCTTTTTGCATTTTCTATGTCATTATACTCAGGAAAGTTGAATATATTAGTTGCACCTTCCATAAAAACTCTTGAAGTATCGTCTTCCTTTAGGCACTGATAAAGTGCTGGAATTATTGCATTAAATACTTCATCTTGACCATCTAAACCTATTTTTAAATGATTTATAACTTCTAAGTTAATTTCATCTATAGATAGATTTACAAGTCGTTTATTTAATACTTCATTCATCTTATTTAATATATTTATTGAAGGTACTTTATCTACTTTTATTATTTGATTTTTTATAAGTCCACCATCAGTAACTATTACTGCTAATAAACTTGAACTATCGACTCTCATAAGTTGAATTGATTTTATACAACTCATACTAAGAGATGGTGTTTTTACAACACATGTAAGATGAGTTAATTCTGAAAGTAAAGTACTTGCATTTTTAACTATCTTGTTAACCTCAAGCATTGCTGAGTTTATAACATACTCTCTTATTTTTAAATCTTCTTCTTTACTTAAAATTGGTTTATCCATCAAACTATCTACATATAGTCTATATCCTTTGCTAGATGGAACTCTTCCTGCTGAAGTATGAGGTTGTTCTAAGTACCCCATATCCTCTAAATCTGCCATTTCATTTCTTATTGTTGCAGAACCAACACCTAAATTATAGTTTTTAGCTATTGTTCTAGATCCAACAGGTTCACCAGTCTTAATGTAATCATTGATAATAGCTTCTAATATTTTTATCTTTCTATCATCAATAACCATATCATCACCTCTACTTGTTAGCACTCACTAACAACGAGTGCTAATGACTATATTTAAATAATATTCTCGTTACATATTTTTGTCAACGAGAATATTTGCTTTATTTTAACTTTTAAAGATATTTATATGATATTATATTTATTTTTCTTTTAATTGCTTCATTTTTCTATCACTATTTAATAAATTCACTCATAACGTAATTTGATACTTCTACACCTTTTGAAGTTAAATATATATAGTTATCTTTATCCTCTATTAGTCCTTTTTTTATATTTTTATTTATAACATCACCATATACATCCTCTATATTTTTATCAAACTTTCTCTTAAAATTATTTTTATCTATTCCTTTAATCAATCTAAGCCCTAAAAACATAAATTCTTCCATATCTTCTTTTTTACTATTTTTAATAATAGATTCTTCTACTGCTTCTTTATTATTTATTTTATTTATGTATTCTTTTATATCATCTATATTTTTTATTCTGTTACTATCTATATATGAGCTTGCAGATACACCTACCCCTATATACTCTTCAAGTTTCCAATAAATTTTATTATGCTCGCACTCTTTATTTTCCTTTGAGTAATTTGATATTTCATACTGATGATAACCATTAGATTTTAATATATCCTTTGTTATGTTATACATTTTCCTTTCTTCGTCTTCAGTTGGTAATTTTAATAATCCCTTTTCATTCATATTATAAAAAGGTGTTCCTTGTTCTATTATTAAACTATAACAAGATATATGTTCTGGATTTAATTTTACTATATCTTCTAAACTCTTTTTATAATCTAATACACTTTGATTTGGAAGTCCAAACATTATATCTATATTTATATTATTAAACCCGAATTCTCTTGCCCTATTATAATTTTCCTCAAATTCTTTCATTGTATGTATTCTTCCTATTTTTTTTAATAAATTATTATTTGTAGTTTGAAGTCCCATACTAATTCTATTTATACCATTATCCTTAATTATTTTAAGCTTTTCACTTGTTAAAGTTCCTGGATTACATTCTATGGTTTTTTCTGAACCTTCTTTATACTTTAAACTGTTTAAACATACTAATAAATTATTTAAATTTTCTTCTTTTAAGTATGAAGGAGTTCCTCCCCCTATAAATAAAGTTTTTATAATTTTACCTTTACATTTTAAATTTATTTCTTTAATCAATGAATCTATATAACTATCTTCTAAATTTTCTTTTCCTGCATAAGATGGGAAATCACAATAAAGACATTTCTGCTTACAAAAAGGAATATGCACATATAGTGAAATTTCTTTCATCCTTATCACCTTCTTCTCTATATTTATATATTTTATTTATTATAACAAAAAGAAGAATCTAATCCTTATTAAATTAGATTCCCCTTTATTTTAAAAATTATTTTATAATAACGCTTCTGCTTGTCTCTTTAAATTTTCAAGTTCTTTGCTTTCAGTTTCTATTACTGAGAAGTCATGTATATCTTTAAAATTATAAAAATAATTTGCAAAGGCAATTTTTTGTGATCTATTAATATCAAGATCAGTTGCTATTTTATCTAAATAATCTACTTCAACTTCACCATAATTACCATCTACTAAAGCTAATCCTACTAATTCAAAATAAACTATTCTTTTTATTCTTTCTTTACTATTTTTTAAAATTTCTAGTGCTTCATCATAAGACACCGCACCAATTTTACTTAAATCTAAATTAAGTTCTTTCAAATAATCTTTTATTAGTCTCTTTTCTTCTCTTGCAAGTACATGATCTATGTTAGCAAACTCATTTACTAAATTTATAAAAGCTATTGCTTCTTTATTGTTTAACTCTTTTAAAAACATTAATAAACCTCCTTTTCCTTTGTTTTATTATACCTTATATTTACTAAAAATTCACTTAACCTTATTATATCTTAAACATATTTTAACATTTCTTTTCCCATATATCTATATTATCTATATTGTGAATAAGAAGATTTTTCTGAACTCTATAAATTTTTGTTACTATTTCTTCTCCATTTAATACTACTTTTAAATCTTCATTGAATCCATTATTTAATATATAAGAATCTATTTTATTTCCTTTTAAACTTATAGGAATTATTTCTCCGTTTATTCTTTTTAGTGTACCTGTTATTATTCCTTCTTTTCTTAACTTTTTACACTTTATATTTACATCTCTTAAATTAATTTCTATCATAATATACACACCTCCGTAATTTCTTATAGTAATGTATATTCAAAAAGATATAAATAATTCCACATATTAAATGTTATTTTAATTAAAAATAAGAGTCTAATACAAAATGTATTAGACTCTATAAATTAATCTACTTTTAATATTGACATAAATGCTTCTTGTGGAACTTCAACTGAACCCACTTGTCTCATTCTCTTCTTACCTTCTTTTTGTTTTTCAAGAAGTTTTCTCTTTCTTGAAATATCTCCGCCATAACATTTAGCTAAAACATCTTTTCTCATAGCCTTTACTGTTTCTCTAGCTATTATCTTTGAACCAATAGCTGCTTGTATTGGAACTTCAAAAAGTTGTCTTGGAATAATTTCTTTAAGCTTTTCAGCTATTCCTCTACCTTTATGATAAGCTCTTTCTTTTGGAACTATCATTGAAAGAGCATCAACTACATCACCATTTAAAAGAATATCAAGCTTACAAAGCTCTGCTTTTTCGTATCCTTTAAATTCATAATCTAATGATGCATAACCTCTAGTTTTTGATTTTAATGTATCAAAAAAATCATAAACTATTTCATTTAGAGGTATATCATAATTAATTACAGCTCTTGTTTCTTCCATATATTGCATATCAATATATGTTCCTCTTCTCTCTTGGCAAAGTTCCATAACAGCTCCTACATATTCAGTTGGAGTAATTATTGAAGCCTTAACAATAGGTTCTTCCATATAATCTACTTCACTCATTTCTGGTAGATTTGTTGGATTTGTTATATCTAAAACTGTTCCATCAGTTTTCTTTATTTTGTATATAACTGATGGTGCTGTTGTAATAATATCAAGATTAAATTCTCTTTCTATTCTCTCTTGAATTATTTCCATATGTAAAAGACCTAAAAATCCACATCTAAATCCAAAACCTAATGCTACTGATGTTTCAGGTTCAAAATTTAAAGCTGCATCATTTATTTGTAACTTTTCAAGTGCTTCTTTAAGTTCTTCATACTTTGCTCCATCTACTGGATATATACCTGAGTATACCATTGGAATTGCTGGTTTATAACCTGGAAGCGCATCTTTAGTTTCTCTTCCACTTTCAGTTATAGTATCACCAACTCTAGCATCCTTTACATTTTTTATAGATGCTGTAATGTATCCAACATCTCCAGCTTTTAATTCATTAACTGGTAAAAAGCCTGGAGTAAATACACCAACTTCAGTTACATCATAAACTTTATTAGTTGCCATAAACTTTATTTTAGTTCCTCTTTTTACAGTACCATCTATAATTCTTACATAACTTACAACACCTTTATATGTATCATAATATGAATCAAAAACTAAAGCTTTAAGCGGAGCTTCTTCATCTCCATTTGGAGCTGGTATATCACGCACAACAGCTTCTAATACTTCTTCTACATTTAATCCTGTTTTTGCAGATATCATTGGAGCATCTTCTGCTGGAATACCTATTACATCTTCTATTTCTTGTTTTATTTCATCAGGTCTTGCTGATGGAAGATCTATTTTATTTATAACAGGTGTTATTTCCAAATCATTGTCTAATGCTAAATAACAATTTGCTAATGTTTGAGCTTGAATACCTTGAGTTGCATCAACAACTAATACAGCCCCTTCACAAGCAGCTAAACTTCTTGATACTTCATATGTAAAGTCTACATGACCTGGAGTGTCTATAAGATTTAATATATACTCTTCCCCATTATCTTTTCTATATATAAGTCTTGCAGCTTGAGACTTTATTGTTATTCCTCTTTCTCTTTCAAGTTCCATATTATCAAGTACTTGTTCTTCCATTTCTCTTTTTGTTAAAGTACCTGTAATTTCTAATAATCTATCTGCTAATGTTGATTTACCATGGTCTATATGTGCTACTATTGAAAAATTTCTAATAAATTTTTGTCTATCATTTTTCATATATAAAATCTGCCCTTCTTATATAAGAAAGCAGTTATTTCACCCCCATATATTAAAGTCAAGCTAAATTATATCATACTTTCCTTAGGTAGTGTCAATATTTATAGGGTATATAACTGCCTTTATTTTAAGATATTAATTTTTGTATTAAATTTTGTATATTTATTATTACGCTTTTTAAACTATCTGTAACTTTATAAAATTTATCTTTTATAAAGTTAACTAATTCAGATTCTTTCTTAATTCTTAAATTATTATCATTTATATTCAATAAATAATCTCCGTTTTCCTTATTATATATTTTAACATCTGCATTATCTTGAATAAAATTATTAAAATCTTCACCAAACTCTGTATTAACAATTTTTTTATTATCATCAGTGTTACCAACTGGAGATAATGATTTTGTATTTATTATATTTACTTTTATTAAGCTAAAAAAAGCTAATAATACTATAACTACCGAAAATATAATTATTGAGTACTTTTTTAATTTCATAAAGTTCACCTCACTTATTTTAAATAATAGACACTTTATAAAACTTTTATGCAAAAGTACTCATTATTAATTACTTACCGTTTATATATTCTGCTATAACTCTCGCAATATATTTAGCTGACGTCATTGCTTCCTTTGATGTATTTATATTAGACCCAACTTCAAATAATATTGAATTACTTAATATATCTTGATTAAGTAAATTAATTCCCCTGTTCCATGTTTCACTTGTTACAAGACCTGGATATAAAGAATTTGCAATATTATATAATTTTTTCCTCATCTTTTCATTAGAACTAAATTTAGAACTTCCTCTTGTATTTAAAAACATTATTCTTGCCATACTTTGCTTATTTATATTTACTGTAAATAAATCTTTAGTTCTATTTGTTGCTTTCTTTTTATCTATACCATCTCTATGAATATCGATTACTAATTTAAAATTATCTCCATATTTATCATAATATTTTTTTACCGTATCTCTTGATCTATTATAACTATCATTATACGAAACATCATGTACAGTTTTATCATGTATTACTGATATACCATAATTTTCTTCTAACTCTTTTGTAATAATTTCTCCAACTCCAACTACATTATGATTACTATCATCAGTAAAGTTCTTTGTTTCTGAATAACCTTCTCCTGTATGAGTATGATAAATTAAAACCTCAGGCTTAGACTGATTTAACTCTTTTTTAAGTTTTGGGTTATATAAATTATTTTTTTCTTCACTTGTATATTTTATTATAGATTCAGAATCAAGCTCAAAAGGACTATATCCTGAATCTTCTTTATTCTCTTTTACATAATCATCTATTTTAAACATTGGAATTTCATTGCTTACTAGCTTTTCTAAACTTAAGTCTGATAAACCAAGTGCCTCTAATGCTATATTTTTTAATGAAAAATTATTTTCATAATAAGCTTCTTCATCATAAACTTGAGTTTTGACTAAAGGCATTGAAAAATTTAGAAGTTCAACGTAAGCTAATCCGCCTCTTTCACTATTATTTTTCATTATATATATACATCTACCAAAAAATATCACTAGGCATACAAGTAAAATCATTATTCCTATATCCATAGAGCTTTTTCGCCTTAAATTATTACTATTTAAACCCACACTCTATCCCCTCCTCACTTTTAAAAGTATATGAGGGAATTTACATAATTATTATATCTTTATTTAATTTTTAATTCATAAATTTATTTATATCTTCCATTTCTAAATTAGGTTGAACTGCAATATTTACACCATTTGCAATTATTTTTGATAAAGAATCTATCACTTGATCTACTTCCTTTGGAGTAACCATTAAATCACCAACATAAGGATTAAGTAATTCTTTTATAAGCATTCCTTTTTCATATTTATCTACACCTTTTATCATATTATAAAATTCTGATCCTTTTTCTGATTTGCTTATAAGTTCATCTATTACTAAATCTATACTATCATTTGCAATAGTTGCTGCATCAACAACTGTTGGAACTCCTATGGCTATAACCTTAACACCTAATGTTTCTTCATTTATAAGCATTCTATGATTATTAACACCAGCACCTGGTGATATTCCTGTATCGCTTATTTGTATAGTTCTATTTACTCTTTCTATTTTTCTTGAAGCTAATGCATCTATACATATAACCAAATCTGGATGTATTTTTTCCACAAGTGCTTTTATTATTTCTCCTGTTTCTATTCCTGTTATTCCCAAAACCCCAGGTGCAATAGCACAAACAGGTATTATAGAATCATCTATAGACTCTGGAATAACTTCTTTTAAATGTCTTGTTATCATTATCTTCTCTACAACCTTTGGCCCTAAAGCATCTGGAGTTACCTTCCAGTTTCCAAGTCCAACTACTAAAGCTGTCTTTTTTTCATCAATATCAACTAATTTTTTAAGAGTTATGCCTACAGTTTCTGAAACATTATCCATTAATTCTCCATCATATATTGTATATTCTGGAATGTCTATAGTTATATATGTTCCTATAGGTTTTTCTAATTTTTTTGCACCTTCATTATTTTTTATTTTTACTGTTGTAATCTTACTATCACTAATTACTTCTTCATTTACAATAACACCATCGATCTCACCTTTATGAGCTTTTGAATAGTTTTCCTTAGCTTCAATTGCAAGGTCTGTTCTAAAATTCAACATAATGTCACCTCTTTAATTTTATACTTTCAAAATTATTTTTCCTTTTTGTTTAAATTTAATACTTGAATATAATAAATTTCAATGCTATAATATGGTTTGTTGAATGTAAACTCGTACGCAGATTCCCCAAAACTGCAGAGAGGCCCTATAAAATTTAGAGGGGGTGAAAAGTAATGGCAAACATAAAATCAGCTAAAAAAAGAATTAAAGTTACTCAAACTAAAACTTTAAGAAATAGAATGGTTAAATCAGCTTTAAAAACTGAAATAAAGAAGTTAGAAGCTGCAATCGCTGCTAATAACGCTGAAGAAGCTAAAGCTGCTTTCGTTCAAGCTACTAAAGCTTTAGACATGGCTGCTTCAAAAGGAGTTCTTCACAAGAACATGGTTGCTAGAAAGAAGTCAAGACTAGCTGCAAAGTTAAACGCTATGGCATAGTAGTAACATAAACCGACCTTTAACGGTCGGTTATTTACTTTCTACAACTTTTATCTTGAATAAATATTTTCAAGAAATAAAAACACCCCAGAAATTTCTGAGGTGTTTTTTATTTCTTCACCATTGCTATATTTATTAAAAATAATTCTAGCTCTGACTTTTTATCTCCTAAACCACTTTTTAAATTTTTATCTACTTCTACACAAAGCTGTAATATTTTTTCTAATTGTTTTAAAGAAAACTTATTACTTTGTGCTACAAGTTTTTCAACAACAAATTGTGGTATTCTATATTCACTTACAAAATCATTTATTTTTTTTCCTAATGATAATCCAACTTTTATATCATATAATCTTTTAAACTGATTTTGTATAGATGTAATTATTAACATATGTTGATCTGCTTTAAATAATAGTTCATTTAGTATATCAAGAGCTCTTTCTATTTTTTTTTGTGATACTAAATCAACTAAATCAAATACATCATCTTCACTTTTATTAGGTATTAGCATATCAATATCTCTTTTAGTTATTTCTCTTCCTACAGTATAATCAACTAATTTACTTACTTCCTTTTGTGCAATCTCTAAATTCATAGGAATCTTCTCACAAAAATATCTAAGTTCTACTTTATTTATATTTTTTTTATTTGTTTTAAATATATTGTCTACTCTCTTATAAAATCCATCCCTTTTTAACTTATCTATTTGGACAATAGTAGTAATCTTATCAAGAGCCATTATATTTTTATTTTTCTTTAAAGTATCTCTTTTATCTCCGAATACATGGTATAAAACTAATATTGTATGACCTGGCATATCTTTTAAATATTCTTTCATACTATTATAAAAACTTTTATTTGAAGCATCTAATTTTTCTTTTAAAAATTGACATCTATATACAATGACTACTTTTTTTTCAGCCATAAATGGTAATGTTTCACAAGCATTTACTATTTCATCAAATTCACATTGAACCCCATCAAATTTTACTAAATTTAAGTCTTTTAAATTTTCATCAATATATGGACTTATAACCTTACCTATGGCTTCTTTTATAAGTTCTTCATCCGGTCCACAAAAAATATAAGAATTTTTTATATTCCCAACCTTTATATCTTTTTCTAACGTTTCATAATTTATCAAGCTAATCACCTTTCAAGTAAAATCTATCTTACTAATATTTTTTCTCCTAATATAACTATACTAGTAACATCATCTTCTTTGAAATTAATTATATCATATTTAATATTGCTTTTATTATTAAAACTCATGTTTAAATAATATTTAGTTTCATTTACATTTAATATATAATCTTTATTAAAAGTTTCTAAAAAGCAATTTTCTTTTATTACTATTCTTTTTGTATTCTTATAATAATTATTAGAAGCATATACAGATTTCATTTTATTTACATCAATATTATCATTAGATAATAAAATTCTTTTTCCTTTATACGAAACTAAAAGTGTATCTTTATATTTATACTCTATTTTAGGATTTATACTATATAAACTAATTGTTATAAAAACTATATATGATAAAGGTAATATAATAATTTTCTTATATCCTCTGTTGTATATAAAAAATGTTATTAAAAGACTAATATAAAAATATCCATAATACTCATTTATATACATCATATTAGGTGTGATTTCTAAAAATAATTCACTTATATTATCAAAAATTATTATAATATTTTTTAATATAAAACTAATATAATTAAATAGAAAATCTATATTTATAAAAAGTACTGATATTATGCTTATTGTTAATATTAAATTTATTATAGGAATAAGTATTAAATTTCCTATAATAAATCCTATAGATATTTCATTAAAAAATATTATAAGTATTGGTAAAGTAAATAATTGAGCACTTAATGATATACTTAAAGTTTCTCTAATTACCTTAGGTAATTTATAAAATTTTTTATTTAAAGTTTTGTTGTATAATATAATACCAATAGTTGCTCCAAATGATAATAAAAATCCAACTTCAAATATGCAATATGGAGATATTAAAAATATTATTATAGAGCTTAATGCCAAACTACATATATGATTATATCTCCTTTTTAAAATTACTCCCAAGTTTATAATAAACAACATAATAAATGCCCTTACACTTGAAAAAGCCATACCAGTCATAATTACATAAAAAAATGTTATTAAAAGTGCAAATTTTTCTTTAAATAACTTTTTCATAATTAAAAATATAACCCCTATATGAAGCCCTGATACACTTAATGCATGTATAATTCCAAATCTTTTCATATCTTCTTGATCTTCAAAATCTAAAGCTTTATCTTTTCCAAAAGTAATTGATGTTATAAGACTTGCCTTTCTAATTCCAATATTATTTTCAAGTTTTTCTTTAAACTTTTCTCTTATATTAGAAAGTTTTGTATTTATATCATTATTATCTATAGTCCATTTTTTTATTTCATAATTTCCTATTCTTCCACGCTTTTTATCTAATTTTCTTTCAAATATTCCTTTGCACTTTATTACTACTCCTTCTTTTAAATTAGATATATCTCCCTTAATAAATACTTCTCTTCCTTTTATATTTCCTATACCACCATAAGAATATAATTTTTCTATTCTTATCTTTTCAATGTTATTTATTTTTAAATTATAAAAATTTATATTTATAGTTATTCCAATTATAAATATAATAATCGTAAATATAAAAAATTCAGCTCCCTCTTTTAATATAACCCATAAAAAGAAAAGGCTAACTATGGTGATAGCTAGCCAAATATCATTATCAAAATATTTATAATATATACTACTAAAAAGTAAAGATACTGCAATATATATAATAGGTAACCTTACTTTTCCTATTTTATTTATGTTCAATTAGCTCACCTCTAATAGTGAGTATAGACAATTAATTATAAAATTTATTCTAAATTTATTTACTTTTAGGCTTAAAAATAATTGCCATTATGTAACCAAAAATTATAGCCGCTGTTATTCCTGCTGCCGCTCCTTTTATACCCCCACTAAAAGCTCCAAAAAATCCTATTTTATCAACTTCTTTTATAGCTGATTTAGCCAAAGAATTTCCAAAGCCAGGCAATGGTATTGTTGCTCCCGCTCCTGCAAAATCTATAAGTTTGTCATATATACCAAAGGCTCCTAATACTGCTCCTATCGTTACAAATAAAACTAAAATTCTTCCTGGTGTAAGTTTAGTTTTATCCATTAAAATTTGAGCTATAACGCATATAATCCCCCCAATTATAAATGCTTTTACGTAATCCATATTTTATTTATCTCCTTCCTTAATCCATCTCTATAGCTACCGCATGTGCTATACCAGGTATACTTTCTCCTTGAAGAGATGATGTTGTACTCATTAAAGCACCTGTTGATATTATAAGAGCACTCTTTATTTCTTTTCTCATTAATTTTTTATATATATATCCACATGTAACTGTTGCTGAACATCCACATCCACTTCCACCAGCCTCTGTGCCTTGAAGTTCATTGTTAAATATTATATCTCCACAATCTACATGATTATTTCTTATATCATATCCATATTCTAATATCAACTTATCACATATTTCCTTACCTACTTTTCCAAGATCTCCTGTTGCTATTATGTCATAATCTTTTGCTGTTCTTCCCGTATCTTTGAAATGATTATATATAGTATCAACAGCAGCTGGCGCCATTGCAGCTCCCATATTGTTAGCATCCTTTATTCCATAATCTTTTACTACTCCAGTAGTAACATATGTTATTTTAGGAAAATTCCCTTCTTTCCCAAGAACCATTGCACCAGATCCTGTTACAGTCCATTGAGCTGTTTTACATCTCTGAGCACCATATTCTAAAGGAAATCTAAATTGTCTTTCAGCAGCACAAAAGTGAGATGAAGTAGCTGCTACTACATAATTTGCAAATCCTCCATCTATTATAAGAGATGCTAGACTTAAGGATTCTGACATGGTTGAACATGCACCATAAAGTCCAAAAAAAGGTATATTTAACTCTCTTGCTGCAAAACTTGATGAAATTATTTGATTTAATAAATCTCCTGAAAACATATAATCTATATCTTCTTCTTTTAAATTTGCTCTTCTTATAGATTCTTTTATTGATGTATACATCATTTCACTTTCAGCTTTTTCATAACTTTCTTTACCATAAGTTTCATCATTTAATACTTGATCAAAATATGATTTTAATGGTCCTTCCCCTTCTTTTGGTCCAACAATTGAAAAAGCTGAAATTATTTTAGGAGGATTTTTTAATTTTACAGTTTGCCCTCCTACTTTTTTTATATTATCCACATTAATACCTCCATTCATAAGCTAATTAAAATATTTTTATTAGATAGTATATTAATCCAATTATTACAGATGATCCTATTCCATAAACTAATACTGGTCCAGCTATTGTAAATATTTTCGCTGCAACTCCAAAAACAAAACCTTCTGTTTTAAATTCGATAGCTGGTGCAACAACAGCATTTGCAAAACCAGTTATTGGTACAACAGTACCAGCTCCTCCATAATTTGCAATCTTATCATATATACCAACTCCCGTTAATAAAGCTCCTAAAAATACCATTATTATTGCTGTTATACTTGATACTTCATCTTTTGAATATCCAATTCTTAAAAATATATCTGATACTAACTGACCAACATCACAAATTAATCCTCCAACTATAAAAGCTCTTATACAATGTCTTGTAAGCTGAGGTTTAGGTTCAGTTTCTTTAGTTATTTTTTTAAATTTTTCTTTTACCATATTTTCTTTATTATTTTTTCTTTTCAAACCTATTCTCTCCTTTCAAAAATATATATCATTATTATTTGTAAAATAATTAATCTAATTCTTATAATTAATATTTTCATAAAAAAAGAATGAGATTTTAAAATCTCATTCTAATCTGACAATTTTTCTTTCATTTTAGATAATACTTTTTTTTCTATTCTAGATACCTGAACTTGACTTATACCTAACATTTTTGCTACTTGTACCTGGGTTTTATCTTTAAAATATCTAAGTATTATAATTTGTCTTGACTTTACATCTAATGTTCCTATAGCTTCTTTAAGCGCTATTCTTTCTATCATTTCAGAATCTTCTTCAGCATTTTCACTTATTTTATCTATAAGAAGTACTGGTGCACCATCATCTTGATGTATAGTATCATACAAATATTGCATGCTTGATGATGACTCTAATGCAATTATAATCTCTTCCTTATCTATAGATGAATACTCTGATAATTCATCTATAGTAGGTTCTCTATTTAACTTTTTGGTAAGCTCTTCTTTAGCATAATGTAATTTTCTCGCTAATGTTTTTACATTTCTACTTACCTTTATAATTCCATCATCTCTTAAAAATCTTTTTATTTCTCCTATAATCATAGGAACTGCATATGTTGAAAATTTAACATTAAATGATTCATCAAAATTTTTTATAGCTTTTACAAGACCTATCGAGCCAATTTGATATATATCTTCATAATCGTATCCTCTATTAGAAAACTTTTTGCTTATAGATGATACCAACGGTAAATTCATTTCAATTAATCTGTCTAATGCCTTTTTATCACCATTTTTAGCTAAAGGCAACAATTCAGAATTGTCATCATAATTAAATTCCTCTCTTTTATAATTCTCAATGCTCATATTTTTCCCCTAATCTATTTCAGTATCAATATTTTTCTTCATAACAACCCTTGTACCTTTTCCTTTTTCACTATATACTTCCAAACTATCCATAAAACTTTCCATAACCGTAAATCCCATTCCTGATCTTTCAAGATCCGGTCTTGAAGTGTATAAAGGTTCTTTTGCCTTTTCAACATTTTCTATTCCTACACCAAAATCTGATATTATTATTTCAACTAAAGTTCCAGAAATTGAGGCATCAATTCTTACATTACCATCTTCTTTATTTTCATATCCGTGAATAATAGAATTAGTTACACCTTCTGAAACAGCTGTTTTAATATCTGTAAGCTCCTCTATTGTGGGATCTAATTGAGAAACAAAAGCTGATACTGCAACTCTTGCGAAACCTTCGTTTTCAGATTTGCTTAAAAATTCAATACTTATTTTATTATCGTACATTATAAAACCCCTCCATTAAATGCACCTTACTGCCTCATCTACAGTATTAAAGTTTTTTATAATTTTAAATAATCCAGATAATTCAAAAACTCTATTTACACTTTTACTTACATTAGCAACGCAAATATTACCTCCATTTGCAGAAACCTTTTTATATCGTCCTACAACAACACCAATTCCTGAACTATCCATAAATGTTACTTTACTAAAATCTAATATAACATTTGTTATGTTATCTCTGTCTATTCTATCATCAATTTTAACTCTAATTTCTTGAGAACTATGGTGATCTAACTCGCCAATAAGATGAGCAATCAACTTGTTTTCTATAATATTAAATTTAAGATACATACATAATACCCTAAAGTTCCCTTTAGAGTAATTCACCTCCTCATCACCCTTTTCTTCCATATTTTAACATATAACTTTCTTTCAAGTCAATTACTTTACATATTTTATATATTTTAAAAAAATAAGGAGCAGTTTTTGCTCCTTATAACAATCTATTAATTATTATATTTTTCTATTTCTTTATTTATTTTTTTATAAAAATCTTCTACAGTTTCATCATTATCTAATATTAATGTTTCTATTGCATCATTTATTGTTTCCATTTCGTATATATGAAAGTCCCCATTTTTTATAGCTTCTTCAACTTCCTTATTTAATACTAATTCATCTTTATTAGTAGATGGTATTAAAACCCCTTTTCCTTTAATACCTGTAGTTCTTTTACATACATTAAAAAATCCCTCTATTTTTTCATTTACTCCACCTATAGGCTGTACTTCTCCAAATTGATTTAAAGATCCTGTAACAGCTATACGTTGATCTACTCCAATTTTACTTATAGCAGATAACATAGCTATCATTTCTGCAACTGAAGCACTATCGCCTTCTATAAGTCCGTAGCTTTGTTCAAAACTTAAATGAAGATTTATAGGTAACTTTTTATATGGTGATACTAAACTATATAATAACCCTGTTAATATTTTTATTGATTTTTCATGAATTTTACCACTTAACTTTGATTCTTTATGAATATCAATAACATTACCTTCACCTTTTAATGCTAAGCATGTTATTCTTAAAGGCTTTCCGAAACTAAAAATTCCAGTATCTAATACAGCAAGTCCATTTACATTCCCTATACATCTTCCATCTGTCTTTATAAAGATTTTATTTTCTTTATACATATCAGCATATTCATCAATTATGCTGTCCTTCTCATATATTACTTCTTCTATAAATTCTTTTAATATTTTATTTTCCTTCTTTATTCTTGCTATATTATCTGCTCTTACTAATATAGTATCTATTTTAAATTCATCTATATTTATCTTTTCTCTATTTGAAGCTGTTCTTGTTAAATACCTTAATAAAACTTTTATTCCTTCATTATCTAAATCTAGTAATTCTTTTTTCTTAATTCTATCTTTTATAAATTCTACTAATTCATTAATTATATTTTTTACATTCCCAATTTCAGTTTTTATTTCACATTTTAATGGAAATAAACTTTTGAATTCTTCATCATGATTATATAAAATTGAATAACTTTCATAATCTCCTATAATTATAACTTTTACATCTATAGGTATTGACTTAGGCTTTAATCCATTTATAGATAGTAATTCTAAATAATTTCTATTACTATCTAAATTCACTTTTCCAGACATCAATGAGTTTTTAAGTTGATAATAGCTATTACCATTTTGAATAAGTTTATTAAGTCTTATTATTAAACAGCCTTCATTTGCCTTAAGAAGTGAACCTGCAGTTATTAGTGAAAGATCTGTGGTATAATTACCATTTTGACTTTCATATTCTATATTACCTATAAGGTTCGCTATATTTGGATCATCTTCATATATTACTAAAGGATGATTATTTTTTGAATTATCTACAATAACTTCAATATTGTATTTTGACAAAATCTTTTCAACTGTTTCATCCTCATCTTCTAAATCTATACTGTAATTTTCTATAAGTTCGTCTTCTATACTTTCATATAAAGCTATTAAATAATTATATACATCGTCATCTCCTATAAAATCTAAAAGAAGATCATCCTTTAAGTTTTCCATTCGTTCATTTATATATTCCCTAAATATAACTTTTATCCTTTCCATTGAATTAACTTCTAAATCTTTTAAATCATCTAATATAATTTCTGCTCTTTCTTTAAGCTTACTAGCTTTTTGAATTATTATATCTTTATCTTTAATATCTAGTTCATCATACTCCTTCTCTGTCATTACTTCTCCTTCGTTTAATGGAATGAATGCAAACCCTCCTGAAGTTGCTTTAACATCAAATCCATCTTGCTTTGCAACCTCAACTAATTCCCCTATATATTTATTTCTTTTAAGATGTATATTTTCTACAATTTCATCTTTCTCATCATCTGATGACATATTGAAAAATTCTAAAAAATTTATCATATACTCTTCTTTTAATTTTTTTATTTCTTTTTTTAAGCTTTTCCCCTTTCCATTAGAAACAAATATAGGAAATGGACTTTTTATATCTTTAATAGTTGCATAGCATATATCTGAAGGAGGCTTTAAAGACTTATATTCATTATCTATGAAATTAACTAACCCATCTATCTTATCTTTTGAAAATGAATCTATAATATACAAGTTATATCCTTGCCTCCTTATATTAAGGGCAGCCTTTATTTCATTGTAAGGAGTATTTATTTCTGGAATATCCTTAATAGTTACCCCATCCCCTTCGTTAACATATTCCAAATCATAAATTATTTCTTTTAGAGTTAATTCTTTCTTCATACTAATGCTTTTACTAAATTCACCTTTAGTAAATTTAGATAATTCCTCCTTATTTTATATTTGTATATTATATTAATATTCTAGTTATTTCATTTTAGATATAATTTTTGAAAATAAAAAAAATCCTTAAGAATTTTTTCTTAAGGATTTTAAAACGTTTTAAATTAATACGTACTATCTGACTCTGTTCCTTCACATATTGCTATTGAAGCAGAAGCTCCTATTCTTGTAGCTCCATTTTCAATCATAACTAAAGCATCTTCTAATGATCTTACACCACCTGATGCTTTAACTCCCATATTCTCTCCTACAGTTTCTCTCATAAGCTTAATATCTTCTCCTGTAGCTCCACCTGTTGAAAATCCAGTTGAAGTTTTAACAAAATCAGCTCCAGCTTCCTTTGATAATTTACAAGCTATAACTTTTTCTTCATCTGTTAAAAGACAAGTTTCAATTATAACTTTAGTTAAAGCCTTTCCTTTAGCAGCTTCTACTACAGCTTTTATATCTTCTTTTACAAAATCATAATCTTTATCTTTAAGTCTTCCAACATTTATAACCATATCTACTTCAGTTGCTCCATTTTGGATAGCATCTTTTGTTTCAAAAACTTTTACTTCAGTAGTTGTAGCTCCTAAAGGGAATCCTATAACTGTACATACTTTAACTTCACTATTTTTAACTATTTCATATGCTTCTTTTACTCTTCCTGGATTAACACATACAGATGCAAAATTATATTTTACTGCTTCTTCACATAGCTTCTTAATTCCTTCACTTGTTGCTTCAGGTTTCAATAATGTATGGTCTATCATTTTTGCTAATTCTTTTTTATTCATTTTTTGCACTCCTTTACATAATGACTCTAATGTGATTATAGAACTTTTTCGACAATATTGTCAATAATATATCATTTAAAAAAAAGCACACTAAAATAATGATATTTGTTCTTCTAAACTTTCTTTAAAGTAAGATACACTAAGCCCTATTAATCTTATATCTTCTTTAAGACTATCTTCTATTAAAATTTCTTTTGCTATTTTAAATATATCGTCAAAACTTCTAATATAATCTTTTAATGTTTTACTTCTTGTATGATTTTTAAAGGAACTAGTTTTATATTTTAAAGTAACAGTTTTTATAAATTTATCTTCTTTTATAAGTATGTCTGATATATTTCTTGAAAAAAACTCCAAATATTTAATAAGTTCTTTTTTATCTTTAGTATCTCTTTTAAGAGTTCTTTCTTTTCCAATAGATTTCCTATCTCTAATTATAGTTACTTTTCTCTTATCAATCCCTCTTATTCTATGAAATACTTCTACACCTTGCTTTCCTAAATATTCAAATAAAAATTCTTTAGAAAGAGGATATAAATCTTCAACTTTAAAAAATCCCATATTGTTAAGTTTACTTACAGACTTACTCCCAAGCCCATATATTTTAGATATTGATAAAGGAAATAAAACTTCTGGCACCATATCCTTACTTATTATCTTTATTCCATTTGGTTTATTCCAATCTGATGCAAGTTTAGCTAAAAATTTATTATAAGAAATTCCTATAGATAAAGTTAATCCTAATTCCTTATAAACCCTTTCTTTTATATATCTTGCTACATTTTCTCCTTTTTCTATAGTACCACTCATCAAATCTAAGTAAGCTTCATCTATTGATAATGGTTCAACTAAATTTGTAACTTCTCTAAATATTTCAAAGACTCTTCTTGATATTTCTTTGTACCTTGAATGTCTTACATTTAAAAATACTCCTGTAGGGCATAGTTGCCTTGCTATAAACAAAGGCATTGCTGAGTGAACACCATATTTTCTTGCTTCATAAGAGCATGTAGATACAACTCCTCTTTCACTAACTCCACCTACTATTACAGGTTTTCCTATTAACTTTTTATTATCAATTTGTTCAACTGATGCAAAAAACGCATCCATATCAACATGAAGTATTATATTTTCATAAAGCTCCATTTACTAGGCTAAAACCTCCTCAAAAATCCCTTGTTTTTTACTAACAAGAAATGAATATACTGAAAAACATATTAATTCATTTAAAAATTCATTTTTCGTTGAATTTTTAAATAACTCATAAAACTCTACTATAACTATAGAAATTAAAGTTCTAAATGTTTTATCCATATAAAAAGCATATTCCCCATCTTCATCACATAAATACTGATTTACTTCATTTATTTTTTCTAAATAACTATTTATATTTTCTTCCCTTTCAATAATTCCAATTAAAGGCAATACTTCATCACTAATTTTCATATTATTTTTATTAAATGCATTTATTAATGCTTTAATTTCATAGGGTGCTGAGGCTTTATCATTTAAAACTATACTACTTGCAATTCCTTGAAGATCATTTTTAGAATAGTGCTCTAAATCTAAAAGATGTTTGAACATGCTATCTATATATTCATGAATATTTTTGGCTTCACCTTTATTTTTATTATTTTTTATTGCAAGAAGAGCACACACCAAATAATCTTCCTCATCAGTAAATCCTTTATAATTTTCTTTTAAAGAATTATAAATTATTTTCATATCTTTTATTGTGCTATCGATGTTATTAAATTCTATATGTTTTGCTATTGTATAAGCTGCTAATACTAAAAAATCATTTTCTTTAAAATCATTTTCTTCTAATATATCATTTATATTTATTACTTTGTCTGAAAACTCTTTATAATTTTCCTCTTTACTTATGAGTATTGATATCATATATAACATATCGCCTCTAAAGCTTGACATTTTATTTGTATTTGTTTTTATATACTTTCTTATTTCTTTTATTTTATCTATATCAATATTATAATCCTCTTCAAATATTAATGATGCAAAATGATTTATATATTCTCCATCAAATCTTAATTTATGCTTTACTAATTTATAATTTTCAATAACCTTATTTGTAATAGAGTATAAAATATTATTCATTATTTAACCATCCCCATTTCTTAATAACAAATATATTATACATTAAAATTCATAATAATCTTTTAATTATTAATTAAAACCAATTTAATTATACTATATTTTTATGTCATTAATATGACTAAAAGTTATTAAATTAACTTCTAGAAGTTAATTTAATAAAATATAAATAGCTTTATTTTTAATTAAACATATTTATATTTACGGTATTTTCTTATACTAACTTTTTATTTTATTAATTTTTCATTTATGTTATAATACTACTTGTTATAATGGATTTATCCAATTGACACGGACTTATATTTAAAAAGGAGAATTTGTTTATGGGATTAAGAGATAAATTTGATAAATATTTTAGAGACTCTTACTTTGAAAAATATGGAGATAGAATAACAAGTGCTTCTGGTACTGTAATTTCAGTTAAAACTGAAAAGAAAAATTATATTATTTTTCATAAATTAATTGTTGATATGATAATCAAACCTGAAGTAGGTAGAGCTGCTATTAAATGTAGATATAAGAAAAGTAGATGGTTTAAAGAACCTGACTTTATTCAATTAAATAAAGGTCATAAAGTAATGATTATGGGACTTAAAGGCGTTAAAGGAAAGAAAGACTCAGAAATTCTTCAAGTTCAAAATATCTTAAATCTAACTACAAAGAAAGATTTAATACCAATAGATCATTCTCAAATAAAAAAAGCTAGACAAACAGCTTCAAGAATGAGACAAAGATAATAAAAGCTACGTATAAACGTAGCTTTTATTATTTATATTTCATAATCTACAACTTTTCTATCTGTTGCAATTTCTTTAACGAATTCTTTAACCTTTAAATGCTTTGGATGATTTTGATAAATATCTAAATCATCTAAATTGTTAAATACTGAATATAAAATTACATCCATACTAGCATTACTATTATTCAAATTTATTCCGACTTCAATTTCGTTTATTTCTTTTATATCTTTTTTTAAATCTTCTAATAATACTTTTAACTTCTTTGCATTTTTCATTCTATTTTCTTCTTTTAAGTTCCACATAACTATATGTTTAATCATAAATATCACCTCTTAATAATTATCTTATAAAATAAATTTAAAATAAATAATTTTTCTAAAAAATACTCTTAAATTTAATTTTATAATTTTAATTATTTTGATTTTATATATAAATAAACACTATTTATAAATGCTATTACTCCAGAGAATAATAATACTATCATCCAATGATTAAGCATAAGTGGTACTGTATGGAATATAGAGCTTAAAAATGGTACATATAAAATTGAAAGTAACATTATTACTGATACTAAAACCGCTCCAACTAAATATGGATTTGTAAATAATTTTATCTCAAATATTGAATGTCTCTCTGATCTACACTCAAATACATGAAATAACTGTGACATTATCAAAGTTGAAAGTGCTATTGTTCTACAAGTTTCAAGATCCATTCTATAAAATCTTCCAATCATAAAAGCTAAAAGTGTACAAACACCTATAAGGGTTCCTCTTATAATTATCTTTTCTGTAAGTCCTCTTGCAAATACACTCTCTTTCTTTTCCCTAGGCTGTTGTCTCATTATATCACTATCTGCTGGATCTACACCAAGCGCAATAGCTGGAAGTCCATCAGTCGCTAAATTTACAAATAAAATTTGAATTGGAGTAAGAGGATTTGGCAACATAAATATTGTTGCTAAAAACATTGTTAAAACTTCACCTAAATTACATGATAAAAGATATCTTATAAATTTTCTAATATTATCATATATATTTCGTCCTTCTTCAACAGCAGCAACTATAGTACTAAAATTATCATCCATAAGTATCATTGATGAAGCCTCTTTAGTAACATCAGTTCCTGAAAGTCCCATAGAAATACCAATATCAGCTTCTTTTATGGCTGGAGCATCATTTACCCCATCACCTGTCATTGCAACAATATTTCCTTTCGATTTAAATGCCTTAACTATTCTAAGCTTATGACTTGGAGATACTCGTGCAAATACTCTAACTGAATCTATTTTGCTGTAGAGCTCTCTATCAGTCATTTTTTCTAAATCCTCTCCAGTTAACACTTGACTTTCATTTTTGCATATGTTTAAAGATTTTGCTATAGCAAAAGCTGTTTTTTGATGGTCACCTGTAATCATTACTGGTTTTATTCCTGCAAGCTTACATTTTAATACAGCATCTCTTGCTTCACTTCTTGGGGGATCTATGCTTCCAGCAAGTCCTATAAAGATTAAATCACTTTCAAGTTTTTCACTTTTCATTAAATTATCAGCTTTATAAGCTGCTGCAATACATCTTAAAGCTCTAGAAGACATAGCTTCAATTGAATTAGTAATCATCTTCTTTCTTTGATAAGTAAGTGGTTTTACTATTCCATCTTCATATATATAATTACTCTTTTCTAATATTCTCTCTGGAGCACCTTTTACATAACATATTTCTTTTCCATTTTCCTCAACTATTACAGACATCATTTTTCTAGTTGAATCAAAGGGAATATCAAACACTCTTTTTACATCCTTAGTAAAATTTTTTAAATCATCTACATTTTTAAAGAACATTCTAACTAATGCTGTTTCTGTTGGATCTCCAAATAATGCTCTATCTATTTTTTTACTCTTTTTATCAATCTGACAATCGTTACAATGTACTAATGCAGATTTTAACTTTAATATACCTCTAACATTATTTATATCTTCTTTTTCTAATTCGATTATTTTTCCATTTAAATATACTTCTTTTACTGTCATTTTATTTTGAGTAAGAGTTCCTGTTTTATCAGAACATATTACAGACGTACAACCTAATGTTTCAACAGCTGGTAGTTTTCTAACAAGGGCATTTCTTTTAAGCATTTTAGATACACCAAGTGCTAAAGCAACAGTAACTATTGCTGCAAGTCCTTCTGGTATTGCAGCTACAGCTAATGAAACTCCAAGTAAGAACATTTCTCTAACTTCATTTCCTCTTATAATTCCAAGTACAGTAACTATTATACATATAGCTAAACAAATAACTACTAATATTTTACCTAGCGAATCTAGCTTTTCTTTAAGAGGTGATTTATCTTCTTCTATATTTTGTAGCAGATTTGCTATTTTACCCATCTCTGTCTTCATTCCAATTTCTACTACCTTAAAAAGTCCTTTTCCTTTTAAAACATTTGTTCCCATAAATCCTAAATTATTTCCTTTGTTACAATCTTTATTAATTCCTACTGATTCTCCTGTTAACAAAGATTCATCAACTACTATTCCAGAAGCTTCTAAAAATTCTCCATCTGCTGGTATTCTATCACCAGATTCTAATATAACTATGTCACCTATTGTTAAATATTTAGAATTAATAACCTTTATTCTTCCATCTCTATAAACTTTACAAGTAGGTGCCGCCATATCTTTTAAAGCTTCTAAGGATTTTTCAGTTTTAAATTCTTGAAAAAATCCAAGTAATGCATTAACTATAACTATAATAAGTATTGTTATTGCATCTGCCGTATCTCCCATAAAACCTGATATAATAGTTGCACCTATAAGAACCCAAACCATAAAATCATTAAATTGAGATAATAATATTTTTATAGGAGATGATTTACCTTTTTGTTCTAATTCATTTAATCCAAAGTTTTTAATTCGCTTCTCTGCTTCTTTTGTTGTAAGCCCTGGAATTATATTTTGTTCCTGTATCACCTTAAGAATTCCTCCTTATTTAAGCATTCTTATATATATATATTTAAAATTTATTAACTTATGAAAAGTTTTAATTAAAGTTACTGCTTTACTTTTTGTTATTTAGGTCGTACAATTATACTGTAAATTCATAAGATAAAGGAGGTAATGTCTTTGAAGAATGTAGTATATGTTACTGGACACAAAAATCCAGATTCAGATTCAATATGTGCTGCCATCTCTTACGCAGAGCTTAAAAATAAAACTGGTAATATTCCAGCTATTCCTGTAAGACTTGGAAATGTTAGTAGAGAAACTCAATTTATTTTAGACTATTTTAATGTTGAAGCACCTGAATTTTTAGAGACAGTTAAATTAAAAGTTGAAGATTTAAAAATAGATAATATCAGCCCTATATCACCTGATATATCTTTAAAAATGGCTTGGAATATAATGAGAGATAAAAATATTAAATCTATTCCTGTAGGTGACCATAAAGACCACCTTATAGGTTTATTATCAATTTCAAACCTTACATCTTCTTACATGGACATATGGGATAACAAAATATTAAGCAAGAGCGAGACAAGTATTGATAATATAATTGATACTTTATCTGCAAAAGCTTTATACATAAATGAAAATGTTAAAGTATTTCCAGGTAAAATCTGCGTTGCTGCTATGCAACCAAATTCAATGAAAGAACATGTAGATGAAGGTGATATAGTAATTGTTGGCGATAGACCTGAAATTCATGAAGAAGTAATTAACGAAAAAGTTTCTTTAATGATTTTAATAGGATCAAGTTCATTAAGTGATGAGCTTTTAGCTAAAGCTAAAGAAGCTGGAATAACAGTTATTTCTACTCCACATGATTCATTTACAGCTTCAAGACTTATAATTCAAAGTATCCCAGTAAGATACGTTATGGTTAAAGATGATATCGTATCCTTCTCTACTGATGATTTAGTTGAAGATGTTAAAGAAACAATGCTTGAAACTAGATATAGAAGCTATCCTGTAGTTGATTCTGAAGGAAAAGTTATTGGTACTATTTCAAGATACCACTTAATCTCAAACTTCAAGAAAAAGGTTATTCAAGTTGACCATAACGAAAGAGGTCAATCAGTACCTGGTCTTGAAGAAGCAGATGTTCTTGAAATAATAGACCACCATAGAGTTGCTGATATCCAAACAAGTAACCCTATATTCTTCAGAAACGAGCCTATAGGAAGTACATCTTCTATAGTTGCTAAATGTTATTTTGAAAATGGAATAAGACCATCAAGAGAAATTGCTGGATTATTATGTGGTGCTATAATTTCTGATACATTATTATTCAGAAGCCCAACTTGCACAGAACAAGATAAATATATTTGTAATAAACTTGCTGAAATAGCAGGAATAAATTTAGAAGAATTTGCAAAAGAAATGTTTAAAGCCGGTACTTCACTACAAGGTAAAACAGTTGAACAAATATTCAACCAAGACTTCAAACCATTTACTATTGGAGATACTAAAATTGGTGTAGCTCAAGTTAATACAATGGATATTGAAGGATTTATGCCTTTAAAAGATGATATGTTATCATACATGAGCAAAAAAGCTGAAGAAGGCGGATTTGATATGCTTATGTTATTATTAACTGACATATTAACTGAAGGATCACAAATACTTGTTGCAGGAAAACAACCTGAAATAGTTGAAAAAGCATTTAAAGTAGAACTTAAAGATTCTATGGCATTTTTACCAGGAGTTCTTTCAAGAAAGAAACAAGTAATACCACCACTTACAAATTCAATAATAAATTCATAAAAATAAAACCATGCTATTTTTAGCATGGCTTTATTTTTTTTCTCTTATTTCCATTTAAGTATTTCTATATTATTCTTTTTCTTAAAATTTATAAGATATGGATGTCCGACTAAATCTAAAAGAGGTTTATCTGATAAAGAATCAGAAAACATATATGAATCTTTAAAATCAACTTCTATATTATCTTTCTTTAATTCTTCCATTAATCTTCTAACTTTTTCTTCACCCTTACAATTATATCCGTCCATCTCTCTTATGAATTTTCCATCTTTAAATTTAAACTTAGTTCCAATAATCTTGTCTACCTCTTTGAAACTATAAAACTCATTTAAATAAAATTCTGGTGATGCTGATATTAAATAAATTTTATAACCTTTTGATTTTAATTCTCTCATCATTTTTATAGCATCTTCATACAATATATTGCTAAGTACGTCACTATAAAACTCTTTAACTATATATGATAATTCCTTTTCTTCTATACCATCTATAAATTTAAGAAAAGTTTCTTTAACTTTCTTTTCATCATATATTCCTATACCATACATAATACCTGAAAATATTGCTCTTGGAAGAAATTTAATATTTTTCTTATCCTTATGTATCATATATTTAAAAAATTGCATTAATGTTTCTTTTTTTGTTATTGTAAAATCAACATCGAATATTCCTAGCTTTACCATATGTTCCTCCAAATATTTTTTCTATATATATTATATACTATTTATTAAACTTATTTAATTAAAAAATAAAATTTATAAAAAATGATTAGCTTTCAATTTTTAAAGCTAATCATTTTCAAATATTTATAGAGAATTAATAAAACCTTCTATTCTGTCTAATCCTTCTTTAATATTTTCTATTGAAGTTGCATATGAAAGTCTTATATATTTATCAAGTCCAAATGCAATTCCAGGAACTACTGCAACACTCTTCTCTTTAAGCAATTCTCTTGAAAAACTAATAGAATCAGTTATCTTTTCTCCATTAACTTCTTTTCCATAAGTACTTGATACATTTACCATTATATAAAACGCACCTTTTGGTATTATATAATCTATTCCTTTTATTTTATTTAATCTCTCAACCATATATAATCTTCTCTTATCAAACTCTTTAACCATTTCCTCAACTGATTCTAAAGAATTTTTAAGAGCTTCTATAGAAGCATATTGTGTTATTGAATTAATGTTTGATGTCATATGACTTTGTATACTAACCATATGCTTAATAACTTCTCTATTTGAAGCAGCATATCCAACTCTCCATCCAGTCATAGCTGATGATTTTGAAAGTCCATTTATTACTATTGTATTTTCATACGCATATTCTGAAAGAGAAGCTATACTTATATGCTTTTCTCCATCATATATTAACTTCTCATATATTTCATCTGATATTATTATCAAATCATTTTCTTCTGCAAATTTTGCAATTTCTAAGAGTTCTTCTTTAGAATAAACAGCACCACTTGGATTATTAGGACTATTTATAATTAAAGCTTTTGTTTTATCTGTTAAAACTTCTTTTAGGCAATTTTCAGTATATTTATAACTATTGTTTTCGTTAGTATTTACTAAAACAGGAACACCACCTGAAAGCTTAATAAGTTCTGGATAACTAACCCAATAAGGCATTGGTACTATAACCTCATCTCCTGGATTTAATATCGCCATAAAAGCATTTGCCAAACATTGTTTTGCTCCATTACTTACTATTATTTGATCTATTTTATAATCTAAATTATTTTCTTTTTTTAGTTTTTTACATATCTCTTCTCTAAGATTTTTTACTCCAGCAACTTCTGTATATTTAGTCTTTCCTTCTATCATAGCACAATTAGCTGCTTTTAATATATTTTCTGGAGTATTAAAATCTGGCTCTCCAACTCCAAAACTAATTACATCAACACCACTTTCTTTTAATTCTTTAGCCTTTGCTGTAATTTCTAAAGTTATTGATGCTGAAATTCCTTTTGCTCTTTGTGATAATTTCATTTAACTTCCCCTTTTCTACTTATTGCCTTTATTATTAATTAACTTATTTAATAAATTTTCATCTATACCTTCATAGCCTATGCAAATTTCTTTATTATATCCTCCGTGAAAATCACTTCCACCTGTTATGGATAACTTATATTTTTTACTTAAATTATAAAATAAATTTACTTGATCCTTTGAATGACTTGGATGGTAAACTTCGATTCCATTTAATCCATAACATTTTAATTCTTTTATAATTTTTTCTACTGCCATACTTTTATATATTTTGCCTGGATGTGCTAAAACTGCTATTCCACCAGCCTCTTTTATAACCTTAATAGCATCTTTATAATTTAATTTTTCACCTGAAACATATGCCGGCTTTCCTTTTAAAAGATATTTTAAAAACGCCCCTTTAAAATTCTCCTCATATCCCTTTTTAACAATTTCATTTGCAATATGAGCTCTTCCAATAGATAAATTATCTTTTATAATATCATCAATATTTAAATATATTCCTTCATTTTCAAGTTTATCTATTATACTTTTTGCTCTTTTTATTCTAGATTTTTTTAAATTATTTACTACATCATTTAAATTTTTATTATCTATATCTATAAAATATCCTAATATATGAATTTCAAATTCATATATTTCACTACTAAACTCTATACCAGGTATAACATTAATTCCATCATTATTTCCTCTAGTTATATATTGTGAATCAATAGAATCATGATCTGTTATAGAAATATACTTAACTCCATTGTTTTTAGATACTTCTAATATTTGTTCTGGTGTTAGTTTGCCATCAGAAAAGGTGGAATGTAAATGTAAATCTGCGTACTTCATATAATTACACCATCCTTATCTATATAATGACTATACCACTTTTAAATTTATATGTAAATTAATAAAATCTTATAAATATTTCAAAAAAAGAGTGGCAAAATACCACTCTATCTTTTAATATTAGTCTTCTGCTAATACTTCCTCATAATAAGCTCTAACTTTATCAAACTCAGCTTCATCAGGTACTATTAGTTCTTCATTTTCTTCTGAAACTCTAAATAAATATACTGAATCATCATCCATATTTTTAGCTAAAACATATTCATTTTCTTCAAATTGAAAAGCATCTATAATTGGACATGATACTGTATTTCCTTCATCATCTACTAAATCTACTACAAAATGATCATGATGGTCTTCTCCACATCCACATCCTTCTCCATGCTCATGGTGATGTCCGTGTCCTCCACAACATTCATGGTTTTCATCGTGATGATGTCCTCCACAACACTCATGTTCTCCTTCATGATTGTGATTTCCACATCCGCATTTATTTAATTCTTTATCCATTTTCATTCCTCCTTATAATTAAGATACATTACTTAACATTATATTTTAATTGTAACCTTATTTAAGTTAAAATAAAAGCTAAATTTAAAACTTTTCTATTTATATAATATATACTATAAAAAAAGTGGTTTAAAAACCACTTTAAAATATAATTCCATATACTATAGCAGATACTATAGCTCCTAATATAGGTGCTACAACTGGTATCCAAGCATACTTCCAATCTGATCCACCCTTACCTGGTACAGGTAATATAAAATGAGCTAATCTTGGCCCAAAATCTCTTATAGGATTTATTGCGTATCCTGTTGGACCTCCTAAACATAATCCTATAGCCCATATAAGTATTCCTATAGCTAAAGGTTGAAGCCCATCAACAAAAGGACTTGATGATATACCTAATATTCCAAACATTAATAAAAATGTACCTATGAATTCAGTTATAAAATTCCACTTTGGATTTCTTATTTCTGGAGCTGTACAAAATACTCCAAGTTTTGTAGCTTTATCTTCTGTAGCCTCAAAATGATTATAGTATGATAATAGAACTAATGTAGCTCCTATAAAGGCTCCTATAAATTGAGCTAATATATACATTGGCACTTGACTCCAAGCAAAGTTACCAGTAACAGCTAAAGCTAAAGTTACTGCTGGATTAAAATGTGCTCCACTTATAGTTCCAAACATAAATACTGGAACAGCAACAGCAAACGCCCAACCTGATGCAATAACCATCCATCCTGAATTAAAACCTTTAGATTTCTTTAAAACAACGTTTGCAACTACTCCATCACCTAATAATACTAATATAGCAGTTCCTATAAGTTCAGCCATAAATGTTCCTAAATTCATTAAAAACTCCTCCTGTTGTAATAAATTATGTCATTAAAATAGCCCCTTTATTTATTAAAGCTAAAGGGGCTTTATGTTATAACTTATAATTAGTATGCAGCTTTAAAGATATTGATTATATCTTGCTTATTTCCTTTTCTTGGGTTTGAGAAAGCATTTCCATCTTTTAAAGCCATTTCAGCCATGTATTCGAAATCTTCTTCTTTTATTCCCATATCTCTTAATCTAGCTGGAATTCCGATATCAGTTGAAAGCTTGAACATAGCATCTATTGCTTTTTGTGCAGCATCCATTACTGATAATCCTTCAATATTTTCTCCCATGAATTCAGCTATATCAGCGAATTTTTGAGGGTTTGAAATTAAGTTATATTTTTCAACGTGTGGTAAAAGCATTGCATTTGCTACACCGTGAGGCATATCATATAATCCACCTAATTGGTGAGCCATAGCATGTACATATCCTAAGTTAGCATTATTAAATGCCATACCAGCTAATAATGAACCGTAAGCCATGTTTTCTCTAGCTACTAAGTTTTCTCCTAAAGCAACTGCTTGTCTTAAGTTATTTGATATTAATTTTATAGCTTGGATTGCAGCAGCATCTGTTACAGGATTAGCATCCTTTGATACATATGCTTCTACAGCATGAGTTAATGCATCCATTCCTGTTGCAGCTGTAAGTCCTGCTGGCTTACCAACCATTAACATTGGGTCATTGATTGAAACTAATGGTAAGTTTCTCCAGCTTACGATAACAAACTTAACTTTTGTTTTTGTGTTAGTTATAACACAGTGTCTTGTAACTTCACTAGCTGTTCCTGCTGTTGTATTAACTGCAACTATTGGAGGAAGTGCATTTGTTAATGTTTCAATTCCTGCATAGTCATAAAGATCTCCTTCATGAGTTGCTGCTATACCGATACCTTTACCACAGTCATGTGAGCTTCCTCCACCAACTGTAACTATCATATCACACTTTTCATCTTGGAATATTTTTAATCCATCTTTAACGTTTGTATCCTTTGGATTTGGTTCAACTCCATCGTAATAAGCAACTTCTATTCCTGCTTCTCTTAGATATTTTTCAGTTAATTCAACTGCTCCACCTTTTAATCCTCTTAAAAATTTATCTGTAACTATTAAAGCTTTCTTTCCACCTAATATTTTACATCTTTCACCAACTACTGTTATTGAGTTAGCTCCCATAAAGTTTACGCTTGGTACTAAATAATCGTACATTCTCATCTTTAAATTCCTCCTAGATTTGTTTATATATTAATTTTAAAATATTAATATTCTTTACTAAAAGCATCAACTGCAGCTTGTGCAATGGCCATATCTTCTTCGACAGTTCCACCACTTACTCCAACTGCTCCAACAACTTGTCCATCAACTATTATTGGGAATCCACCACCAAATGGTACGATTCTTTGATTGTTTGTAAGTTGTAATCCGTAAAGGCTATCTCCTGGTTTTACAACATCTGCAATTTCATGACTTCCTTGTTTTAAACAAGCTGCTGTATAAGCTTTATTTATAGCTATATCAATGCTTGTTATGAATGCATCTTCCATTCTGTGCATTAACATTAAGTTTGCACCCTTATCTACTGCAGCAAATATAACTGGAACATTCATTTCAGTTGCTTTTGCTTCAGCTGCTTTTGCCATTTCCTTTACTATTTCTAAACTTAACTCTTTAACTTCATTTAACTTTTTCATAGTAATCAATATCCTCCTTTACATTTCTTCAAAATATCTTGCTATTGCAAAAAGTGTATCTGATAAACGATTTATATATTTTGAAACTTCTTCCCTTAAAGATTCTTCTCTCTTTAAAGTTATTATTCTTCTTTCAGCTCTTCTACATACTGTTCTTGCTATATGTAAGCTTGCTGATATTTCATTTTTTCCTGGTATAACAAATTCTCTTAAAGGACCTGTTATTTCCATATATTTATCTGTTAGTTTTTCTAAATATTCTATATCTTCTTTAGTAACTATTTCTTTTAAATATTTAATTCCGTTTTCATCACTTGCAAGTTCAGCACCTAAATTAAATAATTTTTTTTGTATATTTCTAAGCTCTTCTCTTTGTTCTGTTAATTGAATTTTTGAGTAAGCAAAACCTATTGATGATATTAATTCGTCTACAGTTCCATATGCTTCAACCTTTAGACTATCTTTATCAACTCTGCTTCCTCCAAATAGTGCTGTAGTTCCTTTATCACCTGTTTTTGTGTAGATTTTATACATATTAATTACTCCTTAATATTATTTAAAAGCTATACCTTTAACTAATCTTCCTGCATTTGAACCTAGATCTCTTAATTTACTGTTATCATCATCTAAGTTCATAGTAAATAAAGGTTTATCTTTTTCTAACTTATTTAGTGTTAAAGTTATTTTGCCCTTACTATCAATTCCTATACCAACTAAAAGTTTAGATTGCATTGATGCTAAATGACTAAGTTCTTCAGAAGTATTACATTCTTTAGCTTTTAAATCAAAAGGTATTCCTTCTTCTTCTATTCCCCATAATACTTCATCTAATCTACTTAAATCTTTTAAATCATTTGAATAATATACATATATACTAGGAACTTCATACTCATAAGCTTTCATTACCATTGCCATACTAAATTACTCCATTTCATTGCAAGATAATATAAGTCCAGTAGCAACAGCATTTCTTGGTCCCTCTGTTCCTCTTATGTTTCCACGACCTGCTACTACACCATATTGTGATAATGAATCTGTAACTAATTGAGGAGTTTCAAAGTCTAATGATGATCCACCAACTAATACTACAAATTCAATGTCTCTTATATTTCCAGTTGGTGAAACTATACTTAAAGCTCTTAGGCAATTTGTTACAAATACCTTTTCCTTAGCTCCTCTTCTTATAGTTCTTATTTTTTCTATAGAAGTTTGTCCATCTATCGGAACTAAAGTTCCATCTTTTATTATTACAACTTTTGAAAATACTGATGGATCTAAAGGCTCCTTAAAGAATTCAACAGTTCCATCCTCATGTCTTATATGGAAAAGACTTTCAACTTTAGCTAATGGATATTTTTTTATATCTTCTGCTAAATTAAATGAATCAAGTCCTAATTCTGATTTAATAAGCATAGTTACCATATTTCCAGCACCAGCTAAATGTATTGATGAAATTTTTCCTTCTTTATTTATAATTGATGCATCAGTAGATCCTGCCCCCATATCTAATATAGCAAGCGGTGTACTACTTCCTGGAGTTGTAAGTGCTCCACGAATAGCCATGTCAGCTTCTACTCCACCAACTTCTACTGGTACATTAAGTTCTTCTCTTAGCTTATCTGCTATCATTTGCATTTGTAGTTTATCTGCTTTAACCATAGCAGCTATTCCAACTGCATTTTCAAGTGAAAACTCCTCTGCAAGACCACCCTTTACTTTTTGTGGGATAAAAGTATCAACTGCTAAAAGGTCTTGTATTTTTATATCTGATATTTTTTGCTTAGTAAGATTAGCCATAACTTGTCTTACTCTTTCAAGCATTCCACCAGCATTTGTACCAGCTTCTCCCTTTACATCTTGTATTGGTACACAAGCTCTTACAGCATCCATTATTTTTTCTGCACCGTGTTCTACATCTACACTTTCTTTACGATTTAACCCATCTATATTTATACATCCTGCTGGTATTTTCTTTTCTTGAACATCTCCTTTTGGAGTTTTAATTACTACGGCTGATCTGTTTCCTATAAGAGCTCTTGATATTGGAACTATCATTTTTGTTTCTTCAGCTGTTAAATTAAATACTGTTGCTATACCATAAGGATTAGCTAGACTTTCAACTACTTCTCCTTGACCGGCAACTTCTACAGCAGCCTTCATATTAACTGGCACTTTTTCAAGTAACATAACTTCATCTACAATAGGAATAGTATTATCTAATCTATTGTTTATAAGTACTCCGTCATCTCTTTGAACTATTGCTGCTGTAATTTTTATGCCTCTTCTTGTAGCATGATTTATTCTAGCTGCTGCTTCTAGGAAATTTATTTTGCTTAATATAAGTGGTATAAATGCATCATCTTCTGATAATTCATTTTCATTTATATTTTCTAGGTCTTCTATATATATAGTTTTTCCTGTTCCAATTCCTATTCCACCTGGTGTTTGTGGGTTATGTCCTATCATTGTTGACTCTGTTATTATAGTTTCAGTTATAGTTTCCATAGCAACATCACCTATAACTGGAGCTGCTTCATTTATTCTAACTAAATCTAAATTATCAAGAGTTAAAGATACTTTTTTTAATGCTTGTTTTAGGGAATCAAATACACCTTCTATATTTTCTTCAGTACCTTTTATACCTGTTGTAGGAACTATACCGCTTGAAAGAAATTCTATTTTTCCATCTTCTATTTTTGATAATGCTGTTTCCGTAGTAGCATTACCAATATCAACACCTGCTACTATTTTCATACTTTCCTCCTGAAAGAAATAAATTATTCTTGTCTTAATTTATTTCTCTTTTCGTATACTTCTACTGCTTCTCTTACGAAATCTGCATTAACTTTTGCTCCATATACATTTTCAAGTTCATCTGCAATCTTTAAAAGATCTTCTTTAGTTGAACGAAATGGTCTTAACGCATTGTACATTTCAAGTATTCTATCATCTGGAACTTTTATAAGTTCAGCAGCTCTTCTAAGGTTTCTTGCTATTGCAGCTCTATTCATACCTTCAGCTATTTGAGCTTGCATTTCTAATGTTTCAGGTGATATTCTAACGTCTTCTGGTTTAATATCTCCATTTAATATATTTTCTAATGTTATATCATTTAAATTTTTTCCAGTTGGTGTGCTTATATCCTCTGGTCTTTTAGTTGCTAAAGGGTAATCTTTAGGTCCCATTTTTTTCGCTTCCATTAAGTCTCTCTCCTTATCCTTTTAGAATTTAACTTCTATTTGTACTGGTTTTGCTCCATTTACTACATGCTTAGTTTCTTTTATATGGTATAATGCTGCTATTGCCATAAATTTTGGTCTAGCCATTTGGTCATTTTTTGTAGGTACTGGAGTTGGTGATTCTCCTTTTGCATATTTAGCTGCATTTTTACCGATTAATCTAAAAGTTTCTAATGTTAATAATGGTGCTTGTGGGAATAATTCTAAGTTATTTAAAGGAAGTAAGTCTTTTTGGTGAATTACTGTTGTTCCTTTAGATTGAATTCCTATACCAATTCCTGATCCACTTAATTTTGCTGCATCATTTGCTATAAATGAAACATCTGATGTTCTTAATATTCTAACAACTCTAGCATGTAATCCTTCTTCTTCAATACCTGCTATAAGTTCTCTTAAAATATCTTTGTGATCTATATTAACTAATGTATGATGTTGAAATTTTTCAAATGCTGGGGCAAGTCCAATCACAACCTCATCCGCTCTTGTTCCAACTTTTGCTTCTCCTACTTCTGTAAGAGTAAGCTCTGGCATAACAAATTTATTTGCTCCATTTTCCATATGTATACCACCTTTTCTTATTCAATATCTTCTGGTTTTATTACGTTAGGAATATTTTTAATTTCTTCCCATCTTTCTTTACTTAATCTGTATCCTGTTCCTGGTCCTTTATAGTCATTTACATCATTAACAGCACTTATTACATCAAAATCTCTATCAAGTATTGCTGATGTTTGAAGATAATCTCCAGTAACTCTTTGCTTAAGCATATTTAATATATTGTTTGCTACATCTTCAAATCCATTTGAACCTAAAGCTTTAACAATATCTAATCCTGTTATTCTTTTCTTAAGCATTTCTTCTGCAGCCTTTAAATCTTCAACTACATTTCTTTCTGGCATATCTTTACTTCCATGTGCATAAGTTGCAGCTATAACTTCTTCATCAGTTATTTTAGGGAATCCAAGCTCTCTAAATACTACTTGAATAGCTTTTGCAGCTTTATTTCTTATTGCAATTGTTTCCTCTTCTGATACTGGTCTTAATCCACCATCTACCATTAAGTCTCTTTGAAGTACATTATAATCATCAAAATCTTCCGCATCAAAGTTTGAACCTGCAAACATGTTATCATAGTTTGGAACTGCACTATATCCTGAGAATATAAAATCTGTTCCTGGAAGCATTTGCATTAATGTTCTAGCTGTTCTTCTTATATCTGAATGTGAGAATGTTTGGTCATTAGCTGATGCTACTTCTATATCAAGCATTGAAGCTATTAAGTTTTCAGCAAGTACTGCTCTTATTCCTGATGGAACTGCTCCTGTCATACCTATACAACTAACTGCTCCATTTTGAAGTCCTTGAACTCCAGCTCCTTTAGTTATGTAAATACATCTTGATTCTAAGTAAAGCATTGATTTACCTTCTGCATATCCCATTAATGCTTCTGAACCAGTTCCTGATGTATATCTCATTTTAAGTCCTCTTGAAGCATAAGCTGATGCTAAAAATGCTTTTGACCATGGAGTATCATCTCCATCTGTAAATACTGATTCTGTTCCATATACTGAAACTGTTTCTGCATAACTTGTAAGTCCTCTCATTCCAAGATCAAGTTCTGTAGCTTCCTCAACTGAACATTGAGTTAATACTCCAGGACGACCAACTTGTGAACCTATAAGTATTGCTAATGCATTAAATGGTGCATATCTTACTATACCAACTGTAGTTTCTTGTTCTGAGAAACCTCTTATACCAGCTTCTGCTGCATCTGCTGCAATTTGTACTGGATTATCTTTAAGGTTTGTAACGTGACATTGGTTTGATGGTGTTTTTCTAGCTCTCATCTTTTGAAGTGCCATCATCATCTCAACAACATTCATATGAGTCATAACTTCAACAGCCTTAGCTGGAGTTATTGCTGTAGTTATTTTAACTATTTCATCTCTACCAACATTTATATCTACTAATTTTCTAGCTATTTCAACTGAATCTAATTTCATAGCTTCTTCTGCATTTTCTAAATTTATTGCATAGTCAGCTATGAATCTGTCTATCATATCAAAATCTTCTCTTTTTTTACTATCTAATTCTACTACTATTCCATTTTCTATTTTTATAGATGACTTTGGATCATTAGGACTTTCCATTGCTATTAGACCTTCATCAGCCCATTCTCCAATTAAACCATCTTGATTTACAGGACGTTTTGCTAAAGCTTCAAATCTTTTTGATTTCACTGTAAAATTCCTCCCTCAGAATATAATTACGTTATATAATTGCATTTGTTATTTTTTTATCGATGTATACATTTTAATATAATTAAAATAAAAATCCATTAAAATTTATTGTCTTCTTCTATGACTATATTGTTTACTTTTTATCAACGAAAATAGTACTTTTTTGTCTTTTAGAAAAACTAGAACTTTTTTGCTATTCATATAACAATAAAAGGGAATGTATAAAATTTTATACATTCCCTTTTATTGTTATATTATTTCTCTATATCTTTTAGGCGTTAAGCCTTCACTTTTTTTAAAGACCTTTATAAAATAACCGCAATCCTCAAACCCCAAGTCTAAAGCAATATTAAGAATAGGAGTGTCCGTTGTCTTCAATACTTCCTTTGCATATTCTATTTTCTTATTATTTAAATATGTATTAAAATTTATTCCCATTTCTTTTTTGAATAACTTACTAAAATAACATGGACTCAAATTACAAATAGATGCTATTTTATCTAAAGTTATGTTTTCTTTAAAGTTATTCTTTATGTAATCTATTGCTGTCCTAATCTGATTATTATTAGAATTTGAAGTTTTATTATTACCTTCTTTATTTTGAACAGTATTATTGAATTCATTATAATCGTTAATTTTATAATTAACAATTATCTTTTCAATTATATCACATATTTTTTTAGGATTTATTGGTTTTAATATATAATCATCAACTCCAAAGCTTACTGCTTTTCTAACTATACTTAAATCATCATGAGCAGTTACCATTATTATTATCTTATCTTTATTGTATGCTTTTATTATTTCAGTAGCTTTACATCCATCTATACCTGGCATTTTTACATCCATTATTATTAAATCAGGATTATATTTTTTATCTAAATCAATTGCTTCCCTGCCATTTGATGCTTCTGCAACTATACTTAAATTATCTATTGATCCTAATATTACTCTTAATGCTTCCTTTTCTAAACTTTCGTCATCAACTATCATCACTTTTAACATTTTTATCAACTCCAGCTAAAACTTCTATCAAAAAACTTTATTTTTATAATAGTTCCTTCCCTAACTTTACTAATTATATCTATTTTATAATCTTCACCATAATAGTTAGCCATTCTTTTATTTACATTATTAATTCCTATTTTATCTAAATTATTATCATATTTAGTTTCTAATTCCTTTTGTACTTCATATAATCTTTCTTCTGTCATTCCAACACCATTATCCTTTATAATAATACTAAAACCATCTTCTTCTTTTTCAGAATATAATAAGATTTTTCCACCTTCTTCTTTATTTTCAATTCCATGAACTATAGAATTCTCTACAAATGTTTGTATAGTCATAAATGGAACTTTTTTTTCTATAAATTCATTATCAACTTTAATATCATAATCTAATCTTTTTCCAAATCTCACCTTCTGAAGACTTAAATATGATTTTATATATTCTAGTTCTTCTTCTAAAGAAACTATCTTATCAGATTTTTTTAAAGTGTATCTTAACATGTTTGATAAATTATAAATTACTTCTTGTGTTCTAGTTGCATTTTCAATTATAGCTAAAGATGAAATGCTATTTAAAACATTAAATAAAAAATGTGGATTTATTTGAGATTGAAGCGCTTTAAGTCTACATGCTTCATATTCTTTTTCTAATTCAGCTTTTTCTCTCTTTGCTTCTATTATTTTTATATTTTTATCATTCAATTCCTTTTGAGCCATTTTAAGTACAGCTTCTTCAACTATATAGTTGCTTATATGAAACATCATATTTGCTGTAGCTTTTATTTTTTCAAACTCAACTATCGGTAATTTTCTATAAGCCTCTAAAAATTTTTTATTTTCTTCATTATCTAAGTCATTTAATTTATCTTTAGTTGATACTATATCTTCTAATTCTAAATTATCTTCTTTTGCTAACACTTGTCCTGCCATTACGGAACCTAAATATTGTCCGTCAACTATTATAGGTGTAGCAAAATCAATTAGACCTTTATGACATTTATATATATATGGTTTTTCAAGCCTTGCTGCTTCAAGCCCTCCTCTTGAATCACACCTTTCACATAATTCTGAATATGATTTTTCTTGTCTCATAAGATTACAGAAATCACTACATTTACTATGTTTCGTCGCGGGTTTGCCTTTATAATCTACTGTTATTATTGATATTCCTGTTGCTTCTGCAATATCATCTTGAATTTTTTGAAATATATCTATATCTATGACATCATTCAAATGTAGAATTTTTTTACCCATATTAATCTCCTATTACAAATAAACTTATTTAATAAATTTATTTTTTAAGCTTTTAAATTTTATTAAATACTTATTTATTATACTTTGCAATAACGATAAATTTCAACATATTTTTTAATCTTAATAAAAAAGACTAGATAAGAATTAACTTATCTAGTCTTTATATTTAATAAGCTATTATTTTCCAGCTAATTTCTTGTAGCCTTCTAATCTTTCCATAGCGTCATTATAAGTCTTTTCAAATAAAGCATCAGCAGCTTCTGGGAATGCCTTAGCAAGTGAAGCATATCTAACTTCTCCCATTAAGAATTCTTTGAAATCTCCCTTTGGCTCTTTTGAATCTAATGTGAATGGGTTCTTATCAGTTCCCTTTAATTGTGGGTTGTATCTGTACATAGCCCAGTATCCACATTCAACAGCTCTTTGAGCTTCTAATTGGCTGTTACCCATACCAATCTTAATTCCGTGGTTAATACATGGTGCATAACCAATGATTAATGATGGTCCTGGATATGCTTCAGCCTCAGCTATAGCTTTAAGAGTTTGGTTCTTGTCAGCTCCCATTGCTATTTGAGCAACATATACATATCCGTAGCTCATTGCTATCATACCAAGATCTTTCTTCTTAGTTTTCTTACCTGATGCAGCAAATTTAGCTATTGCAGCAGTTGGAGTTGATTTTGATGATTGACCACCAGTGTTTGAGTAAACTTCTGTATCAAATACAAATATGTTTACATCTTCTCCTGATGCTAATACGTGGTCTACTCCACCAAATCCGATATCGTATGACCATCCGTCTCCTCCGAAGATCCATTGTGATGGTTTTACTAAGAAGTCTTTTTCTTTTAAGATTTCTTTAGCAAATTCATTATCTAATCCTTCTAAAGCAGCGATAACTCTATCAGCTCTATCTCTAGTTCCTTCTCCGATTTCAACTTTTTCAACCCAAGCTTTAAGAGCTTCTTTAGCTTCTCCTTCTTCTAATGATTCGATAGCTAAGTTAGCTTTTTCAACTAATCTTTCTCTTATAGCTTTTGCTCCTAAGAACATACCTAATCCGAATTCAGCATTGTCTTCGAATAATGAGTTAGCCCAAGCTGGACCGTATCCTTTATGGTTAGTTGTGTATGGAGTTGAAGGTGCTGATCCTCCCCAGATTGATGAACATCCAGTAGCATTTGCTATCATCATTCTGTCTCCGAATAATTGAGTTATAAGTTTAGCGTAAGCAGTTTCTCCACAACCTGCACAAGCTCCTGAGAACTCGAATAATGGTTGTTCAAATTGGCTACCCTTAACTGTATTTTTGTTCATTGGGTTCTTCTTAACTGATACTTCATGTGTTACGTAATCCCAATTAGCAGCTTCTCCTTCTTGAGTGTTAGCTGGCTTCATAACTAAAGCTTTTCCTGGAGCTGGACAAACTTGTGCACAGTTTCCACATCCTGTACAATCAAGTGGTGAAATAGCCATTGTGTAGTTCATTGGCTCTTCTGTCTTTAATGCTCTAGCAGCAACAATCTTTAATCCTTCTGGAGCATTGTTGCTTTCTTCTTCAGTTAATAAGAATGGTCTAATTACAGCATGTGGACATACATATGAACATTGGTTACATTGGATACATTTATCCTTATCCCATTCAGGTACATTTATAGCTATACCTCTCTTTTCAAATGCAGCAGTACCTTGTTCAAAAGTACCATCTTCCATTCCATCGAATGCTGATACTGGAAGTTCAAATCCTTCTTGTCTATTCATTGGATCAACAATGTTTTTAACGAATTCTGGTCTTGGTCTTCCTTCTTCTTTAACTTCATCTTTAGCATCTTTCCATGTTGCTGGAACATTAATTTCAACAATTGATTCAATTCCTTTATCAATAGCTGCATTGTTCATATCAACAACTTTTTGACCTTTTTTACCGTATGAAGTTACAACGGCATCTTTAAGATATTTAACAGCGTCTTCTACAGGGATAATGTTAGCTAACTTGAAGAAAGCTGATTGCATTATCATGTTAATTCTTCCGCCTAATCCGATTTCTTGAGCTATCTTAACAGCATTTAAAGTGTAGAACTTAATGTTGTTTTCAGCAATATATCTCTTATATGAAGCTGGTAGATGTTCTTCTACTTCTTCTGGGCTCCAGATAGTATTTAATAAGAATGTTCCATTCTTCTTTAATCCTTCTAGAACATTATATTTGAATACATATGATTGGTTGTGACAAGCTACGAAATCAGCTTTATTTATTAAGTAAGGTGATTTAATTGCTTTCTTACCAAATCTTAAGTGTGATACAGTTATACCACCTGATTTTTTTGAGTCATATGAGAAATATCCTTGAGCATACATATCTGTATGGTCTCCGATGATTTTTATAGCACTCTTATTAGCACCAACAGTACCGTCTGATCCTAATCCCCAGAACT
The DNA here is from genome assembly GCF_058310295.1 of Clostridium sp. TJA020. NCBI lineage: Bacteria > Bacillati > Bacillota > Clostridia > Eubacteriales > Clostridiaceae > Clostridium > Clostridium sp. TJA020. The sequence goes on from NZ_JBZEFC010000001.1 coordinate 698,455, forward strand.
TACAAGCTGTAGTTCCTTCTGGAGTAGCATCGATATCTTCATGAACTTCTAATGAAGTGTTAGTTACATCATCAACTATTCCTATAGTGAATCCATTCTTTGGTTCATCTTTAGTTAAGTTTTCATATACTGCAGCGATATGACCTGGGTTTGGATCTTTTGATCCTAATCCGTATCTTCCACCAACTATTACAGGTGCATTTTCTACTCCGTAGTATGCGCTCATAACGTCTAAGTATAATGGTTCTCCATTACATCCTGGCTCTTTAGTCTTATCTAAAACAGCAATTTTCTTAACTGAAGCAGGAATAACTTTCTTTAATCTTTCAACGTCGAATGGTCTGTAAAGTCTTACTTTAACAACTCCAACTTTATTTCCGTTAGCATTTAAGTAATCAACTGTTTCTTCACATACATCTGTACATGATCCCATTGCTACGATAATTCTATCTGCATCAGCAGCTCCATAGTAATCGAAACAGTGATATTCTCTTCCTGTTAACTTAGTGATTTCAGCCATATATCCTTCAACGATATCTGGAACAGCATCGTAGAATTTATTAACAGCTTCTCTTTCTTGGAAGTAGATATCAGGGTTTTGAGCAGTACCTCTAGTTACTGGGTGATTTGGGTTTAATGCTCTATCTCTGAATGCTTGTAATGCTTCCATATCAACTAATGGTTTTAATTCTTCTTGATCTAAAACTTCAATTTTTTGTATTTCATGTGAAGTTCTGAATCCATCGAAGAAGTTACAGAATGGAACTCTTGATTTAATAGCTGATAAATGTGCTACAGCTGATAAATCCATTACTTCTTGAACTGATCCTTCTGCAAGCATAGCAAATCCAGTTTGTCTTGCAGCCATAACGTCTTGGTGATCTCCAAAGATGTTTAATGCTGAAGTAGCTAATGCTCTAGCTGATACATGGAATACTCCTGGAAGTAATTCTCCAGAAATTTTGTACATGTTAGGAATCATTAATAATAATCCTTGTGATGCAGTATAAGTAGTTGTTAATGCACCAGCTTGTAATGATCCGTGAACTGCTCCTGCAGCTCCAGCCTCTGATTGCATTTCCATAACCTTAACTGGTTGACCGAAAATATTTTTTCTTCCTTGCGCTACCCACTCATCAACGTGCTCTGCCATTGGTGATGATGGTGTTATTGGATAGATAGCTGCAACTTCTGTGAATGCGTAAGATATATGAGCAGCAGCTGTATTACCATCCATAGTTTTCATTTTTCTCATCGCGTGACCCCTCTTTCTGAAAATAAAAATCAACTTTTTAAATTCTTTTGTGTATCAATAAAAAGCTAGGAACTTCTTATTAATCTTATATAAAATAAAATTATATATTATAGCAATAATAAATGCATAAAATACAATTTTATTTAATATCTGTTTAAGTTTAATGTTAAATTAATAAATAAATTAACTTAACACAAACTTTCTCTTTTATTATATAACACTATTTTAAATTTGCAAGAGTGTCATAAGCTTTAATACACTAAATTTTAGTGTTAATTTTTTAACTTTTATTTTTTCTTATCTCTTAGCTGTAATACTACTTTTTATCACATTTATAATCTCTTTAACTCCGTCATTCATCTTACTATTTTCCATATTTTTAATAAGTTCTTGTTCATTTTCTTTTAACATTTTTATTCCCTTTAAAATTCCGTCCTTTTGAACTTCCTCTTCTTGCATAACAATTGAAAATCCTTCTTTCTTAAATGAGTTTGCATTCAAGATTTGGTCTCCCCTACTTGCATTTTTTGAAAGTGGAATTAATAGTGTTGGTTTTCTAAGAGCTAAAAATTCAAATATTGAGTTTGCTCCTGCTCTTGAAATTATATAATCTGCATAACTCATTAAATGGCTTAACTCCTCGCTTACATACTCAAACTGTTTATAACCTTCAATATTCTTCATGCTGTCACATATATTACCTTTACCACAAATATGAATAATATTATTAAATTTCAGAATATTATCTATATTCTCTCTTATGGCGTCATTGATTACTTTTGAGCCCAAACTCCCCCCCATTATTAATATTACGTCTTTTTCATTTTTAAAGGAACAAATCTCTTTCCCTTTTAACTTTGAACCATTTAAAATTTCTTTTCTTATAGGACTACCAGTCAATACCCCTTTATTATTTTTAACAAACTGTAAACTCTCCCTAAATGTTACACATAATTTATCACAAAATGGTGATGCAAGCTTATTTGCAAGACCTGGTGTAATATCTGATTCATGAGAAACTACTGGTATTTTAAGCATAGAAGCAGCTATAACAACAGGAACTGTAACAAATCCCCCTTTTGAAAATATAACATCTGGTTTCTCTTTAGATAATATTTTTCTAGCTTGAACTATTCCTTTTAATACTTTAAAGGGATCTGTAAAATTTTTAACATCAAAATATCTTCTAAGCTTTCCTGAAGATATTCCGTAATAAGGTATATTGTTTGATGTTATTATTTCTTTTTCTATACCATCTGTACTTCCTATGTATTTTATTTCAAATCCTTCTTCTTTTAATGATGGAACTAATGCTAAATTTGGAGTAACATGACCTGCTGTTCCCCCACCAGTCATTATTATTTTATATTTACTCAAAAAATATCCTCTCCTTATTTTATATTTATTATATTCTAAAACTCTTTATAGATAATTGAATATTTCTATTTCCATTAAATTCATTTACTTCTGGATAGTATAATATATCCATCTTAAAGTTACAATATCCTACATCTTGAAGCTTTAAAAATTGTTCTTTTCCATATTTATTTTCATACAACTCTTTAAAGTAATCATATTTATTAAAATTTACACCATCTATCATTTTGCCATCTTTCATTTGAATTTTGAATCTTAAAAATTTCTTTTCTTTTCCCATAAATATTACTCTTTTTATAAGTATATCTTTTACAGCAAATATAGGACTATTATTTCCTTTCCCAAAAGGTCTCATATCATTAATCTTTTCTATTATATTAAAATCTATATATTCTAATGATAAAGGAGAATCTATAATAACCTTTGGTATTATGTCATCTTCTGTCAATGTACAATTTTTATTTAAAGTTTCCTTAAGTAATTGTATATTTTTTTCTTCAACTGATAAACCTGCTGCCATTGGATGACCACCAAACTTAAATATAAGTTCTTTGCATTTAACCAATTCTTCAAACATATTGTATTCTTCAATGGATCTTCCTGATCCTTTTGGCATATCTTTTCCTCTAGTCATAACTATACTAGGTAGATTATACTTCTCTCTAATTCTTCCGGCTACTATTCCAGCAATACTTTCATGTATATCCTCTTGATATACTAATATTACCTTTTCTGATTCTTTTTTAGTAGCTTCTATTTGTTCTATTACCTTTTCAGTGCTTTCAACTGTTAATTCTTGTCTAGTTTCATTTAAATCATTAAGTTTAATCGCTAATTCTTTAGCTCTTTCATCATCTTCTGTTATTAAAAGTTCTAAAGATATATCTGCAATTTCTAGTCTACCAGTAGCATTTATACAAGGGCCTATAACAAATCCAAAATGATATTCTGATATTTCTTTACCTGAAAGTTTTTTAACTTTTATAAGCTCTTTTATACCTTTTTTATTTGTATTATTTATAAGTTCCAAACCTTTTTTTACTATTATTCTATTTTCATCTAAAATATCTACTACATCACAAACTGTTGCAATAGCTGCATATTCTAAAAGTTCTATAATTTCTTCTTCATCTTTGTTAAAAGCTTTATATAATCCTTGAACAAATTTATATGCAACACCTGCCCCACAAAGACTTTTAAATGGATAACTACAATCTTCTCTTTTAGGATTTATAACAGCATCTGCATTTGGCATAATATTTCTTTTAATTCCATCTTCTTCTATAAAAGGTATGTCGTGATGATCTGTTATTACAACTGATAAACCTAATTCTTTTGCATACTTAACTTCTTCAATAGCTGATATTCCATTATCACATGTTAATAAAATTTCAGCTCCTTCATCCTTTAAAATTTTGATTCTATTTGAGTTCATACCATAACCTTCGTTTTCCCTATTAGGTATATGATAATCAAAGTTTGCATTTAAATTTTTAAGTGCTTTATAAAGTATGGCGGTGCTACAAACTCCATCACAATCATAGTCCCCATATATTACTATCTTCTTCCCTTTTTCTATGGCATCTTTTATTATATTAACTCCTTTTTCTAAGTCCTTCATTAAAAAGCTATCATACATATCAGAAATTGTACCACTAAGAAAAAGAGAAGCGGATTTTTTATCAGAAATTCCTCTATTAGCTAATAACCTTAATATAAGACTATTTTCATTAAATTCTTTAGCTAAATTTTGAAATTCTGATTTTTTATTTCTTACTAGCCACTTCTCTTTCATTCTAATTCACCTTTTTATTTCAATAAATTATATAACATTTCTTCTCTTAAAATTTCAGCTTTATCTGAACCTAATTCTTTTAATATTGTATAAGCAAATTCTAATGCAGTTGCAGGACCTCTACTTGTTATTATATTTCCACTTACAACAACTAAATCTTCTTTGTAATTTGCTCCTTTTAATTCATTCTCGAAACCAGGATAAGATGTAACGCATTCCCCATCTATTACAGAAGCTTTTTCTAAAACAATTGGAGCTGCACATATAGCTGCAACCTTTTTATTATTTTCTAATAAATTCTTTATTAAATTTATAACTCTAGAATCATCTCTTAAATTAGTAGCTCCTGGCATTCCACCTGGAAGTATTAACATATCTACATTTTTTATATCATCAATTAAAACATCAGCTTTGACTGTTATATTATGTGCTCCAGTAACATATTCTTTTTCAATTGATACAAGTTCACATTCTATATTAGCTCTTCTTAAAACATCAACAACTGTTAATGCTTCAATTTCTTCAAAACCATTTGCTAGTAATACACAAACTTTTTTCATAAATACTCATCCTTTCTAAAATTAATATTTAATTATATTGTATAGTTTTTATTTCATCATCTAAAGAAACTATCATAATATCAGTTCCTCTACCTGCTCTATTTTGTAATTTTATATCAGTTAAGTTTATTTCTTTAGTATCTTTATTAGATGTTATTAATGTAAAAGTCTTATCAAAATCAGAAGTAATTGCTATTTCATCATTATTAATATCAATAACTTTAGCATATATAACTTCATCATCTTCTTTTAAACTTATTCCAGTTACTCCTGATGCAATTTTACCCATAGTATTTATATTAGATGATAAGAAACGAATTGCCATTCCTTTTTTAGTTATAAGTACTATTTGACCATTATTTACTTTACTTATTTGAACAGATACAACTTCATCATCTTCATGCTTTAATTTATAATATTGAGTTTCTGAAAAATTATTATTAAACTCATTTAATAATGTCTTTTTTATAAGACCACTATTTATAGTTGCATAAACTGCTAAATCATCACTATATTCTTTTAAAGAAACTATTTTAATAATTTTCTCGCCTTTTAATAAACCATCAATTACTTTATTTAATTCAATATCATTTTTAGTAACACTATCTATTATAAATGATTTTACTTTAAATGATTTACCTTTATTTGTGAATAATAATATATCACTTAAAGTATCAGTATAAGTTTTTAAATCATCATTTTTATTCATTCTTGAAAATACTTTTAAAGTATTTTTATTAGTTACACCGACTATAAACTCTTTAACTTCTAATTTATCTACATATTTACATTCTATAACCTTATCTTTATCTACAAGTTTAAATAATTCACTTCCTAATACATTTCTAGGAGTTTCTATTATTTCTTTAAGTTCTAAATTAAACTCTAATCCAAGTTTAGTTTTTACTTTTAAGAACTCTTTATTTTCTTCTTCATTTAATACAATTACATTTATAACATTTTCTTCATTTTTAAGTTTTAAAGCTTGAAGCTTAGTATATGAAGTTTGGAATTTATCTAATGATGTTTTCTTTATTATTCCTCTATCTGTTATAAATTGAACATATTTATTAGGACTAAATGTAGTTTGAGATGTTACAAATAATATTTCCTCTTCATCTAAATTAATAGTCTTAATTAAAGTATCTAACTTTTCACCTTTATCTTTCCATTTACCCTCCGGAATATTTATACCTTTAATTTGATACATATTACCTTTATTGGTAAATAGTAATATATTGTCTCTTGTATTTGATTCAAATAAAAACTTAAGTTTATCTCCTTCTCTATACTCAATAAGATTTACATCTTGATTTGATCTTATATAATTTTTAGTTGGGATTCTCTTTATAAATCCATCCTTTGATAATGTAACCATTACATCTTCAATAACTATAAGTTCTTCAACATCTATTTTTGCTTCACTATCATCTTCTATAATTTTAGTCCTTCTATCATTTTTATATTTATCAGTAACTTCTTTAAGTTCTTTTTTTATTACTTTTAAAAGTTCTTTTTCTTCTGATAATATTTTCTTTAATTTTTTTATTAATTTTAAAAGTTCCTCATACTCTTTTTTAAATACTTTTATTTCAAGACCAGTAAGTCTGTAAAGCATAAGTTCAAGTATTGCACCAGATTGTATTTCTGTAAATCCAAAATTATTAATTAGATTTTCTGATGCATCTTTTTTAGATTTTGAAGCCCTAATTGTTTTTATAACTTCATCCATAATATCTATAGCTTTTATAAAACCTTCGACTATATGAAATCTCTTTTCCGCTATTTCAAGCTCTTTTTTAGTTCTCCTAGTAACTATCTCTTTTTGATGATTAACGTAATGACTTATTATAGTCTTAAGTCCCATAGTTTCTGGTTTTCCATTAGCTAATGCAACCATATTAAAACTTATATTACATTGAAGATCTGTTCTTTTAAATAAATATTTTAAAACTTTTTCTACTTCAACTTCTGTAAATGCTTTTTTAAATTCTATAACGGCTCTAATCCCATTTCTATCCGATTCATCTCTTATATCTGTTATTCCCTCTAAAACTTTAGCATGCTTTTTATCAGCTGTCATTTCTGAAATTACTTGAAGAAGTTTTGATTTATTTCTTCTATATGGGAATTCAGTAATTACAATACCTAACCTTCCATTTTCTAATGTTTCTATAGATGTCTTAGCTCTACAAGTTACCTTTCCTTCACCTGTTGCATAAGCAGATTTTAATGAATTTTTACCAATTAATACTCCACCAGTTGGAAGGTCTGGACCCTTTATGTATTCCATAAGCCCTTCTGTTGTTATTTCAGGATTATCAATATATGCTAATACTCCTTCTGTAACTTCTCCTAAATTATGTGGAGGTATATTAGTTGCAAGTCCAACCGCTATCCCAAAGGTTCCATTAACTAAAAGATTTGGATATCTACTTGGAAGCACTGTTGGTTCCATTTCACTATCTGAATAGTTTGGAACCATATCAACAGTATCTTTATCTATATCTCTTATCATTTCCATTGCAATAGGAGCAAGTCTTGCTTCTGTATATCTCATAGCAGCAGCTCCATCTCCATCTATTGAACCCCAGTTACCATGACCATCTATTAGAGGTTCTCTAGTTGAAAAATTTTGCGCAAGTATTACCATAGCATCATATACTGATGAATCCCCATGGGGATGAAATTTACCCAAAATATCTCCAACTATTCTTGCTGATTTATAATAAGGTCTATCTGGAAATGCCTTTAAAAGATAAGCTCCATAAAGAATTCTTCTATGAACTGGTTTAAGCCCATCTCTTACATCTGGAAGTGCTCTATCTTTTGCAACTTCTATAGCATAAGGCAAATAATTATCTGGCATAGCTTCTTCAAGTGGAACTCTTATTATATTTCTATCTATCGGTATATTATTAACTTTTTTAGCCATAACATTACTCCATTTCTATTTTAAAATTCTCCATATTTGTACATATACTTTCTTCTAGGCTCAACTATATCTCCCATAAGAAGTGATACCATTTTTTCAGCTTTTGCTGCATCTTCTATTGTAACTTGAAGTAAAGTTCTAGTTTCTGGATTTAAAGTTGTATCCCATAGTTGATCAGGATTCATTTCCCCAAGTCCTTTATATCTTTGAATAAGAGCACCTTTTCCTATTTCCTTTTTAACATCTTCAAGTTCTTCATCTGAATAAGCATATTTGCTTACTTCCTTGCCTTTAACCTTTTTATAAACTTTATAAAGAGGTGGCATAGCTAAATATAAATGACCATTTGCAATTAATGGTCTCATATATTTATATATATAAGTCATCCATAAAGTTCTTATATGGTATCCATCTACGTCAGCATCACTCATAATAATTATTTTGTTATATTTTAAATCATCTTCACTATAATTATCTAAAGTTCCTGTACCTATAGCTGTATTAAATATTTTTAACTCTTCTGAAGCTAGTACATTTTCAAGTTTTTGCTTTTCTGTATTCATTATTTTACCTTTTGATGGCATTATACTTTGAAATCTTCTATCCCTAGCTTGCTTTACTGAACCTCCAGCTGAATCTCCTTCCACAACTATAAATTCATTGTATTCTTTAGATCTTCCTGTACAAACTGCTACTTTACCAGCAAGTGGAGCAGTTCCCTTTCCTATTTTTTTCTTTTCAGCTTCATTTATTTTTTTAATTTTCTCTCTTCTTTGAGCTGCTGATAATGCATTATTTATTATTTTAGATGCTAAATCTTTATTATCTTCTATCCATTCTGAAATCTTAGTATATGCAAGTTCATTCATCATAGTATATGCTTCTGCATTTCCAAGCTTAGTTTTAGTTTGCCCTTCAAAAACTGGATTTGAAACTTTTATTCTCACTATGGCAGTCATACCTTCTCTTAAATCATCGCCCTCAAACTCTTTATCCTTTTCTTTAACAAGCCCAAGTTTTTTAGCCCATTCTTTAAAAGCTCTAGTCATACCTGTCTTAAATCCAGTTTCATGAGTACCAGCTTCAGTTGTTGGTATATTATTAACATAACTTGCTATATTATCAGTTGTTGAATCTGTAAATTGTATACAAACTTCTCCTGACATAAATATACCACTAATTTCTTTATCACCTTCAAATAATATTGGATCTTTGTGAAGTGGTACCTTGCTTTCATTTAAATATTCTATAAAATCTAAAAGACCTCTTTCTGAATAATATTCTTTTTTAACTTCCTCATCTTTTCTATTATCTATAAGTTCTAGTTTCATTCCTTTATTTTGGAATGCTAATTCTTGAAGTCTTTCATCTATTATGTCAAACTTAAATTCAGTTGTTGAAAATATATCTTTATCAGGCAAAAAAGTAACCTTAGTACCTGTATCTTTACATTTTCCAATGACTTCTAAAGAAGTTACAGGGGTTCCTGGCATATCTTTTTTAAGTTCTTTATCATAAGCATATTCAAATCTTTGCTTATAAATATTACCGTTTTGATGAACTTCTACTTCTACCCATTTAGATAGAGCATTTACAACAGCAGCTCCAACTCCATGTAATCCACCTGAAGTTTTGTAATTTTTATTATTAAATTTACCACCAGTATGAAGTTCAGTATAAACCATCTCAACTCCACTCTTTTTTTTAATAGGATGTATACCTGTTGGTATTCCTCTTCCATCATCAATTATAGTTACACTTTTATTTTTATTTAAAATAATAGTTGCTTTACTTCCATAACCATTTGATATTTCATCTATAGAGTTATCTAATATTTCCCAAACGCAATGATGTAAACCCTTGCTTCCTGTAGAACCTATATACATTCCTGGTCTTATCCTTACTGGTTCTAATTTTTCTAAAGACGTTAAATCAGTAACATCATATGATACTTTACTTTCCTTTACCATCATTACCTCCATGCTAAGAATTTTTATTATATATATCAATTAATTTATTTATCGTATCTTCTTTATTTTCATTAATTATAGTTTCATAAAACTCCTTTACCTTAAACCCATTTAAATAGAGAGGATCATAATATTTAACCATAAGTTCTTCACATACAGTTTTATAATCTCCTTTTTCTAATAAACTTTTATATTCGTCTATTCTTTTTCCACTTATATATTTCTTTAAATTATTTAAAGCATTAATAAGCTCTTTTACACTATCTTCACCATTTATGTATTCATTTATCAATAATTTACTTCTATTTTCTATAGAATCTTCTATGCATACTCTTATACTATTATTATTCATTGAATTCCATATAAAATCTGGAATTATTACATTACCTATTCTTTTACTTTCACCTTCAACAAATACTAAGTTGTTTTTTCTATTTTTAAGTGTTTCAAAAATTTCTGTTTCAAATTTTTTTTGAGAATTACATCCACCAAGAGCTACTGCACCTAAAAATGAACCTCTATGATTAGCTGCACCTTCAAGATCTAAAATATCATATCCTCTTTCTTTTAAAGCCTTTAAATATTCAGTTTTTCCAACTCCTGTTTTACCATGTAATACTATATATTTAACATCTTCATTTATTTTTTCAAAGTTTTCATTTATATAATTTCTATAAGCTTTGTATCCACCTCTTAATTTATATACCTTTATACCCAATGAATATAATAAAGAATATATACTTCCGCTTCTCATTCCACCCCTTGAGCAAAATACTATAATTTTTTTATTTCTTATCTTATATAAATCTTGCATCTTATTAAAAATTTCTGGAAGTCTCTTTGAAATAAATTCAATCCCTTTACTTCTTGCTTCTTCTACTGACTTTCTAACATAAAGAGTACCTACTTCTGCCCTTTCATCATCTAAAAGAACTGGTATATTTATTGCTCCCTTTATTGTTGATTTATTAAATTCACTTTCGCTTCTAACATCAACAAAAATACAATTTTTATCATCTGCTATTTTCTCGTAATCTATTATGTTAAACATATCAAAACTCCTATTCAAATTATTAACCATTCTATTCTATCACATTTTTATCAAATTAAAAAAGAAAAAAAGTCGTACATATGTTTGTACGACTTTTTTAAGTTAATATTAATTTATTATTTACTTAAGTTATCTAAAACCTCTAAAACTTTATCATAATTTGGATGATCACTTACATTTTCACAATATTCTGTATATACAACTTTATTATCTTCATCAACAACAAATACTGCTCTTGCTAAAAATCCTACTTCTTCTATGTATACACCATAGTTTTCTCCAAAACTTCTATCTTTATAGTCTGATAAAGTAATTACATTATCAACATCTTCAGCTCCACACCATCTAGCTTGAGCAAATGGTAAATCTACTGAAACTACATATATTGTAGTATCTTTATATTTTTCTGCTTCTTTATTAAATCTTTTAACCTCTAAATCACATACTGGTGTATCTATTGATGGAACAGTTAAAAATACTCTTTTACCTTTTGTATCTTTTAATGTAACTGGTTTTAACTCAACGTTTGAAACTATAAAATCTGGTGCTTCTTGACCAACTCTAATTTCACTTCCTCTTAATGTTACCTTTTCTCCATTTAATTTTATATTCATATAAATCTCTCCTTCTCATAATTTTTATATAATATCTCTTTTTATTTAACAATCATTATTTATAAATATATTATACAATTAACCAAAATAATTTCAATATAAATTTTTTTAATATTTTATTAATTGAAAAATCTATAAACAACAATATTATTATTATCAAAACTATTTATTTTTATTAAAAAAAGATTTAAGGTAAAAAACCTTAAATCTTTTTATAAATCGCATATCTCAACATTTCTTACGTGTTTAGTATGGCTCCATTCTTTATTATTTTTATTTAGTATACCTTGAATTGTAATTGGAATCCAAGTTAAAGTATACAATCCATATAATAGGAATCTTATAAATAATATTAAACCACTTTTTCCTAAAGCAATAAATGTAATTATAAGCATAATTAAATTAAATAATGCAGTTACAATCCAAAAGGCAAACTGGCCATCTAACATGCTTGATAATATTGGTAATATGAATACATTCATTGAATATATAAATATTATCGCAAAGAATCCCATTGAAACTTTTTTCTCTAATTTTAAAACTAAAGGTGTTACTAAGAATTGACAAATTATAAATACTTTCCATCCAATATCACTAAATACATTACTTATTACAAATATATCTGATGTTCCAAAATTACCTTGAATTAATGTAAGTATAGCTGATGCCGCTAATAAAAGTGTTACAAATGGTTGTAATACATAAAGTGCACAATCAAACATATACCATTTTCTCTTTTTAATAGATTCTTTTATTAATTTAAAGAAATATCTTGATGATACATCAGCAAACCCTTGCATCCATCTTTTTCTTTGTGACCATGATTGCTTCAAAGTTAATGGTTTTTCATCAAATATTCTTGCATCATGCGCCCAACCAACCTTCTCTCCATGAGATACAAGTTTACAAGTAAACTCTAAATCTTCTGTAAGGCATGTTGCACCCCATCCTAATTTTTGTAACATATTTGTATCTATAGCAAATCCAGTACCACCTAATTGATTTGATAATCCAACATTATTTCTTGATAATTGGAACATTCTATTTTGTGACCAGAATGCTATTGAATATGAAGTTGCAATCCAAGAGTCATTTGGATTTTTACTATCTATATATCCTTGTACAACTTTATATCCTTCTAACATCTTTGAGTTTATTTCTTTTAAAAAGTCTTCATGAACTAGATTATCTGCATCAAATATACATATAGCGTCATATTTATCATCCATTTTAAAAAGTTTATCAAACATCCACTCAAGAGCGTATCCTTTACCTCTCTTGTCTTTATTAAAACGTTCAAAAACATTTGCACCATGTTTTCTTGATATTTCCGCAGTTTTATCTGTACAGTTATCAGCAATTACAAAAACATCATATAATTCTTTTGGATAATTTAGTTTTTGCATACTATCAATAAGTTTGCCTATAACTACTTCTTCATTATGTGCCGCTACAATCATAGCAAACTTTTTAGTTGGCGTATAATTTTTCTTTTCTTTTTTTCTGTATAGCCCAAAGAAAGCCAATACTAAATAATACATAGTTATGAAAAATACTAAGAATTGAAAAATTGCTGTTACGGCATAAATTATCTTTCCCATTAAATTCACTCCTAATGACAAATGGAAATTCTTCCCCATTCATTTTTCTATTTTCTCTAAAATACATCCTTTTAAATATAATTCAATATAACATAAAAATCAAGTATATAAAAATTAAATTTATTTAAGAATTTATAGTTAATTTTCCATTTTATAAATTTATGTTTGACTTTCTTATAATTATAAAAAAATAGGTTTAGAATTTACTAAACCTATTCTTACATATATTATACTATTCCTTGTGCAACCATTGCTTCAGCAACTTTTAAAAATCCTGATATATTTGCTCCCATTAATAAATTTCCTTCTTCTCCATACTCCTTAGCTGCATCTCTTGAGTTTATATATATATTTCTCATAATGTCTTTAAGTTTTTCTATAACTTCATCTTTAGTCCATGATAATCTCATACTATTTTGTGACATTTCAAGAGCTGAACATGCAACCCCTCCAGCATTTGCTGCTTTAGCAGGTCCAAACATTACATTATTATTTTGAAATACTTCTATAGCTTCCAAACTTGATGGCATATTAGCTCCTTCTGCAACTAACAACACTCCATTTTTAACAAGTATTTCTGCTGACTCTTTATTTATTTCTCCTTGTGTTGCACATGGAAGAGCTATATCACATTTTATTTTCCATATATTTCTATGACCTTCTTCGTATTTTGCAGTTTTAACATAATCTATATATTCTTTTATTCTACCTCTTTTAACTTCTTTTATTTCTTTTACAACATCTAAATTAATTCCATTTTCATCATATATGTATCCATTTGAATCACTAAGTGCAACAACTTTTCCACCTAATTCTTTTACCATTTCTGATGCATATATAGCAACATTTCCTGAACCTGATATTACAACACTTTTATTTTTAAAACTATCTCCTTTATCTCTTAGCATTTCATCTACAAAATATACTAATCCATAACCTGTAGCTTCTTTTCTTCCAAGACTTCCACCGTAAGTTAAGCCTTTTCCTGTTAATACACCTTGCTCACTTAAATTTCTTATTTTTTTATAATATCCATACATGTATCCTATTTCTCTTGCTCCAACTCCAATATCTCCAGCTGGTACATCTATATCGCTGCCTATATGTCTACAAAGTTCTGACATAAAGCTTTGACAAAATCTCATGACTTCCATATCAGACTTTCCTTTTGGATCAAAATCTGATCCTCCCTTGCCACCACCTATTGGTAATCCTGTAAGTGAATTTTTAAATATTTGCTCAAAACCTAAAAACTTTATTATACTTTGATTTACTGATGGATGGAATCTAAGTCCTCCCTTGTATGGTCCTATTGCACTATTAAATTGAATTCTAAACCCTCTGTTAACTCTAACATTTCCTTCATCATCAACCCAAGGTACTCTAAAGAAAATTTGTCTTTCTGGTTCTACAATTCTTTCTAATATTCCATTTTTAATAAACTCTGGATTTTTATCTAATACAGGAACTAAAGAATTTAATACCTCTGTTACTGCATCTATAAATTCGTTTTCACCATAGTTTCTTTGCTTTACTAATTCTAATACATTTTCTACATATTTTTGTCCATTCATAATTTAAGCCCCCTTAAATATTTTATTTATATAATACAACTTTTCTATATAATTTTCCATATAATTATATATTTTTAAAAATTATTCCTTTAAATTCATGAATTTTTTCTATAATAGTTTCTAAAACTATATATAAAAATAAATATGCTTGGAGAGTAATTATGAAAATAGGTTATGCATGTATCCCTTTAAAAATACCAAATAGAACTAATAGAAGTTTTTCAATAAAAAACTATAATGAAACATTACTTATAGAAAAAATTAATTCAAACTTAGATGACCTTTTAAAAATTTTAAAATATAATATATCGAATGATATATATTTATTTAGAATCGCTTCTGATATTATACCTTTTGGCAGTCATCCTATAAACAATTTTAATTGGAGTTATGAATTTAAAGATAAACTAAAAATTATAGGTAATTTTATTAAAAAAAATAATATAAGAGTTTCTATGCATCCTGGTCAATACACAGTAATAAATAGCAATAACTCTGATACAGTAAAAAAATCTATAAAGGATTTAGAATATCATACTAAATTTCTAGATAGTTTTGACTTAGATAATAAACATAAAATAATTTTGCATATTGGTGGTATATATAATGATAAGCCCACAGCAATAAATAACTTTATAAATACTTACAACTCTCTTCCTTTAAATATAAAAAATAGATTAGTTATAGAAAATGATGAAAAAAACTATAGTATTGATGATTTAATATATATTAGTGAAAAATGTTCTATACCAATAGTTTATGATAATTTGCATAATTATTGCTTTAATGAATTTTATGAAAATCCATGCTCAATTTTAAGTAAAATAAAACACTCTTGGAAATATACTGATGGAAATATAAAAGTTCATTACAGCGAACAAGATATTAATAAAAAACAAGGTTCTCATTCTTTTACTATAACTTCTCAAAAAATATTAGATTATATTTTAGAAACTCAAAATTTTGATATAGATATAATGCTAGAAGTTAAAGATAAAGATTTTTCAGCAATAAAAGCTATTAATTTATTTAAAGAATATAATAAATTAACTAATATATTAGATATAAAAAATGAACTAAACGCTTATGAATTTTATTTAAAAGAAAAAGATAAATTTGCTTATGAAAAAGGAGAATACTTATTAAATACTTATGGATTTAATAAATTCTATTCATTTATAGAAAGCCTTTATTATAAAACTTCAAATGAAGATACTTATATATTAGCATTGAAAGAAATATATTTTAAATTAGAACCTTTATTATCTAACTTTGAAATAAATCATTTTAATAAATTAATACAAAATAAGGACTTTATAAAAGGAAAAAATTATTTATATAAATTATGCCAAAAGAAAAATTTATATAATATGATTTCTATGTATTATTTTTATGTTTAAACAAAAAAGTAGGAGAAAAAACTCCTACTTTTAATCTTCTATTTCCTTTACTATTTTATCTAAAATTTTAAATTTCTTTCCTTTTGTATATAAGTAAATCGGAATTGATACTATTATCCCACTTAAACTACCAAGTATTATATCATACATAGTATCATGTAACCCATTTTGTGCCATAAGTCCAAATAATTGATCTGTAGTAAACTCCCATATCTCCCACGCTCCTGCTGATGCAATAGAAAACATAATAGTAAATATTACAACAGCTATACTTTTTGCATTTTTATTTTTTATTCCAAATAAAAATACATAAAGTGCAAATCCAAATATACCTATTAGAAAGCCTGATGCAAAGTGAAGTATTTTATCATAGCCATTTATGGAATAAAAATCTAATACATTGGCTAGATACATTGAAAAGAATATAAAAATAATAACACAAACATAAAGCATTTTACATTTTTTTAAGAAAGTAAATTTAAATAGTAATTTAACCCCAATAACTGTAGCAATTATAAGTAATATTCTAGGAAATTTTACTCCACCTCTATATATAAAATCCCAGATACCTGTTATTGCTACTAAAACAATAAATCCATAAGTTATTATACTATCATAGCTTAACTTTTTCATCTTATTACTCTCCTTTCTAATCTCTATCTTTATATAAGAATATTGACAGTATAAATCCTCCTAAAAATCCGCCTATATGACCTAAATTATCTATACTTGTTGATGTAAATCCAATATAAAGATTTAAAACTATAACTGCTATAATATTTCCTAAAGTACCTCTTTGAAGATGTTTTCTTTCTTTAATTGCAAAATATAAGAAAGCTCCTAAAATACCAAATATAGCTCCTGATGCCCCAACTGATATAGTCATAGGTGCTAACATATAACTTAAAATACTTGATGTTAATGCTGATAATATATAAATACTAATGTATTTCTTCCAACCATATATCTTTTCAACAACTGTACCTACTATATATAAAGAATACATATTAAATAATATATGCATTATTCCTCCATGTAGAAATGCTGCTGTTAAAAGTCTAAAAATCTGTCCTTTATTTATTAAATAATTTACTTTTGCTCCACATTCAACTAAAACAATAGTATTTATATCAATAATACTTTTTGATAATATAGCTGTTATTATAAAGATAATTACATTAATTAATATAAGTATCATTGTAACAGGATATTCTTTAAATATTTTAACTCTTTTATTTATATCATTTTCTTTATCTATAATATTAATACATTCTTTAAGAGGAATAGCACTTTCACTACAAAATAAAACCTCTTTAGTAATAGTATTGTATACAATCTTGCTATATTTATTTTTATATGAGTTTATATAATTATCATTAACCAATACCAAAATATTTAACAAAAAATTTTTTCCTAAAGTTTTTAAATAATTATATGCTTCATCATAATCTATATCTTCTTCTGAATCTTTTGATATTATTACAGCATAAATACCACCTTCAACATCTTTTAATGCAATCCATAAGTTATCATTATGAAAATTACTATAATATTGATTCATATAAAATCCTTGTGTATTAGCAAGAAAAGAATAAATTTTATTTTTTAAATTTTTCATATCTCCTCCTAAAGTACATTCATAATATTACCATTATAAAAGATTATTATATAATAAGGCAATCTAATAAAATATATTTTAGATTGCCTCTTGTTAATATTATAAAGTTCTTTCTAACATTTCCAATAATTCGTTGAATCTATTTATTGTAGCTTCTAAAGGTTTTGATGTTGTCATATCTACACCAGCATTTTTAAGTAAATTTATAGGATAATCTTTTCCTCCACTTTTTAAGAATTCTATATATCTATTTACTGCATTTTCCTCTTTATTTAATATTGAATTTGCAAATGCTGATGCTGCTGCATATCCTGTTGCATATTGATATACGTAAAAATCTGAATAGAAATGTGGTATTCTAGCCCATTCAATATCAATTTCTTCATCAATTATTATATCATCACCAAAATATTTTTGATTTAATTCATGCCATTTATTTGAGTATTCAGAAGCTGTAAGTGGATTTCCACTTTCTATACTTTCATGAGAAAATAACTCAAATTCTGCAAACATTAATTGTCTAAATACTGTAGTTCTTATTTGCTCAAGCTCTTGATTTATTAAATATAATTTTTTATTTCTATCCGTTTCTTTTTCTATTAAATAGTGTATAAGTAATGCTTCATTTGTTGTTGAAGCTACTTCTGCACAAAATAAAGTGTATCCTGCATAAAAATAAGGTTGAGTCTTTCTTGAATAATATGAATGTATTGAATGACCCATTTCATGTACCAATGTAGATACATCATTTAATTCAAAATTATAGTTAAGAAGTACATAAGGCATTGTATCATATGAACCCCAAGAATATGCTCCCCCTCTTTTACCTTTATTTTGATATTTATCTATCCATCCTGAATTAATTCCTTCTTCAAATATATGAAGATATTCTTCTCCAAGTGGATTTAAACCCTCTTTTGCAATTTTTACACCTTCATCAAATTCTATATGTTCCTTTTCTATCTCAATAACTGGAACATATAAATCATACATATGCATTTCATCAAGACCAAGCATCTTTTTCTTTAAGGACACATATTTATGAAGAGATCCTAAATGTTTATTTATAGTGTTAACAGCCTCTTTATATACTTCTACAGGTATATTATTAGGTTTAAGTGAGGCTTCTAAGCATGATTTATAATTTCTTACTTTAGCATTAAAATAGAAATTTTTTATTGATGATGTAAGAGTTGTTGCAAAAGTATTTTTTAATTTATTATATGAACCAAATAATGCTTTAAATGCTTCTTCTCTAACTTTTCTATCTTTAGATTTTATAAAACCAGAGTAGTTTCCTTCTGTAAGCTCTATAAGTTTTTTGTTTTCATCCTCTATTTCTGGAAAAGTCATATCTGCATTACTTAATATATTTTGAATTGAACTTGGAGCATCTAAACAATCTGATACTTTAGCCATAAGTTCTTCCATTTCTTTATTTAAAACATGATCTTTTTCACTTAAAATGCTTTCAAATATAAATTTATATTTTTTAAGCTCATCTTCTATTTCCATAGCTGATTTAATATACTCTTCTCCAAGTGAAAGTATTTCTGGAACAAAATATGCTGTATAACTTGAAAATTCAGCCATATAACTATCAATTTTACTCATTCTAGCTTGATTTTCATTATTTGTAGTATCTTCATCACTTTTTAAATGGGCATATACATATAATTTTTCTGCAAGTCTTGAAAATTTTTCTGTTTCTTTTAAATAATCTACAATATTTTTAGGATTATTTAATTTTCCATTAAATTCTTTAAGTTTTGGTGCTTCCTTTTTTAAAAATTCAAACTCATCTTCCCATTTTTCTTTTGAATTATATATTTTTTCTATTTGCCATTTATCTTCTTCTTTTATTTCGCTTCTATTTTTTAATATATCATTTGCCATTCTCTTTCCTCCTTTTATTATATTAATAGGTGAAGCTATATTTTGAGCTTCACCCGTTATGTTTTAGCACTAATTTTATTATATGTTTTAAAAAAAATTCTAATCTTCTTTATATTCTTCTTCTTTTCCTTTTATATTATTAAATACAACTTCCATTTCATTTGAAATTAAAAATAAAATTTCATTAACTTTATCTTGCATTTTATTATGGTCATCTACATAATTAAATTTTAAAATAAATGTAGGGTTATATTCATCTAAATCTTCTTCTACTTTATATCCCTTTTCCTCAAAAACATCTTTATTAAACAAATCATATATAGCTGAATATTCCCATTCTTCAACATCTTTATTAGTATCAAAATAAAGATTAACTTCTTCACCTTCTAAAAAAAACTTTTTTACAAATAAAGCACTTTCATCTACACTATAGCTTCCTAACTCCTTCTTTATAAAACCTGTTTCTTTATCTTTTTCCATTAAAACTAAACTTGAAAAATCCATAGTTTACATCCTTTCTATTCTGCCTAATTTATTATTTGTTTTTATTATAAACCATACTTACTAATTTATGAAATAATTTAATATAATATTCTTTACATATTTACTTTATGGTAAAATATGGTAATATTTTATTATAAGGTATTTTTGGGGGAGATATTATGGGAAAAGCTAAAATAAAAAGAAATAGAAGACTTACTAGAAGAGAAAAATATATACGTATGCAAAAAAGAAGAAGAACATTTTTTATTTTAATTTTATCAATTTCTTTAATTACTGTATTTACTACAAAAAAAGTATATGCCTATATAAAGTGTCAAGATATTTCTTCTGCTGTTGAATATATTATGACATCTAATATTGACAATGCATTACTAAGAGTTCAAACTATGAAACTTAAATTTTCAGATGGAAATTCTGCTGTTGTTGAGATTTCAGGCCTATCAAAAAATAAACCACATGAATCTCTGAAGGTTGAGTGCCACTTAAAATACTCTAATAATCACTGGAAATTAGAAAACTCATATTTATTAAAATAACCCTATTAAACTTGCAAATTATTTGCACAAAAGTGTATAATAAGGAGTAATTATTTTTTAGGAGATGATAATATGATTGATATAAATAATCTTACATTTTCATATACAAATAAACCTCCTTATCTTATAGATAATGTTAATTTAAAAATACCTAAGGGTGTTTATCTTTCGATAGTTGGAGAAAATGGTAGTGCAAAAACTACTTTATTAAAACTTATATTAGGTCTTTTAAAGCCAACCTCTGGAACTATAGATGTTAATGCTAAAGGAATAGCTTATGTTCCTCAAAAATTAGAAAGCTTTAACTCTCAATTCCCTATTTCTGTATACGAAATATTAAAAACTCATGGTAAATCAATTGGAGTATGTAACAAAAATGAAATTAAAAAAGTTCTAGATAAAGTTAATATGATAGAATTTACAAATAAATTAATAGGAAGTTTATCAGGTGGTCAACAACAAAGAATTTTTATTGCTAGAGCTCTTATGGGAAATCCTGAACTTATTATTTTAGATGAACCATCAACAGGAGTTGATTATAAAAATCAATCATCAATCTATTCTTTACTTCATAAATTAAATACAGAAAACGGTAAAACTATAATTTCAGTAGAACATAATATTGATATGGCTTTAAAATATTCAACTCATATACTTGAAGTAATAAATGGCTCTCCAACTTTATATACTAAAGAAGACTATTTAAAGCATAGAGCTTCATTTGACAAAAAAATTTTAAATCTATAATAGAAAGGAGCTTTTTATGTTTGAATTAGATTTTATGAGAAATGCCTTCATAGCTGGTTCTGTTATATCTATACTATGTCCTTTTATAGGATTATTTCTAGTTTTAAGAAGGTATTCAATGATTGGTGATACTCTGTCACACTCATCTTTTGCAGGAGTTGCAATAGGTCTTGTTATAGGGGTTAATCCAATTATAACAGCATTTTTATTTACTACACTTTGTGCAATAATAATAGAGTTTTTAAGAGATTATTATAAACGTTATGCAGAACTTGTAATGTCCATAGTACTTACACTTAGTTTAGGTATAGCTATAATTCTTATAAGTAGCGGAAAAGCATCTGCAAATGTTAATTCTTTTTTATTTGGAAGTATACTTACAGTAACTAAACAAGATATTATTTTAATACTTATAACAGGATTTATATGCTTAGCTATTCTTCTTTTAATATATAATAAACTGTTATATGTTACTTTTGATGAAGAAGGTGCTAAAACTTCTGGAATAAGAGTTAAACTTATAAACTATATTTTTACTATGCTAATAGGTGCAACTATATCAATGTCAATAAGAATAATGGGGATACTTGTTATATCTTCAATAATAGTAGTTCCAGTTGCAACAGCAATACAATTGAATAAAAATTTTAATAAAACACTTATTTTTTCAATATTATTTGGTTTATTTGATATAATGTTTGGACTAGTCTTATCTTATTATATAAATAGTGCACCAGGTGGTACTATTGCTATAGTATCTGTATTTACTCTACTTTTAACAATTCTTATTAAAAATTTATTTTCTAAATAAAAAAACATCTCAAAATTTATTTTTGAGATGTTTTTTTACACTCTTCGCATATTCCTTTTATTTCAATATTATGCTCTGTTAATGTAAATCCTGTTTGTCTTTTTATTAACTCTTCTATTTGCCCTATAGGACATGGCATTTCAACTTCTTTATGACATATATCACATTCTAATAAATGACTATGATTATGCTTATGAATTTTATAAGATGATACTCCATCTTCTAAAATATATTTATCAACAATTTTATTCTCATGAAAAGAATCTAAAGTTCTATATACTGTACTTAAATTTATATTTACTCCTTCATCTTTACATACTCCTAAAATTTCTTCAGCTGTTATGCCATCTTTTTTATCTAATAAGACTTTTAAAATTTCCATTCTAGCCTTAGTTACTTTTATTTTTTTACCTCTTAGTATCTTTTGAATATCCATTAAATATACTCCACCCTAAATTTAAAAGATTTTATATTTAAATATTAACACTTATTTATGTATTTTTAAAGGAATAGGTATGTAAAAATTTATTTTCTTTTAGTATATTCTATTTTAAAAATTAATTTAAAATAATATATTTTTTAATTTTTTTAATAAAAATACTTTATTTTATACATTTTTTATTGTATATTAATAAACAGAGTAGATTAATTTTTAAATAGTATATCACATATACTAAATATATGTTGTTCTAAAGGAGAGTATTTATGTCAAATTGTATTATAGCACAATCAGGAGGTCCAACTTCAGTAATTAATTCAAGTGTAGTTGGTTTAGTTAAAGCAAATGAGGAATTAAAATTATATGATAAAGTATATGGCGGATTAAACGGAATTGAAGGCATACTAAAAAATAATATTATAGAATTGTCCTCTAAAAGTTGTGATGAATTAAATACATTCACATACACTCCATCATCAGGATTAGGATCTTGTAGATATAAATTAAAGCCAATTGAAGATTCAACTGAAGAATATGATAAATTATTAGATATTTTATCTAAATTAGATATAGAAGCATTTTTCTATGTAGGCGGAAATGATTCAATGGATACAACTGCGAAGTTATCTAAATATGCTAAAGAAAATGGTTTAAACATAAAATTTATAGGAATTCCTAAAACAATAGATAATGATTTAATGTATACTGATCACACTCCTGGTTTTGCAAGTGCTGCAAAATTTATTTCAACTGTAGTTCTTGAAACTTATCTTGATGCATCAGTATATACTAATAACGGAATATTTATTATTGAAACAATGGGAAGAGATACTGGTTGGCTTGCAGCATCTGCATGTTGTGCAAAAATTAATGGTAGACAAGTTGCTGATTTTATTTATCTTCCTGAAGTAGCTTTTGATAAAGAAAAATTTTTAATTGATGTAAGAAAAAAATTTGAAGAACAAAATCAAGTATATATTGTTGTTTCAGAAGGATTAAAAGATGAAAATGGGAAATTTATAACTGAATTTAACTGTATCTCACAAGATACTTTTGGACATACCCAATTAGGTGGAGTAAGCGAATGCTTAAGAAACCTTATATTAACTGCTGGTATTACAACTAGAGTTAAAGCATTAGAACTTGGTGTACTTCAAAGATGTGCTATGCACTGTGCTTCAAAGGTTGATATCGAAGAAGCTTACCTTGCCGGATATGAAGCATTAAAGTATGCTATGGATAATAAAAATGGTTCTATGGTTGCTATAAAAAGAGAAAGTAATTCACCTTATAAAACATCATTTTTTGAGGTTGAAGCATCTAAAGTAGCCAATAATGTTAAATACTTTCCTAAAGAATGGATTAATAAAGATGGAAATAATTTAACTGAAGAAGCTTTTGAATATTTTTCACCATTATTTGAAGGAACTCCTTCTTTATGCTTGGAAAACAATCTTCCAAAGTATAAAGTTTTTTATAAATAATATATGACCATAATGTAAAAAAGCACAGCATATTCGCTGTGCTTTTATTCATATGAATATAATAAAGGTCTTATTAAATCGATAAATAATATTACCCATAAAGCTATAAAGCTGAATTTAGTAATATATCTTATAGGAAATATTATTATCAAAGCCGAAATTAAAATTAAGGTAGAGTCTGCAAATAACTTAGATATTTTATTCACCTTTAACTCTTTAGTACAATAAGGACATTTTATTTTATTAATATCCTTTTGCTTTAATAAATATTTTATCTCTATTTCTCTATTACAATAGACACATCTTTTCATATTTAACTACTCTCTTCTATTTTATTAAATTTTTTTAGAATAATTTTTTGATATATATTCAAGTTCATTTAATAAATCATATATTTCATCTATTGTATTATATGGAGAAAGGCTAACTCTTACCATTCCATACATTTTCTTTGAATTATCTATAAGATACTCGGAAGCTTTAACCTCATCAATTCCCATAAGCCTTCTACAATATGGATGAGCGCAAAACCACCCATGTCTAACTGCTATTCCTTTGTGTTCTGCTAAAAGTTTTGCTACATCTCTATGATAAATACCTTTTATATTAAATACTTCTATACCTAATCTGTCTTGTATATTTTTACAATCTCCATAAAGTACTATATTATTTATATTTTTAAGTCCTTCATTTAATACTCCTAATAACATTTTTTCCCTAGCAATAAGTTTATTAAAGCCTATTTTATCTAATTCTTCTAAAGCTTTAACTAAAGATGCTACACCAAAAAAATTAGGTGTTCCAGCTTCATTTTTTTCTGGAGTATTTAAATACTCTACATCAAAATCCTTTACTAATTCAACAGTCCCACCACCTTGCATATTAGGTTTCTTTGAATTAAATTCATCTTTTTTACATATTATTGCTCCTCCTCCAAAAGGAGCATATAATTTATGAGCTGAAAAAACTAAAAAATCTATATAATCATCTGAGCTTTTTCCACTCATATCTACCTTTACATGAGGAACTAATTGGGCTCCATCAACAATTATCTTTCCCCCAACTTTATGAATTAATTTACTAGCTTTATAAATTTCATTCATATAACCTGTTACGTTTGATGCACCAGTTATACTTAAAAATTTTATATTACCATTATATTCATTAATTTTTTCATTTAAAGAATTAAAATCTATTCTTCCAAGTTCATCAACCTCTACATAATCAACTTTAGAATTTTCTCTCCATGGAAGGTCATTTGAATGGTGTTCCATCCTTGTTGTTAATACTACATCTTTTTTATTTACTAATGTTTGAGCAATTTTATTTATTCCTTCTGTTGTGTTATGAACAAATATAGCTGTATATTTATCTTTGTTTTTTATATTGAAAAAATCTAAAAGATATTCCCTTGCTTCATTATAAATTTTTGTTGTAAAACTTGCCTTCTGCCCTGTCCCTCTTCCTATAGATGCATAATAATTTGATAATAAATTTATATAATCAATCACGCTCTTTAATGGAGGTGTTGTGGCAGCATTATCAAAATTTATTTGACATGATTTATTACCATTTTTCAATGTAATTTTACTATCTAAACCTATAATCTTTTCTCTTAATTCATTTCGATACATTTCCATTTAAACAACCTCCCCACTATATAGTACTCACCCTAACTTATATTGTTCTATATAATAAAATTTAAGAATATGTATAAGTAACAACAATATTTTAAATTCATATATTTAATATATATTATTCTTTGGAGGTAAAAAATGAAACCAGATAAAAAATATATGTATTTTCTAGAAGAAGATGAGCCTATCTTTGAAACTTTTAATATAGATTCATCCTTTAGAAATTTAAGTTCAGGATTTAGTCCAAACGTTGATTCAATAAAATTAGCTAATTTTTCAAACTTTGATAATAAACTTCCTGAAGGTTTTGGTTTTCAATTTGACTTAAGAAAACAAGCTATAGAAGATGCTTTAGGTAAAAATAATGAACTTTATTGTTATAACAAAGCAGTTAGTACTGAATTGAAAAATGAATTTAATGTTCCTATACCAACTGAAATTTTAAGAAATTTTGATATGGATTTAGATGAAAATGACCTTATAGATATTTGTAATGATAATAAATTTAGACCAGTACCTCAAAACAAATGTAATCCAAATGAAATATTCGAAAAAATTAGAGTTAATAATCCAATGATTTTAAAAACTATGCAATCTTATAGGATTCCATTTCCGATTGCTAAAACTCTAATAAAAAGAATTATAAAATTAACAAATATGTATTGTTATAGAGAGTAGGTGTTTAAATGTTTTTATTAAATTCTAATCTTCCTAACTTATCATGTAAAATTAGATTTATTCACGCAGTTTCAGGAGCCGAATCTTATGATATATATGCTAATGGTTCTTTATTAGCATCAAATGTTAAATTTGGCACATTAACTCAATATGTAAATATGGCTCCTGATACTTACTTAATAGAACTCTTTAAAGCTGGAACATACGATAATCCAATTTTAAAAGAAAATATAACTTTACTACCTTCTAACGTATATACTGTAAGTTTAGTAACTAATAATTCTAATCTTTCATTATTTAGCTTAAAAGATGCAGGTAGTAAAACTAACTCTGAAATATCTTTTTTAAGATTTATAAATTTATCTCAAAATTCTCCACTTCTTACATTATCACTTAAAAATTCTGATCCCCTATTTAATGAAGTTGAGTATTTAGAGACAACCGGCTATTATCCTCTCTCCCCTGGAATATATGATTTTGATTTACTATTTTCAGATAGTAATATAACTACTAAGACATTAAATGACGTATCTTTAGTTCCTGGAGAATTTGAAACATTATATATTATAGGCTTATTAAAAGGTGAACCTCAACTTGGTTATATACTTGCAAAAGACGGTGATAAATAATTTAATTTTGGAGCTTATCTTGAAGTGATAGCTCCTTTCAAAATTATCTAAGCATACATCTAACCTTCTTAAATAAAATAGGTTTTATAACTTCTATATCTGCTGGCTCATTTAAAATTATTGAACTATAACATACACTTCCAACTAGCTCTAATATCATGAATAATGTTATTTCTCCTTCTTCTTTCTTAATCCCTTTTTTAGATAATTCTTCTAAAAATACATCTATTATTTCTTTTACTTCTTTATTACTCTCTAAAAGTTTAGAATCTTTATGTATAGCATAAGAGAAATTTTTATTTATAACCTTTAATAAAAGTTTGTCCCCCTTAAAATAATCTATTATATATTCTATAAAGTAAAATACCATATCTTCAAACTCTTTAAAATTTTTACTTTGAGTTTGCTGATAAGCTTTTTTTATTAACATTGAGCTTTTTAAGTTAATTAATTTATCTACAACATCATACTTATCTTTAAAATATAAATAAAATGTCCCCTTTGCAACCCCAGCTTTTTTTACTATTTCATCTATAGATGTATTATTAATCCCCTTGTTTTTAAAAAGCTCATAAGCCGAATTATACAAATCTAATTCTTTTTTTTTCTTTTTCAAAAGTAAAGTACTAACTATATTATTTTCCCTCATATTATCCTCCATAAAAATACTTATAATTATATTTATATTATCACCTATTAAAGGATATTAAAACCTCTATTTATGTAATAAATTGATATAAAACTTTATAAATAGTATAATAAAACAAGATTATAAAAATACGAGGCGAGGATAAAATATGATTGTTTTAAGTTGTAGAAATATAAAAAAAAGTTATGGTATACAAGATGTATTAAAAGATGTAACTGTATCTATAAATGAAGGTGATAAAGTTGGTTTAATTGGTCCTAATGGTGAGGGCAAATCTACTTTATTTAAAATATTATCTAAAAATTTAACGCCTGATTCAGGTGAAATATTTTTAGACAAAAATAAAACTATAGGTTATCTTGCTCAGCACTTAAACCTTGATTCAACAAATACAATATATGAAGAAGCATGTACTGTTTTTAATTCACTAATTCAATTAGAAAATAAAATAAAAAATTTAGAAATAAAAATGAATGAACCTTATGATGAGTCTAATTCTAGCTATCATGAAAAATTAATAAAAGATTATACAACAGCTCAAGACTTATATACTCATAGAGGTGGTTATACATATAAAGGGGACATAGCTAGAGTACTTAAAGGTTTAGGTTTTTTAGAAGAAGATTTTGATAGAAAAATTCAGAATTTAAGTGGTGGACAAAAAACTCGTGTTGCACTATGTAAATTACTTCTTCAATCTCCAGATATACTTTTATTAGATGAGCCTACAAACCACCTTGATTTAGAAGCAATTGAATGGCTTGAAGAATTTTTAAAAACATATAAAGGTACTCTTCTTGTAATATCCCATGATAGATTTTTCTTAGATGCTGTAACAAATAAAACATTTCAAGTTATAAATGGTCATGTTAACTGTTATAATGCACCTTATACAAAATATTTAGAACTTAGAAAGAAAGACTATGAATCTCAGCTTAAAGCTTATAATCTTCAACAAGCTGAAATAAAACGACAAGAAGAAATAATTCAAAAATTTAGATCTTTTAATAGAGAAAAGAGTGTAAGAAAAGCTGAAAGTAGAGAAAAGGCTTTAGAAAAAATGGAAAGATTAGATGCTCCAGATAAAGAAAAAGAAGCTTCTAAAATCTCTTTTGAAACAGCTATAAAAAGTGGTTATGATGTTCTTCACATAGAAAACTTATCAAAATCATTTGAAAATAATAAGCTATTTTCAGATATATCTTTTGATTTAAAACGTGGAGAAAAAGTTGCTTTAATTGGTGAAAATGGAAGGGGTAAAACAACTCTTCTTAATATAATTATGAAAAAAATTAATAGTGATAAAGGAAAGGTTGTACTTGGTACTAATGTAAATATAGGCTATTATGATCAAGAACAATCAGACCTTGATTATAATAAAACTATTTTAGATGAAGTATGGGATGCTTTTCCTGACCTTACTACTACAAAAATACGTAATGCTTTAGCTTCATTTTTATTTACTGGAGATGATGTATTCAAGAAAATTGAAAATTTAAGTGGTGGTGAAAAGTGTAGAATAAATTTATTAAAGCTTATGCTATCTAAATCGAACTTTTTACTTCTTGATGAACCTACAAACCACTTAGATATTCCATCTCGTGAAGCATTAGAAGATGCAATTTTAAGCTATGATGGAAGTATGCTTATAGTATCTCACGATAGATATTTCTTAAATAAAGTAATAAATAAAATCATAGAACTTAAAGAAAATGGCATGAATGAATATCTTGGTAATTATAATTATTATATAGAGAAAAAAGAAAACCCTACAAGATTTAAAGAATTTGAAGATTTCTCTAATGGTAAAACAAAAACTCAAATAAAAGAAGAAAAGAAAAAAGTTAAACTTGCTCAAAAAGAAATTAGAATTAAACGTACAAGACTTAGAGAAATTGAAAGTGAAATATCTAATTCTGAAGAACTTTTAGAAAAACTTAATAATGACTTATGCTTAGAAGAAATCTATTCTAATCCTAAAGAATCAGAAAGAGTTAACAAAGAAATTTCTGAAACTGAAGCTAAAATAGAAAGTCTTTATGAAGAATGGGAAATTTTAAGTGAAGAATTAAATAATGATTAAAAAAAGACAAAAGCTTCAAAGCTTTTGTCTTTTTTTATTATCTTTTGCCTGTGCTTCCAAATCCACCACGATCAGAATTTCCAAATGATTCAACCTCTAAAAACTCAATTTCTGGCATAACTTCCATTATTCTAAACTGAGCTATTTTATCTCCTCTTTTAATCCAAGTTCCTTCAAACTTTTCATTTTTATCTAAATTTTTTTCATCTTTAAAATGTTTGCCTTCAAGACAATATACAGGCATATGCCACTGATCATTATCTCCTATATATGTATCATCAACAACACCTACTGAATTTGTTTGTATTATACCCCATGTTTTAAATGTTGAACTTCTTGGAGCTAAATGAGCTTCCCATCCACTCGGTAATTCTAAAGCAAATCCAAGTGGTATCATAGCTCTTTCATTGACAGGAACAAATACATCCTTATTTGAATATACATCAATCCAATTACCTTTTTCTATTTTTTTTAATCTAGTTGCACCTTCAAAATATTTAACTCTTATCTTCATAAGTGTATCTCCGTTTCTTCTATCTATTAAAGTTTTTATAAATTATATCATAAAACAAAGAAAAAAATCCAATTTAATGGATTCTCTTATTAACTTTTATATGTTTTCTTTTCTTTATTAATTATATATATAGTTTCTTCAGTGTAATTATTTGTAATATTTATTTCATTCCATTTTATATAAACTGGCTTATCATATTTACTTTTATCAATTATTTCTATGACTCTATAATTACCATTGTCTATGTTCAAAAATTCAACTTTTCCAAGCTTGTTTGTATAACAGCTTCTTTCAAGATGAGGAGAAATACCATTTATTCTATAAAGGTTAATTTTTATGTTTTCTAGTTTTTCTCCATCTAAACTATCTTTAAAGGCATATACAGTTATTTTCCCAAGCTTTTCTTTCTCACATTCTTTACTAAATGTAGATTTCTTTTTGTCTTTATTCTCATAATTTCTTTTTCTCAAAATAAAAACCTCCAAATAATAATCCTATTACACAATATGATTATTACTTGAAGATTGTGATTAAATTACTATTTTCTTTTTATACCATTTAATAGTATATTAACTATAACTCCTACTATAGCTGCAAAGCTTAATCCTGATATAGTTACGGCTTCTGTAACCTTAATTCCTATTATAAATCCAAAGTTTTGATCTAAATATGGATTTATATATGGTGCTATAAGTCCTACAAATAATATTGAAGCAATTACTATAATATTTTTCCAATTAAATTTAACTTTTTCGTTCTTAATTGTTTTAGCTCCAATTAACGCTATCATAGTAAACAACATTAAGCTTATCCCCCCCATTACTGGTTCAGGTATAGTTCTTATTACTGTTCCAAACTTAGCAATAAAACTAAGAGCTATAGCAAACAACGCTGTTATTCTTAATATTGAAGGATCATAATTTTTAGTTAATGCAAGTACCCCTGTATTTTCACCATATGTAGTATTAGCAGGTCCTCCTAGCATAGATGCTGTTAAAGTAGCTAGTCCATCTCCAAGTAGTGTTCTATTTAGACCTGGGTCTTCAATAAAATTTTTACCTACTACAGTTCCATTAGTTGTTATATCACCTATATGCTCCATAAAAACTGCAAGAACTACAGGTGCTATTATCATTATTGCTCCTATGTTAAACTTAGGTAATGTAAAGTTTGGAATTGCAAACATTGATGCTTCGCTTATTAATGCTGTATCTACAAATCCAGTTAAAAGTGCTACTGTATAACCTACTCCAACACCTATGAGTATAGCTATTTGCTTTGTAAATCCTCTTCCAAAAAATTTTATTAATAATGTTATGCCAAGAGTTAGTAGTCCAAGAATAATATTTTTACTTACCATTCCTGCTGCAGTTGGTAAAAGATTAAGTCCTATAACCATTATCATAGGTCCTACAACTTGAGCTGGTAAAACTTTTTTTACTTTTTCTACTCCAATTTTTTTAATTAAGAAAGATGTAAGAACATATATAAGTCCTGCAACGAACATTCCACCTTGTGCATATCTTAAATCACCATAATCTGTTTTTACTGCATTTATTACGGCAATAAAAGCAAATGATGATCCTAAAAATACTGGAACTTTTCCTTTTGTACATATATGAAATATTAAAGTTCCAACTCCAGCTGTAAATAATGCTACTGATGGGTCTAATCCTGTAAGCATTGGCACTAATATAGTTGCTCCAAACATAGCTATAAGATGTTGAAGTGCTAAAACGCATCTTAAGGCTTTAGCCTTTAAGTCTCTTTCTACTTTTAATTCACATGTTTCAAATAATTGCATAAAATATCACTCCTCATTATATTAAGGAGAAATTTAAAACTTCTCCTCTTTTCAGCCTCTCTGGACTGGATTAAAAAGGTTTTTATTTATAAAAAAACTTCTTACTAACTAGTAAGAAGTGTATAAATACGACTTTAATATAAATATGGGCATAACTATACAAAGTTATACTATAATTATTTGACTTCTTACTAGCCTCTCTGGACTAACTTAAAGATTATTTTATTTTCTTGAAGTATATCACATCTTTTTATCATATTCAATACTTTTTTATTAGTGAATATAATTATCTTTTTTAGAAAAAATAATATTAAGTATTTATTACTGTTTTTTTAATGAGGTGTTTTTATGAAAAAATTTTTTATTTTAATGTTTAGCTTTATTTTAATTATTACTCTATTTCCAATAAAACCTTGTAATGCTATTGTCAAATCTGAAGAAAAAGTAATTTATCTAACTTTTGATGATGGACCATCAAAAAAAGTTCTTCCTAAAATATTAGATATTTTAAAAGAAAAAAATGTAAAGGCTACTTTCTTTATTATTGGCAAAGAAATTGATGGTAAAGAAGATATTCTTGAAAGAGTTTATAAAGAAGGGCACTCTATAGGATTACATAGCTTTTCACATGAAAGAAATAAACTTTATTCTTCTAATAAAAGCTTTTTAAATGAAATGATTAAAACTCAAGAATTAATTAATAAAACTATTGGAATATGTCCTAAAATTTTAAGGTTTCCTTTTGGAACTAATAATATGACATATAAACTTACTCCTAGTATGGTATCTCTTTTACATGATAATAATTTTAAAATATATGATTGGAATGTTGATAGTGGGGATGGAACAAATCCTAATGGTTCTCCTTCTTCATATATAAAAAATTCTAAAAGCTCTAAAAATAATATTATTTTATTAATGCATTGCGCTGATATAAATAAAAATACAATTAATGCTCTTCCTTCAATAATAGATTATTACAAGTCTAATGATTATACCTTTAAGACTATAAATGAAAATACTAAAGAAGAATTCCATTATATGAAATAAAGCAGCTTTTAAAGGCTGCTTTATTTCATATAATAAAACTTTTTAATAAACACTTTAATAAAAAATTTCAATGAATTCTATAATTAATAGAAATTCTAATTTAATTAAATTTTAAAATTGTCAAGTTAAATATATAGAACTAGATAACTTTTAATACTTATTTTATAATAAATCTTTCAATAGATAAAAATAATATTATATTATTTTTTACTCAAACTTAATTATTCATTTTCATCCTTTTTTAAAGCTTGATCTTTTCTTTTTTTGTCATTAACTAATGATGCTACAAGAGCAGTTGTTGCTGCTAGTAAAACTGTTAATTTACCTGTTTTTTTGATGTTCATATTTAAAACCATCCTTTCAAATTCAAGCATTTATTCATATATTATAACCTATATTATACCATTTATTCTACAAATAATTCAAAATAAAAAGTATCTTATTTTAAGATACTTTTTATTTAAGTTATTTGAATTGATTTAATTCCTTATCGTATAAATAATTCGCCTCTTTTAGCTTATTTATTAATACATCTTTATCAATATCCATATCATAACATAAATTATCTAAATTTGAATAATAATCTCTTAACTTAAGATTTATTATACTTAAAAGTATATTTGAATCCATTTCTTTTATTTCTTCTGTTGTCATAACTTCACTTCCTATATATTATTATAAATCAGAAAAACTTATAACTTTTATATTATTTTTTAATAAATATTCTTTCATTTCATCTGATGTAAGTATTTCTAATTCTTTTTCTCTTATCGTATTATATGATGATATATTTTTAAGCTCTTCTCCATTATTGGATGGATGAGCCATAAATTCTACTGTATTATATTTATCTTTTAAATAATCCAATCTTTCTTTTAAATAATCTAAAGATATATTATTTAAATAAAATGAATTATCAAAATAATCCGGACAAACTACTCCTTTTTTTTCTAAAATATATTTATCTTCATTAAATGGACACCTCATAGGAACTCCTAATTCATCAGCTATATTTACTACTAAATTTAATATATCTTTATTAAATGCGTAAAAGTGATGGTGACTATCTATATGATTTATTTTCATTCCAGTCCTTTTAAACTTTTCTATTTGTGCTCTAATCTCTTTTTCAGCCTCTATAATACTTACATCTTTAGGTATAAGATTAGGCTTTCTATAGAAATTGCCATTTTCATCACATATACTTTTTACTTCTGAAATTTCACTTACAGGTCTTCCACATGTAAAATTTAAGTGAATTCCCATTTCATTTATTCCAGAATCAAAAGCAAGTTTTATAGCTTCTTCAAAAAATGGCATATTTGCCATAGCACTTGTATCACCCATTATACCTTCTTTTAAACATTTTATTATTCCTTCTGATACACCTTTTGATAATCCAAAATCATCACCATTAATTAATAAGTTCATCTTCCCATATCCCCTTTTGTTATTAATATATATTAATTTTATTTTTTACACTACTTACCAATAAAGTTGATATTATAAGAACTGAAAATTCAACTACTGGTATAGTCATCCAAACTCCATATAATCCAAGTAATTTTGAAAATATATTAAGTATTATAAATATCAATACTAATCCTCTCATTAAAGATAAAAAAATTGAAAACTTTGATCTTTCAATTGCTTGTAAAAACCCAATATTTACAATGTTTACACCTGCTGGTATAAATGCAACAAAATAAATCATAATACCTATTTTTGCAACTTCCATTAATTCATCTTTACTACTTGAAAATATACTTACTAAAATTTGTGGTTCTAATATTCCTATAAAGAAAAATATTGTACCTAAAATAAAAGAAATCTTAGTTCCAATTTTATATATAGAAATGACTCTATCAAATTTATTGGCCCCATAATTTGTTCCTAAAAGTGGTTGTATTCCTTGAGATATTCCACTAAATATTGCAATAAATATTAATGCAACATTTGCTATTATACTATAAGCTGATACAGCTATATCTCCACCTATCCTTAATAATGTCATGTTAAACATAAGTATTACTATGCCACCTGATATTTCTAAAATAAAACTTGCAAATCCATTTGTAATTATTCTTTTTATATATTTATAAGAAAATCGTTTTATATTAAGTTTTATTCTACATGATTTTTTGAAAAAATGAGTAAGTAAAACCATTACTCCAAAACATTGACCTATAGTTGTTGCTAGTGCCGCCCCTTTCATCCCCATATTTAATGGAAATATAAATATATAATCTAAAATTATATTTATAATATTTGTTACTATTATTGCCCACATAGAAACTTTAGGGTCATGATCATTTCTTACAAATACATTTAAACAATTAGATAATATGTACATAAAGCTTGCAAATAAAATAATTTTCAAATAATCCATTACTAATGGTAAAAGCTCATTAGATGCTCCTAAAAGTATGGCTATTTTTTTTAAATTCAAACTTCCTACAATAGAAAATATTATTCCTATACCAAAAGCTATAACTATTGATGTTGTAAATATCTCATTTAACACATTATACTTTTTTCTTCCAATATTTATAGAAAGCAACGTAGCTCCACCAACTCCAAATATTAAACCTGTTGCAGTAAATGTACTATACACTGGTAATGAAATATTAAGAGCTGCTAAACCATTATTTCCAATTCCTCTACCAATAAACATAGTGTCCAAAAATATACATAAAGATAATCCAATCATCCCTATTATACTTGGTAACATAAACTTTAAAACCAAACTAATTATATTATCATTTATTGGATCTAATTTTTTCATAAATAGATACCTCGTTATTAAGTAAATTTACTAAATATCTTTAAGCCATTTAATGAGCTTATATAAACATCTATATATATAAAATACTTTTGAAATATATAAATGTCAAGATTAACTATTCATTCAAAATACTATAAAAAAATAATTAATTTTTATCACAGTATTCAAATAAATTTTTATAATATAAAATTGAAACACTTTAAATATTTAACTAAGATTAAATATTTAAAGTGTTTCATTTATTTGCTTAATATATCCTTAAGTGCATCATATGAAAAATTTATTATTTCTCCACACCCTACTTTACTTTTCTTTAAGTCTAAACATATTTCTGAATTATACTTTTCTCTAATTCTATTCATAAATTCTTTTGAATACATTCTTGCTTCATTTTTATCTAATCTATTTTCCCTTCCCTTTAAGTATCCAATTATTAATACTGCAGCATTAACCGCTCCACAAAGACTTCCAACAGCTACTCCTGTACCCATTCCACTTCCTAATGCTACTGGAATATCAGTATTATATTCCTCGTTATATGACTTTATTATAGATTCTGCACAATTATAACCTTGACTATGATATTCTGATGGTTTTATCATTATAAATTCTCCTTAACTACTTTTTATTTTCTATACTATTAATAATATATCAAATTTTTATTTTTTTCTATTTAATTATAATATTTAAATACTATTTAATCAAAATAAAGTATAATTTATTTGAATATTAAATAAATATAAACTATATTATATAAAAATTTCTACTTTTTAATAATTTATATAAATACCAATTAAATAAACTACTGTAAATAAATTATATATAAAATTTAAATCATTAAATATAATTAAATTCTATAGAGATAAATTTAATAAAATAAAAAAGATGATTTTTAAAATCACCTTTTAATAATTGATACCTACTCTTCATCATAAAAATCTAAGTAAGAATGTTTTACTCCATCCTTTTCCCATCCTAAGATAGAATCTATAGAAACATTCTCTGCAGCTTTAAATATTGATTTATCAACACCATCAAAATTTTCTTTTAAGTTCTTTATTAATTCTTTTATTTCAAATCTCTTATTTCCAACTTTTTTAGCTGCAACCATACATGCACAATTAAGTGGCCATATACCACTATAGTTTATAAATCTTTTTATGTAATCTTCTTCTATAAGATACATTGGTCTTATAAGTTCTAAACCTTCAAAATTTTGTGATTTAAGTTTAGGAAGCATAGTTTTAAAATTGCCTGCATATAAAATATTTAAAAGTGTTGTTTCTATAACATCATTATAATGATGTCCAAGAGCTAACTTATTACATCCAAGCTCCTGTGCTTTTGCATATAATGATCCTCTTCTCATTCTTGCACAAAGATAACATGGATAATCACTAGCCTTTTCATCTATAACATTAAATATTCCTGATTCATAAATATGTGCAGGTATATTTAAGTAATTTAAATTATCTATTAATAATTCTTTTATTTGCTTATGATATCCTGGATCCATAGCAATAAATTCTAAATCAAAATTTATTTGACCATGTCTTTTAAGTTCTTGGAAAAGCTTTGCCATTAAAAGTGAATCTTTTCCACCAGAAATTGCAACAGCAATTTTATCTCCTTCTTCAACTAAATTATATTGCTTAATAGCCTTAATAAATTTAGACCAAATATTTTTTCTGTATCTTTTTACAATACTTCTTTCTATTTCTTTTAAAGGCTTTTTTTCTTCTTCTGGAATTAATCTTGGACATCCTTGTCCTGCTATATCGCTCATTTTATCACCTCATTCATCATGATATTATATCATCTTTTAAAAAAAAATAAAATTAAAAGCCAGAAAATAATCTGACTTTTAATTTTAATATTCATATATATTACTATTTTGACATATTGTAACTTTCAATGTATTTCCATCAACCATCTTTTTATATGAACATAAAAACTCATTTAATTCAGTATCATTTAAATCAATAGTTCTTTCACTTATTAATGTTACATATTCTTTATCTAAGTTTATTTTTACATCATTTATTTGATTTCTTATACAATATGTATCAATTGTTTTTGATTCTATTTTTTTATTATACTTTTCTTTAAAAGACATCTTTTTTCTCATTTTCTCATAATCCGGTTGAATATCTTCTAAACTCAAATCTAACCCCATACTCTTAAGATTCTCCTCCATACTAGAAGGATCAAAACCATATCTTTCCATAACCTTTTTTTGTATTTCAAAAAGTTTCTTTTGAGATATATTATTTTTTGCCATGTAGTCTGCAATATTAGTTGAAAAATCACTTAAATTCATTTCACCAGTTTGTGTTTTATAATATAAATCATAAATATAATTTTCAAATTTATCTATATCTTTCTCATTAACTCTATTTTTTAATTCATTAAAATCAATTATTCTATCATCACTCATAAATTTCAGCTCCTTAAAAAAATTTATGTCCCCTTAAATCATATTATATATCAAAATAGGATACCAAAAAAGTGGTATCCTAAATATTTTATCTTCCATTACTTAAAGATATTTTTGTTTTAATATTTTTATTATTTTCAATTATTTCTTTGTCTGCTGCTTTTAATAACTTCAATTGTCCATAAAGGTTTATTAAATACATTGGTATTACTAAAATTGATAAAAAAGGAATCATACTAACTATTAATGATGCTGCTCCAATAGCAATAGGAATTATACTAACATTATATTTTTTACATATTACAAAATACATGTAAACTGAATATACAGTATATATAGCCATTGCAATATCACCAATTAAGCCTGTACTAAACATTGCAACTACCAAAGTAAATACAAAACCAATATTACCTTTTCCTAAGCTAATTAATATGTATGCATTACCAACTGGTATCCATGCAAGCCAAGGCTTATTTAATTTTTCCTTCTTAGCTATTTTATAAAGAGCTAGCGAAACAATAATATAGTTTATAAGTGAAAAGATAGTCATTACAATAAATATTGTACTTAATGATTTTATTAATTCTTCTTGCATTCTACTCCCCCTAATAAACAATTTAGTTTTATATATATTTTATCATAAAATAAAATATTTTAAACTATTTTGTAAATTTTTTAGATATTTAATGAATTTTATTTTTACTTTTTATGAATAATGATTATATATATACATAAACTAATGATTATTGTAAGGAGGTTTTTATTAAAATATGAATAAAAAAAATAAGAAAATAAAAAAAGTAAATATTAATTCACCTGAACCTAATGATGGAACATTTATAAACAGAAGTCCTAAAGATAGTTTTTCAGCTGAGGGAACTGTTAGATATGGTGAAGAAACCGATGTAGATGATATTTAAAAAATAAAGAGGTAATTTTTAATTACCTCTTTATTTTTATTCTATAATCATATTATCAAATATATCTAAAACTATATTTCTAAATAATTTATTTTGTGATAATACTTTATCTATTATTTCTACTTTTATATTCATAGATTTAAGCTTACTTAATATACTATCATCTTTGTCAGATATAATATCTATATTAAAGTGATATCCCTTTGTTATAAGAATAGGAACTATAGCTATCTCTTTTATATTATCTTTCTTTATATCTTCTAACAAATATTTATAAGCCTCTTTATTATTAATTAAAGCTATGTAGCTTTTATCTAGCTTTTTATTAATTTCTATAGCTTTATTTATATATTTTTCTTCAAAGTTATCTTTACTTCCTAATATTCCATGACAAATAAATAATATATTTTTATATTTATTTATGTAAAAATCTATTAAGTCTTCTCTCTCTTCCATTAAAGGTTTTGTAACTTTAATTTTCTCAAAGTACTTTTTATATTCTTCTGTAGCTTCTAATACCTTTAAGTACTCTTTTCCTCTAGATAAATACAGAGCTTCTACATAAACTATTTTATAATTATTATTTTTAAGTTCTTCTAAAGTTTGTTTATAACCCTTTATATCTAAAGATAACTTACTAAGCATTTTTTCACTAGTTAAAGAAAAGAAATAATCATATTCTTTTCCATACTTATCTTTTACATCTTTTAAAAATGGCAATAAGTACTTATTAAACCCTTCATCTTTTGCTGTTCCAAAAGCTACAATAACAACAGCTTTTTTAATATTCAACTTACTTCACTTCACTTTTTGCAAATTCTTCAAAACTAGCTAAAAATTTATCTATATGTTCTTCTTCATGTTTTACTGATAAAAATAATGCTTCAAATTGTGAAGGTGGTATATTAAATCCATCATTTATCATATGAAGGAAGTATCTTTTAAATCTATCTCCATCACACTTCTTAACATCTTCATAGTATTCAACTTTTTCTGCATCAGTAAAGAATACTGTCATCATTCCACCAACTCTATTTACAACAGTTCCAATTCCATACTTATTTGAAATTTCTTTTATACCATTTTCAAACTTTTGTCCTAATTTTTCTATATGATCATACCAATTTAAATTATTTTTAAGTTTAGTTAAAGTCGCAAGACCTGCTGCCATAACAATAGGATTACCTGACATAGTTCCTGCTTGATATACTCCCCCAAGAGGTGAAAGATTTTCCATTATTTCTTTCTTTCCACCATAAGCTCCTGATGGAAGACCACCGCCCATTATTTTAGCATAAGTTACTAAATCTGGCTTATCCTCAAAAAGACTTTGTGCTCCTTTAAATGCAGCTCTGAATCCACTCATTACTTCATCAAATATTAAAAGTGCTCCATATTCATCACACAGTCTTCTCAATGTTTTTATAAAACTATCTTTAGCTTTTATAACTCCCATATTACCTGCAACTGGCTCTATAATTACACAAGCAATATCATCACCATATTTTGAAAATAATTCTTCCATACTATTTTCATCATTATATATGCCTATTAATGTATTTTTTATACTACCTTCTGGTATACCTAATGAGCCTGCTATTCCTTCTGTAAGAACCCCTGAACCTGCTTCAACTAAGAAACCATCAAAGTGACCATGATAACATCCAGCAAATTTCACTATTTTATTTTTCTTAGTGTATCCTCTTGCAAGTTTTATAGCACTCATAGTAGCTTCTGTTCCTGAATTAACCATTCTAATCATATCTACTGTATCTAGATTTTCACACATAAATTTGCTCATTTCAAGTTCAAGCTTAGTTGGCGCTCCAAAAGCTAATGCTCTTTTTGACTCATCATTTATTGCATTAACAACATCTTTATCACAATGTCCAAGTATCAATGGTCCCCATGCTAAAACAAAATCTATATACTCATTATTATCTTCATCTTTAATAATAACTCCTTCTCCACTTTTTATTACTGGAGGAGTTATTCCCATATCCTTAAAAGATCTAACTGGACTATTTACACCACCTGGCATATAAATTTTTGATTCTTCAAATATTTTTTTATTCATCATAATTAATATCTCCTTACTTTCTTAAAAGCTTAGAAGCTTCTAATGCATGATAAGTAATTATTATATCTGCTCCTGCTCTTTTCATTGATGTTAAGGTTTCAAGTATTATTCTATTTTCATCTATTAGTCCCATTTTTCCAGCAGCTTTTATCATAGCATACTCTCCACTTACATTATAAACACATACAGGAAGATTAACTGTGTCTCTAACTTCCCTTACTATATCTAAATAAGAAAGAGCTGGTTTTACCATTACAATATCTGCTCCTTCTTCTATGTCATATAAAACTTCCTTTATAGCTTCTCTTCTATTTGCTGGATCCATTTGATATGTTTTTCTATCACCAAATGAAGGTGCTGAATTTGCAGCTGCTCTAAATGGTCCATAATAAGCTGAACAATATTTTGCTGAATAGCTCATTATTGAAACATTTTTAAATCCTTCTTTATCAAGAGCTTCTCTGATTCTATAAACTCTTCCATCCATCATATCAGATGGTGCTATAACTTCTGCTCCAGCTTTAGCATGTGATACAGCTATTTTACATAAATAATCTAATGTTTCGTCATTATCTACATCATGATTATGTATTATTCCACAATGACCATGATCTGTATATTCACACATACAAACATCTGTAACTATTAAAATATCTTTTGTTATTTCTTTTATCTTTCTTATAGCTTTTTGAACAATTCCATCTTCTGCAAATGATTCACTACCACAAGAATCTTTATGATCTGGTATACCAAATAAAATTACTCCTTTTATTCCAAGCGTTACAGCTTCATTTATAACTCCATCTAACATATCTATTGAATAATGATATACATCAGGTAAAGATTCTATTTCTTTTTTTATTCCATTTCCTTCAACAACAAATAATGGTAATATAAAATCTTCAGGAGCTAATGAAGTTTCTCTTACTAAACTCCTCATATTTTCATTTACTCTTAATCTTCTTCCTCTTTTTATCATTTTAATGCACTTCCTTTAATATATCCTTTATCTCTTTTAAAAATCCTTCTTGTGAATGTTCCTTACAAACAAATGAATTTACTCCACTTTCATTTAATGCTTTATTTGTTATAGGTCCTATTGCTATACAAATTTTTTCTTTTATTTTATCAAGACCAACCATTTCTTTCATATTTTCAAAAGTTGATGGTGATGTAAATAATATTGCATCAACTTCATCAAAAGCTTTAGTATTTTTAACTTCACCTTTTGTTACATCATAAACATTTATTTTTGTAACTACAGCTCCTAATTTTTTAAGTTCTTCAGCTAAGAAAGGTCTGCTTTTTGATGATGAAGGTATAAGGATTCTGTCCCCTTCATTTACAAAAGGTTTTATAGTATCAAAAAGTTTTTCTCCAACAAATTCTCTTGAAGTTTTAAAAGGAATTATTCCTCTCATTTCTAAAGCTTTAGTTGTTGCTTTTCCAATAGATGATATTTTCGCTTTTATATTTCTAACATCAATCTTTTCTTTAACTAAATAATCAAAAAATTTATTAACTCCGTTTACAGAAGTAAATAATATATGGTCAAATGTACTTAAATCATCTTTAATACTATCTAGTTTATCTGATGTATCTTTTATAACTATAGAATTTATTTCTGTAACTTCAGCACCTAATTTTTTAAGTTCAATCTTTAAATCCTTAGATTGTTCCTTTGAACGTGTTATACATATATTTTTTCCAAATAAAGGTTTATTTTCATACCATGATAATTCATTTTCTAAAGATACAACATCTCCAATTACTATTATACATGGAGATTGTAAATTTGCTTCTCTAGCTTTATCACCTATATTCTCTAAATTCCCAATAACTTTTTTCTGTTTTGAAGAAGTTCCTCTCATAACTACAGCAGCTTTAGTATTTCTATCTTTTCCATATTTTATAAGCTCACTTGTAATTCTATCAATATTTGAAAGTCCCATCATAAATACTAAAGTTCCATTTTCTTTAGCTAATGCTTCATAATTTACATTTAAATCTTTAGCTGACATTCCAGTTACAATATGAAAACTTTGTGCTATTCCCCTATGTGTTATTGGAATTCCAGCATAATTTAATACAGCTATAGGTGATGTAACTCCTGGTATAACTTCAAATTCTATACCAGCTTCTCTACATGCTATAACTTCTTCTCCACCTCTTCCAAATACATATGGATCTCCACCTTTTATTCTTCCTACAATATGACCTTCTTTTGCAAGTTTTACAATCATATCATTTATTTCTTCTTGTGTTTTATAATGAGCTCCTGGCTCTTTTCCACAATAATAAATTTCACAATCTTCATTTAAATAATTTAAAATATTATTTGAAACTAATCTATCATAAAGTACTGCTGTACATTCATTTATTACTCTCTTCGCTTTTAAAGTTAAAAGTTCCTCATCTCCTGGTCCTGTACCTATAATATAAGCTTTACTCATAAGTTTCCTCCTAAATCCTACTCACTTAATATTTTCTTTGCTAAAGTTTTTCCTAATTCTTCACCATTATTTTTATGTCCTAATATGTCTTTTTTAACTACTTTCCCATTAACTAAAAAAGTTCCTATCATATATAAATTATCATCTTGAATTTCAGAGTAAACTCCAATCATGCTATGGCAATCTCCACCTAAAGCTCTCATAAAGCTTCTTTCCGCTAATACTTGTAATCTAACTTCTTTATTATCAAGTTTCTTTAAAACTTCTTTATTTTCTAAACTTTCAAGACACTCTATCCCAAGGGCACCTTGTCCAACTGCTGGTAAAAATTCTTTAGGATTAAAATAATCTGTTATTATATCTTCCATGTTTAATCTTTTAAGTCCCGCTGCAGCAAGTATTATTCCATCCATATTTTCGTCTTTCATTTTTTTAAGTCTTGTTTGCACATTACCTCTTATCGGAACAATATTTAAATCTGGTCTAAGTTCTTTAAGCATAACCTCTCTTCTTAAACTACTTGTTCCAATTACTGCACCTTTTTTTAATTCATTAAAATGAATGCCATTTGCTGATACAAACACATCTCTTATATCTTCTCTTTCAGGTATACATATAAGTTCAAAACCTTCAGGAAGTTCATGTGGTACATCTTTCATACTATGTACAGCTATATGAGCTTCTTTTTCTATCATTTTCTGCTCTATTTCCTTAACAAATAAACCTTTTCCACCTATTTTATTTAAAGTTATATCTAATCTTCTATCTCCTTCAGTTATAACTAGAAGTTTTTCACCTTCTACATTAACTGTCTTTAACAAATCTATAAATCTATCTGCTTGAACTTGTGCCAGCATAGATTTTCTTGTTGCTACTACAAATTTCATTTTTTCACCCTACCTAATATAAAATAACTTATCTACTAAATCATTATCATAAAAAAGATTTAATAAAATCTTCTCCTTACCTTTATCTACAGCTAATTTAAAATCATCACTTATTATAAAATCTAATATTTCATTTTTATTACAATCAATATTTTTTAAATTATTTCTAATTATAGAAGTTACTTTTATAAATTCATCTAAATTTT
This sequence comes from Clostridium sp. TJA020, assembly GCF_058310295.1. Classification (NCBI taxonomy): domain Bacteria; kingdom Bacillati; phylum Bacillota; class Clostridia; order Eubacteriales; family Clostridiaceae; genus Clostridium; species Clostridium sp. TJA020. The sequence goes on from NZ_JBZEFC010000001.1 coordinate 743,434, forward strand.
TAGCTTCATTTAATATTTTATTTGATACAAATCTTGCCCCCTTAGGATTTCCTCTTAAAGTATTAATACCTATAATAATTTCATTAGAATTTATATTCATAGGTATCATACCCATACTTTTTGTTGTATCATTACAATTTATATATATTTTATCTTCAGATTTACAATCTTCTATTATATTATACATAGCATATTCATTATCTATTGCAATAATAATTATATGTTTCCCTTTTAAATATGTTTTATTATATTTATCTTTTATTATTTTTAAATTTTCATCTTTTACTTTATAAAAATCTTCACTTATATCTTTTCCAACAACAACAACTTTACTTCCACTTTTTAAAAAAGTATTTGCTTTAATAAAAGCTGCTCTTCCAGCACCAATTACTAATACATTTAAACTTTCTGGTAAAAGTGAAAGCATTAATCTATTTAAACTTCCTCTATGAATATTTTCTCTAAAATCCTCATGCATTCATTACCACGACCTTTTATAGTTTCTTCCTTCAAAACTTCTATAGCCTTATTTACATAAGCATCAGATGTACTTTTCATAAGCATTTTTACTAGCTTATCTTCTTTACTTTCTTTATTTTTAAATGTTTCATACCTTTTCTTATAAATTAAATCTCCATGCTTTTTAAAATTTATTATATATGGCGTTACTTCTCTAAGTCTTCTCCAATTATTATAAACTTCTATGTACTCATCTATTAAATAATAAAATTCTTTCATTCTTTGAACTCTAAGTTCTTTATTTATGTCATCTACTTTACTAATTTCATCTATGTTATAAACAGTAACCCTATTTATATTTTTAACTTCTTCACTAACATCTCTTGGAAGTGCTAAATCAAATATTATAATATCATTACCTTCAATATTTATTTCTTTTTCTGTAATTACTGTATGAGGTGCTGAAGTACAAGATATTATACAATCAACACTATTTATGTACTTTTCTCTATCATTAAAACTTATTACTTTAATATTTTCTTCTTCGTAGCTTAAAGAACTTACATTTCTTACTGCTATAATTATCTCTTTAACATTGTGAGATAACAAATGCTTCACAACAAGCTGCCCTACATCCCCATGCCCTAAAACCATAAATTTTTCACAATTACTCTCAATAGCCTTATTAACAGCAATTGATGCTGATGACACTGGTATTTCATAAAGCTTAGCCTCATTTCTAAATTTCTTACCACATGTTATTCCCTCTTGAAATAATCTTTGAAGTTCTAAATTTATTGATTTTGCTTCTAACGCATACATATACGCATCTTTCACTTGACCTAAAATCTGATCTTCTCCTAATATTTTAGAATGGAAACCACATATTACTTTAAATAAATGTATTGCTGCTTCATCACCTTCTATATAAAAAATATATTCTCTTAATTCCTCTTCCCAATTTAATGCTTTAAATATTTTTTCTAAAGCCTCTTTTTTAGATAAAGAATGATTAAAATATATTTCTGTCCTATTACAAGTACTTAATATAACTACTTCTTCAAGGCTTTCCTTTAGTTCCTTTGTTGCTTTTTCTCTAAGGGTTTGCTTTATAGAAAATTTTTCCCTTATGTGCAATGGAATATGTTTTCGTATTCCTAAAACTGCTATCATCGTCTCACTCCATTAATTAATTTATATAAATTTATAAAATATTATTTATAACTATCTTTAACATTATACAACGATTTATATTTATCTTCTATTTTATTTTTTTATTATATTTTATTAAATAAAAATATCACTAGAAATTTGACTTTCAATATAAATTGTAAATCAGATTCTAGTGATATTCAAATAACTTTTTATTATATTTTATATAAACTCGTAGTTATATGAGATTTAGAACTAAAAATTATTAAAGATTAGGATATTTTATTCCACTCCAGTAAACATTATTTTTCATTATAGCTTCATCTGAAAGAGTAACTCCTTCTAAAGCCCATTTTTTCCATTCCATAAATCCTGTTCTATCAATAATATATCCAATATGCTCTTTTCCACCTGGTGCATCTTTTGCTATATATTCTTTTACGTATTTATAAGTATTTTCTATAATTTTAACTATACTATCTTCATCAGCCCAAATTAAAAAGTCTTCTCCAAGTCTTGGATTTTTCTTTCCTGTTCTTCCCATTATTGAAAGTCTATAATATTTTTCTTTACTTCTAGTCCAAGCTCTTGTAGGACATGACATTACACATTCTCCACAACCTATACATTTACTAGCATCTCTTTTTACTTTATAATTTTCAAAAGTTAATGCCCCTGTTGCTTTCTTCTTACAAGCTTTAACACAAGCTCCACAACTTACACATCTGTAATAATCATATTGTGGTTTTGTCATCCCTATTATTCCAAAGTCGTGCATTCTAGCCTTTATACAATCATTTGGACATCCAGTAAGAGCTATTTTAAAATGAAGATCATTTGGGAATATTGCTTCTTCTATTCTTTTTGCAAAATTAGTTGTGTTATAATTTGCAAAAGGACAAACATTATTTCCTATACAAGCTGCAACGTTTCTTGTTCCAGCTGCTGTATATCCTTGTCCCTTAACTTCTTGATTTATTTGAAGTCCCTCTATTATAGGTTGAAGCATTTTGTTTACTTCATCAATATTTTCAAACTTAATTCCTGGAATTTCAAATCCTTGTCTTGTTGTTATATGAACAGATCCGTTACCATACTTATCTGCAATTTCTTGAATCATTCCTAAATATTTTGAGTCTAAGTGTCCACCTGGTACTCTAACTCTTGAAGCTGTAACTCCTCTTGTTTTAGTTACTCTGAACGCATTTTTCTTAAGCTTCTTTGTATTCATATCCATAAAAACGTTCCTCCTAATCTATTAAAAGTTTACCTTTTGTATAATTAAATACTGGACCATCTAAACATATATATGTATCATCTATCTTACAATGTCCACATTTTCCAAGTCCACAACACATTTTTCTTTCTTGAGAAATCCATATATTTTCTTCTTTTATTCCAAGTTTTAAAAACTCCATTACAGTAAACTTCATCATCATAGGTGGTCCGACAACTATAACTTGAACATTTTCTTTATCTTTAATCTCAAGTTCAGGTATGAACTTAGTTACAAGACCAGTATGTCCATTATATCCTTCTTCTGCTGAATCAACTGTAACTATTAAGTTCATTTTATCTTCCCAAGCTTTTAAATCATCTTTAAAAAGCATATCTTTTGGGCTCTTAAATCCTGTAATTAAAGTTAAACCATTAGTTTCTGAAGAATTATTAGCAAAATAACTTACAACTCCTCTAACTGGTGAAAGTCCTGTTCCTCCAGCTACAACTATTAATTCTTTATTTTTATAATTATCCACATCGAATCCATTTCCATATGGTCCTCTCATGAATAACTTGTCTCCAACGTAATTTTTAAATATTTCATTTGTAACTTTACCAACTCTTCTTATTGTTAAATCAACAAAATTTTCACCTATTCCACTTACTGATATTGGAGCTTCACCATATCTTGGAATTGATACTTCAAAGAATTGTCCTGGTTTTACATCGCCCTTAAATTCCATTCTAAATGTATATTCTATATCTGTATGTTCAATTACTTCTAATATTTTTGAAGGAAATGGTATATAATCATTATTTATCATTTGCGTTCACCTCGTCCATTGCATCTTGTAATTTATTTATACATCCTGATACACTTATGTACTCTGGACATATGTCATCACATCTTCCACATCCAACACACATATGGTATCCCCATCTCTTTTTATAATCATATACTTTATGCATGATCTTGAATCTCATCTTTTCACCATTTGATTTTCTAAACTCATGTCCACCAGCCATTGTAGTATATCCTGGAACTTGGCATGAAGCCCAAACTCTTCTTCTTTCTCCTACATTTTCATTATCGCTGTAATATATGTCTTGCATTGAATTACAAGTACAAGTTGGACAAACAAATGTACATCTTCCACAAGCTATACATCTTTCTGAATATTCATCCCACATTTTTGATTTAAATATATTTATATTTAAATTTTCTGGTATATTAACACTTACCTTATTTTCTAAAACAAAATCTGGTTTTATTTCTTCTTCTTTTTTAGGAATATCATTAAAATAGCCATTAAGTTCTTCATCTTTTATATCTAAGTATGCATATTCATCTGTAACTTTTAAATAAGCATCATAGTTTTCTGATTTATTTGTTCCCATATCAACACAATAACAGCTATCAAAGCTATTTTCACATCCCATAAGAACAAACTTTACATTATCTCTTATTCTTTTATAATAAGGATCTTCAAAGCCATTTCTTAAATAAATATCATCTAATCTTTTAACAGCATGTAAATCACAGCTTCTTAAGAATATTATTTGTGGCTTTTCTTTATAGTCTGGTACTTTATATTCATCTTGGTTAAAAAATAATATTGTTTCTGTTATAGGAATTAATGCTTCCTTATATGAATAATCTGATTTCTTATTAAATTCAATATCCTCTACTTTTTTAACTACATCGTATCTCACAACATCTGTTTCTGATGATCTTCCAGCCCCTTCTATAACAGTTGGTGCCATAATCTTATAACTTTTTGATAAGTTTTCAAAAACATCATTTAAATCTTTAGTTCTAATTTTAAATCCCATAATAAACTCCTTCCTAATGAGCTCTTTTATTTGTTGAAATTATATAATAAGGGATTGCTACAAATACTACTCCTCCTACAATATTTCCTAATGTTACAAATAATAAGTTATACAAACTTCCTATTATATTAACATCTCCATAAGGTACTAAATTTCCAATAGTAAGTAATGACATATTTGCTATACTATGCTCAAAACCTATTGTAAAGAATACATATACACAAAGTGTAATCATTAGAATTTTTCCTAACTCATCCTTCATTCTGTAACAACACCATACAGCTAAACAAACTAATATATTGCAGAGAATTCCTCTTATAAACAATTCTCCTGGAATAACATTAATTTTATTCATAGCATATTCTGCCATATATTCACCTGAAATACCTCTCCAAAGCCCTGATGCATAATAAAGTATCGCTATTAAAACTGACCCAATAAAATTACCAAAGTAACTAACTCCCCATATTTTTATTAAATCATTAAATTTAATTTCTTCACCTAAGCATCCTGATGTCATAACTAAAGCATTACTCGTAAAAAGTTCTGCTCCTGCAAAAATAACTAAGCTTAACGCTACTGAAAACGAAAGTCCCATAACTATTTTTGTAAATGGCGATCCAGCTTCATTTAGTGTACCTCCAACTGTATAAGAAAGTATTACTCCAAATCCCACAAAAAGACCTGCAAGAATAGCACTAACAAAATAACCTCTTAAATTATTAGTTAATAGGTTAGTTTTCTTTCTAGATAGTGCTACAATCTTATTAAAATCTTCTAAATACATTTTTAATTCCCCCTAATTATATTCCCTTTCTTTTTTCTTATCTGTGATAATTATCACAAACCTTTAAAATAATTAGACAAATTGTCTCTATTAATTATAATAACTTTTTTATTTTCTCTTCTTATAAGCCCCTCCTTCTCTAATATTTTTATAGCTCTTGAGATAGTTTCTCTTGGCATTCCAAACATATCTGAAAGATATGTAATGCTTATTTTTAAATTAATTAAAGTTTCAGTTCCACACTCTACCCCATAATCCTTAGATAGCTTCCACAGCTTAGCTGCAAGCCTTTTCTCAATTTTAAGAGGAGTAGAATTTTTCATTTGTCTATATAATCTTCTAACCTTTAAAGATAATGAATCTAAAACTTTTTTTGCTAATTCAAAATCTTCACTCATAATTTTTATAAAGTTATTTCTATCAAAAACATATATATATCCTTCGTCAAACATTTCACAGCTTATTGACGCCTTCATTCTTTCTAATATAACTTCATTTAATATATTTCCTTCTCCTAATATAAATATTATTTTTTTATGTGCAGCTTCATTTAATTTGTATAAAGATACTTTTCCACTTTGCACTATATAAATCTCATCTATATAATCTTTATCTCTAAATACATGTTGTTCTTTCTTAAAGTGAACCTTTTTACCTATTTCACATAATTTTCTTAACGTTAATTCATTAATACCTTTAAACATTTTACATGCTTTCAATTCATTTAAATTTATCATTTTATCACCTATTCGTGTTTATTTCTATCTTACTATACTTTACATTATATATATATTTCAACTGTTTTATAAATTTATATTTGGATAATTTTTATTAATATGGAAATAATAAAAATATTAAAATTTTAGGAGGAAAATAGTATGAGAATTCCAAATCATATTGGTATAATTCCAGATGGAAATAGAAGATATGCTACATCAGTAGGTTTAACCAAAGACAAAGGATACTCTCTTGGAATACTACCAGGACTTATATTATTTAAACAATGCCAAAAATTAGGTATTAAAGAACTAACTTATTATGGATTTACAATTGATAATACAAAAAGACCTTCTGAACAAAAAAAAGCATTTATAAATGCTTGTATAGAATCAGTAAAATTACTACAAAAAGAAGACTGTGAAATATTAGTTATAGGAAATAAAGATTCTAAAAACTTTCCAAAAGAACTAATACCTTACACAAAGCGTAAAGTATTTGGAAAAGGTGGAATAAAGGTAAACTTCTTAATTAATTACGGGTGGGAATGGGATCTTTACTCATTAAAAAATAGTAATAATAAATATAAAAATATAATTAATTATATACAATCAAATGACATATCTAGAATAGATTTAATAATTCGTTGGGGAGGTAGAAGAAGACTAAGTGGATTTTTACCTGTTCAATCAGTTTATTCAGACTTTTATGTTATAGATGATTTATGGCCTAATTTTAATGAAAATCATTTATTCCAAGCACTAAACTGGTATAACGAACAGGATATAACTTTAGGTGGATAGAGTTTATAATCTAAATAATAAAATAGCAATAAGTTTTCTTCTTATTGCTATTTTTATATAATGGCTTTTCTAAATAAATGTTTTTATAAAAACTATAAATATTAAAGCCGGAGTTATGTATCTAACTAAGAATGTAATAAACTTAACCAATCCTTCATTCTTTAATGTTCCATTATTAGTTAACTGAGAAACATATATTTTATTACTTACAATATGTCCCATTAATATAGTTACTAAAAATCCATTTATAGGTAATAAAACATTTGATATAAGATCATTATAAAAATCAAAAAATGTTAATCCAAATATAGTATTATGTGCTAAAATTCCATTTGGGTTAGCTGATAATGCAGCTAATGAACCAAATATTAAAATAACAATTATACAAATTATTATAGATTTTTTTCTTTCTATTTTAAATTGTTCTGTAAGCATAGCTACTATTACTTCTAATATTGATATCATAGCCATTGTTGCAGCTATTGCAGTAAGTAAAAAGAATATTACTCCAAGTATTGAGCCACCTGGTATTTTTGAGAATATTAAAGGTACAGTATTAAATAAAAGTCCTGGACCTCCTTCTGGTTTCTGTCCAAATGAAAATACCGCTGGAAATATTGCTGTTCCTGCAATTAATGACACAAAAGTATCTGATAAAGCAACCTTTGTTCCAGTTGATATTAAGTTAGTATCATCTGTAAAATAGCTACTATATGTAATCATTGATCCTGTACCAACTGAAAGTTTAAAAAATGCTAATCCAAGGGCAGATAAAAATACTGAAAATGTTACCTTTGAAAAATCAGGTTTAAATAAAAATTTAACTCCTTCTATTGAATTTGGTAAAGTTAAACTTCTAACTGCACAAAAAAGAAGTAAAATTATAAGTATTGGCATTAATACTTTAGTCATTTTTTCAATACCACTTTTAACACCCATTGTAAGTATAATTCCACCAACAATTAATGCTAAAAGTTGCCATAATATAGGACTTAATGGACCAATACTTGTTTGATTAAACATATTTGTTAAAGTTTGTGCATTAGCACCTGCAAATTGTCCTGTAATTGCTTTTACAACATATGAATATACCCATCCAGTAACTACTGTATAGAAAAATAACATACAGAAAGATGATGTTACTCCAATTATCCCAATTATCCTAAAAAACTTTTTATCTGTTATACTTGCTACTGCACCATAAACATTTTTCTTTGTTTCTCTTCCCAATGCAAATTCACTAATAAGTGCTGGTATTCCAATTACTAGAATACACGCTAAATAAATAATTATAAATGCTGCTCCTCCATTTTCTCCAACAACATAAGGAAACATCCATATATTCCCTAGTCCTACACAAGAACTTAAAGTTGCGAAAAATATAGCTAAGCCTGATGAAAATTTTTCTCTATTTTCTTCCATCTTATCCTCTCCATCCTGCTAAATGTATTACTAATTGATTATATACTTTTAATTATTATTTTTTCAATATATTAATATTTAAATTTGATATTTTTTTATTTTATCTGTCATTTATTTCAATTTTCACTCAATTTTTATCCTAATTTTGTTATTTAAATAAATTTTATACAATAACCTATTATAATATTTTTATTATATATAAATTTATCCTTTATACTAATTTAAAGAAAATTAGATATTAATAATAAAAAAAGTGCTGAATTAATCAGCACTTTAAATTAAATTTTATATTCTATCTTTTATTACAAACTCCTCTATAACCTTACCAACACCATCATTATTATTTGTATCAGTTATATAATTTGCTATTTCTTTTATTTTATCACATGCATTTCCCATAGCTACTCCAAGACCTGCATATTCTATCATTGGGAAATCATTCATTTCATCTCCCATTGTAATTATTTCTTCTCTCTTTATTCCTAAGTGTTCAGCTAATAACTTAACACCTTCTCCTTTATTTGCTTTCTTATTAAAGAATTCTAAGAAAAATGGTGCACTTTTAGCTACACTATACTTTTCATATATTTCTTTAGGTAACTTTTTCATTCCTTCCTCTAATATTTCTGGTTCATCAATCATCATTACCTTTATTATTTCTTCGTCATCTTTTATATCACTAAAATCATTTATATAAAAATCTATTCCATTATGATACGCTTCATAACTTGTATATGTATTTTCCTTAGGAGTTATTAATCCTTTTTCCTTTGAGAAAGCATGAATATTAAGTCCTGCTTCATCAGCTAATCTTTTTAAATACTTAAGATCTTTACCTGTTATTGTAACATCACAAACAACATCTCTACTTTTTGTTTTTTGAACTAAACATCCATTATAACTAAGAACATAATCATTATCTCCTAAAAGATCAAGTTCATCTAAGAATTTTAATAATCCATCTATAGGTCTACCTGATGCTAAAACAACATATACCCCAAGTTCTTTAGCCTTTTTTATTGCTTCTCTATTTCTTTCTGTTATTTTTTTCTCTTCATTTAAAAGAGTTCCATCCATATCTAGTGCTATTAACTTATACATTCTATACTCCCCTTTAATGTTTTAATTAAACTTTATCAGATTTATTATATCATACTTTTTTACTCTTTATTGACTTATAAATAAAGTAAATTGCTATGATTGTAATTGCTAACTTTATTGACTTTTCACCTGAAGATACTATACCATAACTTACTAAAACCTCTAATAATATAGAAGGAATCTTTCCCAAAAATGTAGCTATATTATATCTAAAATCATCTATTTCGCTAACAGATGCTGCTAGTGTTACAAAACCAGATGGTATAAAAGGTATTATTCTACCTTGAAATATTAAAAAGGCTGCTCTATTTCCTTTGCTATTTGATATTTCCTTTAAAACTTTATGTTTATTAGTTAAATTATTGAATCCTTTTTTAAATCCCTTTCTATATAACTTAAATGTAATAAATCCACCAATTGTTTCACCAATTAAAGATATAAAAAAACCTGAAATAGGTCCAAAGAATAATATATTAGCTCCTGTTAAAAAAACAGATGGTATAACTCCAGAAATTGCAATTATTATACTTATTATTAAACTTATGAAAATGGCAAATTCACTATAATTATTTAATACATTTAAAAACCAATCTACATTTAACATAATTTCCCCACTTTTTTTATATTTGTAATTTATTATATGATAAAAATCTATGTAAAACTACATTTTATTAATCTATAATTATTAAATATTTTATTTCAAGTTATAAAATAATTTAAAATATGTATAATATTTAAAAACTTCATATACTAAATCACACTTGTAGAAATTTGTCATAATATAATATAGCATATAAAATTTTTCGAGGTAAAGTTTTATGGAAATACTGATTTTAGTTTTTTCTCTTGTAATAGATTCTTTTGTAGCCAGTATAGCCTATGGCGCTGATAAAATAAAAATTCCTAATCTATCTGTAATTATAATAAATGTAGTATCATGTGCTATGCTCGCCATTTCTCTTCTACTTGGTAACTATTTAGAAAATATAATGCCTAAATTTTTACCTAAATATATTAGCTTTTTTATTTTTGTATGTTTAGGTATTTATAAATTATTTGAAGTTTTTTTCAAAAAATATATTAGTAACTTTTCAAAGCTTGATAAACCTCTTACTTTTAAATTATTTGACTTTAAATTTGCTCTTACAGTTTATATAGATGAAACTAAAGCAGATTTTGATAAATCAAAAAAAATATCAATAAAAGAATCAATTTATTTAGCATTAGCTTTATCTATAGATAGTTTAGCAGTAGGTTTTGGAGCAAGTTTTCTAAGCATTAGTCCTTTATTGCTTTTAATTGCATGTTTTTTACTTGGAATACTTGCTATTAAATTAGGATGTTATATAGGTAGTAATGTTCTCAAAAAGCAAACAAACACAGATCTTTCTTGGCTTTCAGGAATATGCTTATTATTAATTGCTTTTTTAAAATTATAAATAAATGTATTCCATAAGTTAAATAAATTTAACTTAAATAATACTTTAATAATTTATATTAAATATAAATTTATACTTTTATATAAAAAAGAGGCTATCTTATAGATAACCTCTGTATTTTATTATACTTCTAACTGTTCTATTTGAATTATATATTCACTACAATTTGCACAAACAATAATAGTTACAATATAGCTATTATCAACCTTTCCTTCTAATTCTAACCTATTAAAGGTTAACCCTTCATATTCCTTTGAAATATCACTTATAATATATTTCCCATTTTTAGAATAAACATAAAAGTAATATTCTAAATATTCACTTATACTCTTTTTTTCTTTAAAATTTTCATTACATATTTCACAAGGTGTATCATAATAAGCTTTTTGAAAATCAACTTCCTTACTTTCATTTAAAAGTTCTAATATTTTATCTACATTTAAACCTTCTATTGGGTTTTCTTCATCATTTATTAATTCAATTATGTTTTCATTATTTAATTCATAATTTTTATCTTCATATTTAAACTCGTATTTCATAAAATCTCCTCTTTTCTTAAATAATATATAATTAGTATATCATATATTATTTCTCTATTAAGCTTTTATAATATATATTATATAAGTCATCATATGTTATGTTTTCAATATGATTTTTTAACTTTTCTTTATTTTTAAATACTTCATCTGTATAACTTTTAATTTCTTCTTTTGTAACATTTATATCAATTTCTATTAATTTACTTATAAACTTTTTTAAATCCTTTAATGAAGTAAATCCTAATATATTTACTATATTGTTTATTTTGTTTTTATTTTTAAATGAATCCAAATATTCATTATAAAAACATAAATTTGCTATTCCATGTGGAATATTCTTATAATATGTTAATGGGTAACCCATACCATGAGGAAGAGATGTACCAGTTTTTGATATTATAGCTCCCCCAATAGTTGATGCTACCATAAGTTTTTCTCTATCCTCGTCAGTTAATGTTCCATCTAATAAATCATCAGAAGCTTCTGACCATATTTTTAAAGCTTCTAAAGCCAATCTATCTGTATATTCTGTAGAATTACTATTTAAATATCCTTCTACTATATGAGAAAAGGAATCCATCGCTGTATTTCTGCTTATTTCTATATTTAATCCTTTTGTATATTTAGGGTCTATAAATGCAATTTTAGGATAAATATCTTGTCCTAAATTTCTTTTACATCTTTTATCGTTATCAGTTATTATTGAATATTGAGTTACTTCACTTCCTGTTCCTGCTGTAGTTGGAACTGCAATTACAGGTAAACTATCTAACTTTTTTTGATTAAATATATTATCTTTATTTACATTTAAATTTTTTATCATAAAGGCAATTGCCTTGGATGCATCTATTGCCGAACCTCCTCCAATTCCTATAATAAAATCTGCTTTTATCGTTCTACCTAAATTGCTAGCTGATTCTATTGTTTCAATTGAAGGATTTTCCTCAACTTTATCAAATATATAATATTCTTTATTATAAGCATCTAAAGCACTTAATATATCACGAAGCGCCCCATTTATTTTTGCTGATTTTTTACCAATAACTATTAAAGCTATTTCTCCTAAATTTTCAAACTTTTTATAATTATTTTTTATTATGTCTTTATCAAATAAAATCTCTGTTGGAACTTTTAAATCTAAATCCAAGTATATCACTCCTATTATACCCTTTTACTAATATATTTATTTTATACTTTTAACTTTATTCCTGTTAAAACAGAAAATAGATGTAATAAAAAATATTTATCACATCTATTTTTAATTTATTTTTTAGCTATTTCTACTCTTAGCTTTTTTCCCTTTATAGTTTTTTCTTTTAATTTAGAAATTACTTTTCTTCCTTTATTATTAAGTATCTCAACAGTTGATCCATTGTCTTGAATATCAATTATACCTACATCTTCTTTTTCAATACCTTCTATACTCATTATAGTTCCAACTATATCTATTACTCTTATTTTTTTCTTCTTTCCACCATTTAAATATATTTTAGTTATATTTTTATTTAATTTCTTTGTACTCTTTTTAATTTGAGGTCTACTTTTTAAAATTTTTATACTTTCATCTATATTTATATTTTCACATTCTTTATAATCTTCTATTTTAAATCCTATATACTCTTCTATTCTTTCTAAATATTTATTTTCAAAAGGAGTCATAATAGTTATAGATTTACCACTTTTTCCTTTTCTTCCCGTTCTACCAATTCTATGAACATAAGCCTCTTTTTCAACAGGTATATCTATATTTATTACATGAGTTACATTATCTACATCAATTCCTCTTGATGCTATATCAGTAGCAATTAATATTCTAAATTTTCCTTCTTTAAATTCGTCCATCTTTTTTGTTCTATCTTTTTGCAACATATCACCATGTATTTTATCTATTGAATATCCCTTTTTCTTAAAATATTCAAATGCTAACTCCACATTATCTTTTGTTCTACAAAAAACAATTGCAGTTTCTGGTTTTTCTTTTATTAAAATCTCATTTACTTTATTAAGTTTTTCTTTTCCCTCTACTTTTACTAAACCATGAGTTATCGTATCAGTTACTAAACCTTGTTTTTTTATACTTATTTCTACTGGTCTATCCATATATTTTTTACTTAGTTCTTTAATATTTTCATTAATTGTAGCAGAGAATAACATAGTTACACGCTTTTTACTTATTCTTCTAAACACCCCTTCAACTTGCCCAATAAAACCCATATTAAACATTTCGTCAGCTTCATCTATAACAAAATATTTTAGCAGTTTTCCATTTAAAGTCCCTTGGTCTAAATGATCCAAAACCCTACCTGGAGTTCCAACTACAAAATGAACTTTACCTTTTAACTTTTTTTCTTGCTCTTTAAATGATTCTTTTCCAACCAATGCTACTGCATTAATTCTTTTATATCTTCCTATATTTAAAATATCATCTCTTATCTGCATAGCTAGCTCTCTAGTTGGAGCTAATATTAAAGCTTGAGGTTTATTTTCTTCCCAATCTATTTTTTCACATATAGGAATTAAAAATGCAGCAGTTTTTCCACTTCCAGTTTGAGATTTAACTATTAAATCTTTTTTTAAAAGCCCTTCTTTAATTACTAAATCCTGAACATTTGTAGGTTTTATATATCCTAAATCATTTAATGCATTTATTATTTCTTTACTTAATTTAAACTTTTCAAATTGATTTTTCATAAGTTCTCTCCATTGTTTTTTATTTTACTTATTTAATATAACATAAATAAGTTTGTTTAAACAAAAAAGAATGGTTATATAACCATTCTTTTTATAGAAATATTATATTAAATTCTCTGTAGATCTATCTAATATTCCAGTTAAAAATGCAAGAACAACACCATAATTTGTTATAGGTACTTCTTTGTCACTACAAATTTTAACTCTATTTAAAACAGTTTTTCTATTTATCATACAAGCACCGCAATGAATTATTAAATCATATTTTTGTATATTTTCTGGGAAATCATGTCCTACCCTAAATTCAAAGTTTAATTTTCCACCAACATACTTTTCTAAAAGCTTTGGAATTTTAATTCTTCCTATATCTTCATGAGATACATTATGAGTACAACTCTCAGATATTAATATATTTGCTCCAGGTTTTAATAATCTTATTTTATTAACTCCATCTATAAATGATTTTAAATCACCTTTTTGCCTTGCAAATAATATAGAGAAACTTGTAAGCTTAATATCTTTTGGAACTATTTTACTAACACTTTTAAAAGCTTGTGAATCTGTTATAACTAAATCTATATCTTTTAAATCAGATAATGCACTTAAAAGCTCTGTGTCTCTAACTACATAACTCTTAATACCATTATCTAAACAATCTCTTATAACTTGAACTTGTGGAAGTATAAGTCTTCCTTTTGGTGCTTCTGAATCTATAGGTACAACTAAAATAACTTTACCACCATAAGGCACTAAATCTCCAATTAGTGATTTTTCTTCATCTTCTTTTTCTAATATATTTACTAAAGCTTCCTTTATTTCATTAATTCCTATATTTGCAACTGTAGATGTACATATAACTTCTTTATACTTAGTTTTTAATGTTTCTACAATTTCTTTACTTGCAACTTCAGCTTTATTTGCAGCAACTATAAAAGGAATATTATATTTTAAAGCTTCAACTTTCCATTTATCAAAAGATTCAAAATCAGGACTTGATGCATCAAGAACAAATATAGCAACATCTGTTTTCTTTAATACTTCCATTGTTTTTTGCATTCTAAGGTTTCCAAGTTCTGATTTATCTTCAAGACCTGCCGTATCTATTAAAAGAACTGGTCCAACTGGTATAAGCTCCATAGCTTTTTGCACTGGATCTGTAGTTGTTCCCATAACTTCTGATACTAAAGACATTTCTTGACCTAATATTCTATTCATAAGTGAAGATTTACCACTATTTGTATTGCCAAAAATAGCAATATGTTTTCTATTTGCATTAGGTGTATTGTTCATATTAGTCATCTCCTATTTTTACATGAAAAGATCTCTCTTTCCTTCTTTTAGTTTCTTAATATTATTTAAAACTATATTTTTAGTCTTTTCATTTTTTATAGCATTTGCAACAATCTCTGCATTTTTTAAAGCTTTTTCTTTAAACTCATCATCACCATAATCTAAAGCATATTCCACAAGAGTTGTTATAGCATTTGGCTCACATACATTTTGTATTTCACCAGATTTTGCAAGTTTCATAAATCTATCTCCAGTTCTTCCTGTTCTATAACATGCAGTACAATAACTTGGTATATATCCATCATCTAATAATTCTTTTATAACTTCAAGTGGTGTTCTTTCATCAGCAGTCTCAAATTGTCTATCATCATTTCCATTTTCTTCTCTTTCTTTGTATCCTCCAACTCCTGTACTTGAGCCTGCTGATACTTGTGATACTCCATATCTTAATACTTCTTTTCTCATAGCAGCAGATTCTCTTGTTGAAAGAATTATACCAGTAAATGGCACTGCAATTCTAAGTACTGCAACTAATCTTTTAAACATATCATCTGTTAAAAGATATGGGAACTTTTCCATTGTTACTCCACTTGCCTTTTTAAGTCTTGGAACTGATATTGTATGGAATCCAACCCCAAATTTTTCTTCTAAATGAGCATTGTGCATCATAAGGCCTAAAACTTCAAACTTATAATCATAAAGCCCAAATAAAGCTCCTCCACCAACATCATCTATTCCAGCTTCCATCGCTCTATCAAAAGCTGTTAAATGATATTCATAATCTCCCTTTAATGAATTTGGATGCATTGCATCATATGTTGGTTTATGGTAAGTTTCTTGGAATAATATATATGTACCAATTCCTGCTTCTTTTAATTTTTTATAATTTTCTACAGTTGTTGCAGCAATATTTACATTTACTCTTCTTATTTCTCCATTTTCATTTTGTGTATCATATATTGTTTTTAAACAATCTAATACATATTCAATAGGTGCATTAACTGGATCTTCTCCAAGCTCTAATGCTAATCTTTTATGACCCATTTTTTCTAATATTTTAACTTCTTCTCTAACTTCTTCTTGTGTTAATTTTCTTCTTGAAAATTTATTACATCTTTGATAACCACAGTAAACACAATTATTTACGCAATAATCACTTACATAAAGAGGCGCAAACATAACTATTCTCTTTCCATATATGCTCTCTTTTATTTCTCCAGCTAACTTATATATAGAAGAAACAATTTCCTCATCTTCTATTGATAAAAGTATTGCTATATCTCTATAACTTAATTTTTCCTTTTTTCTTGCTCTTTCTATTACATCTTTTGCTTCTTCTATACTTGGATTTTTTGTTTCCTCTAAAATTTTGTAAATTAGTTCGTGATTTATAAACATTATACTCCTCCTAAGTGATATTTTAAACTATTATTAAAAAAGATATTTTTTAAGTTTTTAACCTTTTTCATTAATAATTTTAATTTAATGATAAATATTTTTTTGAATTCAAATTATTAGACGAATCATCATTACATTTATTTTCTTTAAGCCAAGTTACATTATCTCCCCTGCTTACTTCAACTTCATATCCAAAGTTTCTCATTCTCTTTTCTATACAAAGTCTACATTCTGCTGCTTCATCACCAGTACATATTTTTCCATCATATAATGCATACTTATCCCTAACTTCTGTTGGAGAAAGATTTGGCATTACAACATTCCCACCTGCTTTTATTCCTTTTTCACGACCTAATGGGTCTATACTACCAAGAGCAGTAGTTGCAGGTAACAATACATCAGGTAATAACAATCTTACAATAGAAAGCATTATTACTGTTTTTTCTAATGTCCCACCTTTTTCATCACCTAAAGGTGTATCTTTTTGTGGAATAAATGGACCAATCCCACACATATCAGGTTTAAATTCTTTTACAAATAATAAATCATTTACTAAATCTTCATTTGTTTGTTCTGGAAGTCCTACCATAAATCCAGCTCCAACTTGATATCCAATTTCTTTTAATTCTCTTAAACATTTACGTCTTTCTTCAAAAGATGCACCTGGATGAAGTTTATTGTACAATTCTTTTGTAGCTGTTTCATGTCTTAATAAATATCTGTCTGCTCCAGCTTCAAACATTTTTTTATATGAATCATAACTTCTTTCGCCTAAAGATAAAGTTATTGCATTATTTGGATATCTCTTCTTTATCTCTTTTATAATTTCTACCATTTTATCATCTGTAAAATAAGCATCTTCTCCACCTTGTAATACATAAGTCTTATATCCTAGTTTGTCTCCTAAATCAACACATTCCATAATTTGATCAAAAGTTAATCTATATCTATCGGCATTTTTATTACTTCTTCTTATTCCACAATAAGCACAATCTTTTTTACAGTAATTAGTAAACTCTATAAGTCCTCTCATATAAACCTTATTACTATAGTTCTCTAACCTAATCTCATTTGCCTTTTCACATAAATATTCCTGTTCTTTTAAGGTTATATTATTTAACAAGTATAAAAGCTCATCTCTTGTGGCATTATGTTCCTTATATAATTTATCAATAATGTCTTTTACTTTCATTCTTCTCCCTTTCTTTATATCTCTTTTTTTGCTATAGCTGTCTTTACAGTTACTCCTTTTATATTTCCAAGCTTTCCAGTTAAACTATTTATATCATTAATGTCACCTGTAACTGTTAATGATATAACTGAAATTCCTTCATCAAAAGGTATTCCCATTCTCCCCCTAATACTTCCTCTAAACTCTGATACTATAGAGTTAAATTTTTCTTGGCATAGCTTTGGTTCTTCAAGAATTGCACTTATTACTGCTATTTTATTCACTTATTTTACCTCCTAAATAAATAAAAGCTGATTTATCTAAAATAAATAGAAAAATCAGCTTAAAATATGTACTCTAATAATAGGTATTAAAACTATTTATAAAATGCCTATATTATTTATACTAAATATTTAGTTAGCCTCTTTCTTCTAGATTAGATTACTCTTTTCTATTAGATAACTTTTAACTTAAAACAAACAAATATAAAAAGATGAAGCTCTCTTAATATTTGAATTACTTAACTATTATAATATATTTTTCTAAAATTTTATATACCTAATTTAACTAAAACACTATCTATTATTTGTTTTCTTTTTTCTGTTAAATATTCTCCATAATAATCTTTTTCTTCATTTATATTATCTATATACACTAAAAAGAAATTATCAAATTCCCACTTATAAGTCTTTTCTATCTCTTCAACTATTTCTCTAAATATTTCAATAGAATTACTCTTTTTAAATTTTCTTATTTTACTCTCTAATGATGTATTATATTGTTTTATTTTTGATACTATTCTTTGTATCATTTGTCTCTTATTTTTTAAGAAATATTTTTCAAAATCTATTTTTAAAGAAATTAACTCTGAAATTTCATATCTTCTTCCTTCTATGTTTATATTAGCTTTCCCTTTAATAAACAAATTGCTTAATATATCTTCAACAAAATTTTCCAAACCTTCTATATTATTTAAATACTCCTTGCCTCCAACAATCTCTATAGCTTTTCTTAAATTTTTAATTGATTCTTCTATTTTTCTATCTTTTAACTCAATAATCATATTTTTCTCTCCTAATTATTAAAATAATATACTATATATTATAATTACGAAGAAAAGCCTTGTCTATAAATGCTTTACATTAAATTGTTTTAATATAATATATGTACATAATATAATTTTATAGTATAATATGTAATAAAATTATTTTTAAATTTAATCTTATAATTAATAAGAGGTTATTTATGGATTTACTTGACAAAATAAAAAATAAATTATCACACTTTAAAAACTTTTATGATGTAATTAGAATTATAGATCCTATTAGCTCAAATGTAATAAATACATCAACTAATGGTGATAAAAACTCTATTGAGCCTATATTATGTTATAAATTTTGGAATAAAAATGAAAAATGTAAAAATTGTATTGCTCTCAATGCATATTTAAAAAAGGACACATTTATAAAAATAGAATTAAAAGAAAATAAAATCTTTTTAATAATTGCAACTCCAGTAGAGTACAATAACAAATTATATATTGTAGAACTTCTTAAAGATATATCAACAAATATTTTCTTAACAGATAACTCTAATAATATAACAGCTAAAGAATTAATGTCTACTATAAATGAAAGCTTATATAAAGATGAACTTACAGGAGCATATAATAAGCGTTTAATTTATGAAAAACTAAATAAATTATTATTAAAAGAAACTAATAATCTACCAATTTCATTATTAGTTATTGATTTAGACTATTTTAAAGATATTAATGACTTATATGGTCATATCATAGGAGATAATGTACTTAAAGATTTTTCCTCTGTTGTTTTTTCTTGTCTTAGAGAAAGTGATTTATTTGGAAGATTTGGTGGAGAGGAATTTGTAGTAATATTAGATAATTCACCAATAAAAAATGCAAAAAAAATCGCTGAAAGAATACGAAAAACTGTAGAGGCTCATTTGTTTGAATATAATGGTTTAACTATAAATTTAACATGTAGTATAGGCGGATATACAATATATGATAAAAAAATATCTGATAATGAATTTTTAACTTTAGCAGATAAAAACTTATACATTGCTAAAAACTCTGGAAGAAATACATCTTTAATTACTTCTGAAAAATAAAACTACTGCAAAATGCAGTAGTTTTATTTTCTATTTTTATTTTCTAATTTAACTTTCAATCTTTCTAAGAAAACTATTATAGCTCCACCTATTATAAAGTAAAAAATACTAAATGTATTCATATTCATTGGTGCTTTAGGAATCTCTAATGATGTAGGTCCCATAAAAACAGCATATAAAGAACCTATCATAAGACCTAATATACAATAAATAGTTTGAGATCTATAATGAGAAAGGGCATATTTAACTCCTTTTATAGTAACAGCAATTCCTGTTAAAACTCCAAGTCCAAATATTATTACTACTGGCAAATAATCAAAATTAAACTTTAAAACTTGCTTAATAGCTCCAAGAACAGGTGCATAAAGTCCAAATATTAAAAGTATAGTTGAACCTGATATTCCTGGTAAAACCATAGCTGATATTGCTATCATAGCAGAAATAAAAATATATATTGAAATACCTATATTCAAGCTTTCTACTGATACTGTAATTCCTGAACCACCTGCTGCTGGATTAAAATATGTAATTCCTACAACAATAAGTATACCTATTATTAAAAATATTATATTTTTATATTGTCCAATAACACTTTCTTTTTCTTCTTTAAATATTATTGGTATAGCAACAATTATAAATCCTATAAACAATGAACTGATTTCATAAATATGATCATTAAATACTGAAGTTATAAATAATACAGATAAAATAAAGCCTGTTATCCACCCAATTCCTAGTTTAATTAAAAATTTAATAGCTTCTATTCTTTTTTCTTTATTTCCTAATACAACATCATTTAATGAGTTTATAAATTTATCATAAAACCCCAAAATAAACGCTATAGTTCCACCAGAAACTCCTGGAACACTATCTGCTAGCGCCATACAAAACCCTCTTATAAAGTTTATAATATACATTTAATCTCTCCTCTTATAATTAGTATTTTTGTTATTCTTATTTGCACAAGTTATATTTTACATTTTTTTCTTACAAAAATCTACTTTTTTAAATTATTCTTAACAAAGAAAAAGAGATAGAATTTCTCTATCTCTTTTTCTTTGTTAAACTATAATCTTTAAAATCTCTACTACTATTCCTGCTATTATAGCACTTAAAGGTACTGTTAAAATCCAAGCCCATATAATATTTTTTGCAACGCCCCATTTAACAGACTTTATATTCTTTGAAGCACCAACTCCCATTATAGTTGTTGTTATAACTTGAGTAGTACTTACAGGTGCATCAAATATTGTTGCTCCAAGTATTGAAGTAGCTGCTCCCATTTGGGCTGCAAATCCACCTACTGGAGTAAGTTTAGCCATTCCACTTCCCATTGTTTTTATTATCTTTTTACCACCTACTGATGTACCAAGAGCCATAGCAAGTGCACATGCTCCTATTACCCATATTGGAACATCAAATGTACTTATAAGACCTCCACTTAAAAGAGCCATAGTTATAATACCCATTGATTTCTGTGCATCATTGGCTCCATGGTTAAGCGCCATAAACGCAGATGCTAATATTTGAAGCTTTTGAAATAATCTATTAACTCCTCTTGGTTTAAATGGTTTAAGTATCCAATTTAATATAACCATTACTATGTATCCTAAAACAAATCCTATGGCAGGTCCAAGAACTAACCATACTATTACATGATCAAATACATTTGCCCATTGAACAACATGAAAAGATCTATTATATACTATTCCTCCACCAATAAGAGAACCTATAAGAGCATGAGATGAACTACTTGGTATTCCAAAATACCATGTTATTATATTCCATACTATACACGCAATTAATACTCCAATTAATACCCATTGTGGCATATAATTATGACTTACTATATCATCACCAACTGTTTTTGCAACTGCTGTTCCCATAAATGCTCCTAAAAAGTTAAATGTAGCACAAAGAAGTATTGCAGTTTTTGGCTTTAAGGCCCTTGTTGTTATTGTTGTTGCAACTGCTGTTGCAGTATCATGGAATCCATTTATAAAATCAAAAGATAACGCTAAAAGAACTATAGCTATCGTAATTATAACTGCTGTACTAGGCATTCTTCATTACAACTCCTTCAACTATTGCTGCAACTTTTTCACAATAATCTAAAGTATTTTCTAAAAGTGTAACTATTTCTTTCCATTTTATTATTTCTAATACATCTTCGCCACTTTTAAATAAGTTTGTTATTGTTTCTCTATAAAGTAAATCTCCATTATGCTCTATAGAATTTATCTTTTTTATCTTTTCTACTATTCTATTGTTTTTCTTGCCTATTTTCTTAAGCTCTTCCATTAATCTAACAACTTCCTCAGTTGCCATTTCAATCATTTCACATAATTTGATTACTTCTTTTTTGCTTGTTTTTACATCATACATTATAAGTCTACTTCCTGCTGAATCAATTGAATCTAATATATTATCCATTTTCTTTATTAACTTATAAATATCTTCTCTATCTATAGGTGTTATGAAAGCATCTTCAAGCTCAACTATACTATCATGAACTATTTTATCTCCCTTATGCTCTAGACTTCCAATTTCTTTAGAAATTTTTTCTTTGTCTTCTAATTCAACAAATCCTCTTTTTAATAATTTACCAGCTTCATGAATATTTTTAGCTTCTTCAACAAACATCTCAAAAAATTTATCTTCTCTTGGATTTAAATTGAACATCTCTGTCACTCCTTATTAACATATATGGTTTGAAACCATTCCTTAATAAGTATAATCGTTACTTTTTTTTATTTAAATGCTTTACCCTTTTTGTTAACGTATTGTTTTATTTTTTAACCTAAATTTAATATAACTTTATTTTTATTAAAATTTGAAAACATTTACTATTATTATTTTTTTAATTATTTCCATATAAAAAAGTTACATTAAGTATACTACTTAATGTAACTTTGATGATTCATTATAGGAAGTTTATAAGTTTTTATGATGTTTGTTATTATCCAAAGTATCTATCTAATACACCTTTGAATGCTTGACCATGTCTTGCTTCATCTTTACACATTTCGTGTACTGTGTCATGGATTGCATCTAGGTTTAATTGTTTAGCTAAAGTTGCTAATTCTTTCTTTCCTTCACATGCTCCAAATTCTGCATCTACTCTTGCTTGTAAGTTTTTCTTTGTATCTGCTTCTAATACTTCACCTAAAAGCTCAGCGA